>CAMVPA010000014.1 GCA_947169245.1 uncultured Prevotellaceae bacterium
GTTGACGTCGTTGACGCTTCCTTCGAGCGTGATGTCGATTGGCGAAGAGGCTTTCAAGAATTGCAGCGGGTTGACGTCGTTGACGCTTCCTTCGAGCGTGATGTCGATTGGCGAAGAGGCTTTCAAGAATTGCAGCGGGTTGACGTCGTTGACGCTTCCTTCGAGCGTGATGTCGATTGGAGAAGGGATTTTCTCTGGTTGCAGTAGTTTGACATCGTTGTCGATTCCTGAGGGCGTGACGTCGATTGGCAATCATGCTTTCTCTGGCTGCAGCGGCTTGACCTTGTTGACGCTTCCTTCGAGCATAACGTCAATTGGAGAGTCTGCTTTCGCTGAATGCAGTAGTTTGACATCGTTGTCGATTCCTGAGGGCGTGACGTCGATTGGCAATCATGCTTTCGATGGTTGCAGCGGCTTGACGTCGTTGATGATACCTTCGAGCGTAACGTCAATTGGAGAGTCTGCTTTCGCTGAATGCAGCAGCTTGACATCATTGACGATCCCTTCGAGCGTGACGTTGATAGATTATCGTGCTTTCGGTGGGTGTAGCGGTTTGACTTCTTTGACTATTTCTGAAGGTGTGATGTCAATAGGCGATAATGCTTTCATTAATTGTAGCAGTTTGACGATGGTTGCGATTCCTGAGGGCGTGACTTCGATAGGCAGACGGGCTTTCCAATATTGCAGCGGCTTGACATCGTTGGCGATTCCTACGAGTGTGACATCTATAGGCTCTGATGCTTTCTCTGGCTGCAACGGTTTGACGTCGGTTACGATTCCTGAGGGCGTGACATCGATAGGCGAAGGGGCTTTCTATGGTTGCAGCGGCTTGACATCGGTGACAATTCCTTCAAGCGTGACATCAATTGCCGGTGATGTTTTCTGGGCTTGCAGTGGCTTGACATCGTTGACAATTCCTTCAAGCGTGACATCAATTGGCAATCGAGCTCTCGGCTATTGCAGCAGTTTGACATCGTTGACAATTCCTTCGGGCGTGATGTCGATTGGCAAAGATGCTTTCCAAGGCTGTAGCGGTTTGACGTCTGTTACGGTGGAGAGTAAGACTCCGATAGCGATTACCTCAGGTGTTTTCTCAAATCGCGCTAATGCCACCCTTTATGTTCCCGCAGGTAGTAAGGCAGCATATCAGGCGGCTGAATATTGGAAGGAATTCAAGGAGATTGTGGAGTATGGTGACTTCGAAGTCGTGGAGTTCGCCGACGCTATGGTTGAGGCGTTGTGCGTGGAGAACTGGGATACCAACCACGACGGTGTGCTTTCGAAGGACGAGGCAGCTGCAGTTAAGGGCTTAGGTAGTGTGTTCCAAGGTCATGAGGAAATCACGTCCTTCGACGAACTACAGTATTTCACGGGTTTGACGTCGATTAGAGGTAGTGCTTTCTTTCGTTGCAGCGGTTTGACGTCGGTGACGATTCCTTCGAGCGTGACGTCGATTGGAGGTAGTGCTTTCTATCATTGCAGCGGCTTAACGTCGTTGACGATTCCTTCGAGTGTGACGTCGATTGGCGAATATGTTTTCTCTTGCTGTAGCGGTTTGACGTCGTTGCCGATTCCTTTGAGTGTGACGTCGATTGGCCAACATGCTTTCGAGGGTTGCAGTGGCTTGACGTCGGTGATGATTCCTTCGAGTGTGACGTCGATTGGCGATTGTGCATTCTTGGAATGCAGCGGTTTGACGTCTATTATAGTTGAAGGCGGCAATACGATATATGATTCCCGTGATAATTGCAATGCTATTATTGAGACTTCTGATAATACGTTGATTTCAGGATGTAACAACACAGTTATTCCTTCGGGCGTGACGTCAATTGGCGATTGTGCCTTCGTGAGATGCCTCGGATTGACGTCGGTGACGATTCCTGAAAGTGTGACCTCGATTGGCCGGTCTGCTTTCTATGAGTGCAATGACTTGGCGTCGCTGACGATTCCTTCAAGCGTGACGTCGATTGGCGAAGGAGCTTTCGAGGGTTGCAGTGGCTTGACGTCGTTGACAATTCTTGAGGGTGTGACCTCGATTGGCAGGTTCGCTTTCGAGGGTTGCAGTGGCTTGACAGCGTTGACAATTCCTTCGAGCGTGACGTCAATTGGCAGTTGGGCTTTTTCTCACTGCAGTGGTTTGACATCTGTTACAGTAGAAAATAGAACCCCATTATCCATAGATGAGAGTACATTCTTCGATCGAACCAGCAACGCCACCCTCTATGTCCCATACGGCTCCAAGGCGGCATACGAGGCGGCACCTTACTGGAAGGATTTCAAGGAGATTGTGGAGATGACTATCCCTGCAACGGGTGTCACGTTGTCGCAGTCAGCTGTAACGCTTACGGAAGGTCAGCAGACTATATTAACGGCTAAGGTGAGTCCCGCTGACGCTATGCCCACCCTGACGTGGACGTCGAGTAATGAGAAAGTGGCCACAGTGAGTCAGATTGGTGAGGTGTATGCCGTTGCTCCTGGCTCAGCAACAGTCACGGTGACGACAGACAACGGCTTTAGTGCTGAGTGCCTGGTAACAGTCGAGCCGAAGCGTGTGCCGACACTCTTTTTGACGGCCACGCCCGATGGCGGTGCTGTGGATAAGGGTACCAAAGTGACGCTTAGCGTGAAGGACGATTTGGACGAAGTGGTGACGGATGCGGAGGTGTTCTATACGCTTGATGGCAGCGAGCCGTCGGTAAAGAGTATGCGCTATAATCAGCCCATTACGCTGACTGAGGCCGTGACGCTGAAGGCCGTGGCCATGAAGGAGGACTACGTACAGGGCGAGTTGACCGCCACCTATTCTATAAATAAGATAGCTGCTAACGGCGTGATGCTGTCGGCGAGTGACCTCACGCTGACCGAAGGCGACGACGCAAAACTCGTGGCTACCGTCAGTCCTATGGATGCCGACACCGAGCTGACATGGTCGTCGAATGACGAGAGCGTCGCCACGGTGAATCAGAATGGCGAGGTGCATGCCGTTGCACCTGGCACAGCGACAATCACGGTGAGTACAGACAACGGACTTAGCGCGACGTGCAAGGTTACAGTTGAGCCGAAGCGTGTACCGACACTCTTAATGGCGGCTACGCCCGAGGGCGGCGCTGTGGATAAGGGTACCGCAGTGACGCTTAGCGTGAAGGATGATTTGGACGAAGATGTGACCGATGCGGAGATATACTACACGCTTGACGGCAGCGAGCCGTCGGCGAAGAGTACGCGCTATGATCAGCCCATCGTGCTGACTGAGGCCGTGACGCTGAAGGCCTTGGCCATGAAGGATGGCTACGTACAGGGCGAGTTGAGCACCACCTATTCTATAAATAAGGTAGCTGCTACCGGCGTGACGCTGTCGGCGAGCGAACTCACGCTGACTGAAGGCGACGACGCGAAACTTGTGGCGACCGTTAGTCCTGCCGATGCCGATACTGAGCTGACGTGGTTGTCGGATGACGAGAGCGTGGCGACGGTCGATGGCGAGGGTACTGTGGTCGGCGTGTCCGTGGGCACGGCTACTATCATGGTGACCACCGACAATGGCTTCCTTGCTACCTGCAAGGTGACCGTGACGGAGAGACAGCAGGAGCACGGCGAGAAACAGCTGGTCGTCGTGGCCAACCTCCAGGCTGGCGAGGTGGCTAAGGGTACTGAGATTACGCTGGCGGTGCAGGATGAGGACGGCGAGACCGTCGACGGTGCCGACATCTACTATACCACCGACGGTCGCACGCCGACACAAAAGAGCACCCGCTACGAGGGCGTCGTCACCGTCAACGAGAGCATGACGCTGAAGGCTGTGGCTTACAAGGACGGCTATACCCATAGCGACGTTCTGCGTCTCGCCTACATCGTCATCGATGACGATAGCGACCTTCAGTGGGAGGACGATGAGTCGGGCGTTGTCTATGCTTTCAATACTGGAGACCCGATGGCTAAGGTGCAACGTGTGAGGAGCACGGCACAGGGTCATGTCGACATCCGCGAGAGCATCACCGTCGAAGGGAAGACTTACACGGTGACGGAAATCCCAAAGCGCGCCTTCGCCGGTGCGTCGAACGTGACGTCGGTCACGGTGCCTTCGACGGTGACGACGGTGGGTGAGAGTGCCTTTGCCAACGACGGCCTGCTGGCACTCATCTGGCAGAGCGCCATCGAGGTGCCAGCCGACGCCCTGCCCGAGGAAGGCAACCGCAGCAAGAATTTCCTGCTCTACGTGAACCGTGCCGGTCAGGCACCCTACGGCATGGGTAACATTGTGGTGAAGACGGCCGACGGCTACGAGATGTCCGAGGCGCTGACGCTGACCGACGGCGATGACTTCCACTGTCCCGTGGCGTTCCGTGCCGCCAACGTCAGCTACACCCACTCTTACACGATGACCACTGGCCTCGGCAGCAGCGAGGGTTGGGAGACGCTGGCGCTGCCGTTCGAGGTGGAGACCATCCGCCACAGCGACGGCCGCACGCTGGTGCCCTTCGCCTCATGGCGCAGCGACAGTGGCAACGTCCCGTTCTGGCTCTACACGCTGTCGACCGACGGCTTTGTCAAGGCAGGCCGCATCCAGGCCAACACGCCCTATATCCTCAGCATGCCCAACAATGATGCCTACTTGTCTGAGTACAACGTGGGCGGCGAGGTGACGTTCACGGCCAGCAACGCCACCATTCTGCCGTCGGCGGCGCTCGCGACAGCATCGACCGCTGACCGCACCTTCGTGCCGACGTTCCGCAAGATCCGCTCTTCGAGCTCGGTAGCCACGCTGAACAGCGTGAACCGGCTGCACTCGAATACCGGCGGCGAGGCCCCCGGCAGCCGCTTCATCAGCAACCTGCGGTTGGCGTCACCCTTCGAGGCCGTGTTTGAGGGCAGTGCCGACGCCGTCCGCTCGTTCGGACTGCAGTTCAGCGCCGACGGCGTGAACGCCATCGACGAGGTTCCCGCCACGCGCCACGCCGGCTCGCCGCGCATCTACAACCTGCAGGGACAGCGTGTGAGCACGATGCGGAAGGGTAACCTCTACATCGTGGGTGGCAAGAAAGCAATGGCAAAGTAAAAAGACATAAAAACTAAAGAATATGAAGAAGCTACTCACCACGATACTCCTCACGCTCCTCCTGCCGTTTACTGGTAGGGCGTACGAAAAGGAGATTTACCGACTTGACCTCTCTGATGTCAAGGCTGATTATTTGCCTCCGGGCTGGTACTGCTACTATGACGAGCAGTATGTGAATCAATATCCTGACAAAGCTACAGGTGGCTCACGTACGTATGTCGGCTTTACTGGTTATCAGGGTAAGGCCCTTTTCTGGCGTACCGGCTATGCGGAGTATGGACGCCAAAGTGAGTTCCCGTTGAGGCTGACGGCAGGCGACTATAAACTCTCCTTCGCAATGGCCGCATGGAAAGGAACACCGCAGTATAAGGTGAAGATTCTGAACTCCGCTAATAGTGCCATTAAGACAGGCACCTATCAGGCAGCCCCCAATGCCAATGGCTCTTTGTCGGCCAATGTCTCTTCGGCACGCATGCAAGTGCTGTCGTTTCGCATCTCAAAGGAGGGTAACTATGTCATTCGTTTCGAGGAAGACCAGTCGGCTGGCTTCTGGAACGAGTACCTGCTGCTCGCCCTTACTCTCACACAAGAGGTTCAGGAAGAGCAGAAGATCATTACTTTCGCCGATGCTGAGGTGAAGCGCTTGTGTGTTGAGAACTGGGATCTTAATGATGACGGAGAATTGTCGGAGTCTGAGGCTGCGGCGGTGAAGGACTTGGGAGCCGTATTCAAGAACAATGGTAAAGTGTCGTCCTTCGACGAGCTGCAGTATTTCACGGGTTTGACCCTCATCAGCGACGATGCATTTAACGGTTGCTACCGTCTGGCATCTGTGACGATTCCCAGTAACGTCACATCCATCGGATGGAATGCTTTCCGTGCTTGCAGCGCGTTGTCGACTGTTATTCTTCCCGAGGGCGTTACTACCATCGGCAATTATGCCTTCAGGAACTGTAGTGGACTGACTTCAGTGACGTTCCCCAGTACCGTAACGACCATCGGCTACGACGTGTTCCGCTATTGCAGTCAATTGAAAACCGTGATTTCCCATATCGAGTCGCCTTTCGACATCGACGCCAATACGTTCGATGCCGACACCTACGCCGGCACCCTCATTGTGCCGAGGAGGACGCGTGTGTTGTACCAGGCCCGGGAAGGCTGGAAGAACTTCCAGAACATCGTTCAGGAAGGCGACCCCACTGCCGTGTCGATACTTAATGATGAAGTGAAGATTGCAATAGGTGGTACCATCAAACTCAGCACGGCTTTTGTGCCTGCTGATGCTGAAAGTGTGCTGATGTGGCGCTCGGACAACGAGCAGGTGGCTACGGTCGATGGCGATGGCGTGGTGACTGGTGTGGCACAGGGCACTGCCATCATCACCGTGACAACGGAAAACGGCCTCTCGGCAAGCTGTGAGGTGATGGTTGTCTATGACGGACCTGTCGATGCGGTTTGGGAAGACACTGAGAATGCTGTGGTCTATGCGTTCAATACCGGTAATCCGTCGGCCCAGGTCCAGCTTGTCAAGACCACGGCGACCGGCGATGTCATCATTCACGATAAGTTTACTTATATGGGCAAGGAGTACACGGTCACGGAGGTGTCGGGTAATGCCTTCGCCGGAGCCGCCGACGTGACGTCGGTGACCGTTCCCGCGTCGGTGACGACGGTTGGCGAAGCAGCCTTCTCGAACAAGGGGCTGTTGGCACTGGTGTGGCAGAGCGACGCTGACGTGCCTGCCGACATCCTGCCCGAGGAGGGCGAGCGCAGCAAGAACTTCCTGCTCTATGTGAACCGGGCCGGACAGGCACCCTATGGTATGAGTAAAGTCTTGGTGAAGACCGGCGACGGCTACCAGATGCAGGGCACGCTGACGCTGCAGGAGAACGAGGGCTTCCACTGTCCGGTGGCGTTCAAGGCAGAGGCCGTGAGCTACACCCACGCTTACCAGATGACCTCGGGCATTGGCACGAGTGAGGGCTGGGAGACGCTGGCGTTGCCGTTCGACGTCGAGACCATCCGCCATGCTGACGGCCGTGTGCTGGTTCCCTTCGCAAGCTATCGCAGCGACAGCGACAACCGTCCGTTCTGGCTCTACGCGATGTCGTCCGACGGTTTCGTGAAGACCGCCAGCATCAAGGCCAATACACCTTATATTATATGTATGCCGAACAACGAGGGCTACCTGCCTGAGTACAACATAGCCGGCGAAGTGACCTTCACGGCCAACAACGTGACGATACAGCCGACGACATCGTTGAATAGCGTGACCGCCGGCGCTCGCACCTTCGTACCGACGTTCCGCAAGATACGTTCGTCGGGCTCTGTGGCTACGCTGAACAGCGTGAACCGCCTGCACTCGAACACGGGCGGCGAGGCTCCCGGCAGCCGCTTCATCAGTAACCTGCGCCTGGCCTCACCCTTCGAGGCCGTCTTCGAGGGCAGTGCCTCTAATGTCCGCTCCTTCGCCATCGACTTCGCTCCCGGCGTGACCAACGGCATTGATGAGGTGCCGACGAGCCGCAGTGGCCAGCAGAGAATCTACAACCTGAAGGGTCAGCGCGTGAGCACCATGCAGCGCGGGCAGCTCTACATCGTGGATGGAAGGAAGCTATTAAGTAGATAAGAATAACTAAAAACATAACGACAATGAAGAATATGAAGAAACGATTCCTTTTGATGTTAGCCATCATGGCTACAGCGATGGTGACTTATGCACAGCAGGTGGCTACGCTGACCCACGACAAGACCATCACAGCGTATTATGGTGGTACTGCGTTGAAAGAAGCCTTAACAGCTGCAGCCGACGGAGACGTGATTACCTTGTCTGACGGTGTCTTTGATGTAACAACCATTGATAAGGCCGTGTCAATTATCGGGGCGGGCATGGAATATGTTAATGGTAAACATACAAAAAGGACGTCTTTGGCATGCAGTAGTACATCATATATTACGATTGCTGTTGATGGCGTGCTGAATGTGATGAATGTGAACTTTATGCAGGGATTGTATCTACAAAAGGTCTTAAGCTCTTCGAACTTTGTGAAGTGTAGGTTCAATGGGACAACTTTCTATAATTCTTCTGGCTTAGCCAATTGTAAGAACGTAACCTTCCTGCAGTGTAGAATGTCATACCTTTACCATAAGTCAGGCGATATGGCATGTTATCAGAATTGCTTGATTGAGGCAGGAACAAGCTCTAGTAATTTCTCCATTGCTAGCGGCTCTTCTATCTCATTCATAAATTGTACTATTTCGGCAGATTTTTCTTATTGTTATACAGGCACATTCGTGAATAGTGTTTTGTGCGCTTCAGGGTCAAGCCCTTATATTCAGTCAGGTAACACCTGCTCTGCCACTAATTGCTTGAGCTTTGTCAAGAGCGGCTCTAATAATATTTTGGGTAACGTGCAAAGAACGAATTGTTATTCTTACGTGAGCAAATGGATGTTCAAAGACGATAGTTTTTACGAACTTACTGACGAAGCTAAAGCTGCGGTGTCAAGTTCCGACGGAACAGAAGTCGGTATGTATGGTGGGACATATCCTTACGATCCCATACCCGAAGGACCACGTATAACTAAGTTCAATGTGGCGAAGTCCTCGGATACTGAGAATAAGCTGAACGTAGAGGTGGAGGTGACGAACGGTAATACTACTTCTGAATAATAGAGGACTGCATGCGAAGGGTTCTATTCTTACTGCTGACACTCATCTCTGTTTGTGTAGTCAGAAGTCAGACTGCCTATTACTGGTTTGACGAACAGACTCAGGCGGAGTGGGAGCAGACAAACACGACAACAGGGCGACTGGACATCGATGTCTCGTCACTCCAGCAGGGTGTGCACACTCTGCACTACCTGTTGACGGATGAAGAAGGAATCCCAAACCTCATTGAGACGGCCCTTTTCATTAAACCGTTCACTTCTTTGTCAGGAAGTACGGCTCATAGCTATTGCTACTGGTTTGATGAAGACTATGCCAACTCCAAACGAGACGACATGCCTGCTAATGGCCTGATAGTCCTCGACGTCTCTACGCTGAAACAGGGCGTCCACACTCTGCACTATGCCCTGTCAGACACTGACGGGAATATCAGCCCTACTGAGACCGCCCTTTTCATCAAACCGTTCACGTCGTTGTCAGGAAGTACGGCTAATAGCTACTGCTACTGGTTTGATGAAGACTATGCCAACTCCAAACGAGACGACATGCCTGCTAATGGCCTGATAGTCCTCGACGTCTCTACGCTGAAACAGGGCGTTCACACTCTGCACTATGCTTTGTCGGATACAGACGGTAACCTCGGCTCTACTGAGACGGCCATCTTCATTAAACCGTTTACACCACTTAGTGGAGGCTCGTCGGATAGCTATTGTTGTTGGATTGATGAAGACCTTGAACATGCTGTTCGGGGTAAACTGTCGGGTGGGGGATTGGTATTGGATGTCAGTGGCCTGAGAGGTGGCCTGCACCGTGTGCATTATTGTATAGATGGAGAGGTACTGTCACCAGCAGAGACAGCCTACTTCATGAAACCCATCATCCCCGTTGTTGATTTGAGGTGTGTAGCCTTGATTGACAGTGTGCAGGTGGAGGAAAAGCCCCTACCACCAGCAGGAGGACTGATAGTATGGAACCACGATGTGTCGACGCTGAATCCCGGTTTGCATGCTGAGCGTGTCGTGGTATATAATCAGGAAGATAGGTTGATGGACGAGTGCAGTGAACTGTTCATGCATCTGCCTGACACGACCATCAAGGAAAGGGATACTTATGTGATTGACATGTCGCTGGCTACCGGCAGCACGAAATACACCTTCAAGTCGGCCGATACGAGCGTGGCTACGGTGAGTGCCGACGGCCTGGTGACGGGCGTGAAGGTAGGCACGACGACGATCACGATGACGGGCAGCGACGGCCAGAGCTACAGCTGCACGCTGACGGTGGAGGAGATGGACCAGATCACGGTGACTGTGAAGGACACGGTGCGCGTGTATGGCGACGCTAACCCGACGTTCGAGTACGAGATGAGCGGCGGCACGACAGAGGGTGTGCCCCAGATAACCTGCGAGGCCAGCAAGACATCGGCCGTAGGTACCTACGAAATCAAGATAGCCAATGGTACGCTGGACTATCCGAATCTGATACTCGTTGGTGGCACCCTGACGGTCACGAAGGCGCCGCTACTGGTAAAAGCCGATGACAAGGAGATGAAGCAGGCCAGCGCCGTGCCACAGCTAACCATTACTTACAGTGGTTTTAAGAATGGAGAGACCGAGGCCGTGCTGACCACGAAGCCCATAGTGACGACTACAGCTACATCGGAGAGTGAACAGGGCGAGTACCCCATAACCGTCAGCGGCGGCGAGGCCAAGAACTATGAGCTGAGCTATGAGGGCGGCACCCTGACGGTGACGGAGGCCGACCCGGTGACCATCATGGTGACAGACAGCCAGCGCAACTACGGCGACGAGAACCCGACGTTCGAGTACACCGTGACGGGCGGCATGATAGAGGGCACGCCTAAGCTGACGTGCGAGGCCAGCAAGTGGGCGACGGTGGGCACCTATGAGATCAAGATAGCGGCCGGCAGCATCAAGTACCCGAACCTGACATTGGTCGGCGGCACGCTGACCGTAGTGAAAGCACCGCTGACGGTGACGGCCGACAACAAGGTGATGAAGCAGGGCGACCCCGTGCCGGAGCTGACTATTACATACAGCGGCTTCAAGAACAACGAGACTGAGAACGTACTGACTGTGAAGCCCACGGTGAGCACGACGGCGACATCGCTGAGCCCTGAGGGAAGCTACCCGATAACGGTGGAAGGCGGCGACGCTCAGAACTACGAGTTGAACCGTGTGAACGGCACCGTGACGGTGACACAGGCCGACCCGATAACCATCGCCGTGGTGAACGCCGAGCGCGAGTACGGCGAGGACAATCCGACGTTCGAGTACACCGTGACGGGCGGCACGATAGCTGAGGCACCGATAATCACTTGCGAAGCTGGCAGGGACACGCCCGTGGGCACCTATGAGATCAAGGTGGCTGCCGGCCAGATAGACTATCCGAACCTGATACTCGTCGGCGGCACCCTGACTGTCACCAAGGCGCCTCTACTGATAAAGGCCGATGACCAGACGATGAAGCAGGCCGGCAGTATGCCAGAGCTGACCGTCAGCTACAGCGGTTTCAAGAATGGCGAAACGGAAGCCGTGCTGACGAGGAAGCCCACGGCCAGCACGACGGCTACGCCGGAGAGCGCACTCGGCGAATACCCGATAACAGTATATGGCGGCGATGCCCGTAACTACACGCTGAGCTACGAGAACGGCACCATGACGGTGACGGAGGCCGATCCGGTAACCATTGCCGTGGTGAACGCAGAGCGTGAGTACGGCGAAGAAAACCCGACATTCGAGTACACCGTGACCGGCGGCGCCATACAGGGCACGCCGCAGATTACCTGCGAGGCCGGGAAGGATGCATCCGTTGGTACCTACGACATCAGGATAGAGACTGGCGGCGTCAAATACCCGAATCTGGTACTCGTCGGCGGTACGCTGACGGTGGCAAAGGCGCCTCTGACGGTGAAAGCCGACAACAAGGTGATGAAGGAAGGCGACGCCGTACCGAAGCTGACCGTCACATACAACGGCTTCAAGAACGGAGAGACGGAAGAAGTGCTGACGGTGAAGCCCACGGCCAGCACGACGGCTACGTCTGAGAGCGCCCCCGGCAGCTACCCGATAACCGTCGGCGGCGGTGAGGCACAGAACTACGAGCTGACCTATCAGGACGGTACGCTGACGGTGACAGAGCCCGACCAGATCGTCGTCATGGTGAGCGACGCCGAGCGCGAGTACGGCGAGGACAACCCGGCGTTCGGGTACACGGTGACGGGGGCCACGATAGACTGGACACCGGAAATCACCTGCGAGGCTGGCAAGGATGCCCCTGTAGGCACCTACGAAATCAGGATATCGGCAGACAATGCCGACTACCCGAACCTGGTACTTGTGAGCGGCACGCTGACCGTGACCAAAGCCCCGCTGACCGTGACTGCCGACGACAAGACGATGACCGAGGGCGACAACGTGCCGGTGCTGACCGTCAGCTACGGCGGCTTCAAGAACGGAGAGACGGAGGACGTACTGACAGTGAAGCCCACGGCCAATACCACAGCGACGCCACAAAGCCTGCCCGGCGAATACCCGATAACCGTCAGCGGAGGTGAAGCCCGCAACTACAGCATGACATACAATAGTGGCACGCTGAGGGTAGAGCCGAAGCCTGAGCAGCTGGTGCTGACGGTGAACATGACCTCGGGCGAAGTGGCACAAGGCACGGAGATCATGCTGAGCGCCAAGAACAGTCAGGGCGATGATGTCGAGGACGCCGCCATCTACTATACCCTTGACGGCACAGTGCCCACTGAGGCCAGCACTCTGTATGAGGATGCCATCATACTGGAAGAAAGCTGTACGCTGAAAGCCGTGGCTATGAAGACTGGCTATGCGCCGAGCGAGGTGCTGACGGAGATGTACACCGTGATTGAAGACGACACCAACGGCCAGTGGGAAGACCCTGAGACCGGCATTGTCTACGCCTACAACACTGCCGAGTCGGTGGCTAAGGTACAGCGTGTAAGAAACACTGCCCAGGGCAATGTTGCCATTCGCAAGACCATCATCGTCGACGGTAAGGAGTACACGGTGACGGAGGTGGCCAAGCGAGCATTCGCCGGTGCTTCGAGCGTGACGTCGGTGACGGTGCCGACGTCGGTGACGAACTTCTACGAGAGTGCCTTTGCCAACGACGGATTGCTGGCATTAGTCTGGCAAAGCAACTCGGATGTGCCAACCAACGTGTTGCCCGACCAAGGCGGCCGTAGCCGGAACTTCTTGCTCTACGTGAGCAATGCCAGTCAGGCACCGTCTGACGTGACTAATGTCGTAGTGAAGACCGGCGACGGCTACCAGATGACGGGCACGCTGACGCTGCAGGAGAACGAGGGCTTCCACTGTCCGGTGGCGTTCAAGGCAGAGGCCGTGAGCTACACCCACGCTTACCAGATGACCTCGGGCATTGGCACGAGTGAGGGCTGGGAGACGCTGGCGTTGCCGTTCGACGTCGAGACCATCCGCCATGCTGACGGCCGTGTGCTGGTTCCCTTCGCAAGCTATCGCAGCGACAGCGACAACCGTCCGTTCTGGCTCTACGCGATGTCGTCCGACGGTTTCGTGAAGACCGCCAGCATCAAGGCCAATACACCTTATATTATATGTATGCCGAACAACGAGGGCTACCTGCCTGAGTACAACATAGCCGGCGAAGTGACCTTCACGGCCAACAACGTGACGATACAGCCGACGACATCGTTGAATAGCGTGACCGCCGGCGCTCGCACCTTCGTACCGACGTTCCGCAAGATACGTTCGTCGGGCTCTGTGGCTACGCTGAACAGCGTGAACCGCCTGCACTCGAACACGGGCGGCGAGGCTCCCGGCAGCCGCTTCATCAGTAACCTGCGCCTGGCCTCACCCTTCGAGGCCGTCTTCGAGGGCAGTGCCTCTAATGTCCGCTCCTTCGCCATCGACTTCGCTCCCGGCGTGACCAACGGCATCGACGACATCCCCGCCACCCGTCCCGGCCAGCAGAGAATCTATAACCTGAAGGGTCAGCGTGTGAGCAAGATGCAGCGCGGACAGCTCTACATCGTCGGAGGACGTAAGGTGGTGAGTAATGAGAAATGAGTAATGGGAGGGGGGAGGTTAGTAGGCGCGGAGCTTGATGCCTACGTCGGCGATGCCGGGCAGGGTCTCGCGGCGCATGGCATGGCGGATGGCGATGACCAGTGAGTCGCCCTTGTTGACGCTGATGTCGGTCAGGTGGAAATGGTACTGATAGTAGCCGACGCCCTTGACTTTGAAGTTGCCGTCCTCGCCGACGAGACTACAGTTAAGGGTGTCGGTGCGCACAAGACCTGCAGGCAAGGCTTTCCCTGCTTTTCGGGTAATACCTGTTGGCAGGGTGGTGTGGTCGACAACCAGACTGAGCCCCATGAATGGGTAGCGGTTGCTGATGCGGAGTTCCACTTCTTCATGGAGTACTGTCGACTGAGGCACGGGAGGAACGCAGAACACGATAGTGTCAGACTTCTCCCATCCAGCCAGTGGCGTGTGCTCGTAATGATGATATATGGTCTTACGGTTACAACAGCAAAGTGCCATTGTAACCGCAAGAACCAAGTAAGGCCACAGCCTATTTCTTCTCATCCTTCTTAGGTTTTCCCTCTTGGGGCTTTTTCTTCTTTTTCTTCTTCTTGACCTTGTCGAAGCGGTTGATGTCGCCTCCGGCCAGGTCGACGGTCGTCTTCTGGGGTTTCGGCTTACCGCCCTCATGGAGTGACTCGGGCTTCTCGCCGCGGCGGTTCATGTCAATAATCTGCCTGGCACGTTCGGCGCTGATGGTCTCCAGATTGGCGGCAATGTTCTTGTCGGTGGAGTAGGTGACCATGCCTGCGAGGATGTCGCTCTTGAAGTGGTAGTAGTCGGCATCGAGAGTCTGCAGCATCACATCGCGGCCTGGCAGACGTCGGCCTGCCTCAATGTAGTCGTCGACCTCATAGTTCAGACAGCACTTCAGCTTGGCACACATACCGGCCAGCTTCTGGGGATTGAGCGAGATGTCCTGGAAGCGGGCGGCGTTGGTCGACACGGAGACGAAGTTCTTCATCCATGTGGCGCAGCACAGCTCACGGCCGCAGGGACCGGTACCGCCGATGCGGCCTGCCTCCTGACGGGCACCAATCTGCTTCATCTCGATGCGAACGTGGAAGGCGGCGGCCAGGTCCTTGATGAGCTGGCGGAAGTCTACGCGCTCGTCGGCGATGTAGTAGAAGATGGCCTTCTGTCCGTCGCCCTGGTACTCCACGTCGCCAATCTTCATCTGCAGACCGAGCCCCTTGGCAATCTCACGGCTCTCGATCATCGTCTCGTGCTCGCGGGCCTTGGCCTCACGGAACTTCTCCATGTCGATGTCGCGTGCCAGACGGTAGACGCGCTTGATGTCGTCGGCCGACTTCAGGTTAGCCTTCTTAATCTGGATTTTCACCAGACGACCAGTCAGTGTGACGACGCCGATGTCGTGGCCGGGATTGGCCTCGACAGCCACGATGTCACCCTTCTTCAGCGGCAGGTTGTTGACGTTGTGGTAGTAGCCCTTGCGGGTGTGCTTGAACTGTACCTCCACCAAGTCGGTAGAGTCGGCATTGCCCGGCACGTCGGCCAGCCAGTCGTAGGTGTTCAGCTGACGGTCCTGGCGGCCTATGGCCTGATGGCATAGTCCGCGGTCGCAGCCGGTTCTTATCTCGAGTTCTTTTTCCATTGTTCTATTATTTATGGGTCTTATGGGTCTTATGGGTCTTATGGGTCTTATGGGACTTATGGGTCTTATTTTTGAATCAGCAGTACTATCATCTTCAGGGCGAAGTCGAAGAAGACGATCTTCGCGTTGGCGTTCTGTCCGATGTCACGGATGGCGCGGTTGGCCAGGTCGGTGATGGGCAGTACATTCGCCTCGTTGATGAAGCGGGCGAAGTTGCGGGCGAAGTTCTCTTCCTCCTGCGTCATGTAGCAGAGCTCAGACTGCTGGAAGTTGTACATGAAGTTCTCGCGAACCATGCGCAGGAAGAATGTCAGGAAGCGCTTTTGCTTCTCACGGCCGAAGCCGGCCATCGTCTCGCTCCAGCGGCGCAGGTCGCGCACCCGGCGCTGATAGGCCAGTCGCATGAGCGAGATGAAGAGGTCGAGGAACTGTTCGTTCTCCGTGCCCGTCTGCAACTCCTGCAGGGCTTTCAGCCACGAGCCGTCGGCCAGTCGGCTGATGCGCCGTGCAGCCTCCTCGCTGACGCCTCGGCGCTCCTGTAACGCCTGACAGATGGTCTCGGCAGGCAGTTTCTTCACGTCGATGCGCTGTACGCGGCTGCGGATGGTCTCCAGCAGGCGGTCGGGCTCTTCGCACACCATGATGAACACCGTCTGCTGCGGTGGCTCCTCGATAAGCTTCAGCAGCTTGTTGGCGCACTCGATGTTCATGCGCTCGGGGAGCCAAATGACGCTCACCTTGTAGCCGCCCTGGCTCGACTTCAGACTGAGCTTGCGCACCAGTGAGTCGCTCTCGCCGGCAGTGATGATGGCCTGCTGGTTCTCGCCGCCCATCGCCGTCATCCACTCATCCATGGTGAAGTAAGGCCCCTGCATGATGAGCTCGTGCCACTCATGGGCGAAGTCCTCGCTCACGGGTTTGTGGTCGCTACCCATCGATGGCAGTTTGATGGTGGGGTAGGTGAAGTGCAGGTCGGGGTGTTGCAGGTTCCGGAGCATGGGGGGCTCCGATTCATCACCTCGTACCTCGTTCAACAGATAACAGGCGAAAGCGATGGCCAGTGCCTTCTTGCCCACGCCTTGTGGACCACAGAGCATAAGAGCATGCGGCAGGCGACCCTCTCGGGTCATCTGCAGCAGGCGCTCGCGCACCTCTTCCTGTCCTATTACTTCGTTGAATGTCATACTTGACACGGCAAAGGTACGAATTATTATTGACTTCCTATACGAAAGGGCTGCAATTATGACATTTTTTTGCAATTGCGGCGCGAAAAAAGACATAAAGATGGTGTAAAATGGAAAACTTTTCGTAACTTTGCGCCATCAAGTAACGAGAAACTACTTATCCATTTACTAAAAACCAATACACGTATGAAAGACTTACAGATGTACATCAACGGCCAGTTCTGCGAGAGCTCGAACGGTCAGTGGATTAATGTGTTAAACCCGTCAACAGAGGAGGTCATCAGCCGTCAGCCTGAGGGAACCATTGAGGATGTGAATCGTGCGCTCGACGCTGCCCGTGCCGCCCAGAAGGCATGGGGCAAGACACCCGCCATTGAGCGCGCCCAGTACCTGCTGAAGATGGCCGAGGGCATCAAGAAGCGCGAGAAGGAGTTTACCGAGATTATCATGCGCGAGCAGGGCAAGACCCGCACGTGGGCTTCCATCGAGGTAGGTGCCACCATCGCCTACTTCGAGTACATGGCCACCTTTGCCCGCCATATTGAGGGCGAGATCATTCCCTCGGACCGTCCCAACGAGACCATATTGCTGACGAAGAAACCCATCGGCGTCGTGGCAGGCATCCTGCCCTGGAACTTCCCGTTCTTCCTCATCGCCCGCAAGGCCGGTGCAGCCCTGATTGCCGGCTGTACCATCGTCATCAAGCCTTCGCAGTTGACGCCTGAGAACTGTACGGAATTCGCCAAGGTCGTCGCCGAGACGGGACTGCCCGCCGGCGTCATCAACATCGTCACGGGTAAGGGCTCTGTCATCGGCAACGAGATGGCTGGCTCGCCCAAGATTGATATCGTCAGCGTCACTGGCTCTGTCAGCGCCGGCGAGAGCATCATGGCCGCAGCCTCGAAGAATATCACGAAGGTCAGCCTGGAACTCGGCGGCAAAGCTCCCGCCATTGTCATGAAGGATGCCGACCTGGAGCGCGCTGCCCAGTGGATTGTCGACAGCCGTATCGGCAACAACGGTCAGATCTGTAACAACGCCGAGCGCGTCTATGTGCAGAAAGAGGTGAAGGATGCTTTCACGAAGATTCTGGTCGACAAGATGAAGGCCGTCAAGGTGGGTGACCCCTGCGCCGATGAGACCGTCGATATGGGTCCGCTGGTAGAGCAGCGTGCCTTGGAGAGTGTCACCGAGAAGGTGGAGCGTGCCATCAAGCAGGGTGCCAAGCTGCTCTGTGGTGGTAGCCGCGTGGGCACCAAGGGCTACTTCTATGCTGCCACCGTGCTCGACGACTGCCGTCAGGACATGGACATCATCCACGAGGAGACCTTCGGTCCTGTCATCCCGCTGATTACGTTTGAAACCCTCGACGAGGTCATTGCTATGGCTAACGACTGCGAATATGGTCTGGCTTCGAGCATCTTCACCAACGACCTGAACACCGCCGTGAAGGCCTGCCGCGAACTGGAGTTCGGCGAGACCTACATCAACCGCGAGCACTTCGAGGCCATCCAGGGCTTCCACGCCGGTGTAAAGAAGAGTGGTATCGGCGGTGCCGACGGCAAGCATGGCGTCGACGAGTACCTCGTGACACACGTCACCTACTTGGACACTTGGGAGTAAAATTGAATAGCGGAAGCAAATTTTTCACTCTTCACTTTTCACTCTTCATTTATGAAAATAGGACTATTCGTTCCCTGTTACGTCGACGCGCTCTACCCTGAGGTGGGCGTGTCGACATACCGGTTGTTGAAGTCGCTGGGACTCGACGTGGAGTATCCGGAGCGGCAGACCTGCTGCGGACAGCCCATGGGCAACGCCGGCTTCGAGCACCTGGCTGAACCGCTGGCGAAGAAGTTCGACGAGCTCTTCACTCCCTACGACTACGTGGTGGCCCCCTCGGCCAGCTGTGCTGCCTACGTGCGCTACTTCCATCCGGGGCTGCTGAATGGGACTAATGAGCCCCATAAGTCCCATGGACCCCATAAGCCGCATGGCTGCGAGGCTGCCGGCAAGACCATGGATATCGTGGAGTTCCTGCACGATGTCGTCAAGGTCGACCACCTGCCTGCCCGTTTCCCCCACAAGGTCAGCGTCCACAACTCCTGCCACGGCGTGCGCGAGCTGGGACTCTCGTCGCTCTCGGAGCGCAACGTGCCCCGCTTCAACAAGATCATCGACCTGCTCCGTCTGGTCAAAGACATCGAGTTGGTAGAGCCCGACCGTCCTGACGAGTGCTGCGGTTTCGGTGGCATGTTTGCCGTCGAGGAGCAGGCCGTCAGCCGTCGCATGGGTATCGACAAGGTGCGTCGCCATGTTGCCACGGGCGCTGCTTATGTGACGGGGCCCGACTCGTCGTGCCTCATGCACATGCAGGGCGTGGCCGAGAAGGAAGGCATCAATATCAAGTTCATCCACGTAGCTCAGATTCTTGCAGCCGGACTGTAATCAGTTAATTGTTAATCGTCAAATTGTCAATCAATAGATGAGTACACAACATTCCAAGGCCGCCAAGGCCTACCAGCAGAAGCCCGATGTCGTGGCACGCCACGACAAGACGTTCTTCGGCGTGCGACAGAAGCGCGACAACATGGCGCGAGCACTGCCGGAGTGGGAAGACCTGCGCGAGGCTGCCAGTCAGATCAAGAAGCACACGGCCACCCATCTGGCCGACTATCTGGAGAAGTTCGAGCGGAACGCCGTCAGCAACGGCGTCCACGTACACTGGGCACAGGATGCCGACGAGTACAACCGCATCGTCCTCGACATCCTGACAGCGCACAGCGTCAAGAAGGTGGTCAAGAGCAAGAGCATGCTCACCGAGGAGTGCCATCTGAACGAGAACCTCGAGCAGCACGGCATCGACGTCGTAGAGACCGACCTGGGCGAGCGCATCCTGCAGATGATGAAGCTGGCACCGAGTCACATCGTCATGCCGGCGCTTCACGTCCACCGCGAGGACATCGGCGACACGTTCCGCAAGCTCATCCCCGACTTCGACGAGATAGCCAAGGGCTACAGTGCGGTCGGCGGTTCACCTGCCGACGACCCCAACGACCCCACGTTCCTGACCTACGTGGCCCGCATGCACCTGCGCCAGCAGTTTGCCGAGGCCGACTGTGGCATGACGGGTGCCAACTTCGGCATCGCTGAGACGGGCGACGTCGTGGTCTGCACCAATGAGGGCAACGCCGACATGTCGACCAGCCTGCCCAAGCTCCACATCGTGTCGATGGGCATCGAGAAGCTCATCCCTGACTACAAGGCCATGGGCGTGTTCCAACGCTTCGTAGCCCGTTCGGGTACGGGGCAGGAGACCACCGTCTACACCAGCCACTTCCGCGGCCCGCGTCCGGGCGGCGAGATGCACATCGTGCTCGTCGACAACGGGCGCAGCGACATCCTCGGCAATCCTGAACACTGGCAGACACTGAAGTGTATGCGCTGTGGCGCCTGCATGAACACCTGTCCCGTCTACCGTCGCTCGGCAGGCTACAGCTACACCTACTTCATCCCAGGCCCCATCGGCATCAACCTCGGCATGCTGCGCGACCGCGACAAGTACTACGACAACGTGTCGGCCTGCTCGCTCTGCTGCTCGTGCGACAATGTCTGTCCCGTCAAGGTCGACCTCTCCTCGCAGGTCTACCGTTGGCGTCAGGAGCTCGACTCGCTGGGCCATGCCGACCCCATGAAGAAGATGATGTCGCGAGGCATGTCGTTCCTGTTCAACCATCCGGCACTCTACACGGGTGCGCTGCGTCTCTCGCCGATGGTCAACTGGGTGCCCGGTCCCCTCATCCAGTCGGGACTGAATCCCTGGGCCTACGGCCACAAAATGATGAAGTTCCCCAAGAAGTCGTTCCACCAGATATGGAGTAAGGAGCTGAAGGGTAGGGAGTAAAGGAGTGAAGTAGTAAGGAGTAAAGTAGATTACATTGATTGCTATGAGTTCAAGAGAAGAGATACTTGCCCGTCTGCGCAAGAATACCCGTGAGACCTACGACATGCCCGACCTCTCGCAGCTGAAGCCCGTCACCTTCAGCGACCCTGTTGAGGAGTTCTGTCGGCGAACCACGATGACGGCCGGTGCCAAGCTCGTCGAGATGAAGGCTGGCGACGACCTGAACGCCGTCATCCGCCAAATTGCGGTCGGCGATTCTGTTGCCGACGCCCCCGGCCAGTCGGGGGAGGCAGGTGGGGGCTTCATCATCGCCAGTAACCTGCCGGGCGTTGAGGCTCAGCTCAATCCCGACACCGTGGCCGACGTCCGCGAATTGATGAAGGTCGATGTGGGTGTCATCCGCGGCTGCATCGGCGTTGCCGAGAATGCCTGTGTGTGGGTACCACAGCTGATGAAGGAGAAGGCCGTCTGCTTCGCTTCGCAGCAGCTGGTCATTGTCCTGCGCCGTGACGACATCGTCAACAATATGCATGAGGCCTACGACCGCATCGCCTCGTCTTCGGAGTATTTCCGGCAGTATAAGTTCGGCACCTTTATCAGCGGACCCAGCAAGACAGCCGACATCGAGTCGGCCCTCGTCTATGGTGCCCAGGCGGCACGTGGAGTGACAATTGTCCTGCAGCCGTGATTTCTGCTTATTCCGGTCTTTTGTCTGGAAACACTTGTGCCACGAGTTCAACGAACTCGTGGTATGCGCTTGTGTCGCTGAGTGGACTGAGACTCACGGCCAGCTGTTTGTAGTACCACGCATGGCGGGCGGGGTCTTTCTCGTTGAACCGTTGCCATAGACGGTCGCCAATCTGGTTTAGGTTGCGAGCCATGCCGCGGATATTCGACAGCTTGTCGCCGAGAGCCACAATCTGCGCGTCGCGACTGGCAACAGCCAGCCTTTCGATGGCGGCTTGCTTGCGTTGCTGCCAACTCCCTATGTGGCTTAGTCCTGGTACTTCCTGGTCGGTTTCAGCCTCTACGATGTCAGCTACACGCTGGCCAAACTCCCGACGAATGTCGTCGACACTGATTCCTGCGTCCTCTACCACGTCGTGCAACACGGCAGAAGCCATCAGTTCCTGGTCGCTGGTGATGGTGGCAACGATGGTCATCGCCTCCAATGGGTGTACGATGTAAGGCAGGTCAGTTCCCTTGCGGACAACACCCTCATGGGCCTGGGTGGCCAAACGGATGGCGCGGTCAATCATCTGCGTGTCTATAGTCTTCTCTTTCTTCATGGATGTGCTCTTTGATGACGGACCGCTAATAACTGCGGTCCACGGTGCTGTTCATATCATTGAATTGCAAAGGTATGAAATAATGCTGGAACAGCCAAAGAAAAAGCTGATAATTCTTTGTCTGCTCAAAAAATAGGCCGACGTTTGGTGGTCTCGCACTTTTTTCGTACCTTTGCCCCGCATAGTGCAATAAAACTATAAATGAGCAATTAATGAGACAGAGAATCTTACACTTGGCATGTCTTTTATGTACCATAACGATGACCGTGACCGCACAGAGTCTGCTCTATCCGAAGCATTTCGACCTGCAGCAGGTGACGCTGACTGACGGCCCCATGAAGACGGCATTGGACAAGAACATCGAGCTGCTGATGCAGTACGACGTCGACCGCCTGCTGACGCCTTTCGTCCGCCAGTCAGGCCTGTCGGCTACCAAGGACATCAAGAGTCCCTACTACCGCTGGGAGACGAAGCACCCCAACTTCAAGAACTGGGGCGGCGATGCCGGCTTCGACCTGAGCGGCCATGTGGGCGGCCACTATGTGTCGGCACTGGCACTGGCCTACGCAGCCAGTCACGACGAAGTTCAGCGCACCCGTTTGAAGGAGCGCTTGGACTACATGTTGGGTGTGATGAAGGACTGCCAGGATCAGTTCGATGACGACAATACCGGGCTCTACGGCTTCATCGGCGGGCAACCCATTAACGCCTCATGGCAGGCACTCTACCGTGGCGACCTGTCGAAGATACGCGACAACTGGGGCTGGGTACCCTTCTACTGTCAGCACAAGATTCTGGCCGGCCTGCGCGATGCCTACGTCTACGGCGGCAGCGACGTGGCTAAGGAACTTTTCCGCAAACTATCCGACTGGAGCGTGAATCTGGTAGCCAAGGTCTCCGATTCTGACTTCCAGGGTTTCCTGGGCTGTGAGCATGGCGGCATGAACGAGACCCTGCTCGACGCCTATCAGTTGTTCGGTGAGAAAAAGTACCTGACGGCGGCTAAGAAGTACTCCCACAAAGAGATGCTCAACAACATGCAGACGCTGAACACCACGTTCCTTGACGGCAAACACGCCAATACACAGGTTCCAAAGTATATTGGCTTCGAGCGCATCGGTGAGCTTGACCAGACGGCGGCCACCTACCGTAAGGCCGCTGAGAACTTCTGGACTGACGTGGCAAAGAACCGTACCGTCTGCATTGGCGGCAACTCAGTGTCGGAGCACTTCCTGGCAAAGTCGAAAAGCAACCAGTACATTGACCATCTCGACGGACCGGAGTCGTGCAATTCGAACAATATGCTGAAGCTCTCGGAGATGCTTGCTGACCGCACCTGCGATGCCAAGTATGTCGACTTCTACGAGGGCACCATTTGGAACCACATTCTGTCGACGCAAGACCCCGAGACCGGCGGTTACGTCTACTTCACTACGCTGCGCCCGCAGGGCTACCGTGTCTATTCCACAGTGAACAAGGGCATGTGGTGCTGTGTGGGTACAGGTATGGAGAACCACTCCAAGTACGGACACTTCATCTATACCCACAACGGCACGGAGACTCTCTATGTGAACCTCTTCACACCTTCAAAGCTGGCGAGTGACGATTTCGTCGTCACTCAAGAAACGCGCTTCCCCGACGAGGCGACAACCACGCTGACCATTGGCAAGGCCGGTCATTACATGCTCGCCGTTCGCCATCCGGCATGGGCGGGAAAGGGCTTCGCGGTGACGGTCAATGGCAAAACCGTTGATTGCACGGCGCTCGACGGTTCTGCCGTTGAGACCGGCAAGGCCTCCTACATAGCCATCAGCCGCGACTGGGCCGAGGGCGACCAGGTCGTTGTCAGTCTCGACATGCAGCTGCGCTACGAAACGTGTCCCAACTATACGGACTACATCGCCTTCAAGTACGGCCCTATCCTGCTGGCAGCCCAGACATCCGATGGCGAGAAGCTCCAGAACGAATACGGAGGCGAGGGGCGCATGGATCATGCTCCCAGCTGTGTCGCCTCTACTAAGAAGCTGACATCGGCTCCCCTGCTCATCGGTCAGCGCAGTGATGTGCTGGGCCGCATCGAGCGGTTGCGCTGCGAAGACCTGCGCTGTGATGGTCTGCGCTTTACCATCGACGTCAGCCGGCCCGGTGTTGAGAGTTACCAGTGGAATACCCTCATGCTGCAGCCGTTCTACCAGATTCACCACGCCCGCTACTGTTGCTACTGGTACCAGCAGACCGAAGAGAACTTCAAGAACAGCTCGATGGCAGCCGACGAGAATGCTGCCGAAGCACTGGCCGGACGCACGCTCGACTTCGTGGTGCCCGGCGAACAGCAGAGCGAGGCCGGACACGAATACAAGTATTCGAGCGACTCGTCGACTGGCAACTACAACGGCGAAGCCTACCGCGACGCACGTGCCAACGGCTACGTGCAGTATGCGCTATATAATAATAAAGGTATAACCGATGGTCTCTCCGTCATGCTGCGTTTCACTACTGCCGACCACGGGCGCATGGGCAAGCTGACGGTCGACGGCACTAAGATTGCTGATATCACCGTTGCCTCGTCGGTGAAGAATGATGACAACGGCTTCTACAACGTAGAGTATCCCATTCCTGCTGAGCTCGCTGTCGATAAGGATGGCAACGCCAAGGAGAAATTCGTGGTGCGGCTGACAGCCTCGTCGTCGACCATGATGCCCGGCCTCTACTACATGCGGCTGATGAGCGGCTATGAGGAGAACCCCGACCGCTATAAGTTCGTGGCCCAGCAGTGGATAACGGGCGATGCCAACCGCGTCAGCGCCTCTAACATCACCTACGACACGGAGAAGAACATCATACACGTCAATGCCGGCACAGGTGCCAACAACGTGGCGCTGATGCTCAACTACAGCACATTGGACTACACTATCGCCCGGGCACAGAAGATGCTTGTCGTCAGGGGCACCAATCTGAAGACCGGCACCGGCGCCAGCTACCTGTGGTGGCTCAACGGTACCAATCACGGTTCACAGGTAGCGCCGACTACCGTCAGCGAGACAACCATTGACGGGCAGAAACAGCAGGTCATCGCCTGGGACATGACACAGAGCGGTCTCTACGAGAACTTCTCTGGTGACCGTCCCTCCATCTGCATGGGGCAGACCATCTTTGGACTGACCTCAACAACGGGTAAGAGCGACATCTACGATATCAACTTCGTGGAAGACGTGGAGCAATATGTTGCTACGGTGACAGCCATCAGTGGCGTGCCGGTAGCAGGCCAGCACGCTGATGCTGACGAACTTTACTATACACTCAGCGGCTCAAAGGTCAAACCCGCCCGCCGCGGACTATACATCAGGAAAGGAAAGAAAACAATAAGATAACAGTAAACGATGAAACGAAAATCATTACTCACAGCCCTGCTTTGTGCGATGACGATGGTGTCGTCGGCACAGAGCCAACTCTACCCCAAACACTTCAATCTGAACGAGGTGACGCTGACTGACGGTCCTTTCAAGACCGCCATGGAGAAGAACATCGACATGCTCATGCAGTATGATGTCGACCGACTGCTGACGCCCTTCATCCGCCAGGCTGGTCTGTCGGCAACCACCGACGCCCAGAGTCCCTATTACCAATGGGAGACGAAGCATCCCAACTTCAAGAACTGGGGCGGCGACGCCGGCTTCGACCTCAGCGGCCATGTCGGCGGCCACTATATATCGGCTCTGGCACTGGCCTACGCCGCCAGTCACGATGAGGCTCAACGTGCACGTTTGAAGGAACGCCTTGACTATGTGTTGCGTGTCATGAAGGACTGTCAGGACCAGTACGACAAGAACACCGAGGGTCTTTACGGCTTCATCGGCGGACAGCCCATCAATGAGTCGTGGAAGAAGCTCTATCAGGGCGACCTGTCGGCCATTCAGAAGAACTGGGGCTGGGTGCCGTTCTACTGCGAGCACAAGATTCTGGCCGGACTGCGCGACGCCTATCTCTATGCAGGTAGCAAGCAGGCCAAGGAGATGTTCCGCAAACTGGCCGACTGGAGCACCAACCTTATTGCCAAGGTTGACGATCAGGCCTTCGAGGGTTTCCTGAACTGTGAGCACGGCGGTATGAACGAGTCGCTGCTTGACGCCTACCAGCTGTTTGGTGACTCGAAGTATCTGGCTGCCGCCAAGAAGTTTACCCACAAGGCGATGCTCAACGGCATGCAGACGCTGGATACTAAGTTCCTCGACGGTAAGCACGCCAACACGCAGGTGCCTAAATATATTGGCATGGAGCGCATCGGTGAGATGGCTGTCGACGCAGGCAACTACCTCACAGCTGCCGAGAACTTCTGGCAGGACGTGGCCACAAACCGCACCGTCTGCATCGGCGGCAACTCCGTGGGCGAGCACTTCCTTAGCGTGGCCAACTCCAATCGCTACATCGACCAGCTCGACGGTCCTGAGTCCTGTAATACCAATAATATGATGAAGTTCTCAGAGATGCTCTTCGACCGTACGGGCGATGCCAAGTACGTCGACTTCTACGAGCAGGCCATGTGGAACCACATCCTCTCCACCCAGGACCCGACGACGGGCGGCTACGTCTATTTCACGACGCTTCGTCCCCAGGGCTACCGCATCTACTCAAAGCCTAACGCAGGCATGTGGTGCTGTGTGGGCACAGGCATGGAGAACCATTCCAAGTATGGCCACTTCGTCTATACCCACGATGGCAAGAAGACGCTTTTCGTGAACCTCTTCACAGCCTCAAAGCTTGCAAGTCGCAGTTTTGCCGTCACCCAAGAAACGCAGTTCCCCTACGAGCCCAAGACCACTATCACCATCGACAAGGCCGGCAAGTTCACCCTCGCCATCCGCCATCCGGCGTGGGCAGACAAGGGCTTCGCCATAAGCGTCAACGGCCAGACCGTTGACCACATGGCGCTCAGCGCTTTCCCCGTCGAGACCGGCACTGCCTCCTACGTTTCTATCACCCGCAAGTGGAAGAAGGGCGACTGTGTGGAGGTCAGCCTGCCCATGACGCTGCGTTACGAGACCTGTCCCAACTATGAGGACTACATCGCCTTCAAGTACGGTCCCATCCTGCTGGCCGCCCAGACGTCGAAGACTGGCGAGCAGCTGCAGAATGAGTATGGCGGCGAGGGGCGTATGGATCATGCTCCCGGGGCCATGAGCCGTCCCCTGAACCTGCTGTCGGCACCGTTGCTTATCGGTGAACGCAACGCAGTGCTCAATCGCATCCGTCTGTCACAGCCCGACAAGCTGCAGTTCACCATCGACGCCTCGCGTCCCGGTGTCGATGCCTATAAGTGGACTACGCTGACGTTGCAGCCCTTCTACGAAATCCATCACGCCCGCTACTGCTGTTACTGGTACCAGCAGACAGAACAGGGTTTCTACAACAGTTCGATGGCTGCCGACGAGCGCAAGGCCGAAGCCTTGGTTGCACGCACCATTGACTTCGTGGCTCCCGGCGAACAGCAGAGCGAGGCCGGCCATGAGTACAACTACTCTACCGACTCGTCGAAGGGCAACTACAATGGCGAGTCCTATCGCGACGCCCAGGCAAACGGCTACGTGCAGTTCACCTTATTCAACAAGGATGCCGTCAGCGACACTCTGGCCGTTATGCTGCGCTTCACCACTGCCGACCGCGGACGCAAGGCCACACTGACCATCGACGGCGAGAAGATGACCGACATCACCATTCCTGGTCGTGTGCCCGGTGCTGACGAGCGCGGCTTCTTTAATATGGAGTATCCCATCCCCGCCACATTGCTGCTCGACAAGAACGGCAAGCCGAAGGAGAAGTTCGTCGTCCGCCTGACCGCATCGCCCACGACGCCCAATCCCGGGCTGTACTACGTACGGCTGGTGAAACAAAGCGAATAAAGCAAAAACTACCCGCGCTGCGGGTAGTTTTTTTGTGAATGGAGAGAGGCTACCTCTCTTTCTTGATGATATACTTCTGGTAGTAGTTGATGAGCAGGGTGGTCATCGGCAGGGCGATAATCATGCCGAGGATGCCAAGTAGCGAGCCCCAGATGCTGAGTGACAGCAGGATGATGGCGGAGTTCAGCCCCGTCACATGACCCATGATACGTGGCGTGAGGATAGTGTCCTGAATCACCTGTACGACGGCGAAGACGATGAGCGCACCAAGCATGATAAGCCAGAAGCTCTGGCCCGTGTCGGCAGCCTTGACAATGGCGAGGATGATGGTCGGGATGAAGCCCACAAGCTGCAGGTAAGGCACCATGTTCAGCAGCCCGATGAACAGTCCCAGTCCGATGGCCATGGGGAAACCGATGATGAGGAAGCCGATGCTGAAGAGTACGCCCACGCAGAGCGCCACCACGCCCTGACCGCGGAAATACTTGTTCATGCCCTCCTCGACGTCGGCAACAAGCCGCTTGGCAAAGGGGCGGTAGCGGCGGGGCAGCAGCTGAGGCCACCCCATGGTAATCTCCTCATAGTCAAGCAGGATGAAGAGCGTATAGAGTGCCACCATGGTCAGCGAGAAGACGCTCGAAAGGATGCTGATGCTCTGTGCTATCACCGCCCACACCTTGGGAATCGTCTCCTTCACGGCGTTGATGAAACCATCCTGCGTCACGAGCTTCTTCACCTGTTCGATGTCGAAGTTGTCATGGACATAGCGCTGCAACAAACGCGGTATATTACTCATCGTCTCGTCCGTCTGCACGTAGTTCACAATGAGGCTGGCCACACGGCCGCTCTCCTCAATAATCGGCGGAATCATCAGCATGAAGAGGCCTGTGAGGACAGCGCCCGTAACGAGGAAAGCGCTGAGGATAGCCAAGATGCGGTACTTCATGCGGCAGCGATACTGGAAGAACTTGACCAGCGGAAAGAGCAGATAGGCGATGAGCCACGCCAAGAAGAAGGGTACGAGTACACCACTCAGCCGGTTAAGTAGCATGACTATGCCCACGACGACAACAGCTGCCAGGACGCCGCGGATGAATGTGTCGAAAGTAATCTGTTTACGCTCCATAACAGTGGATTGCTAATTGCTTATGATCAAAACTACGGCACAAAGATACAGCTTTTATTCGAGAAAGTTGTCGTGGAATGGGAAAAAAGAGGGGTTTGGTTGCAAAATGTCACTGAAAAGTTGTATCTTTGCAGCCAAATTCCTCACATTATGAGTGTATCAGACTTTATCAACCAGCACAACCGCCAGCGCCAGTTCTCTTTCGAGGTGCTGCCGCCACTGAAGGGGACAGGCACGGAGAAGCTGTTTGCCGACATCGACAAACTGGCCGAACTGGAGCCGGCCTTCATCAATATCACGACCCACCACTCGGAGTATGTCTACCGCGAACTGGCCGACGGACGTTTCGAGCGCAGCCGCGTGCGTCGCCGTCCCGGCACCATCGCCTGTGCCGCCGCCATCCAGCAGCGTTACCACATACCCGTGCAGCCGCACGTCATCTGTAGTGGCGCCACGGTCGAGGATATCGAGTACGAGCTGTTAGACCTCCAGTTCCTTGGCATCCACGACCTGCTGTTGCTGCGTGGCGACAAGGCCAAGGAGGACAGCCGTTTCACGCCGACGCCCGGCGGCCATGCCCATACCACCGACCTCATACGTCAGGTGCAGCGCTTCAACGAGGGCTTTTTTGCCGACGGTACTCCTATTAGGAACCCGGGGCACCGCTTTGACTTCGGTGTGGCCTGCTACCCGGAAAAACACGAGGAAGCTCCCAATTTGGAGCGCGACATGCAGTACCTGAAGGTGAAGCAGGACCTCGGTGCGCAGTATGCCGTCACCCAGCTTTTCTTCGACAACCGGAAGTTCTTCGACTTTGTGGAGAAGGCTCGTCAGATGGGCATCACCATTCCCATCATCCCCGGCATCAAGCCCATGGCTAAGCTCTCGCAGCTCACCGTTGTCCCCAAGACCTTCCACTGCGACATTCCCGAGGCTCTGGCCAGCGAGATTGTGAAGTGCAAGACTGACGACGATGCCCGTCAACTGGGCATCGAGTGGACCACTGAGCAGTGCCGTGAGCTATACCAGAACGGCGTCAACGACATCCACTTCTATACAGTTTCAGCCGTCGACGCCGTCGTTGAGGTGACTAAGCGGTTGCTTTGATTTGTTGAGGTGACTAAGCGATTGCTTTTGATTTCGATTCTTACGGTTTATTTCCTGACCTTGTAGATGCGGAAGGTCATGGCAGGCACGTCGTCGAGCAGCAGCGTCGCCTTTTTGCCGGCATCGAGCTTCAGACTGCCGGTCTTGGGCACAATCTTCTCGGGCTGGTCGAGCGTGTTCTCGTCGTCCATGGAGCCGTTGTGGTTGAGGGTGATGGTCTCGGCCGTGCGCTCGCCCTTCAGTCCAGTGAGCTGGATGCTAACGGGCTGTACCTGCTTCGAGGTGTTCACCACCTTGATGATGACCTCGCCCGTCGTCTTGTCGAAGACGCTGGAGGCGAAGAGACCGTCCTGACCGTCCTGGCCGGCCACGGGCTTGCCCTGCATGGTGAGCGGCAGTACGTTGGTGCCCTTGTTTATGGCGAAGAGCTGCTGCACGTAGTAGCTGACTGACTTGAAGGAGCGGAGGTTGTCGTACCAGATGGCATCGGGACGCCACTGCCAGCCCTCAACATGGGCGAAGAGCGGGGCGTAGGTGGCCATGTGGACGATGTCGGCATTACGCTCGATGCCCGTCATGTGGGCAGCCTCGTAGAGTGATGTCTCGAAGTGGTTCCACTTCTTGCCTTTACCGTGGCAGGCATACTCGCCGGCGAAGACACGGGGACCCTTGCGGTCGTAGGTGTCGTAGCGCAGACCATGCGAGAGGAACCACTCCTCGTTGCGGTAGTAGTGCTCGTCGTAGAGGTCGACCTTCAGCTCCTTCATGCGAGGCTGCAGCAGGTCGAAGTCCCAGCCCTCGGAGTTAGGACCTGTGGTGCCGATGAGTTTCAGCTTGGGGTACTTGGCACGCAGGGCATCCGAGAACTTCTTCAGACGCTCGGTGAAGACGGGGCCGAAACCGCCGTGCTTCTCGTCGTAGTCCCACTGTTCGTTGCCAACGCCGAGGAACTTCAGGTTGAAGGGCTCGGGATGGCCCATGTCGGCGCGCACCTTGCCCCACTTTGTCGTGACGTCGCCGTTGGCAAACTCCACAAGGTCGAGGGCATCCTGGATGTAGGCGTCGAGCTGGTCGAGGGGCACGTGGACACCGGCTTTCGTCGGGTCAGGGTTCTGGAACTGACAGGACAGTCCGCAGCTAATGACGGGCAGGGGCTCGCAGCCGAAGTCCTCGCAGAGCTGGAAGAACTCGAAGAAACCGAGACCGTAGCTCTGGTAGTAGTCGGGGAAGTAACGGCTGGTGAATGTGTAGTGCCAGCGGTTCTCGTTTAGCGGGCGGTTCTCAACGGGGCCTACAGAGTTCTTCCACTGGTAGCGCGTTGCCAGGTCGGTACCCTCGACAATGCAGCCGCCTGGGAAGCGGAAGACGCCGGGCTTCATGTCGTTCAGCGCCTGTGCCAGGTCCTGGCGCATGCCGTTCTCACGGCCTTTCCAGGTGTTGACGGGGAAGAGCGAGACATGCTCCACGTCGGTCGTCGCCTTGCTGTCGCCCCACACACGCAGGTGGGCCTTGGCAAAGGTGCGACGGGGCTTGATGATGGCCGTGTACTTCTTCCACTCCTTGCCGCTGACGTCCACGCCGGCGTTGCCCAGCTTCTGGTCGTCGCTCATGGTGGCGTTGTCGACGATGTCGACCCACAGTTTGGCTTTGCCGCCGTCGGGCACACGTGCCCAGACGGAGAAACGATACTCCTCGCCGCCCTTCACGCCGATGCCGAAGAAGCCGCGGTTCTCAATCATGGTGTGCTTGTCGCTGTGACCCGCCGGAGCCAGTCTGACGTAGTGCGGATTACGCTCGAAGGGACCATCGTCCATAAGTGTCACCTTGCCCGAGATGTCCCATCCGGCAAAGGCGTTGGGAAACTCGAACGAACGGTTCATTACCAGCTCGGCATACAGGCCGCCGTCGGCAGCGTAGTTGATGTCCTCGAAGAAGATGCCATACATCGTCGATTGTACGGGAGCCCCCGGTTTGGCGGTCTTCACTTCCATTGTGTGGGTGTCGGCCATGGCGACAGAACAAGTAGCTGCGAGCGCCAGGGCACAGGTCATCGTTTTTAGTCTCATTTGTGTGTCGTTTTTAGTTAGTGATCAGTTTCTGGATGCAAAATTAGTTAAAATCTTGGGGAAATGCAAGGAATTTCGATAAAAAGATGTATATTTGCAGAAATTATTGCTAACACTACAGTAGATATGAAAACAATCTTAGTTGCAGAAGACAATGAGAGTAACTTCATTCTGATGACTTATATTCTCAAGCGCAGTTATGGATTTGTCCGTGCAAAGAACGGACAAGAGGCCATTGACATGGTGGAGAAAGGGGGTATTGACCTGGTGCTCATGGATATCAAGATGCCCGTCAAGGACGGACTTGAAGCCACGAAGGAAATCAAGGCCGCCCATCCCGATCTGCCCATTGTAGCCTTGACGGCTAATGCTTTCGACAGCGACCGCCAGCTGGCCTTCGAAGCCGGCTGCGACGATTTCCTCTCGAAACCCGTCAGTAGCGAGAAGTGTCTCAACACCATTGCGAAGTATATAGGACAGTAAAGTCTAACACCTTATTCTATGATCTTATGAAACAACTATCAATTACCCTCATGATGGCTGTCGTGCTCCTTATGGGACTACCATCCGGTGTTGTGGCCAATTCGAAAGTGACGAAGTTGAAGGTGACCGAACCGATGACCCTTACCGACGACGTAGACTTAGTCATTACGGGGTCTACGCCCTTCGACGAGAACGGTGTGGTCGACATCGTCAATACCGAGCATGCTGTCGTCATCATTGAGAAGATGAAACCATCGGTGGCGCTGAAACAGATAGGTCATGTGAAGGTTAACGGTGAGGCCGCCGTCGACGGCACGAACTGTCAGGTGAAGCTCTACAACCGCGGCACCATCATCATGCCCTATGGCAAGGACCTGAAGCCGCTGACCGTCTACTCCGAACAGAACTATGGCGGCGAGGCTGTCAATAACTTCGGTCTGGAGAGCAGTGGTGGCTTCATGAACACCCTCACAACAGCCAAGCTGAACAACAAGATTCGTTCGTTCAAGCTGAAGCGTGGTCACATGGTGACCTTCTCGACGCTGCCCAACGGCCGTGGCTACAGCCGCTGCTTCATCGCTGCCGACAAGGACCTGGAGGTCAGTACACTGCCCGCCATCCTCGACATGAAGATTTCGTCCTATCGCATTTTCCGTTGGTACGATACGAGCAAGGTGGGACTGGCTGCCGCCGCTGGCGATAACGCTGCATGCTCTGCGCTGAACGTGACCAGCACATACTCTTGGAACCAAGGCACCAACATGCACCCCGACGTCGAGGTGGTGTCACACCATATCTATGAAGACTATCCGTCGCCGGCAGCCTGTGGCAATGTCAGCTATACCCCGCACATGAAGACCAACAACGAGCCGCTGAACAAGTCGGACGACCATCCACAGGACTTGGCTACCATCCTCGCCAACTGGGAGAATCTCATGGCCACCGGCATGCGCCTCTGCTCGCCGTCGTCGTGGGACGGCAGTGACTACTGGAACGGTACTGGCTTCCTGAAAGAGTTCTTCGACTCCATCGATGCCCGTGGATGGCGTTGCGACATTATCGACCTGCACGGCTACTGGACTGAGGGGTCGTTCAACACCAACATCCCCAACTGGTATAACGCCGTGAAACGTCCTGTCTGGGTGTCAGAGTGGTGCTGGGGCGCTTCGTGGAACAATAATGGTGCGTTCGCCAATGGTGCCACAGCAGCAGGTCTGAAGTCAGCCCTGCAGACCATTTGTAAGACCATGAATGGCCAGGCTTATGTCGAGCGCTACTTCTACTGGAACGGTGAGCGCGACCCGTCGAAGATATATAAGGACGGCAGTCTGACGCCTGGTGGCGAGTATTATGCGACCATCAACTCTGGCGTTGGCTATAACAGTAAGTATGAATTCATCCCTACCACGCCGAAACAGAAAGCTGCCTCGAAGGTGTCTATCGACTACGATAAGACAGCCCACACGGCGAAGATCAGCTGGTATGACAGCAATGGCGAGCACAACAAGGAAATGGTGGTGGAACGCTCCATGGACGGCGGCCAGACGTGGACTGTCATTCAGACAGTGGCCCAGAAGGAGGCTCCGTCGAGCTACAGCTATACCGACAGCGACGTCTACGACGGCGTCAGCTACCGTATCCGCATCACCGATATGAATGGCAAGACGCAGACCTCGTCTGTTGTCAAGTCACAGATAGCCGAGGTCGAGCTTGGCGATGCCATCTCCGTCGACGGACAGCCGATGTATGTAGGTGGCAACATGCTGGTCAATGGCGATTTCAACCTGGGGCTCTCCGACTGGACTTCGGGGACGGGCGCCGCTATTGACAAGCCTTATTTCCAGGTGGTGCCTGTAGCCAGCATCGACGGCGGCAGCTACCTCCAGTGCTATGGCTCGACCGACGCCAATGGAGTGGCTTCGCTGAAGAAGACGGTGGCCGTGAAGCCCAACACCAGCTACATGTTCCGTTATGCCTCGTGTAATGGCGGCGGCTTCCAGCGTGTCGAGGTCAGTGACGACGCGGGAGCGGCAGGCACCGAGGTGCTGAAGTTCGACGATACGTCAGAGTGGCAGTTGCGCTATGCTCCCTTCAGCACAGGAACCGCCAAGGTGGCTACCATCACCTTCCGCTGGCTGGGTGCCAAGGCCCAGTTCGACAAGATGGAACTCTGCCAGCTCTTTGCTACCCGCGATGAGGCTCTGGCCGACGGTTTGGAGAAGTTGCGCCAGCGTGCTCAGGCCGTCATGGCCTATAACGACAATCCCACACTGGCTGCCTTGAACAGCGAACTCCAGCAGCGCATCAATGCCGTCACTACCGTTGAGGCACTGACTGAGGGCGAGCAGGCGATTGCCGACCTGTTGCAGGCGCTGAAGGATTACGAGGCTATAGACTCGATGAATGTCATTGTGTCTCACATCCATCCGAGTGTACTTCTGTCTATGGCATTTGAATGGAGTGTGGGGCCAAGCATGTATACTGCCGCCAACATCGCCACACATCGCAAGGCTTTGCAGGAGGCACTCAATGCCTTACTGAGTTACTCCGAAGCTAAGATCCAGCCGCAAGCCCCCTCGTTCAGTAGCTCGTCGGGCTGGGAGACGAAGATGGGCACCTTCAAGGGCGGCGACCAGCGCACGGGTACTGCCGGTGGCAAAAACTGCTGGAACGCCTGGTGGTCGAACATCAGCGCTTCTGAGGGTGACGCTCAGACGCTTGAAATACGTCAGACGGTCAGGAACCTGCCGCAGGGCATCTATGCCTTGGAGTGTAAGTCGACGACGGAGCACTATTGTCTTAGCGACCAGCATGGCTACCTGACATCGAACGATGAAACAGTGAATACCCCACAGCTGACCAGCGATTATTTCGACATTCCGGGCATCAGCAACATCTGGCAGACGTTGACCACGCCGCCCGTATATGTCGGTGAAGGCGGGAGTGTTACCGTCGGCTTCAAGAGCTCGAAGCAGGGGGCCGTCGACTACGCGTGGCGTCAGGTGGGCAATACCAACAGCACGGGCGACAGACGTGAAGGCTGGTGGTGCGCTACTGACTTCCGGCTGCTCTTCCATCCCGTATACATGACGACGGTGACGCCCGGCCAGTGGTACACCATCTGTCTGCCTTATGCTGCAGACATCCCCAGAGGCCTGGAGTGCTACCGCATCGCAGGCATCCTGGCCGACAAGTCGAAGATTTGTCTTGAGATGATGCAAAGAGGGGACTTCAATCAACCTACACTGGCAGCAGGACAGCCTGCCATCTACATGTCGCCAGGCGACAATCCGATGTTCTGGGAGTATGGCGAGCCTGTTGAGAGCGCCGTTCCCTCCAGCGGAGAGAACAATCTTCAGGGATACCTTAAGGCTGGTCGTACGATGACGGGCTACTACGGTCTCTCTGACGGCCAATGGGTTGAACTCAAGCGAGGAGCCACGATGGAGGCCAACACCGCCTGTCTGAAGAAGATTGACGACCTGCCAGTGTTCGAAAGCTGGGCAGGAGCGACCATACCCATCATCGTTTCGGAAGCGGTGGGAGTTGAAGGTGTTGCTACCGACAGCCAGCCCACGTCGGTCTATGCGATTGACGGCCGCCGCTCGACCAACCAACGCGGTCTCGTCATCGAGGCTAATGGAAAGTCGTCAAGAAAGGTGCTGAGGTGATTTTTCAGCTCAGTCCGAAAAATCCGCAAGTTGTCGTTTTCGACATCTTGCGGATTGTTCTTGGTGATCCGCTTGGGGTTCGAACCCAAGACCCCAACATTAAAAGTGTTGTGCTCTACCGACTGAGCTAGCGGATCGACCTTGTTTTGCTAAAAAGCGGGTGCAAAGGTACGATGTTTTTTTGGATTGGCCAAATTTATTCGGACTTTTTTTCGCTTTCACCCTTGTCCGCGCATTGTTCGCGGCTTTGCTGCTCGTTGGCAATGGCCTTTTGATAGCATTCACGGCACAGGGGCTCGTACTCCTGTGTCTCGCCTAAGAGCACGCGGCGGTCGTCGGCAACGGTACGGTGGCTGACGTAGGCCAGCGAGCCGCACTTCACGCAGATGGCGTGTACCTTGGTGACGTCGTCGGCAATGGCACAGAGCGCTGGCATAGGACCGAAGGGTACGCCGCGGAAGTCCATATCGAGACCGGCGATGATGACGCGTATGCCACGGTTGGCCAGCTCGTTGCAGACGTCGGGAAGACCGTTGTCTAAGAACTGCGCCTCGTCAATGCCCACGACGTCGATGTCGCTGGACAGCAGCAGGATGCTGGCCGACGAGTCGATGGGGGTGGAGCGTATGTGATTCTGGTCGTGGCTGACGACGTCCTCCTCCGAGTAGCGCACGTCGATGGCGGGCTTGAATATTTCCACACGTTGCTTGGCGAACTGCGCGCGGCGCAGTCGTCGTATGAGTTCTTCGGTCTTGCCCGAGAACATAGAACCGCAAACGACCTCGATGCGGCCAGGGCGGTTGTATTCTCCGTTGATGTTGGGTGTCATAGTGCTTGCAAAGATAGTGATTTTAGTTCATTAGTTCATCGCTCAAGGTCCCTAATTGTCGCGAATTAACAACATTTTGCATAAAAACTATAAACTATGAACAACGAACTATGAACTTTTTCTTATCTTTGCACCCGAAATGGGCATGTTGTATATCGTTCCGACACCTGTCGGTAACATGGAAGACATGACGCTGCGAGCCATCCGTATATTAAAAGAGGTGGACTTGGTACTGGCAGAGGATACCCGGACATCGGGCATCCTTCTTAAACATTTCGATATCCACAACCAGCTGATGTCCCACCACAAGTTCAATGAGCACGGCACGTCGGCAACCATTGTCAACCGTCTGCTGGCGGGCGAGAATGTGGCGCTGATCAGCGACGCAGGCACGCCGGGCATCAGCGATCCCGGGTTCTTCTTGGTGCGCGAGGCCGTGCGGGCTGGGGTAGAGGTGCAGACCCTGCCCGGTGCTACGGCGTTTGTGCCGGCACTGGTTTCGAGTGGCCTGCCCTGCGACCGTTTTGCCTTCGAGGGCTTTCTGCCCCAGAAGAAGGGTCGCAAGACCAAGCTGGAGTCTCTGCAGGCTGAGGAGCGCACGATGATTTTCTATGAGTCGCCCTATCGGCTGGTCAAGACGCTCCAGCAGTTTGCCGAGGTGTTTGGGGCCGAGCGTCAGGTGAGCGTCTGTCGCGAGATTTCCAAGATTCATGAGGAGAGTGTGCGCGGCACGTTAGCCGAGGTCATTGCCCACTTCACGGAACACGAGCCCCGGGGTGAGATCGTCATCGTGTTACAAGGGAGGAGTGAGAAGTGAGAAATGAGAAGTGAGAAGTGAGGAATGAATTATAGTAACAAAACATAAAAGGATTATGAAAAAACTATTGTTTATCGCAGTTTGCGCCGCAATGATGGTGGGCTGCAAGCAAGAACAGGTGAAGCAGGATGCAGTTGTCATGCAGTTGCGTGACTCGCTGAACTCCATTATCACTCAGAAAGACAACGAGCTGAACGACATGATGTCGACGCTGAATGATATTGAGGACGGCTTCCGCGAGATTACCGAGGCTCAGGGCCGCGTGGCTCTGGCTAAGCAGGGTGAGGGCACTAACACCAAGGAGCGCATCCGTGAGAATGTGCAGTTCATCCAGAACACCATGAAGCAGAACCGCGAGCTCATCAACAAGCTGAAGCAGCAGCTCCGCGAGAGCTCCTTCAAGGGTGACCAGCTGAAGCGTGCCATCGAGAGCATGACGGCCCAGTTGGAGGAGAAAGACAAGCAGCTCCAGATGTTGCGCGAAGAACTGGAGGATCGCGACATCTACATCGGTGAGCTGGGCGAGAAGATTGAGAGCCTGAACACCGACGTGGCCAACCTGACTGAAGAGACGACGCAGAAGACTGAGACCATCAGTACGCAGGACAAGCAGCTGCACACTGCCTGGTTTGTCTTCGGCACGAAGAAGGAACTGAAGGAACAGCAGATTCTTGTCGACGGCAAGGTGCTGCAGTCGAATTTCAACAAGGAGTATTTCACCAAGATCGATATCCGTGTTGACAAGGAAATCAAACTCTACTCCAGCTCGGCCAAGCTGCTGACCTCTCACCCGTCAAGCTCTTACACGCTGCAGCGCGATGCCAACAAGCAGTACATCCTGCGCATCGCTGACCCGCAGCTGTTCTGGTCGACCAGCAAGTATCTGGTTGTACTGGTGAAGTAAGTGAAGAGTGAAGAATGAAGAGTGAAAAATATGCTGCCGCCCGTGAAGAGGCGGCAGCTTTCTTTTTTATCGGGTCTTGATGACGGGTGGTGCCAGCCTGCGCTTTGTCGCGTGGCTGGCACGCGTCGTATAGTCCCACTGCTCGGGCTTGTGGGCAGCGTCGAAGGCGGCAAACTCCTCGTGCGACGACGTCGGGGCATTCTCGCCAAGATAGCGTATCTTGTCGTAGATGAGCTTGCGGCTCGGCGCGTTGAACGGACAGTTGTTGGCGTTCATCATGCTGTTCTCCGTCGGTCGCCACACGCCTTGCGCGTACGTGTATGCGCCCTCGTACGTACCTATTAATTCTGTAGAGAAGCGCTCGTCGCCGATGAACGGCCACCAGACGACCTTGGCCGGGTCGCCTGTGGTGTCGATGTTCTTCATCCAGTCTGACTTGTGCAGCTCCTTGATGGTTGCCAAGGCCTTGTCGTCGGGCTTGCCGTTTTCCTCGTAGCCATATTCGTCGGCCAGTTTGGCCAGTCCGTGGCCTATGGCCTCGTGAATCAGCACCTCCCTGAACTCCTCGCTCTCCAGATGGTTGGTGATGGGGCAGAAGGCGATGGCAAACTGCAACGGTTTTTTCTCGTTGCCATAGAGGTAGGTCACACCGTTGTGTACGTTTGTGTTCAGGACAACCACTGTCAGCATGTTCAGCGAGTCGGGACGGTCCACCTTCTCGGCATAGACAATCACCTTGTCGTCGTCGGCCTGAATGTTCGACGACATCATGTCGGGAATGCAGCTGAAGGCCGTCTCATAGCCTTCGCCCACAGCGTCGTGCTTCGACACGGCTGTCACCATGTAGATGTCGAAGTAGTCGCGCATCGACCGTGCCGGCTCCTCGGTGAAGAGGTTTTCCATGGCCTTGTTCATCACCGTCCAGTAGGTGCTGTCGGCAATGTCGCGGTCGGTGAAACCGTCGCCCATCAGCACAACGGGAATGCCGTGACCCGCAGTGTGCGTCTGTAGTACACTGACCTTGCCGTCGTCGGCATAATCCGTCGACTCGTAGTCCGACGGCAGTCCTGCCTGCACCACGGTCGCCGTGTCCAGCTCCACCCAGTTGTTCTCGTCCTGCATCTGCACCAGTGCAAACATGGCCCATCGCTTCTCCTTCTGCGTGTTGGGCTCGACGATGACGTCGGTGACGGCGCCTCGCCACTCGGCGGCACGTGTCTTCTCCTTTACGTCGAATGAGAACCAGTCCAGGCTCTGGTAGGCCACGCTCAGACCGTCGGCCTCACCCATGTTGCTCTTGAAGGTCATGCTTACCCGTCCACCCTCAGCGCCCACGTGGTACTCCTCCTGTTCGAACATGGCGTAGTTGCCGCTTTGGCGTACGGTGAAGTTCTTGTTCAGCGAGCCAGAAGTGACTGTAATGCTTGCCTGACGCTCTGCTTTCGTACGGTTGATGCTGGTTGTTGTGGCAGTGATGGTGTTAGTACCCTTGTTGCCCTTCGCCGGTGTAATGGTCAGCCAGTCGGCTGTTGTCCTTGCCGTCCAGTTGCTGTTGGCCTCGAAGGTGAATGTCGCCTTCTGTCCTGCCACGGGCAGAAGAACATCTTTCGTCTCCGTCTTGCTTACGATAAAACCCTCGGCGTCGTCCTTTGTACAGGCGGCCATCATTGTCAGTACGGCCACGAGGCTGCAGATAATCCATATTCTTGTATTCATGGGGGCAAAGTTACGAAAAATCGGGCGCAAAACAAAGAAACTTGGTCCTTTTTTTGCCGGGGCGGAAGAGTTTCCTTTGGTAAGCAAACTCTTGTTTATGGTGCCTTCACGTTAAAAATTTGGGGTGAAATGTGACTTTTTTATAAAATTATTCGTTTTTCACAAATCATTGTTGTATCTTTGCACGCTGAACTACTAGCTAAAGGTGTGTCCTTTTTACTCTCAGAGGCGTACTACCTGCGGCGAAAGAGTTGATTTTATACATTACTAATTATTAATAAACTAACGAGAGAGATTATGAAAAAAAGACTAACTGTGTTTTTGGCCTGCCTCTTCCTGAGCTTAGGAACGATGCTGGCCCAGACAAAAGTTAATGGTACCGTAGTGTCTCAGGACGACGGCCAGCCGGTTATCGGTGCGTCAGTACTCGTCGTAGGTACACAAGTAGGTACTGTTACAGATGCTAATGGTAAGTTCTCGCTGACCTGTCCGGCAGGCAAGAGTACCCTTCGTATCACGTATGTGGGCATGGAGCCTCTGGAAGTGAGCGCCCGTCCTAACATGCGCATCATGCTGACGAGCGACTCGAAGGCCCTCGACGAGGTGATTGTCGTGGCTTATGGTACAGCCAAGAAAGGTACCTATACAGGTTCTGCAGGTACCATGAAGGCTGACAAGATTGAGAAGCTTCAGGTAAGCGACCTTACCCGTGCCCTCAGTGGCCAGGTGGCTGGTGTTCAGGTGATTAGTAGTAATGGTCAGCCTGGTACCTCTGCCAACATTCGTGTTCGTGGTGTGAGCTCCATTAACGGTAGCAACAAGCCGTTGTATGTTGTCGATGGCGTACCCTTCGACGGTGACCTTAGCTCTATCCCTTCTGCTGATATCGCTGATATCACGGTGCTGAAGGATGCTGCCTCTACCTCTCTGTATGGTGCTCGCGGTGCCAATGGTATCGTGATGATTACCACCAAGAAGGGTAAGCAGGGTAAGCCGGTTGTCAGCATGAATGCCCGTTGGGGTCAGAACAGCCGTGCCGTAAGCAACTATGATGTTATCAGCAATCCTGCTCAGTATCTGGAGTTGGAGTATGGCGCCATCTATAACTATGCAGCTAACACGCTGGGTTATGACCCTGTGTCTGCACAGACCTATGCCAACAAGACCATCGTAACCAACGCTGGTGGTGGTAACGGTTATCAGATTTACACTGTACCCGATGGACAGTTCATGTTTGGTACCGATGGTAAGCTTAACCCCAATGCTACGCTGGGCTACAATGACGGCACATACTACTTCACTCCCGATGATTGGGAAGATGTTATTATGCAGAAGGCTCTCCGTCAGGAGTATGAGGCAAGCGTCTCAGGTGCTACTGATGCAAACAACTACTATGTAAGCTATAATTATTTGGATGATGGTGGTATCGTTAGTGGTTCAAAGTTCACTCGTTCTTCAATCCGTGTACGCGATGAGTTCAAGGTGAACAATTGGCTGAAGTTGGGTGCCAACATTGGTCTGACTCACTCAAAGAATTTCTATCCCGACGAGCAGACTACTACCAACTCGTCTGGTAATGCATTCCGTATGGCTTACGGTATCGCACCTATCTATCCTATCTACGTTCGTGATGCTAATGGCAACATCATGAAGAATGGTGACCGCAATGTCTATGACTACGGTTCTGGCGAGGCTGGACGTGACCGTTCTTACATGTCTATCTCTAACCCCGCAGGTCAGATGCAGTACGATAAGGCTATCTACACGATGGATATTCTGAACAGCACCTGGTTTGCCGAGTTAACCCCGATGAAGGGTCTGACACTGACTGCTCGCCTTGGCTATAACCAGGACAACACCAACTATGACGTCCTTCAGAACGCCTATATGGGCCAGTTTGAAGCTCTCGAGGGTGGCGCTTACCAGTATCACATGCGTACTACCGGTTTCACCACTCAGTTCTTGGCTAACTACTCTACCAAGCTGGCTGATCTCCAGAACCTTGATGTTACGCTGGGTTATGAAGGTTATCAGTGGAAGTATCGTGAGCTCTATGGTGGTGCCACCAAACTGTACAATCCCGAGAGCTATTGGCTTGATAATGCCGTTAACCAGAAGAATAATGCCGGTTTCCAGCTTGACTATGCTACAAAGGGCTTCTTCGGACGTGTCAACTACAGCTATGACGACAAGTACATTGCTGCATTCAGCTATCGTCGTGACGCTTCTTCCTGCTTCCATCCCGATCATCGCTGGGGTGGTTTCTGGAGCGGTTCGCTAGCTTGGGTTCTCACCAAGGAGCAGTTCATGGAAGGTACTAAGTCTTGGCTGAACAATTTGAAACTGAAGGCCAGCTACGGTCAGCAGGGTAATGATAACCTGGGTCGTTCTACTGGTTCTGGCAAGTACTACTATTATGCTTATACCGACCAGTACACCATGACTGGTGATGCTTCTGGTTTCTCTGACGGTACTCTGGCCTACAAGGGAAACAAGGACTTGACTTGGGAGAAGTCTGTTTCTTATAACATCGGTATTGATTTTGCTATGTTCAACAACCGCTTGACGGGTACTATCGAGTACTTCGGCCGTCAGCAGAAGGATATGCTTTACTTCAAGCCCGTGGCAGGTTCACTGGGTTACACACAGATTCCTATGAACGTTGGTACGATGACCAACCGCGGTCTGGAAATCGATCTGAGCTACGACATCATCAAGACACGTAACATTACGCTGAACGTTAACGCTAATGCTACGCTTATCTCTAACAAGATTGATGAGTTGCATCCTGATTTGAAGGGTAAGTGGATTGATGGTAGCCGTATCTATGAGGAGGGCAACAGCATGTACCGTCTGTATCTGGCAGAATGGGCAGGTGTTGATCCCGAGACTGGTGAAGGTCTGTTCTGGGTGAACGACTACGAGATGGAGACTATTACTACCTCTGATGGTAAGGAGGAGCAGGTTGAGGTCTGGTACGATGCCAATGGCAACAAGATTGCAAACGAAGACCTTGAAACCTTCGTCGGCGAGAAGAACCGCAACATCCTTGGCCGTAAGAAGTCAAGTGACTATACGGTTGCCCAGCAGACTGAGGAGCGTGTTGCTACCGACGACCTGCTGCCCGATGTCTATGGTGGTTTCGGACTGTCTCTCAATGCTTATGGCTTCGATGCCAGCGTCCAGTTCGCTTATCAGCTTGGTGGTCAGGTTCTTGACTATGGTTACATGTACCTGATGCACGCTTCTGCTTCAAGTGATGCCGGTGGTGCTTGGCACAAGGACATTCTGAATGCCTGGACTCCCAACAACACCAATACTGACATTCCTCGTCTGAATGCCGGTGACCGTTACACTGCTTACACGTCAACCCGTTGGCTGACAAGTGCCAGCTACCTGTCTATCAACAACGTGACTGTTGGTTACACCCTGCCGAAGCAGTGGGTTAGCAAGGCTGGTCTGTCTAGCGCACGTGTCTACTTCTCTGGCGACAACCTTGGTCTGTTTGCAAAGCGTAAGGGTCTCGACCCACGCCAGGGCTTCGTATCGTCAATCCCCTACACTTACACTCAGCTGCGTTCCATCTCTGGTGGTGTTAGCGTGAGCTTCTAAATGGACACTGATTAACAATAAGAAAACAAGCAATTATGAAACTTAAATATTTCTATATCGCAGCTTTGGCAATGGGTACCTTCACCGCGTGTGAAGACCTTGATACAGCCCCCGAGGGTAACACCCTGACTGTTGAGCAGAAAAGTGCAGTGGGTGAGGTGAAACCCGAGCGTGCTGAGGCTGGTGTGCGTGGTATTTTCTCGCAGTTTAATGTCTACATGCCGAACTATGAGGCATTAGGCAAGAGTAGCCGTCACAATGATTTTGGCTATAGTAGTATCATGTTCTTCACCGACTGTAACACGGAAGACATGGTAAGTGATGATAACGGTTACAACTGGGGTGGCAACAGCCTGACCTATGACGACCGTCCTTACACCAGCCGTGAGTGCCAGATTGTCTGGAACGACTATTATTCAATTGTCTTCAGTGCCAATACGGTGATTGGTTCACTCGATGTGGCCTCTGAGGATCCCCTCTCTCAGTATTATCTGGCTCAGGCTCTTGCAGCCCGTGGCTTCTGCTATCTGGAGTTGGCTCAGTTGTACCAGTTCAACTACAAGGGCAACGAGAGCAAGCCTTGTGTTCCTCTGATTACTGACAAGAACTCTACTGAGGCTGCCCAGAACGGTGCTCCTCGTGCTTCTGTCGATTCTGTTTATGCTCAGGTCAACTCTGACCTGTCGACGGCCATCGACCTGCTGACAAAGTCACAGGCTGCCGGTCAGAAGCGTTCTGACCGTCGTTACATTGACTTGGCTGTTGCATACGGCCTCCGTGCCCGTATGAATCTGGCTAAGCAGGAGTGGAGTGCTGCTGCTGCTGACGCTCAGGCTGCTATTGACAATACCGACGCTCGTCCCGCTACGATTGCTGAGGTTAGCCAGCCTACTTTCAGCAGCGCCAGTGAGCCCAACTGGATGTGGGCCATCTACATTGCTGAGACTGACGATGTCGTATCATCAGGTATCGTGAACTGGATTTCACACTGTGGTACGTTTAACTATGGTTACGGCCAGTACAGTGGCGGACACCAGATCAGCAAGAAGCTCTATAACAGCATTCCTGAGACGGATATCCGTAAGGGCTGGTGGAGTGATGCCGATGGCGTTAGCGCCAACCTGAGCGACGAGTGGAACGAATATCTGAAAGAGGAGAAGTTCGCTCCTTACACTAACTGTAAGTTCGCTCCTTACCAGAACATCCTGAACAACGATGTCAATGCCAACGATATTCCTCTGATGCGTGTTGAGGAGATGTATCTCATTCTGGCTGAGGCTCAGGCTATGTCCGGACAGAACGGCAAGACCACGCTGGAGAACTTCGTGAAGAACTATCGTGATCCTGAATACGTTTGCAACACCAGCGATGTTCAGAACGAGGTTTATCGTCAGAAGCGTATCGAGCTCTGGGGTGAGGGTCGTATCTGGTTCGACGTGATGCGTCTGAACAAGGGTATTGACCGCCGTGGTGCTGGTTTCGGTGCTAACTGTGTGCTCAATATCGCAGCTGGCGATCCTATCCTGTTGTGGCGTCTGCCCCAGAAGGAGATCAATGGTAACTCTGCCCTTACCGATGCTGACAACAATCAGGCAACGCCTGTTCCTCAGGCTGTTCCTGATGCAGCGGTTGACTTATAATATTCAAGAACAACAAAAAAGCTTAAAAATATGAACAAGATTTTTAAATATAGTCTGGCATTGCTGGTACTGACAGCTGGCTTCGTGGCTTGTTCCGACGATGACGACAACTATCAGGCAGCAACCGTTTCGGGACCCCAGGTATTCTTCGATAATACACTCACGTCGAAGATTGAGATCTCAAACACTGCTTCCAGCTTCACTATTCCTGTTTCCCGTGGTGACAAGTCTGGAGCCTTGTCTGTTCCCCTACAGGTAACTTCGAGTGAGGGTTCCATCTTCAGTGTTCCTACGTCCATCAGCTTTGCTGACGGTGCTGAGAAGGCAGACCTTGTTGTGACTTACGATCCCGCAAACATCGTTTACGGTAAGTATGATACTATTACTGTCGCTATTGCCGATGCCAGTCTGGCAACGGCTTATGGCCTGAACTCTTATACGTTCACTGCCGGTATTACCGAGTGGGTGAAGATGAAGGGTAAGGCCACCTATCGCGATGATATGCTGACAGGTCTTTGGGGTATCCCCATCTCAAGTTGGACTGTTGATATCTATGAGAGTGCTATTACTCCTGGCCGTTATATGCTGGAGGCTCCTTATGGACCGAAGACCGACTTCCGTTATACGCCGCTTTGGGACGATGAGGATGAGCTTCTCAAGTATTTTGTCGATAACGGCAACCTCAACATGGTGATTGATGCTACTGATCCTAACTATGTCTACTTCGAGCAGTTCGATACTGGCATGAAGGATATTCTCAGCGGCGACAATCAGGGTATGATTGGTTTGACCTCATACGTGTGGTACTGGCTGCAGAACGGTAATCCCCTGGAGACTGTCAAGGCTGCTCGCGCTTCCTATTTCGGCAAACTCGAGGATGGTGTCATCTCCTTCCCGGAGCCTAAGACGCTGCTTGTCACGCTTGATGGTGATCTGGGTTGGTATGGTAATCCCAATGGTCAGACGGCTATTGCTCTGCCAGGCTACACTTTCGCAGACTTCTCTGCTGAGGTAGCTTACGCTGGTATCTTTACTAATCCCGCTGAGGAAGTGTTCGCTATGGGTACTCTGACCTTAGGTCCTGATGCTCAGGATGTGAAGGCTGTCGTTGTTCCTGGTGATGCTGACGTAAGCGCCGTTGCTGACGCTATTGCTGGCGGTGAGCTGGAGGCTACTACCGTACAGGCTGGTACCATTCAGGTTCCTGTCGATGGTCAGACGGGTGAACTGCAGATTGTCGTCGTTGTCCTGAGCAAGGGTGAAGTAAAGACAATTGCAGCTGCCGAATTCGAATATTATGGTGGTGGTAACAGCAATCCTTGGAAGACCCTTGGTACTGGCTACTATGTTGATGACGTCGTTGTTCCTCTCTTCACCGAGGAGGGACTTCCCTACGGCCCCTATGAGGTTGAGGTTAAGGTAAATGACGAGATGCCTGGCGTCTATCGTCTGGTGTCGCTCTATGCTCCCGTTGCTGCTTACTTAGAAGAAAAGGGTGGTAACAAGGACATTCTTGTCAATGCCGAGGAAGCTGATTATGTATACATCACCGATCAGCCTATTGGTCTTGACTTCGACCTTGGCGACATGAGCATCATGTCAGAAGGTGGTTACTATGTAACCAAGTATGGCATGGACGTTGTTAAGGGCGCTATTGCTGGTGGTCAGATTCCTGCTGAGATCTTCGGTACTCTGAAGGATGGTGTTATCACTTTCCCGACGTTGCAGGAAGAGTCAAGTTCAGGTGCAATGGTTTCTTACCAGTTGTGGCTGAATATGGGTGACAAGAGCTATTTCGGTGGCACCAACGAGGCCGTTAAGATTGTGCTCCCCGGTGCTAAGGCCGAGGTGAAGGCTAAGGCCCGTAAGCTGGCTGCAGCAGCAAGCTTTGCCCGCCGTCTTGGTATTACCTCTTTCAAAGGCGTTAGTGTAAAGAGACACATGAACAAAAATCTTGTTAAGGCAAAGATGGTTAAATAACCGTTGAGATAATGTATACCGTAGAGGCGTGATACCACAGCAATGTGGACCACGCCTCTGTGGTTTCTATCATCAATCATTCTTATTATATGACAAACAAGAGATTATTACTTGCAGGTTTCGCCCTGCTGATGGCTACGGTAACACAGGCAATACCTGCTAAGCCAGGCGTAAAGCGCACGGTGACGTTGGCCGATGGCAACACGGTGGAACTGACATTGCAAGGCGATGAACACTTTTCATACTACACGGATGCCCAAGATACGCCGTTCCTGATGAAGGGCGGTCAGCTGAAGAAGATGACGCAGCAGGAAGTAGCCCAGTTGTGGACGGCTCGTAAGCAGGCTCGCATGGAAAAGGTTAGTGTTAGCGGCAGTCGCCGTAACGCTCCTATGCATAAGGTCGGAAATGCTGGAACGACAACGGGAAAGCATCGCGGACTGGTCATCCTTATTCAGTTCCCCGACTGTCCTTTCGTGACTCCCAATACCCAACAGACGTTTAACCGTTTCTTCAATGAAATAGGTTATCACGACAATGGCATGGCTGGTTCTGTGAAGGACTTTTTCCTGAAACAGAGCTACGACCAGTTGGAAATCGATTTCGACGTGGTGGGTCCTTATACGACGCAGCTGAATATGGATTACTATGGTGCGCCTACAGAGGACAGCAACGACTCACATCCGGCAAAGATGGTGAGAGAGGCTGTCGATGCAGCCTCCAAGGATGTCGATTTCAGTAATTATGACTGGAATGATGACGGCGAGGTCGATCAGGTATTTGTCATTTTTGCTGGCTATAATCAGGCTCAGGGTGGAGCATCCAACACCATTTGGCCTCATGAGTGGAAACTTGCTGGTGAGGGTGCTGCTGTGCGTTACAACAACAAAACGATCAACACCTATGGTTGCTCCTCAGAGTTGAAAGGCAACAGGGGTAACGAGATGGATGGTATCGGTACGGCCTGCCACGAGTTCAGCCATTGCTTGGGTCTGCCCGATATGTACGACACCAACGGACAGAAGAACTTCGGCATGAGCTACTGGGACGTGATGGATGCTGGTTCATACAATGATGATAGCCGTACCCCGGCAGGCTATACCGCCTACGAGCGTTGGTTCTCAGGATGGATGGAGCCCACGGAAATCAAGGAGATGACGCGTATCAACGACATGAAGCCATTGCAGGAAAAGGCTGAGGCCTACATCCTCTACAACGAGAAGAACCGCAACGAGTATTACATTCTGGAGAACCGTCAGCCTGTTGCCTTCGACAAGGGACTGTATGGTCACGGTTTGCTGATTCTTCATGTGGACTATAATGAGGGCGCATGGAAGAGCAACAATGTGAATGTTGACGCTACTTGTCAGCGTATGACCGTTATTCCTGCTGACGGACGTTTGGCAGCGACGCTCGTGAGCCTTGCTGGCGACCCATGGCCTGGTACTAAGGGCAATACGTCGCTGACAAACTACACCTCTCCCGCTGCTACGCTCTACAATGAGAATGCTGATGGCACAAAGTTCATGAATAAGCCCATTGACAACATCAAGGAAGATGTTGAGAACATGACGGTCTCGTTCGTGGCCTGTCGCCCCGAGCTGGGTGTTCCCCAGCCTACGGAGAGCAGGGAGGAGAGCGACGGTGGTTTCACCGTGGCTTGGACTGAAGTCAGCGGCGCCGTTGGCTATGAGGTCGAGCTGACGTCAATGGCACGTGCCTCCGACGACCCCAGCGAAGCACTACAGCGCGAATTCGACTTCAGCAAGTGCTATAGCAAGACCACTGGTTTCACTGACATCAGCTCGAAGTTGTCTAACTACGGACTCTCCGGCTGGAGTGGCAGCAGCTTGTACACCACGCCAAACAAGCTCCGCTTAGGCACCTCTACGAAGACTGGCATGCTGAAGAGCCCGACATGGCAGGTGCCCTCGTCGTCGGATATTACCATCGTCATGGGTGCCAACATCGTGAAGGACGCTGTCAAGGGAACGCTTACCGTTACCTATGGAAACGCGGGCGACAAGATTGCTGACGCTTTGAAGCAAGTCGCCGAATTCCAGGTGACGGGCGACAACCGTTTGGTGCTTAACTTCAAGGATGTGCGTAAGGATATGTTCTGGTTTGAGCTTGAACCTCAGGCCCAGATGTATCTGAACTACTTAGCCATCTATGATGGCATCTGGACGGCTGACCAACTGGGAATCAGCAATGCAGCGAGACGTGCTAATACAGAAGTAGCCGTATACCCGTCGACAACCAACAGCTATACGTTCCAGAACCTGAGCCATTCGAGGCGCTACGCTTACCGTGTGCGTGCCATAGGTGAGGAGAACACCTACTCGAACTGGGGTGGAGAGGCTACGTTTGAGTTCAGCGCGGCTGGCATCGATGGTGTCACCGTCAGTGGCACGGATACGTCTGCCCGCTACTTCGACCTGCAGGGACGCCTCGTGACGTCGCCGCAGAAGCATGGCATCTACATCCGCAACGGCCGGAAGGTCGTGTACTGATTCATATAAGAAGACCTGTCGCTCGGTGAGAGCGGCAGGTCTTTTGTTTTCATCTTCGGGACTTAAAGAAGTCCTGCATCAGCTGGCGGCACTCTTCCTCAAGGGTGCCGCCAGTAACGTTTGCCTTGGGGTGTAGGGCGCGGGGAGCGTAGAGACGGTAGCCGCGCTTCTCGTCCTCGCAGCCGTAGACGATGCGGGGCACCTGGGCCCAGCCGAGGGCGCCGGCACACATGGGACAGGGCTCCACCGTGACGTAGAGCGTGCAGTCCGTCAGGTATTTGCCGCCCAGCGTATTGGCAGCGGCGGTGATGGCCTGCATCTCGGCGTGGGCGGTGACGTCGCAGAGCGTCTCTGTCAGGTTGTGTGTGCGGGCTATCACACGGTCCTTGCACACCACGACGCATCCGATGGGTATCTCGCCCTCGTCGTAGGCACGGCGGGCCTCGTCAAGTGCCAGATGCATGAATTTCTCGTCTTTTTTCTGTTGTTCTTCCTGTGTCATGGTGCAAAGGTATGAAAAAACTATGAACTATGTACCATGAATTGTGATTTATTTCGTAACTTTGCCATCGAATGGAATGGAAGATTGTGCATATAGCGGAGACCGACTCGACAAACCGCTGGCTGAGGGATCATGAGCACTCGACCTTTGGTCGCTTGCAAAGCAAGAACAGTCCCCATGATCATGAGTGCTCGACCTTTGGTCGCTTGCAAAGCAAGCCCCGTCCCCATGCTCCGGTTGTTGTTGTCGCCGACTACCAGACGGCGGGGCGCGGCTGTGGCACGAACACGTGGGAGTCGGAGCGGGGACAGAACCTGCTGTTCTCCATGCTTGTTCATCCCACCGATCTCCCTGCCAACCGCCAGTTTCATATCTCTATGGCTGTCTCTGTCGCCATTGTCAACACACTTTCTTCTTACCTCTCACCACTCACCTCATTCCCGAGCAGAACTCGACTACCCGTAGCCTTTCACCTCCCCCCACTGAGCATCAAGTGGCCCAACGACATCTATGTCGGCGACCGCAAAATCTGCGGCATACTGATTGAGAACCACCTGCAGGGTAGCTGTATCAAGGACAGCATCATCGGTGTGGGACTCAATGTCAATCAGCTCCGCTTCGTGAGCGATGCCCCCAACCCCGTCTCGCTGGCAAATCTGACAGGACAGATTTTCGACAGGGAGCAGCTGCTGCAACAGCTGTTGGAGGCGTTCGATGCCGAATGGACCGATCTTGACGGCGTGCGTTCGCGCTATCTGCCGCAGCTCTACCGTCGCACAGGCTTCCATCGCTATCGTGATGCTCTGAGCGAGTTCTTAGCCGAACTGGTGACGGTCGAGGACGACGGCCACTTGCTGCTTCGCAACATCGACGGCTACACCCACCGCTATGCCTTCAAGGAGGTTCAGTTCGTAATATGAAAAACTACCCACACGTCCCACACGTCCCGCACCTAACCACACCTCCACACCATGCGGGCACCGCTGTCTGACGAAACTCAGCCACTTTTGGTGAAATTCTCTCGAGAATTCTTGCTCCGGCGGCCCTTTAGACTTCTGCGGGGCCGCCGCAGCTCTCTGCGGGGCCGCCGTAGCTCTCTGCGGGGCCGCCGTAGCTCTCTGCGGGGCCGCCGCAAAAATGGTATACGCCCAGATTCATCCTCCATCCACTGTCATTAGTCAGGTGTGGGAGGTGAGGGACGTGCGGGTAGAATCGTAAGTTCAATTAAGAAATGCAACTTTTGGAGGAAATAATTTGGCTCTTTCAAATTATTGCCTTATCTTTGCTGCATGATTGTGTGTAAAACAGAAATGATATGGCAAGATTCAAGAGAATTCTACTGAAACTGTCGGGCGAGAGCCTGATGGGAGCGCAGGGGCACGGCATCGACCCTGAGCGTCTGAGCGACTATGCTCGTCAGATTAAGGAAGTGAGTGAGATGGGTGTGCAGATAGGCATCGTCATTGGTGGTGGTAACATCTTCAGGGGCCTGAGCGGTGCCAAGAAGGGTTTCGACCGCGTGAAGGGCGACCAGATGGGCATGTGTGCCACGGTGATCAACTCGTTGGCGTTGAGCAGTGCTCTCGATGCTGAAGGGGTGAAGAACAAGGTGCTGACAGCCATCCGCATGGAGCCCATTGGTGAGTTCTACACCAAGTGGAAGGCTATTGAGGCTATGGAGCAGGGCTATGTCTGCATTTTCTCGGCCGGCACGGGCTCGCCTTACTTCACTACCGATACGGGCTCGTCGCTGCGTGGCATCGAGATTGAGGCCGATGTGATGCTGAAAGGTACGCGTGTGGACGGCGTCTACACCGCTGACCCCGAGAAAGACCCCACGGCGACGAAGTTTGATGAAATCACTTATAAGGAGGTGCTGGCACGCGGCTTGAAGGTGATGGACCTCACGGCCATCTGCATGTGTCAGGACAACAACCTGCCCATCTATGTCTTTAATATGGATGTCGTCGGAAACCTGAAGAAGGTTATGAATGGCGAGAAGATAGGTACGCTGGTCTATAACGGCTAACACCCATCAGCTAACACCTAACACCCATCACACCTCCTCGAACTCCACGTATTCGCCCTCGTTGTCGTCGAAGATTTTCTTCTCCTTAGTGGATTTCTCCGTCGTCTGACGTTCGTCGATAATCGTCACACCATCACTGTTCGTCGTCTCACGGCGGACAGTGCTTTTTTGTGGCTCTTCCTTAGGCTTGGCTGTCTCGGTGTTGCTGCTCTTGAAGTAGTCCTTGTCGAAGTCGGTGGCTTTCTCGTCCCTGCGGTAGTGCTTCTGTGACGTGCGGCGGAAGTACTCCTCCTCCTTGGCGGCCTTGCGGGCAGCGCGTTCGGCGGCTTTCTCCTTTTCATTTTGGAAGACCTTCATCTTCCGGATGCGGTCGTAGAACAGGATGATCAGTACGATAGATATAAACAGGAAGGCAAATAATAAGGTTTTCATAGATGTTAGGTGTTTAGTGGTGGGTGACTGGTAGAGGATGCCGGTCAAGAGGTGTTAGGTAGTTGGCCTTAGGCGGTTAGTAATGATTGAGAGCACGATGTACCAAGCAATGATGGCAGCAATGCCCATCACACCAAGTACCAACAGCAGAGGAATACATGAGAGGATGAAGATGTACTTCACTTCGTTGCCCTTCCAGCCCCACGACTTGAACTTCAGGGCGAACATGGGAATCTCGCTGACCAGCAAGTAACAGCTGACAAACGTGCCGAGCAGAATGATGCCGGGTGTATAGTTCAGGCTGCTAAGCCAGTCGCCGGCGCCAACAATCAGCGAACCCCAGAACAGGGCATTGGCCGGTGTGGGCAGGCCGATGAAGCCCATGGCCTGTCGCTCGTCGAGATTGAACTTTGCCAGACGTAGTGCCGAGAATGCTGCCATCACAAATGCGATGGACGCGATGCCGCCAGTAAACAGGAATGGCAGCTCTAAGGGAGACATGCATCGCGGACCGTTGTCGGTATACAGGCTGCACAGGTAGCTGAACACGATGGCGGAGGGCGCGAAGCCGAAGGTGATGTCGTCGGCCAGTGAGTCAAGTTCCTTGCCGATGGGCGACGACACATGAAGCAGTCGGGCCGTCATGCCGTCGAAGAAGTCGAACGCGGCACCGATGATGATAAACAGCAACGCCATGCGGAAATCCCCCATGAACGCCCAGTAGGTCGCAATGCAGCCCGAAATCAGATTCAGGCACGTTATCGTATTAGGAATATGCTTCTTCAAAACTCTGAATTATTAATAATGGCTGGCAAGCCGACAAACTCTCAATACTTAATAAAGCTTCGCTAACACCGTCTGGTCGCCCGTCGTGGGCTGTCCTATCGTGACGCATGGCTTTGCCGTCAGCGGCAGGTAGACATCTACGCGCGAACCTAATTTAATAAAGCCCAGGTGCTCGTCGATGAAACAGTCCTCGTCGGGCTTGGCGTAGGTCACGATGCGGCGGGCCATGGCACCGGCAATCTGGCGCACCAGAATGTCCACACCGTCGGGTGTGGTTATCATGATGTCAGCGTGCTCGTTCTCCTCGCTGGCTTTCGGCAGCCACGCCTTGTGATAGTTACCGTTCCTATGGACAACAGACTTCACTCGCCCGTCAACTGGGAACCAGTTGGCATGGACGTTTAGCGGGCTCATGAAGATACTGATCATCAGGCGCTTGTCGTGGAAGTATTCGTTCTCCTCGGCCTCCTCGACGACCACGATCTTACCGTCGGCAGGCGCTACCACAAGCTTTTCGGTGTCGCCGTTGAAATAGCGAATGGGGCAGCGGTAGAAGTTCAGTGCCATCAGCCAGGCTGCCGTCAGAACGACGGTCACGATGATGCACGGCAGGGGTGAGCTGAACAGTTTCAGCAACCCTATGGCAATGGCAATGATGGCGATGGCACTATACAGCAGTTCGCTGGTTCCTTCGCGGTGTATTCTGATTTTTTTTAGCTTCTTGATTCTTTCTCCCATGGTTAGTTTGTAGCAATTGCGATGCAAAGGTACGAATAAGTAAGCAAAATGCAAAAGAAAAAAGGGATTTTCTTTTGCGTTTAGGGGGAAATATCGTATCTTTGCACACATGGAAGACTTCATACATCTACACGTACATACCTATTATTCCATATTGGACGGCCAGTCGAAGATATCGAAACTGGTAGATAAGGCCATTGGCAACGGCATGCGGGGCATGGCCATCACTGACCATGGCGACATGTTCGGCATCAAGGAGTTCTTTGACTACTGCACGGGCGTCAACAAGAAACGCCAGAAGGAGGGGCTGGAGCCCTTCAAGCCCATCTTCGGCTGCGAGATGTATGTGGCGAGACACGGCCTCAAAGAGCAGAAGAACGGCAAGGAGGACCAGAGCGGTTACCACCTCATTGTGCTGGCAAAGAACTACCAGGGCTACAAGAACCTGATCAAGCTGGTGTCGCGTTCGTGGACCGACGGCTACTACATGCGTCCGCGTACCGACCGTGTCGATCTGGAGCGTTACCATGAGGGTCTCATCGTCTGCTCGGCCTGCATTGCCGGCGAGGTGCCGGCGAAGATCCTGAAGGGCGACATTGCCGGGGCCCGCGAGGCGGTGGAGTGGTATCACAACCTGTTTGGTGACGACTACTATCTGGAGCTGCAGCGCCACGAGGTGAAAGACCCGGCGCAGCGTGCCAACCGCGAGACCTTCCCCCTGCAGCAGCAGGCCAACAAGGTGCTGATGGAGCTGGCGCGCGAGTACGGCATCAAGCTCGTCTGCACCAACGACGTACACTTCGTGGACGAGGAGAACGCCGAGGCTCACGACCATCTGCTTTGTCTGTCGACGGGCAAGGAGCTCGACGACCCCACGCGCATGCTCTACTCCAAGCAAGAGTGGTTCAAGACGCGCGAGGAGATGAACGCCATCTTCAGCGACGTGCCCGAAGCGCTGAGCAATACGCTGGAGATATTAGACAAGGTGGAGTTCTACTCGCTGGACCACGACCCCATCATGCCCTTCTTCCCCATTCCCGAGGAGTTCGGTACGGAGGAAGAGTGGCGCCAGAAGTTCACGGAGGAGGACCTGTTCCGCGAGTTCACCACCGACGAGAACGGTGAGAACCCGCTGCCTCGTGAGGAGGGTGAGAAGAAAATCAAGAAACTGGGCGGCTACGACAAGCTCTACCGCATCAAGTTCGAGGCCGACTATCTGGCGAAGCTGGCGTATGAGGGGGCCTATAGACGTTATGGACCCACCCCCGACCCCTCCCATGTGGGAGGGGAGCCTAATCAGCTCTCAACCGAAGAGATAATTGCTGAATTGTCTAAACTCCCCTCCCGCACGGGAGGGGCTGGGGGTGGGTCTGAAATTCTCGACCGCATCCGCTTCGAGCTTCACATCATGAAGACCATGGGCTTCCCGGGCTACTTCCTCATTGTGCAGGACTTCATCAACTCCGCCCGCGACGAGCTCGACGTGATGGTGGGCCCGGGACGTGGCTCGGCGGCAGGAAGTGTGGTGGCTTACTGCTTAGGTATCACGAAGATAGACCCGCTGAAGTATGACCTGCTGTTCGAGCGTTTCCTGAATCCTGACCGCATCTCGCTGCCTGATATCGATACCGACTTCGACGACGACGGTCGTGGCCGCGTGCTGAAGTGGGTTGAGGACAAGTACGGCCATGAGAACTGCGCCCATATCATCACCTACGCCTCAATGGCCACGAAGAACAGCATCAAGGACGTGGCGCGTGTGGAGAAACTGCCGCTGGCCATCTCGAATGCCCTGTGTAAGGCCATTCCCGACCGTCTGCCAGAAGTTGACGGTAAGACGCCGAAGATGAACCTGACGAATGCCATCAAGGCTGTGCCCGAGTTGCGCGATGCCGAGGCATCGGCCGACCCTGTGCTGGCCAATACCATTAAATATGCGAAGATGTTGGAGGGTACTGTCCGAGGTACGGGCATCCACGCCTGTGGTTTCATCATCTGTCGCGACCCTATCAGCGACTGGGTGCCTGTGTCGACGGCCGATGACCCCGACTTCAAGGACACGAAGACCAACTGTACGCAGTACGACGGCCACGTCATCGAGTCGACGGGACTCATCAAGATGGACTTCCTCGGACTGAAGACGCTGTCGGAGCTGAAGGAGGCCTGCGCCAACATCAAGTTGACACGCGGCATCGACGTCGACCTCGACAACATACCCATCGACGACCCCAAGACCTACGAGCTCTACCAGCAGGGTAGGACCGTGGGCACGTTCCAGTTTGAGTCGGCGGGCATGCAGAAGTACCTGCGTGAACTGAAACCCACCGTCTTCGAGGACTTGATAGCCATGAACGCCCTCTACCGTCCGGGCCCGATGGCCTATATCCCGCAGTTCATACGCCGCAAGCACGGTGAGGAGCCGATTACTTACCCCATCCCCGTGATGGAGAAGTATCTGAAAGACACCTACGGCATCACCGTCTACCAGGAGCAGGTGATGTTGCTCTCGCGTCTGTTGGCCGACTTCACCCGTGGTGAGAGCGATGCCCTGCGTAAGGCTATGGGTAAGAAGAAGATTGACATCGTCAACGCCATGAAGCCCAAGTTCATCGAGGGCGGTAAGAAGAATGGTCACGACCCGAAGGTGCTGGAGCAGATATGGAGCGACTGGGAGGCCTTCGCCTCCTACGCCTTCAACAAGTCGCATGCTGCCTGCTACTCGTGGGTGGCCTACCAGACGGCCTATCTGAAGGCCAACTATCCGGCTGAGTTCATGGCCGCCATCATGAGCCGCCGCCGCGACCAGATAACGGAAATCACGAAGCTGATGGACGAATGTAAGCAGATGGGCATTGCCACGCTGGGGCCCGACGTCAATGAGTCGTACCAGAAGTTCGGCGTGAGCCAACATGACGACAAGCAGGTCATCCGCTTCGGTCTGGCCGCCATCAAGGGCATGGGCGACACAGCCGCACTGGCCATCATCGACGAGCGCACGAAGAACGGTCCCTACAAGTCGATTTTCGACTTCGCCCAGCGCGTCAGCTTCGCCAATGTCAACCGCAAGGCCTACGAGTCGCTGGCGCTGAGCGGCGGTTTCGACTCGTTCGTAAACGGACGTCGTGAGGTGTTCTTTGCCACGAATGCCAAGGGAGAGATGTTCCTCGACACGCTGGTGCGCTACGGACAGCTCTACCAGCAGGAGAAGCAGCAGATGCAGAACTCACTCTTCGGCGGCTTCGACGACGGCGTGGAGATAGCAACGCCACCCATCCCCAAGACCGACGAGCGCTGGAGCGACATTGAGCGCCTGAACAAGGAACGCGACCTCGTGGGCATCTACCTCTCGGCCCATCCGCTGGACGAATTCCGCATCGTGCTCGAAAATCTCTGTAACACCAATTGTCAGGAACTGGCCGACGTCGAGGCTCTCTCCGACAGAGACACTGTCGTGCTCGGGGGCATCGTCACTGCCGTACGCACAGGATTCACCAAGACGGGTAAGACCTTCGGCATCGTCACCTTGGAGGATTTCGAGGGCTCCGGCGAGCTGGCACTCTTCGGCGAGGAGTGGGCCAGTCACTCAGGGTTCTTCACCATCGGCGCCTCCGTCTATGTGACAGGCAAGGTTGTGCCACGTTGGCAGTATAACGAGAACAGCCCGAAAGACCTGAAGGTGTCCAGCGTCGAGTTCCTGCAGACCATCAAGGACAAGAACATCGACCGCATCACCATCCAGCTGACCACTGATATGCTGAACGACGAGACGGTGACCGAGCTGAACGAAATCATCTGCGAGTATCCTGGTAAGACAAAGCTCTTCTTCCAGCTACGCGACTCGCTGGGTAAGCACCATGTGCTGATGGAGTCGAAAAAGCACCAGGTGGACGTCCGTCATAAGCTCATCGAATTCATTGAGCAAACAGGCGGATTGGACTATAAGATAAATTAGGAATGAGGAATGAGAAGTGAGAGGTGAGAAATGATTGGCACGATATTTGCACAATAACCGATAACTAACTAAAAGGAAAAGAATTATGGAAGTACAAGTAACAAGCGAGAACTTCGCAAGTCTGAAAGGCGGCGCTCAGCCGTTAGTGGTTGATTTCTGGGCTACATGGTGTGGTCCCTGCCGTATGATTGCTCCCATCATTGCCGAACTGGCAACGGAGTACGATGGCCGTATCACCGTCGGCAAATGCGACGTCGAGGAGAACGACGAGTTGGCCGAGGAGTTCGGTATCCGTAACATCCCCACCATCCTCTTCTTCAAGAACGGTGAGGTGGTCGATAAACTTGTCGGTGCTGTCAGCAAAGCCAAGCTCGACGAGAAGTTCAAGGCACTGCTCTGATGATTTGATTGGTATGGCAAGTATTGACGATGAGATCAGGATGGACGAAGCGGAGAATCGCCGCGAAGTGGCCTTCATTCACGAGCGTCTGCCGCAGGAGATGAAGCCTCACTTCAGCGATGACGACCTGCTCTACTTCATCGATGCTATCGTGGACTACTACTACGACAGTGGCATTCTGGAGTCGACCGACGACGAAATCGACATCGACATGCAACAGGTGGCCGACATCCTTACCGCGCAAGCTAAGCGTGAAGGGCAGGGCACCTTCGATCCTGCCGAAGTGGTCTATGTCGTCGAAGCCGACATGGACTTCCAAGAGGCAAACCTCTAAGTGGAACTAAGGAGCTCGAATTAGGAGTCAAGAGCTTATCTCCACGACTCTTGAACCATCCTCCTGCTCGCTGATGCTTACTTTGACGGCATCGGTGGGCAGGAGTTCTTCTATCAGCTCGGGCCACTCAATGAAGCAGAGTGCACCGCTATAGAAGTAGTCCTCGTAGCCCATGTCGTAGACCTCCTCCAACTTCTTGATGCGGTAGAAGTCGAAGTGGAAGAGAGCCCCCTCCATCCTCCCCCGACTGGGGGAGGCATCTGCGCCTGAACTCCCCCTCCAGTCGGAGGGGATTGGGGGGAGGCTATACTCATTCACGATGGCGAATGTGGGCGAGGTGATGACGTCCTTGACGCCCAGCTCTTCGCAGATGGCTTTGATAAACGTGGTCTTGCCGGCGCCCATGTGGCCGTAGAAGGCGAAGACGTGGTGGTCGCCGATGCAGCTGACAAACTGTCGGGCGGCCTCGGCAATATGATTCAGGTCTTGTATGATGATGTTCATTGATGTTGTGTAGTTTCGTTGTTTCGGGATTTCGGTATTTCGACAATTCGCGATATGCTTCCCGGATTCGCGATGTCGCTGCTATCTCTTCTTTCCTGTCATTGTAACTATCGGGATAATCATCTCCTCCATCGAGATGCCGCCGTGCTGGAAGGTGTCACGGTAGTAGGAGACGTAGTAGTTGTAGTTGTTGGGATAGGCAAAGAAGGCGTCGCCCGTCGCAAAGACGTAGGCCGTCGAGAGGTTGGGCGCCGGTAACTGTGCCTTGTGCGGTTCGCGTATGGTAAAGAGGTTCTTGGCGTCGTAGCTCAGGTTCTTTCCCAGTTTGTAGCGCAGGTTGGTGTTCGTGTTGCGGTCGCCCACTATCTTCACCGGTTCGGTGCAGCGTATGCTGCCGTGGTCGGTGGTGATGACGACGCGGTAGTTGCTCTGTGCCAGCTGACGGAAGAAGTCGGCGATGACCGAGTGGCGGAACCACGACAGCGTGATGCTGCGGTAGGCGCTCTCGTTGTTGGCCAGTTCGCGTACCATGCGGCTCTCGGTGCGGGCATGGCTCAGCATGTCGATGAAGTTGAAGACCACGACGTTCAGGTCGTTCTTGTCCAGCTGGCTCAGCTGCTGCATCAGTCGGTCGGCCTCCTGCGACGTGTTCACCTTGTGGTAGGAGAACGTGTTGCGCCGACGGTAGCGCTCCAGCTGAGTCTGGATGAGCGGCGCCTCGTTCAGGTTCTTGCCCTCCTCCTCGTCCTCGTCGACCCACAGGTCGGGAAACATCTCGGCTATCTTGTTGGGCATCAGTCCCGAGAAGATGGCGTTGCGGGCATACTGCGTGGCGGTGGGCAGGATGGAGTAGTAGAGATCCTCGTCGATGTCGAACTGGTCGCCAATCTCCTGTGCCAGCATGCGCCACTGGTCGTAGCGGAAGTTGTCGAGCACCACGAGGAACACCTTCTCGCCAGCTGACAGCAGTGGAAACACTTTCTTCTTGAAGACCTCGGGCGACAGCATCGGACGGTCCATGTCGGGTGCCGTGGGTGCCAGTGATGCCACCCAGTCCAGGTAGTTCTTACGGATGAACTTCGCGAAGTCCTGATTGGCCTCCTCCTTCTGGTGGCGCAGCATGTCGGTCATCTGCGAGTCGGTGGCGCTGAGCTGCAGCTCCCAGTGGACAAGCTTGCGGTACACCTCCGTCCAGTCCTGCCACGTGCGGCAGTCCATGATCTGCATGGCTATATGCTGGAACTGCTGCTGATACTGGCTCTGCGTCACCTCCGTCTCAATCTCGCGGCGGTGGATGTTCTTCTTCAGCGTCAGCAGTATCTGGTTGGGGTTCACGGGCTTGATGAGGTAGTCGGCAATCTTCTGGCCGATGGCCTGTTCCATGATGTTCTCCTCCTCGCTCTTGGTCACCATGACCACGGGCAAGGCCGGCTGCAGCTCCTTGATGCGCTGTAGCGTCTCCAGACCGCTCAGACCGGGCATCTGCTCGTCGAGCAGCACCAGGTCGAACGACCGTTGCTGGCACTCTTCGATGGCGTCGGTGCCGTTCGACACCGTCACCACCTCGTAGCCTTTCTTCTCGAGAAACAGCAGGTGTGCCCTCAGCTGTTCAATCTCGTCGTCTACCCAAAGTAACAATCCGTTAGTCATCATATCTCTTTTTCCCTTTTCCTTTATCCTTATCCCTTATCCCTTAAAACAGGTCATCGTCAAAGTCCGGCACGTTCTCGTCGTCAGCCTCCTCCGTCTCCTCGGGCATGTCCTCTATGTCGGGCTGGTCGGTCTGTTCGGGAATCTCGAGTAGCTGTTCGTCGCTGATACTAAGCGGCATGAATGTCTTCTCATAGAACTCCTCGTAGTCGTTGTAGCTGTAGCGGGTGCCGATGAGCTTCAGGTTCTGCTGGCTGATGACGATGCTTCGCGTGTGGTGCAGGCGGGGCCTCATGGCTTCGTCGCCATGCAGCCTGCGAGCATACTGCAGAGCCTCGTCGTAGTTCATGAAGCCGCCAATCAGCAGGCGGTGTATGTCGCCCTCCTTCTCGACGGTCAGCTCGAAGTTGCGCACCATGAAGTTGGTGAAGTTGTAGCGTGCCATCTCGAACAGCAGCTGGTTCTCGTTGACGGAGTCGGCCTCGAAGGCGATGATAAAGAGGAAGTCGGTGTTACGCTCTGCCGACAGTGTATCGGTCGAGGTGGAATCGGCAGCCAGTGTGACGTCGCGTCGCGACCACACGTCGCCAAGGTCGAACTTGCCGCCGTGCAGTGCACGTCCCTCCTGAACACCCTTCACAATCATGCCGGCCATCTCCGATACCTCGTTCTTCGGGTACTTCTCCACCACCTGCTTCATCTCGGCCAGACAGCCGGTGGCGTCGCCCTCGTTGAGCAGTGTCAGGCCGTTGATGAAGATGAACTTCGGCCGGTTCTCGCCCAATGGGAAGCGCTCCTGCGAGATGTGGGCGTTGCCCTTCACCTCCAGGTATTGCTCTTGTTTGAAGGCCTCGTAGGTGGCTGCGTAGAGCGAGTCCTCGATGTGCTGGCCGAAGCGGGCGTTCTCCTCGAAGTAGGGGTCGCTCAGCAGGATGGTCCACTGGCTTTCGGCGAAGTCGGCCTTCAGGTGGCTCAGACAGGCGTCGGCAGTCTCATACTTGCCCATGCGCGAGTAGAGCAGATAGAGGTGGTACCACACGTCGTCCATCTTCTCGAAGTCATCATACTGGTTCGTCAGTCTCAGCAGCTGTTTCTCGGCCAGGCGCAGGTTGTCGAGCTTGTCTTTGAAGATGACACCCGCATTGAACAGTCCGTCCTTGATGATGTTGTTGCTCTCGGCCACCTGTTCTTCAGTAAACGGTATCTGTGCCAGATAGTACTCTCGCTTGTGGGGGTCGTTGGCGGCGCTGTCGTTGGCAGCAATGGCGGGGGTGTTGGCCAGGCTGTCGGCGGGGAAATCGCCCACCGAGGCGCTGTCCGGGAATTCCGGGGTGCCTTGGCCTTCCGGATTCTCTGGATTCTCCATGGCCGGCATGCTGCCCACCACCGTCTGGTTCACGCGTTGCCAGTCGTCCTGGTTCTCGCGCTTGCCCCACTGACGCTGGAAGGTCTGCTTACCCTGGCTCACGGCCTGCGGGTTGTAGAAGTACCACTGTCCGTTGCCCTGAACTGTCGGCGTTGCGGGCGTATTCTGTTGGCGGTTGTTCATGTTGGTGTTGCCTGCTGCACCACGTTTCTGCAACTGGCGTTCCACCTCGGCCTCCTGTTCCTTGTCGCGCTCCTCCTTCTCCTTCTTCTTCAGGGCCTCAATCACGCGGTCGATGGCGGCGTTGCGGTCGTTCTCGTCCATCTTCGCCAGCAGCTGCAGTGAGTCCTGCAGGTAGACGGCATCGGTGTGGGGCACCAGCTCGTCGAGCACCTTCGAGCGTTGCGACAGCTCCTCGTAGTCGGGACGCTCCTTGTCCAGCATGCCGATGGCGGCGCCGTAGCAGCGCTGGGCGTCGTTATACTTCTCCATGGTCCAGTAGAGGTCGCCCAGGCGGAGCAGCAGCACGCCCTTCTCAATGCCCGAGCGGGTGGCTTTCTCGTTGCCTTTCTCGTAGGCGGCTATGGCCTTCGTCGTATCGTTCTGTGCCAGATAGATGTTGCCGATGGCGTAGTACACCTGGTCCAGATAGTCTTTGTTGTTGTCGTTACGCGCCATGCGCTTCAGTTTGCTGATTATCTGGCGCGCACGATTCTTGCCCATCACCTCGGTCTGTGCGATGCGCGCGTTGAAGGTTAGCTCGTAGGGCGGGTTCTGGCGAATGGTGTGTGCGTAGGCCTTGTAGGCCTCGTCACGATGCCCCAGCGCCGTCTCCACCTGTCCTATGATGAACCACACGCGTGCCTTTTGCGTTTTCCGTCGCTCGCTCTTGGCGACCTTTCTGAGGTAGGGTAGGGACTTCTCCAGTTCGCCGTTGCGCAGGTAGTAGTTGGCATAGGTGGCATCCCAGTCGCGCACGGCGCGGTAGTGTATGGAGTCGCGGCTCATGTTGCGTATGACGTCCTCGGCTTCGTAGAGCCAGCCCAGCTCTGTGTAGCACTTGGCCAGCCATGCGCGTGCCAGCGAATTCTGCATGGGTTGCGTCTCATAGAGCCGGCTGATGTAGGAGAAGGTGGCAGCGGCCTCGTCGAAGGCACCTTTCTGGAACTGCGACTTGCCCAGCATCATCCACGCTTTCCACAGAAACGGGTTGTACTCCTTGCGTCCCAGCCACTCGCGGTCCTTGGCCGTCTTGCGGCGCGTCTTCTTCCACTCGGGGCGGGCCTTGATGGAGTGCAGCTTGATGGTCTTCTCCATCTTCTCGATGGCGCGGTCGTAGTTGCCCTTGCCCAGATCGGCGCTTTTCTTGTTGCCCACGGGGTACAGGGGCAACAGCTCCGTGTAGTTGTCCTTGTTGCCCTTCTCCTTTTCCAGATTGCCGTCAATGAAGGCCAGCGAGCCGTTGTAGTAGGAATTGTATTTGGCAGTAAACGACTGCCAGAAGCGGCTCCTCGCCGTGTTCTTATGCGCCGAACAGGCCGTCATCAAGGCGATGACGGCTACTATATATAATATGTACGTGTACCTGCGCATACATATATTAAACTCCTGAACCCTCCGATTTATTGTCTTTCTGCTGTTTTTTCTCCATTTGCGGGCTCTTCTCGCCTGCCCGTTGCCTTTCTATCAGACAACCGATTTTACATTCCCCTGTGGCTACGGCCGAGCACGAGGCACAGTCGTGAGCCTCCTTCACCTCGTCGTCGCCACCCTGCAGTCGCGACGCAATGGCCGCCACAACGCCCAGGGCCACAATGCCTAACAGACAAACCAGTGCAAACTCCATCTCACCTATCACCTATCACCTCTATCTCAAACCCTGCCATCTCAAGGTCCTTCCAGTAGTTAGGATACGACTTGGTGACAACCTGTGGGTTGTTGATGGTGATGGATTGCAACATCGCTACGGGAGCAAAAGCCAGCGCCATGCGATGATCCTCATACGTGTCGATGGCTGCGTTGGCATCCGGCTCGCAGCGCTCGCCGTCCCATATCAGTTCGCTGTTGTTCTCGTCGCGAATGACGAAGCCCAGCTTTCTCATTTCAGTCTTCAGTGCCTCGATGCGGTCGGTCTCCTTGATTTTCAGCGTCCCAAGGCCCGTGAAGTGGAACTTCACCCCCATCATGGCGCACACCACGACAAAAGTCTGGGCCAAGTCAGGCGAGTTAACGAAGTCGTACTCCAGGCGGGGTACGCGGCGACCGCTCTTGCGCAGCGTCACCGTCTGAGGCACACCCTCATCCTTCGTCTCGAAAATGGTCTTCACACCCAGCAGCGAGAAGATGTAGCGCACGCTGGAGTCGCCCTGCTTCGAACCGTCCATCAGTCCCGACAGTCTCACTTCAGCATCCTTGTCCTTCGACAGTGCCACCATCTCGTACCAGTAGCTGGCAGCACTCCAGTCGTTCTCTATGAAGTAGTTGGTCGGCTTGTACGGTTTCGACTTCACCTCGATGGTGTCGGGGCCCGTCCATTCAACGTCGGCACCGAACTCGCGCATCATCCATAGTGTCAGGTCAATGTAGGGACGTGATATCACCTCGCCCTGCAGCCTCAGCGTCAGACCGTCTTTCAGCACGGGACCAATCATCAGTAGTGCCGATATGTACTGCGAGCTGATGTTGCCCGGCAGTTCCAGGTCGCCTCCCCGCAGTGTCTGTCCTGTGATGCGAAGTGGGGGGAATCCCTCCTCGCCCACATATTCAATCTCGGCACCCAAGTGGCGCAATGCGTCTACCAGTACGCCTATGGGACGGTGCTTCATGCGCTCCGTGCCCGTCAATACATGTGTGCCGCGCATGACACTCAGGTATGCAGTCAGGAAGCGCATGGCTGTGCCAGCTGCCTTGATGTCGATGGTCTCAGGCACATAGCGCAGTGCATCAATGATGACGTTGGTGTCGTCGCAGTCGCTCAGGTTTTGTGGGAGCATGTTGCCGCCCGACAGCGAGTAGATAATCATGGCTCTGTTCGAAGTGCTCTTCGAGGCGGGCAAACTAATACTTGCACTCAGGTTTATGGGCGCAGTAATATGGTATCTCTTCATTCTTTACTTCGTATTTGCGTTGCAAAGTTACGAAAAAAGCTTGTAAAGAACAACGGTTTTGGGAAGATTAACGCAATTCGGCCTGTAATAAAGGCAAGACGGGGAAGAATGAAGAAGTTCAATTTGGGGCTAAAAGCAAATTAGGGAGGATTGGTGAAGGAGTTAGGTTGCTAAATTGTAACCCGTTCTTATTCCGCAAACTGCTATATTTTGCATAGCGATGAATGCCAAAAGAAATAGTAGTTTTGCAGCCAAAATAAAAAAAGAGTAAGAAACATGAGAAGTACTTTTAACATTCTGTTCTATGTGAACATTTAGAGCCCCTTGGTAAGGGGCGGCTATAATGCAGGGTTATCATGGGCAGGGTTCTTGCTTAAGGCAAGCGGCAAAGCCGAGTCCGATTAACGGAACCCAGAGCCAGTTCAGTTGTAAGAAGACAATCCCGCTTGACATGTGGGACGTGAAGGGCAATTGTGCCAAAGGTCGTAGTAATGAGGCTTTGCAGATTAACCGCGAACTTGATAATATCAAGGCGCAGATTATCAAGCACTATCAGCACCTGTCGGATCGCGAGGCTTTCGTAACGGCAGAGATGGTACGCAACTCTTATCAGGGATTTGGGAGCGAGTACGAGACCTTGCTGAGTGCTTTCGATAAGGACATTGGCAATCAGAAGAAACGAGTGGGCAAGGATAGGGCGGCAAGCACTCTTTGGGCTATGGAACGTTCAAGAAAGGATGTGGCAGAGTTCATTCTGTCACACTACCGTCGTACTGATATGTCGATGCTGGAACTGACGCCAGAATTCATCAAGGACTTTGCCGCCTACCTAAGCACTGACCGAGGACTTGCCAATGGAACTATCTGGCAGCGTTGTATGTGGTTGAAAGGTGTTGTATTGAGAGCGCATTACAACGGAAAGATTCCCCGTAACCCGTTCGCACAGTTCCACATCAGCCCGAATTGCAAGGAAAGGGAGTTCCTAACCGAAGAAGAGTTGAAGACAGTCGTAACGCACGAGTTCGAGGATGCAAATCTCGCCTTCGTCCGTGACATCTT
>CAMVPA010000015.1 GCA_947169245.1 uncultured Prevotellaceae bacterium
TACTCCCAGCCATATTTCACCAGGTCGTTATCCACCAGATACTGCGCATTCTGCAGTACCTCTTTCTCCGTCACTGACGAGTAGTAACAGTCCCACGAATTCCAGCCCATAGGCGGTGTCATCGCCCAGGTGCGGAAGGTTGCAATCTCTTCATCGTTTTGTGCCTGCGCCATACCCAATGAGAGTAGTGATGCAATAATAATTATTGTCAGCTGTTTCATAATTGCAATAATTTAATATGCGGCGCAAATATACGAAATAAATCCCAAAGCAAGTTGATTTTACCTTGGGATTTAATGATTATTGGGAATCTTGGGGATTTATCGGATGTTCATCTCTTTACCATTCACATACAGGCGGTGACTGTTGGACTTGATTTGCGACGCATCGCCAGTGAATGAGGTGATGTGAGTGTCGGCAGTGAGATTCCATGACTGCCAGTGGCAGAGTGAAGACCAACAAAACCATCAGTAGTCGCGATAGTGTCTTAGTCGGTAGTCTCATCTTCATCATATTGGATAGTTGGTTTATTGACGTATGCAGGGAGATTCATTCCCGTAGAGATAGGAGGGCTGATAGCCACCGAAGTCAACGACAATCTTCTCAAAGACGATGCCGGGGTGACGGGGCTGCAACGTCAGACTATGCATCCCGTCGGCGTTCTGCGTCACTGGCAGTTCCACTGTTTTCTCGACAATGCGACGGGCGATGGTGGGATAGAACTCGCTGTACATGTAGGGCTGACGGTCGACCAGCGTCTTATTGAAGTTCACCGTCTGCGGCTCACCGCCATCGAGGCTGACAGCGTACTCGAAGCCACCGATATTCAGGAAGTCGAGCGTCGACTTCGTGACAACGTAAACCTTCACCGTCTGGGGAGCATCGGCAGGCAGCGAGAACCGGTAGGTCAGGGCAGCATTGCCGACAGCAGCCGTGTAGGGTGTCAAGGCAACGGCGCTGCGGGTACGGCCATAGTAGGGATAGACGGTCCACTGGGTGCCCTCAGCGGCCTCGGCGCTGTAGTAGTGCTCGGCCTCCATGGAGACGTAGCCGGCGCTGGGGGTGAAGTAGAACCCACCCCCTTCCCCTCCCGTACTGGAGGGGAGATAAGTAACCCGCGGCAGCATGTCGGCACGGAAGTTGTCGTTCCACGAGCGGTAGCCGATGTGCTTCTGAATCATCATGCCGTTCCACTTGCCACCAGCAATGTCGTGGTTGTAGGCAGCACAGAGCAGCGAATCGCGACGGAAGCACTGTGCCACGCGGTCGGCCCACAGGTTGGCGTCGGGATTCTTCTTGCCGGCCAGATACTGGTTCATGGCCTGGGCGTAGTACATATCGTAGAGGTTGGCCATGGCCTGCACAGGGAAAAGGATGAGCTGACGGTAGAAGTCGCGGGCCTCGGCGGGCACCTGCTCGTAGAGACGCAGGGCGCGCAGCTCCAGGCGCTGGTAGTCGTCGGCCACCTGGCGCCACTCGCCGGTCTCGACGTTATAGGTACGGGCGTCAAGCATCTCGGGGGTGACGCGGGCCATGTATTGGCAGTTCTGGTTGTAGATGGAGGCAGCCTCGTCAGCCAGAGGTGAGAGGTGAGAGGTGAGAGGTGAGAGGGAACCGAGCGTGCTCTGGAAGAAGCGGCGGGTGTGGTCGGTGACCGTCTGGACGGTGTACTCCTTAGGGTTCCACGCCATATCCATAAACAGCTGGATGGGGTACTCCATCGGCTTCAGGTCGCCGACATTGAGAATCCACATGCGCTGGATGCCGAAGTCGTAGGCCAATGACAGCTGCTCGAACATCTGCTGCGTCTGGGTGACGTTGAGCCACTTCGTGTTACGGGGAGCGCCCACGTAGTCGACGTGATAGTAGATGCCCCAGCCGCCCTTGCGGCTACGCTCCTTAGCCGTCGGCACGCGACGGATGTCGCCCCAGTTGTCGTCGCTGATGAGAATCATCACGTCGTCGGGCACGCGGAGGCCGGCGTCGTAGTAGTCCTGCACCTCTTTATACAAGGCCCACACCTGGGTGGTCTTCTCGGCGGGACGGCCCGTCACCTCCTTGATGATGCGGCGCTGGTTGTTGATGATGCGCTCCATCAGCTCGGTGTCGGCTTTGTCGCTCATCGCCTCATCGCCGTCGCCACGCATGCCTATGGTCACGATGTCCTCGGTACCCTTCATGCGCTCGATGCCCTCGCGGAAGAACTGATCGAGCTTCGTCTGGTTGGTCTGGTAGTTCCAGGCGCCCCACTCCTGACGATGGCGCGCATACTCCTGATGGTTACGGGCCATGGGCTCGTGGTGGGAGGTGCCCATGATAACACCCATACGGTCGGCCAGCTTGCCGTTCTCGGGGTCATCGGCATAGAAGGCCCAGCCCCACATGGCCGGCCACAGGAAGTTGCCCTTCAAGCGGAGGATGAGCTCGAAGACACGCTCATAGAAACGGTGGTCGCCGTAGTCGGTGCCCCAGGTGTTCTTCACCCATGAGGTGAGACAGGGCGCCTCGTCGTTGAGGAAGAGGCCGCGGAACTCGACGGCAGGCTCGCCGTCGGTGTACGTACCTTTTCTTATATATGCCTCAGCGTGCTGTGCCACAGGGGCGTCGGCCCACCAGTACCAAGGCGACACGCCCAGCTGGCGGCTCAGTTCGTAGACGCCGTAGATGGTACCGCGGCGGTCGCTGCCGGCAATAACGATGGTATTAGTAGTGGGCAAAGTGGTGATGATGAACTTTTCGCGCTTGCCTTTCAGATCCTTCAGTTTCAGGCGGTCGATGTCCTTGTTCTTTCCGATGGTGCCAATAAGGATGGTGGTCTGGCCGCCTGTAGCGGGCAGGCCCACACGTTGCATGTCGGCCTTCAGGTTCTCGATGGCTATCTTCACGCCCTCATACTCCTGGTCGCTATAGCTGATGGAGGCGCCGTGAAGCGGCAGTGCATCGGGCTGCGACGTGAACAAGACAAAAGGTTCGGCAGCGCGCAACATGGCGCACTGCAGAACCATCAACATTATAATTGCTCTTCTCATTTTAATCAACTATTTTAATTGCTCCTCACTAATTCTTCATTCGTATTGTGTCATGACGAAACCGCCATTGGCCGGCATCTCCACCTTGATTTTCTTCGAGGCCTTGACAGCTGTCACCTTGTCGTTCAGGTAGAGTTTGGCATAGCCGTCGAACATCGACACCGGCAACTCGAGCGTCAGCTTCAGGGGCTCGGCCACACCGTTACGGTCTCTCACGACAGCGTCGGGCGAGCAGACTCCGGCCACATACCACTTGGTACCCGAACGACGAGCCAGCACAATGTACTTGCCGGGATAGCCGTCGATGAAGCGTACCTCGTCCCACGTCGTGGGCACCTTCTTCAGGAAGTCGATAGCCCAGTCGGGAGCATCCTCCAGGTTGTTGGGTGCCAGGGCGAAGTGCTGGACGGCACTCTGGAAGAGCACGGCCGTGGCCAGGGCGTAGACGTCGCTGGTCTTACGCTGCGTGCCGCGGCGGTTGTCGGCATTGTAGAACTTGTTCAGGGCCGAGCCGCCGAAGTCCATCGAGCCGACGACATTACGGGTGAAGGGATACATGGTGCCGCAGTCGCGGGCCTCGTTGTCGCAGAAGCCCTGTCCGAAGTGCAGGTTCTCGCTGGCCAGCACAGCCTCGGAGGCCGCATAGTTGGGATACATGCGCTCCCAGCCTCGCGGCAGCGTGCAGCCGTGGAAGATGACCAGCAGTCCGTACTCATTGGCATCGGTGAGGATGTCCTCATAGAGCTTCATCGTCGTCTGCTTATCACCGCCGAAGAAATCGACCTTGATGCCGAGGATACCGTTCTCCCTCATCCACTTCATGTCCTGACGGCGGCGAGCCGTATTGTCCATGATACCCTTGGGCGACTGCGGAGCGTCGTTCCAGGCACCGTTGGAGTTATACCACAGGTACAGACCCACGCCCTTGGTCTTGCCGTAGCGTGCCAGCTCGGCAATGCGGTCGTAGCCAATCTGCTTGTCCCACAGGGCGTCGACGAGCACCGAGCGGTAGCCCATGGCGGCCGAGAAGTCGATGTAGCGCTTCTGCTCGTCGAAGTTGCAGCTGCCGTCCATGCCGATGATCCACGACCAGGAGCCTTTGCCATACTCGTAGTTGCGGCTGGCCTTGTACTTAGGCTCGACGAGGTCCCAGGGCACGGTGGTCTCGATGATGTTGCTCATCGGACCAACCGTGATGGTGCGCCAAGGCGTAGAGCCTGGCAGAGCCATCTGCACCGTCGTAGGGCCATAGCCGTTGTTCTCGGCCTGCTGCGGAAAACCTATCTTATACTGGCTCACGGGCTCGCCCAGCAGACGGCAACCCACGTAGCCGCCGTCGGTGCCCGTCTCGCTGATGAGCAGCCAGCCCTCCGTGGTGCGGAACAGACAGGGGAAGGTGTAGCCGTTGCCCCAGCCGTTCTTGCCTACGGGCTCGTTAATGCCGTAGCGCGTCTCATAGCTCGGAGCCGTACGCGCAAAACCAGTCATCGGCTTGGCCTGGGGAGCCAGGAACGACGTTGTCGTCTTGGGGAGCTTGAAGGTCGTTGCCTCACTCTGAACGATACAGCAGCGCGTCTCCTTCTTAGGATGCAGCGTGTAGCGGAAGGCCACGTCGCGGTTGCTCACGCGGAAGGTGATATCCATAACGTGCTGTCCCTGCTGTGCCAGACTGACGGTCATCTCGTTGGCACGGTAGTCGACATGGCTCTGCTTGATGTTACGCAGTTCGTAGCTCTCCCTGACCTCGCGGGTGGTCACCTCCTGCACTTGCAAGTCGGCGGTATAGTCGCCTATGTTGGTCACAACACCGAGTGGTGATGGCTCGACGTAGATGTTGCCGTTGTAGAACACTTGATAGTACACTCGGCCGCCGGCAAAGATAAAGTCGGCCATCAGGCGGCCGTCAGGACTCTTCACCACGTTGCCAGCATGCATCGATGCCACGCCGAAGAGGGCGAGCATCACAGCGTAGATAATCTTTTTCTTCATGATTCTTTATGGTTTTAAGTTTTCTCTGCTGCAAAGGTACAAAGAAAACACGAGCTACGCTACGGAAAACGTTTCAAAATGTTGCAAAAACCCGCTAAGAAACGGGTATTTGCGCTTTGCTATACGTCATCGCAAAAGAGACAAAGCCTTTTACCTGACGCATAACAAGCTGACAAGCAAGTACTTAACCCGATTATTTGCGCACACCGAAGTTCGTGCGGCTTTCAGCATTGATGATTCGGCTGGCTTCATGGCCATCAAAGCGAGTTGGACTAATGATGAAGTCGGGCACGTTGAAAGACAGAAAACGGCCGCGATAGAAACGGCGCGGATTGCGCTGCGGCAGCATAAAGGCCTTGGTGACAACGCCCTCAGCATCGACATGACAGAAATAAGGTCGTGTGAAGAGACCGTCGTCGCGACGGGAGCTGAAGACGAGCCAGCGCGAGTTGGTGCTCCAGTTGTGGAACGACTCCGTATCGGCGGAGTTCGCTGCGGTCATCGGGCGGGAAACGCCCGTTCGCAGGTCAAGCAGCCAGAGGTCGGCCTCATGATGCCAAATGCTGAACTGTCCGTAGTCGGAGAGTGTGTAGCAAAGGAAGCGCCCGTCGTAGGAAGGACGAGGGAAGGAAATGGAAGAGCCTCCCCCTGCCCCCTCTAAAGGAAAAGCCTCCCCCCGCCCCCCTCCAAAGGGAGGGGGATAGGCAGCGTTGATGACGGTGTCGATACGGTCGCCGAAGGTGCCTGTTTCAGGATTGAAATCAATACGGCAAAGGCTATAATGGATGGAGTCCAGGGCTATATAAGTGCCTCTCACGGTGTCTTGCTTCTCCCCCTCCCTTTGGAGGGGGCGGGGGGAGGCTGCACAGAAATAGAGCGAACGGCCATCAGCAGAAAAGACGGGATAGGTCTCATAGACGGAGTCTTGCTTGAGCAGGGGCGTCAGCAACAACTCGTTTTTCTCAACGTCGTAGACCTGAAGGTCGGAAGCGGTATCGAAGACCTCGATGCGATTGGGGTCGGCACTGTGGAACAGCTGACTCGTGGCGTTGGTGGAATAGGCGATGTAGCGGCCCGATGGATGCCAATAGGGATAGACGCAGAAGCCCAGCGTCTGGTCGGTCTTAGTATTGTAGGCGATAAGCCCTCCCTCTCCTTCGGGGAGGGACGGGGAGGGGCTATGACGCAGCAGTGTGGCACCATGGGAGCCTCGGATGTGGAGACTCATGTCGGCAGGATTGCCGCGGTTGAAGCTATGGCAGTTGACACAACCCTCGAACTGCGTGTTCTCAATCAGCGCACGCTCATCGAACGAGGAGAGGTCGCGCTCGTAGATACCCATCTTGCTCCACACCTCGTAGCCAGGCGCAATGAGACGGTAGCAAATGCCGTAGTCGATGCTATCGGGGCTGACGTAGATGGAGAAAGGACGATAGGTATGCCAGCCGTCGTCGTACTTGGCCGAGACGGTGACGCTGAGTGAGTCGAAGCCCCTCCCCGTCCCCTCGCCGAAGGAAAGGGAGTGGAGCAGTGTGCGCCAGTCATCAAGGTCGAAGTCTGTCGACTCCTTGCCCTGGCTGTGCAGGCTGTGTCCGTGGCTGTCGGTAACGACGGCATCAACAAGCTGTGCCGTCTCGTCGGCCATGCAGAAGTTGAGCGGAGCGATGTTGACGGGTATGGTGACCCCGAGGTAGTCGGGATAAATCTGCGGCTGAGCGTTCTCCTGCCGTGCATCGCTGACCGTCTCGGTACAGGACACCAAGAGGTAAGAGGTAAGAGGTAAGAGACAAGAGACAAAAAAGGTGTATAGAATCTTGTTCATGGCTTTTGGAGATGAAGGAGTAACTTGGTATAGCTTTCGCGGTCGCCCGTCAGCATGTAGTAGGCCTTGAGGTATTCAAGGGCCAGAAGATTGTCCGTGGTCTTGCTTTGCAAGCTATCGGAGGTCGAGCGACTGAAGTAGAGACTTTCAAGCATCTCGGGGGTCACATGGTCGCTGAAATAATAGTCTTCCTTACAGGCCCACTGACGCAGATGTCCGTATTCGGGGTGCGTGGCTATAGCTTTTTCATTGCCCAAAAGCGGTAATGTCTCGTTGGCCCAGTCACGATAGAAGAGGGTCTTTCGTAGCGCCAAGAGATATTTGCGCGCCACCTCGTAGTTGCCGAGGATGAGGTTGGTCTGTGCCAGCCGCTTGTAGCATCGGCCGCTCTTCTGGAAGTCGAGAATGGACTCCTGCGCCTCGAACACCGTTCGCTGGGCCACAGTAATCATACCCAACTGATAGAACGCCTCGGCCGTAGGCAAAGGACTGGTGGCATCGCGCTCGACATCGGGCAGGAGACCGGCAATGCCGTTCTGATGAAAGTCGAACAGGTGGTCGGTGAGCATGCCGCGCATCGCCAAGGCCAGATTCTGCACCGTCACCCCTATCTGGTTGTTTGGCTTCTCGGCGCTGATGGTTTCAAGTATGCGGTTCCACTGCTGGTGGCGGGCCATGAAGTCATATTGCATCACCTTCTCGGCCTTGAAATTGGCGTTGGTCCAGACGAGCGAGAACAATAAAACGAGAAATGTGAAATGGGAAATGAGGAATGGAAATGAGAAATGAGAACTGGAGGTGAGAGGTGAGAGATGAGAGGTGTTTATCCAACGCTGACAGGCGAGGACGACGAGGGGGAGGACGATGGCCGACAACCATGCGGCATAGAGCAGTGTGGGGAACACTGTCGGGTAGCGATGGTAATGGCTACCACCCAATGCCATCCAATAGAGGACAGCAATGGCAACAAGCATCGCGACGAGTCGCATCCACCCTTTGGGCAACAGAGCGACAAGCCAAACAGCAAGTTGCGTAAGCAGGACTGCCCAGACGCCGCCCAGCAGTGCATTCTCGTCGAGCAGGAAGAGCCAGAGCAGGAATGAGGGCACGAAGCTCAGACCGTAGAGCCACCCCCAGCCCGGGTCTGCCGTTTTGCCCGCCAGTGCGCCCGGCTCAGCCGCCTTGCTCCCCCAAGCGCTAACCAACCGGAGCGTCAGGAGCTGCACCGCCGAGAGCAGCAACGCAATGATAGCAGCCCCAACCCAGGCAAACAGGAAGAACTGCGTGCAGAAGCGCCCCAACAGGTCGGCTACGCCACCGGGCAACTTAACAATTTCCCACACATAGGTGCTGTCGAAGAGGAAAAGCTGAAACTGCTCCTGATAGTGCAGATGATGCGGATAGGCCAACCCGAAAAAGAGGAAGACCGCCACACCGAAGAGAATGGTGAAGAGCGAATGGTGAGTGGTGAGTGGTATACGGAAATGCTTCATTTGAGTCATTACTTATCAAACACGCGGCTGAACTCTTCGACACTGATGCGGACAGGCTCAACCATGAACTCAGGGCGGTTATAGCTCTTCAGGAGGGTGAGGTGCAGCTCGGGGTCTTCCTGTGGCAGGAGGAAGGCTTTCGCCACCTTACCGTTGTTGAAATAGGCGAAATAGACACGGCTGTAGTTGTCGTCGTCGCGGCGGCTGGCACACATGATCCAATGTCCGTTGCTCGACCATGAGGGATAGCTGTCGGAATAATTCTTGCTGTTGAGGAGCGTAAGATCGAGTGCGGAAGCTGAATCAAGGGGAACTTCTCCCAACCTCATACATACGATGTCGGCATCATGGTGACGGCTATGGAAACAGCCATACTGGCCCAGGGCAAACAGCAGATAGCGACCATCGGGACTGATGCGAGGCAACGTGACGCTCTTGTCGGACGAGGCTGCATCGTACACCAGCTCCTCGTCGCCGAAGCCATGCGTTGCCAGGTCGAACGAACGGCGATAGAGGTTGTACTGTATCTTGGCATAAGTGGTACGGATGTCCTGACCTTGCATCTCCTCAGGCAGCGGAACAGACTTACAGTAATAGAGGTATTTGCCATCGGGCGACCAGGTAGGATAGACCTCCAGAAGGGTGGAATCGGCACTGACAACAGTCACCGAGTCGGTCTCCACATCGTAGAGTATCATGTCGCTGGCCAGATCGTAAACCTCAATCTTGTTGGGGTTCTCGGTATGAAACGCCTGTCGTGTCTTATTGGTGGAGAAGGCCACCAGCTTGGCAGTTGGATGCCATGACGGATAGACACCTCCCGAGATGGTGTAGTCGCGTTTCAGATTGACTCTTGACACCTTACCATCGTTCACTATAACGGTACCGGCATTAGAGAGACGCACATGGAAGAGCATGTTATCAGTCTTGTAGTTCTGATAGCTATGGCAGTTAATGCACTGGCCTATCGTCTTGTCGTTCATAGTGATCTCGTTGTTGAAGATCTGTGTCTCTTCAAATGTGGTGAGGTTGCGCTGGGCTATCTCCATGAAGGTCCATGCGACATACGACGGCTCGATGAGACGATACGACAGGTATTCGTCGATGGGCTCTTTGGCAATATGTATCTCAAACGGGGTGAACGACAGCCACTCGCCTGATTTCTGGCCCCAGACCTCCACCTTGAGGCTCCTGCCCTTCGAGGCATCGAGCATGGAGCGCCACTCCTCCTCGGATATCTGTACCTTCACGCCACTGCCGTAGGTCTGCTGCTGCCCATCGGGCGTCGTGAGACGCGCCACACACGCTTCGTACTCGTCGGCAGGGAGCATGAAGTTGAGTGGAGCGATGTTGTAGGGCACAGTGACATCGCAATAATCAGGGAAGATGGCTGGCAGGCTCTTGGCCTCCTTGGCCGAGGAAGGTACATCGGGGTGACTTGCACACGATGACAACAACAGTATGGCAACAGCCAGAACCACAGTGTAGGGGAATATATATCTTCTCATTGTTTTCTTATGAATGTATTTCGTGACCAATATTGCCGAGTATGTTAATAGGTTTCCGTCCGAAGATGTTGTACCACCAGTAGGTGTCTCCATATTCTTCACGCATTTCGTTGCCTACCTGTTCTATTGTCATACCAGGTTTTGCAAGACCTTCCAGGGTTTTCCAGAACTTCTTGTAACGCTCGTAGACGGACTGCTCAACAGGGAGCATCATGCGTTTTTCTTCCGGAGCCTTATCCATATACAGGATATAAGCCTCCTGAGCATGCAACGGGAACTGCTCGTCGAGGTGTAACCTCACATAGTTGCGCAGCGATGCCCAGAAACGACGGGAGTCGCAACGCAGCATGGCATAGAACAACGCCTGCTCTGAAGCCACTTTACTCTCGGAGTCGTACCATAGGCTGATACCGTTGACAAGATAGCTTTCACTGTTCTCAACGCCAGTGAGCTCATCGGGATAGCATTTTTGTAGCTGCTTAATCTTTTCCGTAACGGGAGCCGGTTGCCAATTGCCGTAGAACGGATGATGATGCAGCAGAGTGGTGTAGCGTTCCACCAGTTTCTTATCTCCAACAGCCAGGGCACAGCGAGAAAGCATCTTCAAATAGAAGGGCGAGAAGCCTGCCTGAATGGCATTTTCGAAGTTCAGGCGGATGGCTTCATTCATCATTCCGTAATTATAATAGACCAGCGGCGATGCTATGTCCAAAAGTGTGACGTGGAGCGTATCGGGATTGTAAATATTGGCAGCATCGTTGCCCAACTTGAACGAACGGTCGAGCAAGCCGCCTTCGTTCATCAAGGCTATATTCTTGAGAAATACCATTGTGCCTGTTGGCTTCTCATTCTCCTCTGCCATGCGGAGAACCTCCTTCCAATTGTCGTCGGAAGCCAAGCGCACCATGCGCATTTCATCGATGTAGTTACGGTCATGGAACATCAGCGACGAGGTGAAAATGATGCCGGCAATACAAGAAAGAAGAGGTAAGAGGGACTCCGAGCTTGCTCGCCTGAGCACCAACGGAGCGCAAGAAGAAGTATGAGGTTTCACCGCTAACTTCTGAATAAACGGTATGAGCACAGTGACAGCACCAAGCGCCCAGAACGGGATGGAGAGATGGGGGCTGGAATCCGTTGGCGTCTCAAACCGGGGGAATCCTGCCAACACGACATCGTCGGCTCTCAGATACGAATACTCCTGTGTATGCCAGATGCTGGCGGAAAAAACAAGCACAACCAAGCCTACAAGCTCTCGCCATGTGGGTTTCTCGGAAAGTGCAAGACATAAAACGAAAAGCAAAGCAAACCATCCCAGTTCAGGATAGAGGCGAAAGGCAATCAGATACCATACAAGATGCCATTTGCGCGGTGTGGTGCTTCGGGCGAGCCACAAGAGCAGCAACATGACCAGATAGCCTACCGACTGCGAGAACCAATAGCCCCTGATGGTGGATATATAGACCCAATAGCCGAGATCGACAACCGATGTGAGCAGACAGGCTATTGGCAGGAGCATCAGCGCGGAGGCACTGCCCTGCAGCCGGAAGGCTTTGACACCCACACAGAAGATGAGCGTCCAGACAGCTATCATTGCACCAGTACCTACGCCCGGACGACAGAAGAGCTGGGTGAGCCAGGCGCCCACATACTGCATCAGGCCAAAGGGCTTAGACACAAGTCTCTGGAAAAAGGGTTCTCCGAAGATAAATTCGGAGCGGTCGTGTGCCGTATAGAACACCTCTTGGTTGATATATAATACATATACAACAAACGCCATGAAAACCAAAAGGCTTCCATAGAGAACGGCACCAGATAGTTTGCTTTTGTTATTCATTCTACTGCTGTTTGTTTCTTGGCGACAAAGTCAAGCATTTTCTACCAAACTGCCAAACAAAGTCACACAAATGTCCGTTTCAGCCATAAGTCCAGAAAACGGTCATAGACAATATAGCCCTCTGGGGTCTGGTATAGCACGTCTTTTCCTTTCAGCACTTCAAGAGCTTTCTTGATGCTGCTGGCACTGGGAAGTTCATGCTTCATGGCAAAGGCAAGTGATTGGGGCTGCGCAACCATGCCTTCCAGGGCTACAGCCTTTAGAAGCCTCTTCTGGTTATCGGTCAGGAACATCATAAACGTCTCATACTGGCTGGCCTTATCAGCGAGAATGCTGAGAATGGCCTCGTTCACCTGCTGATAGTCTGTCACACTCCGTTCACGTTCGTACAACCGGTTGAGTACAGATTGCATATACCAGGTATATCCGTTGAACTGATTATAGAGCTGACGGAAGACATCTGCAGAGAAGTCGCCATTACGAGCCTTGAAGAAGCGGGTTGCAAAGTCATAGTAAATCTCCTCATGCAGGGGTTGAAGAGACAGCATCGCCGTACTTTGATAGAAGGGGCGTTGGGGCGAACCAAACATCTCGTACAACAGGTGCTGCCGACTGCCAGCATAGATAAAATGAGCATGATGGACAAACTGTATATACGACCGCAGTAATGCCTCAGTACCTTTTTCCGGATATTCTGTAACGGTCTGGAACTCATCAATAGCCACGTACACTTCTCTCTCGCTTCTCTCCAGATATTCAAAAATGCTCTTGAGCGTATATTCTGTTTGGCTGCGCTCAATGCTGACAGAAACGGTGGGCATCCCTGTAATAGGGTCTGGGGTGACCGTGGGCCGCCACATACTGAAGAATTTAAGTACCTTTTCCATTGAACCGCGTGAGCCGAGTAACCGCTCCTCAACAATGGCCCTGCCTAATGTCTGTACTAACTCATATTGGTTCTGGGTGTGGAATATGTCGACGTAGATACATACAGCGTCTTCATTTTCTTGTTTTAGTTGGTGAAAGACGTGCTTAACGAGAGCCGTTTTCCCTACTTTCCTAGGAGAAACAAGCGTCAGATTTCGTCCATTTTGGAGGTGTGAAATCACTTTCTCTGTTTCCTCCATGCGGTCACAGAAATAGTCTGGTCCCTCATAGCCCTCATATACAAAGGGATTTCTCAGTTGCTTTTGCTTTCTTTTTACCATCCAATCATTTTACTTTTAGTATGACACTTTTTGTGTGACATAAATTGTGTGATGCAAAGATACAAAAAATCGGCAAAAGGCAAGTGCACAAAGACATCTTTTTAGAATGATTAACAATCACAGGGACATTTGAACCTGTCTCCATGATTAAACTATTCAGAAACAGTATGGAATCACTCTGTTATCATCTTCGATGAAATACAGAAATGTCCGGCCGCACGGCAAGCCATTAAATATCTGGTGAAAGACCATCGATATGATTACATTGAAACGGGTTCGCTGCTTTCCATCAAGAAAAACACAAAGGGTATTGTCATCCCAAGTGAAGAAACGCGACTCACCATGTACCCTATGGATTATGAGGAGTTTCGATGGGCTATGGGTGACACTGCAACAATCCCTTTGTTGCATGAATTCTATGAAAAAGGTCTTCCGCTTCAGCAAGCGTTCCGTAAGGCCATGCGTGACTTCCGCCTCTATATGCTTATCGGCGGGATGCCTCAGGCTGTCAATGAGTATCTGAACACCAACAATCTTAGTCTTGTCGATTCAGTAAAGAGAGAGATTATAGAACTCTACTTTGATGATTTCCTGAAAATAGACCCATCTGGCAAAGCATCTCGTCTGTTTAGCGGAATCCCCTCAGAATTGTCTAAGAATGCCTCACGTTATCAAGTAACAAGTGTACTTGGTCGAAGTGAGGATAAGGACACCATGGACGAACTCCTAAGGGATTTGGAGGATAGTCTTACTGTCAATTTCGCCCATTATGCCAACGACCCTCAAGTAGGAATGCCTATGCATACGGATTATGACCAATATAAGATGTATGTCGGTGACACAGGACTTTTCGTAACTCTTGCTTTCTGGGATAAGGTTATTACGGAGAATGTCATTTACCAGAAACTGCTTTCCGACAAACTCTCCGCCAATCTTGGCTATGTTTATGAAAACATTGTTGCGCAAATGCTTACGGCTACAGGCAATAAACTGTTTTACCACACTTGGCCATCGGAAACCTCTAACCATAACTATGAGGTTGATTTCCTGCTTTCGCGTGGTGCAAAGCTATGGCCATTGGAAGTCAAGTCATCTGGTTATAAAACGCACAAGTCGCTCGATGAGTTCTGCAAGAAATTCTCAGAGCGCATCAGCAACCGCTATCTTGTATATACTAAGGACTATAAAAAGGATAGTGAAACAACATTGTTGCCAGTCCTCATGACAATGTTCTTGTAAACAGACGGCAAACTACTAATGTGCACTTGGTGTGGAGAAAGCAAAAGAGAGGTGTGGAAATAACCACACCTCTCAATTATTTATTATCTATATCCCATTACTTAGTTACCGGTCTGATTGACAAACCGAAACTGGAGCTCAAATTGCTGTAGATATTAACAGAATTGTCAAACTGACCATGCTGGAAGACAAGAACGTTGGGCATGTTTTCGTTGCCATTGATTGCTCCCTTCGAGCCAGCAAACTGTTCAGCCATTGACGGGAAATGATATGTTCCGGTAATCTCGCCTGTAGCATAGTAGCCTGCATTTCCGTTTCCGTACCATTTGTCACCGTAGCGGAAACCTGCTGCCGGCAAGAAAATGCTATTTCCATTAGGACCAGTTACTTTATAACCAGAACCCGTGAACTCCCATTCGCACTTGCCAAGCAGCTCCTGCATCTGCTCAGTGGTCGGCATTTTCCAGTTACCGCCCCAATTAGCTGCAGCAGGATCACGGTTGGTGTCTGAAATGATGCTGTAAACAGGGGTACCAGCAATGTCACCACCATCATAGTCCTTACGCATCACGACACCAAACTGGTCCTTGATTTCGGTAGACTTATTGGCTTTAGCACTCTCATAGTACTTAACTTCCGTAGTACCCATCACGTCGATAGTGAAATTGGAAACGCTGGCGTATTCAAACTTCTTGAAATAGTCCAATGTGTCCTTTTCCTTCTTCTGCGCGGGGAATCTCTCTACGAACTTAGAGCCATCCCAGTCAATGACGATAGCAAAATCTTCGTTGGTAAGAGTTGCCTCCAGATTTCCGGGAGTAGTAGACTTAACGAGGTTCAACTTGTTCTCCATGAACGAGATGATGGTGTTCATTTTCTGAGCATCAATCTGAGCCTGTGCAAGAGAATCGAGTCCAATGGTGTCACCGATAAACGTTAAGTCGATCATCATTGGCTCAGAGAGCTTAACAACATTTGTTGTGTCACAAATGAAGCCAGTCTTCACATCATCACCTTTGTACAAATCAAACAAATCAGATAATGAAGTCTGAGGCGTCACATCGGTATATGATGTGACATCGTCTGCCAACATCTTAGTTCCAGTGACATCACCCCACACGAAGAGGATGCCATTGTCTGACTCAGATGTTGCTCCAACATTCATATTAGCCCACTTGGTACCACTGGGGAGACCCAAATCTACAGCCTGGCCAGCACTTTTGATACTACCTGTATTTGCTATATATTGGGTATCAATCGTATTTTCGCTAATCTCATCACTACAAGCCACAAAAAGACTTGATGCAACAAGCGTGGTGACTGCGAGCTTACTAAAATTAATATAACTTTTCATTATAAAGGATGTTTTAATATTATACATATAAGAACTTCTTATTCCTCATAGTAAACAGCGTTCAGAGTCATGGTGCCGCTATACAGCATGAGGTCGAGGTCACGGCCTTCACCACCCTTGGCACACTCTTTTGCCATAGTCTCGGTAATCTGAATCTCATTCAAACCAGACACGAGCTTGACATGGTCATAATAGGTGTTGCTCCACCAACCGTTCATGACTTTCAGATCACAACCCTCAGCATCAGAAATGTCAAGGATCAGAGTCTTCAGACCGAAATAAATGTCGTCAGAGATAGTGGGCAGATGTGCACCCTCAGTAGAACTGAAACGCATGGCTGCAGCATCCCAAGCACCGGGCTTGAAGGGCTTGTCCTCATCTTCAAAACCAGGTCTGGGATAGATGTAGAACTTCTGGAGAGGATCAGTGATTTCCTGGCAGGTTATCTTAAAAGTATCCGTAAGTTCGGAACCATCAGGACAGAGAGCCGTCAGAACAACTGCATGCTCACCAAGCTTCATCTTCTTCCAGGCATAGTTGCTATAAAACTCCTTGCCACCAAGTGACCACTTTGCATTGACCGGTGCCAGAGTCTGACAAGTAATAACATTGCCATTCTGGCCACTGGGTGCCTTGTCAACAGTAACAGTAGTCTTCGCTCTGAGCTCTTCGAGAGTGATGTGACCACCATTGCTAATATCCTCATGGATAGAATCACAAGCAACGATAGCGCATACTGCTACACAAAGTGAAAATAATATCTTTTTCATGTTGTTTACTTATTTATTAATACAATACTTTATATGTCCACTCTTCAGCAGGCGTATTCTCATCCCATCCGGGGTTCTGCTGCATCTTATTATTCATCAGAGTAATCTGAGCCTGAGGCTTAGGCAAGAAACCGTTGGTATCAGCGTAACGCTTGGCCCAACCTGCAGATGTCATGTGTTCCAGAGAACGCTTGTTAGCTTTCTGGCCCAAGCAGACAATCTGCTTACCCTTTTGAGCCTGAAGAGCCTGGGCTGCGTATGAGGTCGTTCCAGAGTTGATACCCGACCAACGACGCATATCGTTGAAACGAAGTCCCTCAAGTGCGAACTCCCAACGACGCTCGTCCTGAAGAGCCTTCCAAGTGTATGCTGTCTGGGGCACACCGGCACGAGCCTGAACCTGATTCATATAAGAAGCTTCGCCTGTGAGCTCGGTCAGCATCAGCAGAACGTCAGCATAACGCATGAGGTAGTAGTCCTCGAAGTGGTCACCCTGCTGTTTGTTGTCAAGAGAGCTGCTGCTATAACCAGGAGCCTTGCTCCACCATGAATCGTTATCTGCTGCACAAGCGTCAAGATTGACATCAGCGTACTTCTTAACGGCATAGCCAGACTCCTCACAGTCGTCCTTCTCGTAAGTATAGGCTGCAAGCTCATGATCAAGGTCAATCAGAGTACCGAGCTTACGGATGTCAGAATAGTTGCCAGTTCTCTCAGCGTCAGTCCAGTCATCCCAGAGGTTGCAAGAAGGAGTACCCTGACCCCAACCCTGGTTGAACGGATAAGTCTTGTCGCGCTTACCGTTATCATTGGTAGCACCATTACGCAGACCCCAGAAGCAAGAGAGGTAGTTTGAATACATACGCGGGTTGTTGTATGTACCACTGATGGCCCACTTAGAGGCATTCATAAACTGAATCTGGAAAAGCTCCTCGGTGTTACCGTTACCCATACCAGGCTGATCGAAGCAGTTCTCACGCTTCATGTCAGCGATGAACTCATAGGCATGACCCTTACCGTCATGAGCCTCATCCCAGAGAAGACTATTAGAGTACTGCCAGAGTGAACGGAAGTCCTCGCAGAGCTTGTATCCACCATTGGCAACGATGTCCTTCAGATCACTGATAACATCGGCCTTCGAAAGAGTAGAACCCTCGGGGCAACCCTCCTGGGCAACAAGAGTCATCGTGAGGTCAGCACCATTTGCTTTTGCAAGTTCACCAGCCTTCTTATAGAAGCCAGCCCAGAACATCCAAGCACGGGCAATGAAAGCCTCTGCAGTAAACTTGTCGGCATGACCTGAACCATTGGCTCTCTCTGCCTTCATGAGATTCTTGGCAGAAGTGAAGTCAGAAAGAATCTGCGGATAGATAAACTCCTCAGCACTCACCTGATTCTGCATCTCATCCGTAATAACAGTAGAGGTAATCAGGGGTACATCACCATACAACTGGGTGAGCAAGAGGGTGTAGAAGCCACGCATAAAGTAACCTTCACCAAGCAGCTGATTGCGCTGAGCAGTATTGTTAGTCCAATCAACGTTATCGATGGTCTCAATCTGGTTGTTGGCACGAGAAATACCACCATAGAGAAGGATGAAATCCTGTTCATACTGATTGGCACTGGCCGTTGTAAAGTGATGCAATGACTTTGCCACATTGTCCTGCAAACCGCCACTGCCGTAGCAGTCGTCTGACATGAGCGACCACCAGTAAAAAGGATTATTCAAGATACCACTCTGGTCGCCGCCACCCAGCGTATTCATAATACTATAGGTAGCTGCATTTAACGCCTCCACATCTGCAGGCTTACCGGGGAAGGTTGCTGCGGTCAAATCTGTAACACGCGGATCTGTGTCCAGCATGTCGTTACAAGATGTGAACATTGTTGCTGCTGACAAAACAGCTAACGATGATAAAATATATTTCTTCATAACTTACTTGTCGAATTAGAATTTAATACTTGCACCAACCAAGAATGTACGAGAGGTTGGGTAGAGACCCAGGTCAACGCCAGAAGCCCAACCATTACCACCTGCTGAGTTACCTACCTCAGGATCGAGGCCAGTGTAACCGGTGAAGGTGTAGAGGTTCTGAGCCTGCACATAGAAGCGGAGCTGCTGGAACGGGCAAGACTTCCAGATGCTCTTGAAGTCATAACCAAGTGTCACAGTCTTAATCTTGAAGTAGTCGGCATCCTCCATGTAACGGGTAGACACCCAGTTGGTGTTCTGGTGACCAGTAGCAGAAATACGAGGCTGGCTGTTTGATGAGCCCTCACCAACCCAACGATTCAGGATGGTGGTATCGTAGTTCTGATAAGGAGCATCACTGAATGAACGGTAAGAACGCATCACCTGCTGACCGAATGCACCAGCACCGTTGACAGCGAAGTCGAAGCCCTTATAGCTAAAGCCGAGGTTGATACCAAGCATCACATCGGGGTTAGGATTACCAATCTCATGACGGTCGCAATCGTCACCTTCTGCATAGGTAATCACACCATCACCATTCCAGTCGTCCCAGATGCAGTCACCGGGCTGTGCGTTGTCAAGAACGGCCTTGCCAGCCTGACGTGCAGCCTCAATCTCCTCCTGGTTCTGCCAGATGCCACTGTAAGACATGCCATAGAAGTAACCGATAGGCTTGCCTTCCTCAGCACGGTAGATGTACTCAGTACCCTGCGAGAGGACGCCGCTCGGACCGTTGATGTAGTGGTTCTCATTGGCGATACGGGTTACCTCGTTCTTGTTGGTAGCAAGGTTAAGACCAACGTTGTAGCTGAAGTCCTTGCCAATTTTGTCGTTCCAAGTGAAAGCGAGCTCAATACCAGTGTTCTCTACGTCACCACCATTGATGGCAGCAGGATTGGTACCATTGATGGCAATCTGCGGACCAGTGATCAGCCAGTCCTTAGTAGTCTTCTTATACCAGTCGAAGGTCACGCCCAGACGGCTGTTGAGGAAGCGGGCGTCGATACCGAGGTCAAGCTGCTCAGAAGTTTCCCAAGTCAGATCAGGATTCGGTACGATGTTTGCGTAAGCACCGGTATTGGGAGTTCCAGCAACAGAAGTAGCCATGTCAGAACCGAACTTGTAACCGCTGTCGCCAGATTCGCCAGACAGAGCGATAGTAGCAAGATACTGATACTTATCGATAGAACAGTTACCGTTCTGACCCCAAGATGCACGGAGCTTCAAGAAGTCCATGAAGCTCTTGGTGCTCTCCATGAAGTTCTCATTGCTGATGACCCAACCTGCAGATACAGAGGGGAAGACACCCCAGCGCTTGCCGTCAGTGAAGATACTGGAACCGTCATAACGCAAGGTTGCAGTAGCCATATACTTCTCATTGTAGTCCCAAGTTACACGACCGAACCAAGATGCGAGATATTCCTCATCATTGGGCTTACCAGTCAATGTAGCATCGGTAGCGTTTACGAGCTTGACATTTGAGAGGTATGCAGAATCCCAACCCTTCAGCGTAGCGAGCTGTTCGCCATAATTCACCTTGTTGGAACCACCGACGTTTGTACTCCAAGCTGTGCTCTGGAAGCTCTGACCAACCATGGCGCTGATCTTGTGACCAGAAATGATAGGAAGATCGTAAGTCAAGGTGTTCTCAATAGAGTAATTAGTATTCAACCAAGCGCTCTGATTAACACTGTAAACGATAGACGTTGCGTTACCATAACCAGTTGAACGAGGCTCGTTGTAGTTACGATATGCGCCAGAACCCCAGTTATAGTTGAACTGAGTACGCCATCTCAGACCCTTGATAGGCTGGATGGTCAGGAAAGTAGTGGCGCTGGCATTAACGTTGCGGCTCTCTGCCATAGAGTTGAAGCCACCAGTGGTGAGGTTCTCCCATGGATTGCTGAACAAAGAAGAGTTCCAACCCTGACCATATCTAACCGTTCCGTCAAACTCCTGATAGTAATAGTTGTCGCCATTGTAAGCATACTGGGGAACGAACGGACAAGTCTGGAGCAAGCTGTGGATATAGCTCCAGTACATGCCATCCTCAGCCAGGTCATGACTCTTGGTATAGCCGATAGAGATATTCTCACCGATGGTGATGGCATCGAAGTCCTTAGCCTTCAGGAGCACATGATCACTGTTGATACGGATGGTGTGACGGTTGTAGTTTGATGCCTGATCAGCACCCATGATACCTTCGTTGCTGGTATAGGTGTAAGACATGGCGAACTTAGAACGGTCTGAGCCGCCAGTCAAGGTAACAGAATGATTCTGCTGCACAGCATTCTTATTCTCGAATGCCCCCCACCAGTCAGTACCAGACCAACCGCTCTGCACCTTGGTAATAGCGTCAGCAGGAGCGAAACCAGCCCAATCCATCTTCTGACCAGAAGTATTGAAGGTGTACTCATCCATGATGGTCATGTACTGCTGAGCATTGAGAAGCTGTGGACGCTTGTAGGCGTTTGACCAACCCATTGCACCATTGTAGGTAAGCTCAATCTTACCGGCCTTACCCTGCTTGGTAGTAACAAGGATAACGCCGTTAGCAGCACGGGCACCGTAGATGGCAGCCGAAGCAGCATCCTTCAGCACGTCAATGCTCTCGATGTCGGCAGGGTTGATGTCGTCCAGGCTACCGCCAGCAACACCGTCAATCACATAAAGAGGTTTAGCGTTACCAGTGGTACCGATACCACGGATGTAAACCTTGTATCCCTTACCAGGCTGAGCAGAACTCTGGGTAATCTGGACACCAGGTGTCTGGCTCTGCATGGCCTCAAGCGCATTGGTCGTGTTCAGTTTGGCGATGTCATCACCCTTCACCTGAACAGTAGCACCAGTAACCAGCTTTTTCTTCTGGACACCGTAACCGATAACCACCACGTCATTAAGTGTGGTGTTGTCTTCCTTCAGGATGATGCTGATGTCCGACCGTCCGTTAATTCTCACACTCTCTGTCTGGTAACCCACATAAGAGATTTCCAGCTGGCCGTTCGATGGAGCACTGACGGTGAACTTACCATTGAGGTCCGTCACAGCACCCGTTTTCGAGCCAACCACTTTCACCGATGCACCGATAACCGGCTCACCAGCTTCATCGTTCACGGTACCTTTGACTGTTGTTTGAGCCCAGGCTCCCTGAACTGAAAGCATCAGGAATAGTATGACCATTCCCAACGTTCGCTTCATGAAATCAAAGTTTCTCATGCTTTCATTCGTTGTTTTTAAGTTAATTAATAAAGTTAGTATGAATTTTATTGGTTTTATCGTTTTTGCCCATGCCTTGGCGAGGCGTTATTATTGTGCTGCAAAGTAACATATTTTTATTTACATAAGCTTTCCATAATGTCTCACGAAGTTATCGTATTTGTCTCTTTTCGATGAAATCATAGGTTTACATCGACGGTTTTCAGGTCTTCGTTAGCAGAACTGGCGCCAACAAGAATCTGATAACGGCCAGGCTTCACACGCATGGCGTTAGTCTCACTGTCCCAGAATTCAAAACTTTTTCTGTCCAGTTTGAGAACAACGGGAACCGTCTGCCCTGCCTTCACGTCGACGCGTTTGAAGGCACGGAGCGACTTCAGGGGACCTTCCTTGTCTTGCAGGTTACGGATGTAGACTTGTACGGTCTCACTGCCGTCGCGGCTGCCGGTATTGGTCACATCCACGGTCAGTGTCCCGCTGCCGTCATTTCTCATTTCACATTTCTCATTACTCACTTCGAAGGTGGTATAGCTCAGGCCGTAGCCGAAGGGGAACAATGCATCGTCAAAATATCTATAGGTACGCCCGCGCATGGAATAGTCCTCGTAGTCGGGCAGTTGGCTGCTCGACTTATAGAATGTGACAGGCAGCTTGCCGCTGGGGTTCACGTCGCCGAAGAGCACATCGGCCACAGCAGTGCCACCCTCCTGGCCGGGATACCAGGCCTGGACGATGGCGTCGCAGGTCTCCGTCTCAGGCTGCAGGGCAATGCACGAACCGGAACAGTTAACGAAGATGACAGTCTTACCGGCCTCTTTCAGAGCCTTGAGGAAGTCGCGCTGTACCTTCGGCAATTCGATGTGTGTGCGGTCGCCGCCCTTAAAGCCATCAATATCGACAGGCATTTCCTCACCTTCGAGGGCCGGCGAGATACCACCTACGAAGATGACCTTGTCGATGCCGTTCAGTTGACGGATGATTGCCTCATAGTCGATAGGCAGCTCCTTGGCCACGTTGATCTTCAGGTTGGCGTTGTAGGTATGGATATGGGCAAAGCGTACCTCAATGTTATAACTCTTGCCCTTCTCTGCCTGGATGACGATGCGGTTGGGCGTGGTGCGCCAAATGTGGTGGCGGAATTTTTGTTCACCGTTGATGAAGAGTTCGAAGTGGCCGCAGCCCTCCACATTCACCACGTACTCGCCAGCCTCTTTCGGCGTAAAGACAGTCTCATACTTGGCGGAGAAGTCCTCGAGCTGCACGCCGGGGGCGAAGTTGTGCATACCGGCGGTGGTGACGGCCAGCGGAGTGGTATAATACTGCGTAGTGACGGGTTTGCCCTCCATCTCGCGGTTGTTCCAGAAGGTTCCCTTCATGCCCTTCCTGCCCTCAAAGCTACACTGTGAGCCGAGCAGGCAGTCCATCACCTGGTCGTAGGTGAGGTCGCAGCCCATGACATATTTGAGATTGGAGGGTTGAGATTTGAGATTCGTGGTCTTTCTCAACTTTCCACTGTCAATCTTCAACTTCTTACAAATGCCGTCGAGGATGGTGACGGTGTGGTTAGGCATGCCATTGTAGTTGCCCCACATCATCGGGGCATTGTCGGCATTGGGGCCGATGACAGCAATCCTCTCCGCATTTTTCTTCAGCGGCAACACGGGCTTCATAGCTCCTCCTTCGGAGGGGTTGGGGAGGCTTCCGTTCTTCAGCAGCACAATGGTCTGGCGAGCCATTTCCAAAGAGAGGTTGGCTGACGCCTTAGTCGACATGGCAGAATAAGGTATCTTTGACCACTCAACCAGCGAAGGATCGTCCATCTCACCCAGGTCGAAACGGCCCTCCAACAGGCGGATGACGTGCTTGTCGACCTCAGCCTCGGTCATAAAACCACGCTTCACGGCCTCGGGGATGCTGCGATAGGCGTAGCCATAGCCGCACTCCACGTCGGTTCCGGCTATTGTGGCCTTGGCCGAGGCGTGGGTAGCATCGCTTGACGATTTATGCGACTCGTAGAAGTCGCTGACGGCGCCACAGTCGCTGACCACCAGATACTGGAATCCCCACTCATCGCGCAGAATCTGCTGAAGCAGACGCTGCGAGCCACAGCAGGGGTCGTCGTCAAGACGCTGGTAGGCACACATCACCTCACGCACCTTGCCGTCCTGTACACAAGCCTGGAAGGCAGGCATATAGGTCTCCCACATGTCGCGCGGCGACACGTTGGTCAGATTGGCCGAGTGGCGGGTGTACTCCGGGCCGCTGTGAACGGCGTAGTGCTTGGCACAGGCCCACAGCTTACGGTACTTGGCGTCCTCAGGACCTTGCAGGCCCTTCACCACCTGCACACCCATGACGCTGGTCAGATAGGGGTCTTCGCCGTAGGTCTCCTGTCCCCTGCCCCACCGCGGGTCACGGAAAATGTTGACGTTCGGCGTCCACACCGACAGGCTGTGGAACTTCTCGTCCTCGCCACCGTTCAGCATGCGGTGGTTGTACTGTGCACGGAATTCGGTAGAGGCCGTGTCGAACACCTTATATAATAATTCAGGGTTGAATGAGGCTGCCATGGCTATCGGTTCCGGGAACACCGTCACGTTGTTCATGTTGGCGGCGCCATGCAGCGCTTCGCTCCACCAGAAGAACTTCTTGATGCCCAAGCGGGGTATGGCCGGACTCTCATCAAGCATCAACTTGGCTTTCTCTTCTAAGGTAAGCCGGGAGCAGAGGTCCTTGGCGCGTTCCTTGGCCGAGAGATTCGGGTTCTGATAAGGCAGTGTCTGTGCGAAGGATACGGTCAAACAGCAGAACGCCGTTGACAAAGTTAATAATACACGTTTCATGAGTTATTGGTCTATGTTCATAATTTGACCACAAAGGTACTGACACGCGTAGACATGTGCTTGTCAATTTGTTGCAGAAGCTTTTCTACACGTCACACCAACGAAACGACACCCGCTAAAGCCCTTGCGCGAACCTATTTTATTAGTATATTTGCAGGTGAAATCCCAAAAACTAAAAGCAATAACTGACAGTTTTATGAAAAAACCATTAACCCTTCTTCTGCTCGCCGTGCCACTGTTGGCGACGGCACAGAACCCTGTCATCAGGGATCAGTTCACGGCCGACCCTACGGCACGTGTCTTCAACAACAAGGTCTATCTTTATCCGTCGCACGACATCAAGCCTCCCGTCGGACAGCGTCAGGACTGGTTCTGCATGGAAGACTACCATGTCTTCTCGTCGGAGAATCTCACCGACTGGACGGACCACGGCGTCATCGTCACCCAGAACAAGGTGCCCTGGGTGCGCCCCGACTCCTACTCCATGTGGGCTCCCGACTGCATTGAGAGGAACGGCAAATACTATTTCTACTTCCCGTCCACTCCTGCCGGCGGCATGCGCGGCTTCGGCGTTGGCGTAGCCATTGCCGACAGTCCCGAGGGGCCATTCATTCCCGAGCCGGAGCCCATCAAGGGTGTCAACGGCATCGACCCGTGCGTACTCCAGGCATCCGACGGCAACGCCTACATCTTCTGGGGCAACGGACGCTGCGCCAAGCTCAAGCCCAACATGAAGGAGCTGGCCGACGACAATCCGAAGGAGACCGTGAAGTTCGGCAACCGCGAGATGGAGATGGTCGGCGTCAGCTGCCTGCAAGGACTGCCTAACCGTCAGGCCGAGGGTCCGTTCGCCTTCGAGGCTAACGGCTGGTACTACCTGACCTATCCCTACGTCCGCGAGAACACCGAGGTCCTGGGCTATGCCATGAGTAAGAGCCCGATGGGTTCCTACGAGTACAAGGGGCTCATCATGGCCGAGCACCCCAACGGCTGCTGGACCAACCACCACAGCATCGTGAACTACAAGGGCCAGTGGTACCTGTTCTACCACAGCAACTTCTTCTCGCCCAGCGATGACAAGCGCCGCTCGGTATGCATCGAGAAGCTCTCCTTCAATGCCGACGGCACCATCCAGGAGGTCAAGGAGACCATGCGCGGCGTAGGCATCAACAAGGCTACTGAGAAGATTCAGATTGACCGCTACAGCACGGCTGCCGCCGATGTCACTACCAACCACGTGGACACCCTCCGCGCCTTTGCCGGCGACTATGCCACCATGCCCACGAAGGGCAGCTGGATTCAGTACAACGACGTTGACTTCAGCTGTCTGACCGACGGCTACATGCTCATCAGCGTCAAGGCCGCCGACGACACCGAGTTCTGCGTCCGCGAGGGCAGCCCCAAGGGTAAGGTCCTCGCCCGCTTCAAGCTGGCCGTGCGTCCGCCGGAGCCCGCCCCCGGTGCGGCTGCCAACCCCATGATGGGCCGTTTCAACCGCGACCTGCGCAATCAGTGGATGACGCAGACTGCCGCCCTCGAGTACACGCCGAAGGGCACGACCAACCTCGTCATCACCAACGAGGGCAACGGCGCCCTCAGCGTCGACTGGATACAGTTCAAGAACCGCCCCAAGTATTTTTCTCCTGCTACCGCACAGCCGGCACAGCCCGACGACGAGGGCTTCATCCGTCGCTGGCTGCTCCTGGAGCCCATCGACAAGCCCAACAGCGGCAACACCGTCTTCACCGACAGCTATCTGCGCGAGCACTTCTACCGCGAGTACTTCAAGGGCCAGCAGACCATCGTGCCGAAGAACGGACAGAAGGTGAAGGCCACCTTCAAGCAGGAGCAGGCCCCCGCAGGCTTCGGCCGCGGCTTTGGTCAGGCAGAACCCGCCAAGCCTGAGGTGAAGACCGTCACCCAGACGCTCACCTGGCACGCCCTCGACAGCGAGAACATGAACGTCAAGCTCTTCCGCTTCGCCGAGAAGTGGGGCGAGAAGGTCTATGGCGTCCTCTTCTGGGCCGTCACCATCATCGACTGCCCGGAGGACATCGAGAACGTCCGTCTGGCCGTCGGCTCCAACTCCGCCTCCATGTGGTGGCTCAACGGCGAGGAGACGCTGCTGCTCAGCGGCGACCGCCGTATGGTGAAGGACGACGCCGTCTCTCCGCGTCTGACCCTGAAGAAGGGACGTAACATCCTGCGCGGCGCCATCATCAACGGCCCAGGCATGAGCGACTTCTGCGTCCGCTTCATCGACGAGAAAGGAAATCCTGTAAAGAACTATTCAATCAAAGCACAATAACAATGAAAAGACTACATAGCATCCTTGCGGCACTGACACTGGCCACTGCCGCTAACGCGCAAATAGGCGCCCCCTTTATCCACGACCCCTCTACCCTCGCCGAGTGCGACGGCAAGTGGTACACCTTCGGCACTGGCGGCGGCGGTATCATCTCCGACGACGGCTGGTCATGGCACAGCGGCGCCGACCGTCCCGGCGGCGGTGCAGCCCCCGACATCATCAAGATCGGCGACCGTTACCTCTGCATCTACGGTGCCACCGGCGGTGGCTTAGGCGGCGGTCACAGCGGCCGCATCCTGACCATGTGGAACAAGACGCTCGACCCGAAGTCGCCCGACTTCAAGTGGTCGACCGCCGTTGAGGTCTGCGCCTCCGACGGTATGGAAGACCAGGACGCCATCGACCCCGGCGTGCTCCTCGACCCCACCACGGGCCGCCTGTGGGCCAGCTACGGCACCTACTTCGGCACCATCCGCCTCATTGAGCTCGACCCGAAGACCGGCTTCCGCGTCAGCGGCAACAAGGAGAAGGACATCGCCATCGACTGCGAGGCCACCGACCTCATCTACCACAACGGCTGGTACTACCTCCTGGGCACCCACGGCACCTGCTGCGACGGCGTGAACTCCACCTATAATATTGTTGCAGGCCGCGCCCACAGCGTTCAGGGCCCCTATATAGATAATGTGGGCCGCGACATGTACCACGGCGGTGGCAAGATGGTCATCGCCGCCGGCGACCGCAAGACCGGTGCCGGACACTTCGGCCGCACCATCATCGACGAGGGCATCGAGGTCATGTCATTCCACTGGGAGGCCGACATGGACCAGGGCGGCAGCAGCGTGCTGGCCGTACGTCCACTGCTGTGGAAGAACGACTGGCCCGTGGGTGGCGACCAGTTCAAGGGCGGCACCTTCGAGATTGAGAGCGAGCGTCGCGGCTACGCTCTGGAGCTGGCTGTCGACTTCGTCCGCATGAACGTAGCCCGTCGTGGCGGCTTCTTCGGCCGTCCGCAGCAGAACGCCGAGCCCCCGAAGCCCATTGAGAACCAGACACTCGACCAGGTGAAAGGCACATGGCCCGAGGGCGACATCCCCGTGCGCTGCGGCGACTACATGTTCCGTCCCCACCAGCGCTGGACCGTCACGCCCGTCAACGAAGCTGGCGGCTACCTGAGCAACCCCTACTTCAAGATCACCATCGAGGGCACCAACCGCGCACTGGCCGCCACTGCCGACAAGGAGCTGACCGCCGTTGCCGAGTACAGCGGTGCCGACGAGCAGCTGTGGCGCATTGAGCAGGCCGTCGACGGCACCTTCCGCATCATGCCGAAGCGCATCCCCGGCGAGGAGGCCATCAACACCCGCTACTGCCTCTACAGCATTGCCGACTCCACCCCCACCCTCGCCGAGTGGGACTTCCAGAGCGACAACTCGAAGTGGAACTTCCGCCAGCACTAAGTCACGCCGAAACAACGACGACATACAAGGCATAAACCATTTTTTCCGGCGCCACTTTACAACTCTGCGGCGGCCTCCCAGACTTCTGCGGGGCCGCCGCAGCACTCTCAGGGGCCGCCGCAGCACTCTCAGGGGCCGCCGCAGAATAGTCCAGCCCCGTGCAAGAAAAGTGCAAGACTGAGACCGCCAATGGAAGTCTTACCGCTCCCATGAGAGTCATGACCACCCTTCTCCCGCGCGCGTATATATATTGCCTAACCCCAAAACAACCCTCACTTCCTGCACTTATTGCACTTGAAGAGAGTGCAGGAAGTGAGGGAAGTGAGGGTTCTTTTTGTCTTTAGACAATAAAGACATCGGCGGCGGCACTCCTTTGTTGCCGCCGCCGATGCATATAATGTTGACGAGCAGGTCAAATTAAAGAGGTCACCTTCCCGCTGCTTGGGCTGACATTACCTTTTTCACTCGACCATCAGCACCGACAACGATATTCATACCGCGCTGCAGCTGCTGGCGGCGGACGCCGGAGGGACTGTAGATGCCCTCAGGCAGTCGATTGGCAGCATTGACGGTGGTGATGCCCGTGGCGATACTGAAGTCACGCAGACGGCACTCGGTGAGCAGGAACTCCTGCATGCCAGAGCCTATCTCCTTGAACTGGATGATGTACTTGCCAGACTTGGTGATGTCGAAGGGCAGCGAGTGACGTACGGCAGTAGAGACATCGCCGGCATTGTTGCCATTGATGTTGGGCGCTGCCTGCAGGGTTTGCGACGACTTGACAACACTGCTGGTGGAGGTGAGGATCTTGGCCTGATAGGTGGGCGTGCCCTTCCAGGCTGCCATGGCGAAGACGAGCTCATAGCTGCCGGGTTCCAGATTGAGTGGGTAGTTGGCAAGACGGCCATACTCAGCACTGGTCGTACGCCAATAGAGCGCCTTGCCCTGATAGCCGACGAGGCCGGTGAAGGTACGGGGGCCACTGCCGTTAGTGGTGGGATAGTTACGGACGCTGGTACCGTCGGTGGTACGCCAACCCTCAGGCAGGGCACCGCTGGCCACGTCGGTAAAGTCGAGCTCGTAGGCGGCCAGCTTATCGTAGAAGACGGGCTGTATGGTCACGTTCTCGTCGGGCATCGTGAACGTCACCTCAGCCATGCCATCCTCAACGGGGATGGTCTTGCCCTGGGTAAAGAAGATGGAGTTGACAATACGCAAGGCCTTGATGCCATAACCCTCTTCCGGCGTGATGGTGAGGCGTACTGTCTCGCCGGCGGCGGCAGCGTCGACATCGGCAACGACACGACCGAAGTCGGCCTCACGCACCGTCACGGCAAACTTCTCCTTGGGAGCGTCAGACGGTTCGTAGGTAATCTGGTCAATAATCATCGAGATGGAGCCAGAGTTCTGGAGCACCAGCGTGTTCTTGCCTTCTTTCAGACTGACGGTGGCGACGGCCTCCTGCCAGTCGTTCTTGGCCACCTTCTCAAAGGCAACGGTCTGGGCCGTGCCGTTGACGGTCAGCTTCATGTTACCGGCCTTACTGCTGTTGCAATAGCGGATCACGATATTGTAGTCGCCAGCCTCGGCCAACGTCAGATAGTGGCGCAAGGCGGCTGACGTCGATGCCTGCATGGTGACGTAGCCCATGCCAGCGAAGTCTTTCATGTCGGGAGCCCACCAGCCGGAGTGTGTCCGGTTATTAGTTGCATTCTTATAGTCCATATCCTCAGCCTCAATGACGATAGGTCCGCGGAAGGGTTCCGGCTGTTTGGGCTGCTCCAGCGCTTCGGCCGGCAACAGGTCGGTCAGACGGTCGGTGGCAGCACCTGTGCAGTCTACTCTCAAGATGACGGGACCCATGTGCTTGACATTGATGGTATAGGTGCCGGCCTCCGGGTCGTAGTTCTTACTGCTGATACTGGCGTTATGGTTGGTGGCACCCGTCACGGGTTTGGTCAGCTGACAGCCCGGTTCCGCCGTCACACCGGTAATGACGATCTTATCGACCTGCAGGGTGGTGCTGTCGCTGCGGTAGTTGTTCAGGTAGAAGTCGATGTGGTCGGCATACTCGCGGATGATGGCACTGGACAGCTTGCCCCAGGTGAGCTCCATCGTTTCGCAGGTGTTGTACTGCAGGGGAATGACGGCCGTGGCCGACTTCTTCTTATTAAGATAGGTGTACGGGGTGTAGGTGACGAGCTGATTGCGGTAGCGGTTCACGTAGAGGTCGCCAGTCGACACCTCGGGATAGAGCTCGTTGAACTCCTTGACCTTCTTCGACTGGGTGCCCCAGCGCGACGAGTAGCCCGACTTCTTCACCTGTACGGGGATGGCCTTGGCCACGTCGTCGTAGAGCCCTGTCACCATGGGGATGGCGCCATAGCGGCCCGATGACTTGAAGTAACAGAGGTTATCGCCAAACCGTCCGTTGCCGGGATTGCCAGGGTCGGTCTGCTTATAGAGCCCGTCGTAGAGTGCATCGGGAACCTTGAAGTCGTCTTCAGCATCGTGGATGAGTACGGCCTTGGTCTTGGCCACCACCTCCTCGCGGGTGGGTATATACATGGTGCCGTCGATGATGCGGCGCCACATGTCGAGCCAGATGCCCCTGAAGTTGGCAAACGTCGTCCAGCTCTTGCGCCTATAGCCATCGGAGGTCGTCGACTCAGAAGGACCGCTGAAATCCTCAGTCCAGATGAGCTCCGGTCCATCCCAGACGGCACCGCCATTGACGCAGGTCTGCTCCATCACGGTGCCGATGCCGGCAGAGCCTGGGTACTTCTTGCCGTGGTTGTCGCCATACAGCTTACCCAGCATATCGTTCCAGCCGCAGTTATCATAGCGCACGCCATAGTTCTTCGTCAAGCCCGAGATGAAGGGACCGAAGCAGACGCTCTCGTTGTTATAGAAGCTGCTGCAGTGGGTGTACTTGTAGAGGAACACCATAGCCTCGGGATACTTCTTACAGGCCTCCAAGAAGCGGGGCTCAGTCTTCAGCTCGGCAATGGGGTCGGTGTCGAAGTGGTAGATGCCACCGCACCAGCTGACCGTGAGGAAGCCGCCGTACTTGTGCGACATCTCCACCAGGTTGGCAAAGAGGTTCCACCGGCTCGACTTCGTCTGGGAGCTCAGGTCGCCGGCATCGCCGAAGGCCCAGAACTGCTCGGCGTAGTTCCAACCAAGGAAGTTCGGGTAGGTCTTGAAGAAGTACTCGAAGGTCTCTAAGTCGTTGTCCTGTATATGGGTCTTACCGCCCGACGCGGGCTGGCAGGAGAACCACATGTTGTTCAGCTGACAGACCGACGCCCACGACTTGTAGGTGCGCACGGCATTGCGCGGCATCTTATACATGCTCGTCTCCGAGTCGAACTGGCATGAGAACGAGAGGTTCATGCACACATAAGGCTTGATGTCATCGGGGATGAGGTCGATGATCTTCTGCGGGTCGGCAGAGTTCCACACGTCGATGTGTACCAGCCACAGCGGATGGCGGCTGTCAATGGGACGGCGCTGCTGAGCCGTCATTGTCTGTGCTGCTACCAACAGTAACAGCACGACCAGGCATTTGTTCATTAGGTGTTTCATAACTATCTTAATTGCTTAATTGCTCAATTGTTCTTAATCTATCACCATGACAAAACCGCCGCGTGGTTTGCAAGGTATCGCCGTTGGCAGTTTTTTATTGCTGATGGCCCAGGGCTCGCCGTCGGCAAAGAGGGTGGCCTTGTGCTTCTTCCCCTTGACAAAACCAAGGGGCACTGTGAGGACCTTGGGCTCGTCGGTGCCGTTGATACCGGCAACATACCACGTACTGCCACTGCGACGGGCCAGCACACAGCTCTCGCCGGGATAGCCGCTGACAAAGCGCGTCTCGTCCCAGGCAGCCGGCAACTGTCCCAAGAAGTCCTGCACCTGCTGCGGCTGCGCCAGGAAGCTCTCAGGGCGGTCGGCGAGGTGCTGCAAGCCGCTCTCATAGAGCACCGTCAGCGCCAGCTCGTGGGCGTGGCTCGTGATGTGCGGATGCTGTGAGTCGCTGAAGGCACAGGGGGTGTAGTCCATCGGTCCGATGACGTTACGCGTAAAGGGCAGCGTGGCGTTATGGCAGGCCGCCTTTGTCGTAAAGGTCGGCACATTATTGTACCACTCGGCTCCATACACGCCCTCGGTAGAGAGTAGGTTCGGATAGGTGCGCTGCCAGCCGCGAGGCACCGTGGCACCGTGGAAGTTGACCAGCAGGTGGTGACGGGCAGCACACTCCAACAGGTCGATGCAGTAGTCCATGTTACGCTGGGTGTCGCCCGAGAAGAAGTCAATCTTCACGCCGGCCACGCCAATCTTCTCGCACCAGGCGAATTCCTTCTCGCGGTCTTCGGGCTTGTTCAGGCGGAACTTCGGCGTCGGGGCACCGTCGACCCAGCCCACCGACGAGTTATACCATATCATCGGACGCACGCCCTGCGACTTGGCATAAGCGACGGCATCCTCGACGGTCTTGCCGTCCTTCATACGGTCCCACTCAGCGTCGATGAGCACATAGGGCAACTTCAGCGTAGCGGCCATGTCGGTGTATTTCTTGATGATGTTATAGTCGTCGGAACCGTGGTTATAGGCCCAATACACCCATGAGACGACACCTGGCTTAATCCAGCTTGTGTCCTCCAGCTTGTTGGCATCGCTGACATCGGTAACCAGCGTCGACTCCACTACATCAGCCAACGTTCCGATGATAACGACGCGCCAGGGACTGTGGTTCACGGTGAAAGGTGAAGGGTTCAGGGTCTCGTCCGGAACAACGCGGAATAACTCGCCTTCGTTGGCTTCGCCTTCGTCCGTCACGACTCGGCCATCCGAGCTCGCTTGGCGGTTCTCGCTGCTCGGTCCGTTAAACAACGACGATGCGCTCTGTCCCTGCTCAATGTTAGCCTCGGTAATGAGGGCAAAAACAGGTTCCCCTCCTTCGGAGGGGTTAGGGGAGGCTTCAATCAGTGCCGGATAGCCCCAACGCACGCAGTTGCCATCGGCATCCTTATACTGACGGCCATACGACGGCACAGCCTGCTGCTTCGCCGTCGTCGACAGCGGGAAGAAGCCCTCGTAGGAGTCGGTCCACTGCTGCATCCAGCGCTTCGTGCCCTCGGCAATACGGTAGGCCGTCTGTTCCTCCTGGTTGCCCTCGTAGCGGAAAGCCAGACCGTCGTTATAGAGGCGGATGACCAGCTGTCCCACCCTATACTCATTGGCCACGTTCACGCAGTGGCTGCGCTTGCCAGCGAGCATGGTGTAGTCGGCCTCTACCCTACGGGCGTTGTCCTGCTGTGTCCACGAGGCGTCACCGGCCGTCAGTTCCAGCACCTGCTTCTGCTGATAGCTGACAACATACCGATTGCCTTGTTTCTCCATGCTGATTTTCCCGTTGGGCGACACCATCGGACTTGACGCTGCAGCGCCACAACAGAGCAGCGCGACCGCCATCATTGCACATTTTCTGATATCCATAGCTTTAGTTTTTCGGCAAAGGTAGTCATTCCGCGTCACATTCGCTTTTCTCTTTGTCTCATTCTTATTATATTATAGGGGCGCAGGCACATTTTCACAGCCACAACGATACAATGGCGCATTTTTTTTCGTACCTTTGCACCAGAAAGCTGTAATATTAAAAACTAATAAACAATATGAGCAACCTACACACAATCATTATCAGCGGTCTGCTGGCACTGCCCCTGACAGCCTCAGCCCAGACCGCACCCGCCAACAACCACAAGGGACTGAGCGACGGCAATCCCATCAGCTCCAACGTCTTCTGTGCCGACCCGACGGCCCTGGAATATAATGGCCGTCTTTACGTCTACGGCTCTAACGACAGCCAGCAGTTTGTCGCCAGCGGCAAGAAAAGCAAGAACAGCTATGGAGCCATCAAGTCCATCGTCGTCTTCTCGACCGACGACATGGTGAACTGGACTTTCCACGGCACTATCGATACGAATAAGCTGTGTTCCGGTTGGGTGTCGAATCCATGGTACCAAGGCTATGGCGTCTCGTGGGCACCATCAGTCACTTGGCGTACGACCGACGACGGAACCGATGAGTTCTTCCTCTACTTCTGCAACAGCAGTCATGGCGTGGGTGTGCTGAAGGCCAATTCTCCCATTGGCCCTTTCAAATCACCGAACAAAAAGCTGATGATCCATTACGACACACCGGGTGCCAATAAGATAAGTACCAATGCCAACTTCGACCCGGGTGCAGTCATCGACGACAACGGTGTCGGCTGGATCTCCTTCGGCGGCCTCGGCCCCAGCGGTATTATGCCCGATGCAGCCCGCATCATCAAGCTCAAGCCCTCAATGACCGAGGTCGATGGTTCGGCTGTCAAGATTCCTGCGCCCTATCACTTCGAGGCCAACGAACTGAACTATATTGGCGGCAAATACGTTTACACCTACTGCTCCAACTGGGGGCGCAACCAGAATGACTGGAACGCATACACCAAGCAGCATGGCATTAACGTCTCAATGCCTAATACCGGCACCATGTGCTACATGGTCAGCGACAACCCCATGGACCCCGACTCCTGGGAGTACAAAGGCGTCATTGGCCCCCACCCCGGTTCCTCGGAGAACAACCACTCGCACCTGCAGAAGTTCCAAGGCAACTACTACCACATCTACCACTCATGCGCCCTGCTTGTGGGTATGAAGAACGCGAAAGACGTGGATAACAGCGCCGAGCTCTATCGGTCGATCTGCATTAACAAGGCAACGGTCAACGAGGAGACACAGAAGATCAACCAGGTCACGCTCAACAATACCGGCGCCACCGCCATCAAGAACCTCAACCCCTACCAGCTGCAGCAGGCAGAGACGATGTCCAACAGCGGCGGTGTCAGCTACTCCGACTTCACCAACATCACCAAGAAGACCAGCATCAGCGCTCTGGGCAACGATGCCTCACAGAACATGCAGGTGAAGATGCAGGCCGGCTCGTGGATACAGTTGCGCAAGGTGGACTTCGGACAGAACGGCGCCCAGTCGTTCACCATCCGTCTGAAGGGCACCGGCACCGTGGAGCTGCGCTGGGGCCAGACTTCTGCCGCAAAGGCCTCGTTCGACTTCTCGTCGACGACCTGGAAGGACTTCACCTTCGCCGTCGACCCCACCGTCTTCAAGGGTACCCGCACCCTCTACATCGGCTTCCCGAACGCCAAGAACGTCTTCTTCGACACATGGCAGTTCTCTGAGGAAGACCTGACGGCTGTCAGTGCTGTCGTCAAGAAGCCGGTAGCCAGCGGCCAGACCTACGACCTATCGGGCAGACGCGTCAGCAAGAGCACCAAGCAGCACGGCATCTACATCAAAGACGGCAAGAAGATTGCGGTGAAGTAAAAGCCGGACAGCCTACAAGGACGTATATTCGAGCATCTAAAAAGGTCGTTGCCACTTGACAACGACCTTTTTTCATTACCTGATAACCTTCTTTTTACCTGCTTGGATATAGACGCCCGGCTTCAGCTCGTCGGGCTGGGCCAGCCGTCCGTCGAGCGAGTAGAGCGGTGCCCTGAACGGGCCCGTGCCGCTGACGTCGCTGATACCTGTGCTGAATTCTCCATACGAGGCATCATTAGAGAGGAATACGTCGTCGAGAGCCAGCGTGCCGACCTTGGTACTGTGGAAGACCACCTTGCCGATGGCCGACGGGTCCATCGTCTTCTTGTTATACACCATCTTCTGCAGGTCGATGGCCATGACGGTGCGGTCGCCGATGGCCTCCATATAGCCCATCGCGAACGAGCTGCCGTTCTTCTTGTAGATTCTCACCTGCAAGTCACTCGTCTGCGCCTCCTTCAGCTTGATGACCAGGAACCTGTAGGCCGACCAGTCGACATTATTGCCATACTGCCAGCCTGCCTGTGAGGCCGTCGCTTTCGAGAAGGTGATGGTGCGGCTGTCGAGGTCGATGGTTGCCGTTCCCTGACGCGTCTTCAGATAGTCGGCAGTGAACGGGAAGAACGTCACGCGGATAGTCTTCGAAGCCGTGGTCTCCTTATTGCAGAAGTCCAGATAGACCACCTCCAGCGTTCCTTCACCCTCACCCACGATCTTTCCGTCCCGAATCAGGATGTCGTCGCTGCGGAACGTCACATAGTCGCCGACGTCTTCCTTGTGGCTATCGCCAAAGGTGGCAGTGACAGCGATGGACTCGCCCGGGACGAGGACATCGCTGGCGGTCACGGCAAGGCTCTTGGCACCGTAGAACTTCTGCAGCGCCTGCGGCATGGTGTACGCGGCATCGGGCTTGACTTCCATCTTCATGACCTTCAGGGCCTCCATGGCGTAGCGCTTACCCAGGATGCGATAGCCCAGGGCGCTGAAGTGCCAGGGGTCGGTTTTATTGCCCGGCACGTCCTTGGCGCTGACCACGTGGCCTGTGGGGATAACGCTGGGAATCCTGGCAATCACGGCATTGTGTCCGTAGCAGCTGCCGCCCTGATCCTGATACTCCGTCTCACCGACGAACAAGGGCACGCTGTCGGCACCAAGATTCAGGTCGCTAAGCATGTCGTTGTATATCTTCTTCACCTTGTTAGGCCAGTCGGACTGACCGTTGTTAGAGCAACCCTGATGTAGCAGGATGCCCTTGATGACACCCACCTGCTGGGCTTTCTTGGCCACCTCGATGATGCGGCCGTAAGGGTTGCTGCCGTAATGGTTCTTGGCCAGCGTCACCCACCACTCGTTCGGATTGTCCTTCATCTTCTGTGCGTACAAGTCCTTGTCGAACATCTCGATGGGGCTGCCGCCCATGGCCACGGGAATGACGCCAACCTTCACATTGGCAGGCAGGGCTGCTATCATCGTACGTCCGAAATAGTCGGTAGGGCCTAAGCCGCCATTAGGACTGACCAATGGAGGCACGGGATTATACCACTTACCCATGACGCGCGACGGATCATTGAACTTACAGGTGGCCAAGAGCTGGAAACGCTCTTTGATACCCGTCATGTTCCTATCCATGGTCTCGGGCTGTGCATTACCCTCCATGTTCGACTGTCCGAAGCAGATGTAGATGTAGAAGTTCGGATCGACGTCGGCTTTCGCTCCTTGGAGCAGGGTGGCCAACAGCACCCCTAACCATAGTGTTTTCTTGCTCATATTTATTTAGTGAATATATTACTTCACAACGAAGTCCAGCGCCTGCAGGTCCTCGGCGCGCGACGAAGTACCATAGAGAATCTGGTAGCGGCCGGGCTTGACGGAGAGCTCGTCGATAGCCTCGTCATAGAACTCGAAGGCCTCGCCGTCGAGGGTGATGGAAGCGGTAGCCGTCTGACCAGCAGCCAGCTCAAGCTTCTGGAAGCCCTTCAGCGACTTGATGGGAGCGCCGGCGTCGTCGAGAGCCTTGACATAGACCTGTACGGTCTCGGTACCCTCGCGCTTGCCAGTGTTCGTCACAGGAACGGTGAGCGTGCAGAACGGCTTGCCGGCCTTATTGGCCTTGGCCGACTTGGCGGAGAGCTTCGCCTGACCAACGCTGAACGTGGTGTACGACAGGCCGTAGCCGAAGGCATACTGCGGCACGCCCTTGAAGTAGCGGTATGTGCGGTTCTCCATGTTATAGTCGAGGAAGTCGGGCAGGTCGTTGTTCGAGCGGTAGAACGTCACGGGCAGCTTGCCGCCGGGGTTGTAGTCACCGAAGAGCACGTCGGCCAGAGCCTTGGCACCACCCTGACCCGGATACCAGGCCTGCAGCAAGGCGTCGTACTGTCCCTCGACCGAGCCGAAGGCGATGGCCGAGCCCGAGCAGTTGACGAAGATGACGGGCTTGCCGGTCTTGTGCATGGCCTGTACCAGCAGTTGCTGCACCTTCGGCAGCTCGATGTCCTGCTTGTCGCCGCCCTCACCCTCCACGCGGGCACTGATGCCGCCGATGATGATGATGGCGTCGGCTACGCCTACCTCCTTGGCCAGGTCGGTGAAGTCGGCCAGCTTGCGCTCGCAGATGTCGCCGCGCAGCATGGCGAACTGTCCGCTGCCGCGACGGTACTCGATGACGACATCGTAGTCCTTGCCCTGCTCTACCGGGAACGACTTGTAGTCGGGGCCACGGCGTCCGAAGCCTCCGAAGCCGCGGCGGCCGCCGCCCTTGTTCTCTTCTACGACCTCACCGTTGACCTTCAGTACATAGCCATTATCAGAGCTCAGTGTGTACTTCATCTCACCGGTGAAGGTGGCGGTGTACTTACCGCTGATGCGTACGCAGATATTGTCGTTGCTGACGCCCTCGGCAAAGCCCCAGGCACCAAAGGTCGAGAAGTTCAGCTCGTTATAGTAGCCTGTCTTGACAGGAGCGGGGGTCTCACCCTCGAAGGGCGACGTCTCCGAGTTCCAGAACTCCACGAGCATGCCCTTGCCGTCGTTGAAGTCCTGCAGATGGTGTACGGTCGTGTACTCGTCGTTGAGTTCGCAGGCCTTGTTGTAGATAATCTTGGCACCGGGAACGGCAGCCTTGATGCCGCTGAGCAGCGAGTGCTGATGCTCCTTGGTCGGCGTGCCGCCGTAGTTACCGTTCAGCAGTTCCACATCGTCGGCATTAGGACCGATGACGGCCAGCGTCTTGATGCTCTTGGGAAGGGGAAGGACAGGAACTTTTGCCCCTCTGGCGGAAGCCGCCTCCCCGTTTAACGGGGAGCGCTCCTTATTCTCCAGCAGCACCATCGACTCACGGGCAGCCTGTGTGGCCAGCTCGTCGTGCTTCTCGCAGCTGATGGTCGAGGCCGGGATATTAGCCCACGGCAGTTTGTCTGCGGGGTCGAACATACCCAGTTCGAAGCGCCCCATGAGCGTCTTACGCAGATGGCCGTCGAGGGTGGCCTCACTGATGAGTCCTTTCTGCAGGGCCTCGGTAAGCACCATGAACACCTTGCCGCACTCCAGGTCGGTACCGTTGAGCACGGCGTCGACAGAGGCGCTGAGCGGATCCTTGTGCGTCTCGTGCTGGCCCTTGTTATAGAAGTTGTTGATGGCGTCGCAGTCGGTGAGCACGATGCCGTCGTAGTCCCACTTGTCGCGCAGGATGTTGATGAGCAGACGGTCGCTGGTGCAGCAGGGCACACCCTCGAAGCGGTTGTAGGCGCACATCACCTCACGCACGTTACCTTTCTTTACAAGAGCCTTGAACGCCGGCAGGTAGGTCTCCCACAGGTCGCGGGGCTTGACGACGGCGTTATAGGTGTGGCGCAGAGGCTCCGGGCCGCTGTGCACGGCATAGTGCTTGGCACAGGCGTGTGTCTTGAAGTAGTTCGGGTCGTTGCCCTGCATGCCGAGGACGGTCTGCACACCCAGCACGGCGTTCAGATAGGGGTCCTCACCGCAAGTCTCTTGACCGCGTCCCCAGCGGGGATCACGGAAGATATTGACGTTGGGGCACCAGAACGTCAGCTCGGGATTGCCGGGATAGTAGGTGGCACCCATCTTCACGTTAAAGACATTGTGGTCGGAGCGGTTCCAGTTGGCACGGGCCTCGTCGCTGACCTGCGAGAAGACGTCGTAGACAAGCTTCGCATTAAAGGCGGCCGCCATGCCGATAGGCTGCGGATAGACGGTGTAGTCGCCCTGGCGCACACCGTGGCAGGCTTCGCTCCACCAGTTGTACGACGGTATGCCGAGACGATCGATGGAGACAGACTTGTTCATCATCAGGCCTACCTTCTCCTCGGGGGTAAGCAGCGAGATGAGGTTTTCCACGCGCTCACGGCGTGACAGTGACGTGTCTTGGAACGGATACTTGGTCTGTGCCGTTCCGTCGAGAGCCAGCAGCCATGCGGCTGCGGCAAGAATGAATAATTTCTTCATATACAGTTATTGTTATTGTATTGGTTATTGCATAGGACCAAAGCCACCACCGGGGAAGCCACCGCCACCGCCGGGGAAGCCACCACCCTGCATGCCGCCACGACGCTGCATGCCACCCTGGCGCATGCTTCCCTGACCCGGGAACTGCGGCATCTGCTGCTGCTCCTTGCTGGCTGTCAGCAACAGACGTACGAGGGCACGGCGACGCTGTGTCCATGTGGGATAGTCGGAAGCGCGCAGCGTCTTGACATTCATATTGAAACCGGGCATCTGCTGTCCTTGGTTCATGAACTCCAGACGGCTGGTGGTGATGATGCAGGGGCGAATCTTCTCGTCGGCCACAAGACGGTCGGCGATGGCATCGGCGCCACCCACCTTGAACCAGCTCTCCATGGTCTCACCCTCGGCGGGCACCAGCTGAATGAACATCGGCATAGCGCCCATCATCGGGAAGCCGCCTTGTTGTTGCTGCTGCGGCATCGGCGAGGTGTACCAGGCCTCCTGGCGCTCAACGTCATAGGCCGTGCGTCCGTGCTGAATGTCCTGCTGCGAAGCGAAGTTAAAGGGCGAACGGGGATTGTCGGCGATGCTGGCCTTGAAGCCGAGGTCGGGCGACAGATACATGTTGCTGGGGTCGGCCACCGGTGTTCCGTCGACGACGAAGCAGTACTTGAAGGTCTCGAAGAGATACTCCTGGAGCTCGGCCGTCCAGACACCATCGCTATCGCGCTGCATCGTTATCGGCTCGGGCAGCATCTCACACTCCAGTTCCACCTTCTTGGCCTCAGGAGCCTTCATGCGGAAGATGATGCTCTTCTCGGTATATTCCGGCGAGATGACAGGACGCGGGAACAGACGGGCCATGACACCCGGCGTGAACTGCTGCTCCTGTCCCGTCTTGGCGGGTGCCGGCTGCCCTTCCTTCATGGCAGCCTCAGCCGCTTTCTTATTGAACAGCAAAGGCAGGGTCTTGTAGAGGAAGTACTTGGCGTTCATCCAAGTGTGTCCGAACTTGTCGGTGGTAAACTCCTTGACACTGCGGATGCCTTTCTGGTCGAGGAATTCCATGTAGTCGCGGGCATTGCCGTAGAGGAAGTCGTCGGTACCCACGCCCAGCCAGAAGAGATTAATCTTCTTATTGGTGCTGGCGGCATTGTCGTAGACGTCGGGGATGTCCGTCGACGTGAACGAGCTGTAGGAGCACAGGTACGAGAACTTGTCGAGGTTCGTCAGACCGTTGAACAGGGCCTGGTTGCCACCGCGCGAGAAACCGCCGATGGCGCGGTTGTCGCTGTTGTTGATGGTGCGGTAGTTCTTCTCGATATATGGCATCAGGTCGTTGATGAGATCCTTGCTGAACACGTCGCCGCCGAAGCGCGTCTGCGGAGCGCCGCCAGCAGCGGGAGCACCGCCGGCCCCGAAGGTCGGGGGTGTAGCGAGCAGCTTCGTAGGATTGCCGTAGGGCAGCACGACAATCATCTCCTTCGCCTGCTTGTCGGCAATGAGGTTATCGAGGATGTAGTTCACGCGTCCCACCTTGTAATATACCTCCTCGGTGTCGGTGGTACCGCTGATGAGGTAGAACACGGGATATTTCTTCTGGTCGCCCATGTTGAACCCCTGTCCCATGGACTGATAGCTGGGCGGCAGGTAGACGATGGCATTGTTCGTGCCACCGAGACTCTTCGAGTAGTAGTGGATATACTCCATGCGGCCGTGGGGCACGGGACGGATGTCGTGGGGCAGCGTGCCGTCAGCGCTCTTGATTTCCAAGAGGCTGTTCTTGAAGCCCTCGTTGGGGAAGTACTGCGGGTTCTCCGGGTCCATGACGCTGACGCCATCGACAATGAAGCAGTAGGGATACATGTCGGGGGCAGCGGGGCCGAGGGTCACCGTCCACAGTCCATCGGCGTTGCGGGTCATCTCCTTACGGCCGGCAAACTGTACGTCGACCATCACCTGACGGGCGGAGTCGTTCTTGTATTGGAAGGTAACCATGTTACCATTACACACAGGCTGTGCGGTGGCACCCAGTGTAGCACAAAGGAATAGAGTTGATAATAAGTGCTTCTTCATTTTCTTCAGGTTTTTAGTTATTTAGTTTTGCCTAGTTCGAATTTGCCCCGAGCAAAGACGGGGATAAACTCCTTGAACACCTTGGTGGTGACGGTCTGGCCGCCCTCGAAATGCTCGCCTGTATGGATTTCCTGCCATCCGCCTTCGGTCTTGGGGAGATAGGTCTTCCATTCCGTAACACCTGGCTCGGTTATCGGACTGACGAGCAGCGACGGGCCGAACATGTACTCATACTTCTGCTGCAGGGCCACAGGGTCGTCGGCAAAGTCGAAGACCAGCGGACGCATCAGCGTATAGCCCTCTTTGGCCACGCGCTCGGCACAACGCTCGATGTATGGACGCAAGGCCTGACGCTCCTGCAGACTCAGCTTAAACAGCCGTTTGGCCTCCTCACCGTAGTTCCAGGGTTCGGTATTGCTCATGTAGCCGTGAACACGCATCAGCGGCAGGTAGACGCTGGTCTGTATCCAGCGCAGCATGCGCTCGATATAGTCCTGATTGGTGTACTGGTCGCCGGGACGGAAGAAGCCGCCGGCATCGTAGGTCCACCAAGGCACGCCGGCAGCCTGCACGCCCAGTCCGGCAGTAATCTGCCGACGGAAGGTCTCCCAGTCATTGCCCACGTCGCCGCTCCACAGGGCCGAACCGTAGCGCTGGATGCCGGGGAAGCCGCTACGGGTAAGGATCATCGGCTCCTTGCCAGCCTTTACCAAACCCTCATAGACCGTTTTGTTCACCAGCAGCGGATAGACGTTACGCACCTGTTCGCCAGCCCATTTGCCATTGTTCAAGCGACGGCCCACGAGGTCGTCGTTCTCGGGCTCAGTAGCATCCTGCCACCATGCGTCGATGCCCAGCGGCACGAGACGCTCCTGGAAGTTCTTCCAATAGGCAGCAGCAGCGTCGGGATTGAAGAAGTCTATCCAGTCGGTACTGGGAATATAATAGTTGTCGGCCAACATCTGTCGGCCCACCTCCGAGTTCTTGTCAATCTTCGACCACACACTGACCATCAGCCTGATACCCATGCGGTGCAGACTGTCGGTCAGCGCCTTCGGGTCGGGATAGAACTCCTCGTCGAACTTCATGGAGTTCCAGCCGTACTTACCCCAGTACTGCCAGTCCTGCACCAACACGTCGACGGGCATCTGCTCCTGACGGAATCGGTTGGCAGTCTCCAGAATCTCCTGCGACGAGTGGAAACGCTCGCGGCAGTGGATGTAGCCCAGAGCCCATGAGGGCATGAGAGGGCAGGGCCCCGTCAGCTCGCGGTAGGTGGCAATGACCTCGTCGGCAGAACCGACGAACACGGTGTAGTCGACAGCATCGGCGATGGGCGAACGGAACGTCGTCTCGTCCTTCACCTTATTATAATATAGGACAGGCTTATCGCCTCGTGACAGCTCTGCAGTCAGCTCGTGGCGTCCTTTTTCCAGATGCACGATGGTCGAAGCCGTTGGCGGCAGCCATGTGTTCTGCATCTCGATGACCGTCTTACCGTCGATAGTAAGATTATGACGGCGAGCCATTTTCTGTCCCACATCAAGCAGCAAGGCGTAGTCGCCTGCTTCCTGAATGTCAATGACGGCACCGAAAGCGTTTCTGCGACGCACTTCTTGGCGGCTGCCTTCGGTGGTAGTGACGTTAACGACCTCTGCAGTGCCAGTTCCCGACTGATTCATCGTCAAGGCGACACTTTTTGCACAAGGGTTAAACTCTGTCAAGCCATAGTTATTCCACAACACACCATAGCCTTTGCTCGAGAGGAGCATCGGCAGACTAATCTGTGTGTTGACCTGTGTCAGACGGCGCGACAAACCGCGCACATCGGTATAACCGTCCTGGAACTGTCCCAGTCCGTAGAGATGTTCATCCTTCGGCGAGGCGAAGGTCAGTGTAGCTTCGCCGCCAGCTATCTGGTGACTGGTGGCGGAGAACACCACCCTGCCCTGCCGGTCCTTGAATGTCAGCCTCTGTCGCCGCTTATCGATATCAAAGCGTACGTTGCAGTCTTTGACTTCGCCGTGACGGACATAGAGCCAATCGGGCAGGTCGCTCTTTGCCGGACTCTCAGCATACTGAACGCGCACGGCGTTACGGGCTACGGGGGTTACGGTGAGCCGCCCCTTTCCGAAGGGGACACTGGTGGCCGCCACAGCAGAAAGGCCGATGGACAGCAGGGTGACAAACAAGATTTTTCTCATGGATGAATTAATTTTGAAAAAAAGGGATTAAAAATCAGTTATTTCTTTGTACGTACCTCATCGAGGAAACGCACCATTTTTTGCAGATTTTCAGCGCTATACATGCCCATGCCGTGACCGCCTTCGGGGACGAATGTGGCTTCGGTCTTCACGCCGGCATCCTGTAGCTTTTCGAAGAACATCCTGCCCTGACAGCAGGGAACGACGTTGTCCTTCTCGCCGTGGAAGATGATGACGGGCGGGTCGTTCTTGTCGACATAATATGTGGCGCTAAGACTCTTGTACTTGTCGGGCTCCTTCGTGATCTTCGAGTCGAGCAGTACGTCCTCAGGCGAGTTTTCGCCCATCTTCATGCCCTCGCCACAGTCCATGGCCGTCAGGTCGACAGGTCCCGACCAGTCGCAGGCCGCATTGACGGTGCTCAGTTCCTTGGTGTAGGCGCCGAGGTTGCCCTCAAGGTCAATGTCGACAGTACCTACCTTCGTCTGCTTCGTGCCGCTGGTGGTAGCAGCCGTCGAAGCCAGGTGACCGCCCGACGAGAAACCGCTGGTTGCGATGAACGACGGGTCAAACTTATACTTCTTTGCCTCACCACGCACAAAGCGGATGACGGCACGTATGTCGTGAATCTGAGCCGGCCACTTGGCGTCCATGCTGGAGCGGTGGTTCGGGCAGACGACGGCATAACCGGCGTCGAGCAGTGCCTTCACGATGGTGCCCAGGTCGGCGGCACCCTTGCTGTTGTTGCTGAACCAGGCACTGCCGTATATGTGGATGACTACCGGATAGCTCTTCGCCTCCTTCTTGGGCAGGTAGATGTCACAGGTGTGATAAGCCTGGTCATCGCCTACGTAGTTCACGTCTTTCCATTCCTGGGAAGTCTCGAGTTTTGTCTGCTGCTGGAAGCCTCCGAAGCCGCCAAAGCCTTGCTGTGCCCAACCGCAAAGTGCACCTGAGAATAAGCATGCGGTAAGTAATAATTTCTTCATAAGTTGTTTTTGTTTTGGGTTCGTTGTCAATTTTATGCTGCAAAGGTACGGGAAAAACACGGAATGGCCGTTCGCTGATGTTTCATCGGTTTGCTTTTATGTCGCATGAACGCTTTTTAACACGTCGGAAAGCCGTTATTACGAGAAACTTTCGTACCTTTGCATCAAAACTAACCCAAACAGGAAAAGAAATGAAAAAACGTACAACACTCGCTGCCATACTCATGGCAGCAATGCTGGGCGCCAACGCTGCCCAGAAACCGATGAACGCTCCCAAGGGCGGCAAGGCCATCAGCGACGAGCTCATCGGCATCTTCTTCGAAGACATCTCCTCGAGTGCCGACGGCGGTCTCTACGCCGAGCTGTTGCAGAACGGCTCGTTCGAGTACAGCCCTGCCGAGCGCGACGGATGGGGAGCCGGTACCGCCTGGAAGCAGATACGTCCGGGCCACTCGCTGGGCACCGTCCAGGTGCGCATGGACAACCCGCTCCATCCCAACAATGCCAATTATATGCGTCTGCACACCGAGCGTGTCAAAGAGTACAAGGACTACAAAGGATGGAAAGGCTTCGGCCTGGAGAACAATGGTTTCGAAGGCATCAGCGTCAAGGCAGGTGCCAAATACGACTTCTCGGTCTTCTTCCGCAACATCGGCGCTGCCAAGAATGTGCGCATAGCGCTGGTTCAACCACAGGGCTGGGGCAAGGATCCGAAGCTGTTGGCCGAGGCATATATCAATGTCGACAAGACCAGCTGGCAGAAGTACGAGTCGGTGCTCACTCCTACGGAGGACTGCAAGAACGCTGCCCTTCAGATTCTGGTTCTCAACACCGGCGACCTCGACATCGACCAGGTGTCGCTCATGCCGCAGGACACCTACAAAGGCCACGGCCTGCGTAAGGACCTGGCACAGGCACTGGCCGACCTGCAGCCGAAGTTCATGCGCTTCCCCGGCGGCTGTGTCGTTCACGGCGGTGGCGACGGTTTCTGGAACACCTACCGCTGGAAGACCACCATCGGTCCCCGCGAGCAGCGCCGTCAGCTGAAGAACACCTGGGGCTACCACCAGAGCGTCAGTCTGGGTTACTATGAGTACTTCCAGTTCTGCGAAGACCTGGGCATGGAGCCGCTGCCCATCCTGCCTTGCGGCGTCAGCTGTCAGGGAACCAACGGCGGCTGGGGCATGTGGCCCGAGCAGGCTCAGGATGCCTGCCCGATGGAAGAGATGGACGAGTGGGTAGCCGAAGCCATGGACCTCATCGAGTGGGCCAATGGCGACCCCGCCAAGTCGAAGTGGGCCAAGATGCGTGCCGACCAGGGCCACCCCGCCCCCTTCAATCTGAAGTATCTGGGTCTGGGCAACGAGGAAAAGATCTCGCCCGAGTTCAACGAACGCTTTAAGTATATATATGAACGCGTGACGAAGAAGTATCCCAACATCGTCATCGTCGGCACCGCCGGCCCTGGCTCTCACCCCGGCAACCCCGACTTTGAAAACGGCTGGAAACTGGCCGAGGAGCTGGGCATGCCTATCATCGACGAGCACTACTACGAGCCCAACAAGTACTTCCTCGAGTCACGTCAGTACGACAAGTACCCCCGCGACCGCAAGACGAAGGTCTATCTCGGCGAGTATGCCGCCAAGGACAAGAAGCTCATCGACGCCCTGGCCGAGGGTCTCTACCTGCTCCATGTCGAGCGCAACGGCGACATCGTCTGCATGACCAGCTACGCACCCCTCTTTGCCCGCAAGAACGCCACCAACTGGACCCCCGACCTCATCTACTTCGACAACGAGCGTCCGTTCCTCACCTGCAGCTACTACGTGCAGCAGATGTTCGGACAGTCAGCCGGCCAGTACTACTATGGCGACTGCGTCACCTTCAAGGGCGATGAAGCCGGTGTGGTGCAGCCCGCCGAGAAGAGTCCTTACGGCCAGTCCGTCGTGCTCAACGTGAAGACGCGCAAGCTCTATGTGAAGCTCTGCAACGCCGGTGCTGAGGCCAAGAAGGCCAACATCAACCTCTCGCGCTTCGGTGTGAAGAAGACCGTCACCAAGACCACTCTCGCCGGCCAGCCCAACGACGAGAACAACTTCGAGCAGCAGCCCATAGCCCCCAAGACTGAGCAGCTGAAGGCCAAATCGAAGTTCACCCTCGACCTCCAGCCCTACAGCTTCGTCATGCTGGAGTATCAGCTGTAAAGCACTCGCACCTTATTTCGATAACAAAAGTCGGCCCCCCGCCATCGCGAGGGGCCGACTTTTTGAAAATACTCCATGACTTTTGAAAAATACTCGGCCCTTTTCGCGCACAAGTCGTGCTCTCGCGTTTTTTTGCTTTATTCGCAAAAACACCTAATATGTAACTTGCGTCACTTTTTTTGCCAAATGTTTGGTGGTGTCGGAATTATTTGCTAACTTTGCAATCGTATTGCTATTAGAATCTAAAAACCGCTGACATGAAAATCCACTGTCCAACACATAGCACTCGCTTGGCTAGTCTGGCTATTTATGCATAATAAAATTAACAAAACATATTAACCCTATGAAAAGAACTACAAACATTCCAATCCTAAGGACAGCGGCGATGCTGCTCCTTATGCTGTTCACCGTCTGTACGGCGTGGGCACAAGAACAACCTGTAAAAAAACACTGAGCGACGTTACCGCAGATGACATTGGTAAGGTGGTTTCCACAGACGGAAACATCTACGCTACAGCGAACGATGTGACTTCCGGAAATGCCGTAGCCATGATTGCGTATGTGGATGAGCAGAACCATACGGGTCTGGCCATAGCGCTTGAGAACGCTTACTTCATAGAAAACTCCTATTATAATAGTTCCTTCCAATGGGATGATGCGGCAGCCGCCGTTACCAAGTGGGCGGCAAACAATGCTGTTACCGGCTGCACATGGAAGGTGCCTACAATTCAGGAGTGGCAGCAGATGCTTATAGGTTGCGGTGCAGAAGGTACTGTGAGCGACGAGCCAGAGTCTGGCGTCCTGACCTTTACGGGAATAAACGAGAAACTCAACGCAGTTTCACAATATGCTAAGCTGTCAAGCTGGTATTGGTCTGCAACGGAGTCACCTGAAGTGGCAAAGTCTATAGATTTTAGTGATACATACGCAGGATTCTACAGTGAGGCCAAAACAAATTACAATTCTGTCCGAGCCTGCCTTACGTTTGATACAAGCGGCGGCGAAAGCGGCACAACCAACACATACGTATCCACCTTCGAACAGCCAGTTGATTATAATAATCCGAACAATCTTGCCAGCAAAGAGGGCAACAATTGGAGTTTGACATTGCAAAGTAACACCTTTCTTGAACGTATTACATATGAGGATGAGTATTGTATCGTCTTCCACACGCCTTCAGAGTACTTAAACGGAACTGTTCTCACGCCAACATTCCAAATTTCTGGCGAGATAAGCACAATTACCATTAAAGCCGCTGCTGGCATTAGTAGCATAAAGCTTAACGAGAATGGAAACAACAACGATGGCGAATTCACCAAAACAGAGGGGACACCATTCGATGAATATACCCTGACTCCGGCAAGCGGTGTCTCGTTGAATTCCATCACAATCGTAGGGCAGGGTGATTTCGACCTTAAGAGCATCACCATTGAGACCACTACTAGCGGCGGCGATAGTGGCAATGTCATCACCAGCAATACGGGCAGCATCAACATGCCCAAGGAAGGTACAGATGAATATACGATAGCCGAGGGCGTTGCTTCTTTCAATATTTATGACGACGGCGGTGCTGAAAGCAACTACAGTGATCTCTGCGACGGCAGCATTGTCCTTATTGCTCCTGAGGGCTGTACGCTGAAGTTGACAGGTTCTATTGATACAGAATCAAGTTATGACCTTTTGAAAGTTTGGGATGGTTCTACTAATAGTGGTGATCCAGTAAAAACTTTAAACGGTAATAATTCCGATATAGATATCACCAGCAAAGGACGAAGCCTGACACTCAATTTCTCTTCAGATGGCAGCGTGAATTATGCAGGTCTCAACCTCACCGTGAAGGTTATTGACCCCAGTGCTGTGAGCACCTTTAGTGTTACCATAAACAATGGTACGGGTGGCTATGTGGGCATCTATAGCAGTGAACAGGAGTTTGAAGAGGATGATAATGTTGAATTGTACATCTCGCCCTCAACAGGCTACGTATTGAGCAATCTCAGTGTTGTAGATGCCGATGACAATCCAGTGAGCGTGAGTGGCAATTATTGGTATAGCCACAGCGCAAGCTTCCAGATGCCAGCATCGGCTGTCACAGTAACACCGACTTTCAGTAACGACCTGACAAACCTCAGCATCGACATGCCGTACGACTCGTATGCCTACATCCCTAATGGCGTACAATCGTTCAAGCTATATGACGATGGCGGCCAGAAAGGAAACTACAGTGAGGGAAATCGCAGTATTGTTCTGTGTGCACCAGAAAACTACCTACTGCAGCTCACGGGAACCATCACGGCACTCAATTACGAGAAGCTGACGGTTAAAGACGGATATTACTATAGCGACACCCGGTTGTTTTATGCAGGCAGCAGCTCTGACGGCGTAACCACCGACATAGGCACCATAAAAAGTACTGGGCGCTACATGAGGATAGAGTTCCAGACATATGGTTCTAATTACCCTGGCCTCGACCTCACCGTGACGCTTGTCAGCAATGCAGCGGAATATGATGTCACCATCAGCCCTGCTTCTGGCGGCACTGTAGTGGCAAAAGTCAACAACACACAAGTGACGAAGGCTAAGGTGAACGACGTTGTCACACTGACAGCTACGCCCGCCGCAGGCTATGTGCTGAGTGGCATCAGCGTCGTTGACGGTAACAGCAATGCCGTCAGCGTGACAGGCGGCACATGGTACAACAACACGGCCACCTTCTCCATGCCTACTTCGGTTGCCACGGTAACTCCCGTATTTACTAATACTCTGACAGGTCTCAGCATCAACATGCCAACGGAAGGCACCGTAACGGCTACTATCCCAGAAGGTGTTTCTTCGTTCAAGGTTTACGACGACGGTGGCGAGAACGGTGCATACAGCAGTAACTGCAATGGCAACCTCGTGCTGACCGCTCCAGAGGGCAATATGCTTCAGCTGACAGGCACAGTAACAACCAATGCTGATGCTTATATTACTGTATGGAACGGCTCAGACCCCAGCAACGACGAGGCAAAACTGATTAACCATAAGAGTAGCAGCACAACAAATAACGCTACCAGTATTGGCAGCCCCACCAGCACTAACCGCAGTATGACGCTTAACTTCACATCCGGCTTTTCAGTTTTTGCTGGTCTCGACCTCACCGTGACCCAAATTAACGTCTGTCTGGCCGATGCTGCCGAAAACAGCACTGTGATTGGCAATAACAACAATAGGACGGGACGCAACGTTCTCCTCGCCGACCGTACGCTCTATAAGGACGGTGAATGGAACACCATCTGCCTGCCGTTCAACGTGTCATTGTCCGACAGCCCGCTTGATGGTGCTACAGCCAAGACACTCACCTCAGCCACGATGACGGGAACCACCGTCAGCCTGACTTTCGGCGATGCTGTGACAACACTTCAGGCTGGCGTACCTTATATCATTAAGTGGGCGAAGGCCGAGGGCTACGATCAGGCCGATCCCGCCACCCGCGACATTGTGAACCCCCTGTTCACCGGTGTCACTGTCGTCAGCAGCACCGAGGCTCAAAGAACCATTGAGAAGGCCGACGGCCACGTGAAGTTCATTGGCTACTATGACCCGATGACTATTGACACGCCCGACAATGACGACATTTACTACATGACCGCCGGCAACACCCTAAAGCACACGGGTAAACAGCGTACGCTGAAAGCCTGCCGTGCCTACTTCCAGTTCTCAGAGGCTGCACAACAGGCACGCTCATTCATGCTGAACTTCGGTGATGAAACAACAGGAATTGCCGAAATCAGGAAGGTTAGCGACAATAGTTGGTACACGCTCGACGGCGTTAAGCTCGACAAGCAGCCCTCGAAGAAGGGACTGTATATCTCCAATGGACGCAAGATTGTAATCAAGTAAATAGAAACGACAATGAAAAAGAAAACATATATCATTCCAGAGACAACAATCGTCCCGCTCGGCGTACGCTACCAGATACTCGCAGACAGTTTCACTGGCGTGAGTACAGATCCTGAAGACCCGACCGTCAATCCGGATCCCGATATTGGCGACGACGATACTCGTTCCCGTGGCATCTTCGGTGTATGGGATGACGAGGAGTAAAAACTACAGTCTACACATTCTAAAACAGCGGGCGAATCGTATGGTGATTCGCCCGCTGTTTTTACGTAGGGAATATGGTTCTAGTGTGCTAATATCACTTCAGCTCGAAGCGCTGGACGTTGCCAGTCTTGACATCGCGCCCCAGGAGGAAGCGGTCGATGAAGGCCTGCACCTCAGGGAACTGGCGCTCGGGCAGCTGGCAGTGGCCATGACCGCCGAGGATGCTCCAGTCCATGCGGTCGCCGATGCCGAAGCGCTCCCACACCTTCTTGGCGGCCTGGGCCGACACGAGCATCGAGGGGTCGGCCAGCCACTCGTAGTCGGGATTGCCGAGCAGCAGGAGGGCACGCGGACAGACCAGCGCACAGAGCTCGTGCTGGTCGTAGGGCAGACGGTAGACGCTGTCGCCGTGGAAGTTCAGCTTCTGGCTCTCCTGGAACCAGTGGTAGTCGGTCTTGTCGAGGTCCTCGAGGTTCTTGCCTTCGAGTGTCAGCTCATGGGACTTACGCCACGAGGCAGCACCGCCACCACCAGGCTCCTGGGCGATGGTCAGACAGATGCGCTCGTCGAAGGCGCCGCAGTAGAGGGCCATCTTGCCAGCATAGGAGCAGCCGCTGACGCCAATGCGCTTGGTGTCAATCTTCGTCACCTCAGGACCAAGCTGCTGCAGACCGTCGATGAGACGGCTCAGGCCCCACGCCCACATGCTGTAGGCGCCGTTGTCCTTGAGCTGGGGATAAAGGCGGTCGAAGTCGTGCTCGCCACGCTCGTGGTGACGGCCGAACTGTCCGTAGTCGTTGACCTGCTTCTCGTGGAAGTTCATGATGGCGATGGGACGGTTGTCGAAGAGCTGGCGCGGCAGCGACAGCATGCTGGTGCCAATCATCAGTGCATAGGGCGGCTGCCCCTCCTTCGGGTAGCGTATCTCTGACTGCAAGCGGAGCGTGCGACCACCAACAGTGACATAGACGATGAGGGTGTCGCCCTGCATGCGTGCCACCACCTGACCGTTGTCAACGGCGGGCTTCGTGCCGATGCCGTAGTGCTGAATCATGTGGCTGATGTCGCTGCGGCGGTGCGACCAGTCGGCGAAGCTCTTGACACCCTCGAGTGCGTCGGGCAGCTCGCGGATGACGGGTAGTTTGTCGATGGTGGGCATCGCAGGTGCCTTGAACTGCGCTCCCGTGTTCTCAACCTGATAGACGAGGGGCACTCGATTGTTGGATGTTTGCTTCTGGCCATTGGCTGTTTCAAACATGGCCAAGGCGAGTAACGTACTGATGATTAGGGTCTTGTTCATAGGTTTGTATTAATTAGCTGGGAAAATGACGCGGTAGTGTCCGCTAAGGTGCATGAAGGCGAAGAGGCGCAGCAGGCCGTCGTAGTAGGCGTCGAAGTAGCCGTCGTCGAAGGGCTCGTGCTTCATGTTCCACAGGTGATCGACAAACTCCTTGCTCTTGTCGTGAGAGCAGAGCAGCGAAGCGGCAGCGACGGTAGAGACGAGGCCGATGCTGTGGCGCAGCTTGCGGAAGCCGCCGGCACCGAGTATCTCGTTGCCCTCGGGCAGTGTGCCGTCGGGACGGTACTGGTCGAGGAACTTGTCGACGCCCTGCGAGTAGAAGAAGTTCTGGATCTTCTCGCCATACTGGCGCTGCCACTCGGCGTCGGCACAGCTCCACTCGTAGTCGAGGGCGATATTCATTGGTACGCGCCACGAGTCGTAGCGGAAGTTGTTGTTGCCATTGCGGGGAGGAGCCTGCTGCGCACCACCTTGCTGCCCCTGCGCCCGGCGGGGGAAGCGGAAGCCTGCCATCTCGGAGCCGTCGTACTGGCACTGGTCGCCGTTCAGGCCTGTCTTCTCGTTGGTACACTTGTGCAAGAACTCGCGGCTCTTCTGGGCGCACTCGTTCCAGAAGTCGCTACGGCCATCGTCGCCCCACTTGGCCCACACCTCGTAGAAGGCGGGGATGTGGTAGCTGGGGTCGGTGAAGCCATTGCCGAAGCCGTCGGGCGTGAAGGTGATAAGCTTTGTCTCGGGGTCGATGAGGAACTGCCGCTGCGGGCCCTGCTGACCACCGCCGAAGCCACCGAAACCAGCGGGACGGGGCTCGGGGGTGTACTCCTTGGGCTGTATGCAGTTCAGGATGTGCTGGGCCTCAGCCTTGTAGTTGATGCCGGTATTGTCGCCCCAGCGGTTGGAGGCGAAGATGAGGGCGGTGATGAAGTAGAGCTCGCCGTCGCTGGCAGCACCTGCCGCGTTCTGCGTGCCGTCGGTCTTACAGCTCCAGGCGAAGTAGCCCTCGCGGCGACCCTCCTGGTGCTGCATGTACTTCTTGGCCCAGCGCCACAGACGGTCGAAGATATCCTTCTCGCCGAACTGCACAGCCACCATCAGACCATAGGACATGCCCTCGGTGCGGGCATCGTGGTTCTTGATATCGCTGACGTAGCCCATGGAGTCGCCCACCTCGAAGTAGACCTTGTTAGGTCCGCGGAAGACGTCGTTGAACACCTCCTGGAGCTTAGCCTCAACAGCAGCGGGCTCGTAGCCCATCTCCACAAACACATTACGATACTGGCGGGTCTCGAAAGCTCCCCGCGTCAAGGGCGTCAGTGCCTGTGCGGCAACAGCGCACATCAGCAAGCCCAAAGTCAAGATTCTCTTCATGTCGGTCTAGTTTTCAATTATTCAATCTTTCAATTCTAATTCTACGGGAATTGTGTGTGCAAAGTTACAAAAGAATGGGACAACGGGAGCCCCACAGACGTTTCAGATGTTTTAGTATATGTCACACACACGCAAAAAAAGAGGGACGCGTGACCATAAACTGCGAAAAATGACGTAACTTTGTGCCATCAAAAACCTAAATGACTCAAAAATGAACAACAAACTCATTCTCGTCGCGGCAGCCATTGCCTGCCTGGCGACAGCCCACGCCCAGACCACCATCACGGGCAAGGAGTGGGACGACCCCCTGAAGACCAGTGTCAACCGCGAGACAGCACACACCCTGGCCATACCCATGGCCTCGGACGCCGACATCGCCCAGAACGACATAACGCTGTCGCCCTACTACCAGTCGCTCAACGGCACGTGGAAGTTCAAGTGGGTGGGTCTGCCCACCAGCATCAAGGCCGACTGGTGTGCCAAGGACTTCACCACCGACGGCTCGTGGGTCGACATCGACGTGCCCTCAAGCTGGCAGGTATGGGGCCTGAACCACAACAAGTCGTGGGACAAGCCGCTGTACTGCAACACGAGCTACCCCTTCTCGTACAACGAGTCGACCTACTCGGTGATGGCCGACCGCCCGGGCTGGTTCACCTACAAGGACAACATGAAGAACCCCGTGGGCACCTACCGCCGCACCTTCACCATCCCCGACAGCTGGAAGGGCCGCGACGTCTACGTGCGCTTCAACAGCGTAGGCCACGGCTACTACCTGTGGGTGAACGGACAGCGCATCGGCTACTCGGAGGACTCCTACCTGCCGTCGGAGTTCAAGATTACCGACCACCTCGTGGAGGGCGAGAACACCATCGCCCTGCAGGTGTACCGCTTCACCAGCGGCTCGTTCTTAGAGTGCCAGGACTACTGGCGACTGACGGGTATCCACCGCTCGTGTTTCCTGTGGTCGGCGCCGAAGAGCCAGATTCGCGACTACTTCTTCACCACCGACCTTACAGACAGCTACAAGAACGCCAAGGCTAATGTGAAGGTAATGATAGCCTCCCCCAACCCCTCCGAAGGAGGGGGGGCTTTCACGGTGGAGGCTCAAATAAAAGATGGTAGTACCGTCATAGCCACTAACTCCGCAACATTCACCCCTCCTTTGGAGGGGCAGGGGGAGGTCTCCCTTGACATGAACGTGACGGCGCCGAAGCTGTGGAGCGCTGAGACGCCCAACCTCTACGACCTCGTGCTGACGCTGAAGGACAGTCAGGGCAATGTCATTGACCGCCGCGGCTCGAAGGTGGGCTTCCGCGAGGTGGAGATACGCAAGAGCGACGGCGCCCTGCTCATCAACGGCCAGCGCATGGTGTTCCACGGTGTGAACCGCCACGACTTCTCGCCTGTCAACGGCCGCGCCATCACGCCCGAGGAGATTGAGCAGGACATCCTCTGCATGAAACGGCTGAACATCAACGCCATTCGCACTTCCCACTACCCCAACGATCCCGTGTTCTACGACCTCTGCGACAAGTACGGCATGTACGTGCTGGCCGAGGCCAACGTCGAGTGTCACGGCAACTGGGGCCTGTCGTCGGTATCTCAGTTCAAGAACGCCATGGTGGAGCGCTCGCAGAACCACGTGCGCTGGATGCGTAACCACGTCTGTATCTTCATGTGGTCGTTCGGCAACGAGAGTGGCGGCGGCAATAACTTCTCTGCCGTACAAACGGCCATTAAGGCGCTGGACAAGACGCGACTGACCCACTACGAGGGCGGCAGCCAGTATGCCGACGTCACATCGTCGATGTACTGGGACTATAACGGTATCAAGGGAAAAGGCGAGTCGCAGAAAGACCGTCCGCACATCCAGTGCGAGAACTCGCACTCCATGGGCAACTCGATGGGTAACGTCCGCGAGATGTTCGACCTCTATGAGAAATACGCCTGTCTGACGGGTGAGTTCATCTGGGACTTCAAGGACCAGGGACTGCTGACGAAGAGCAGCAACGGCAAGGAGTATTGGGCCTACGGCGGTGACTTCGGCGACAACCCCAACGACGGCAACTTCTGCATCAACGGTCTGGTGCACCCCGACTGGACGTGGACAGCCAAGTGCTATAACACGAAGAAAATCTACCAGCCACTGGAGTTCAAGGCCGTCAGCGGCAAAAACAATGTCTTCACCGTGAAGAACAAGCTGGCCTTCCTGCCGAGCAGCACCTACGACGTGAGCTACAGCGTCATGGACGAGGAAGGGAACATCCTCGGCAGCGCCACCATCACCGACGACGTGGCCGCCGGACAGTCGAAGAACATCACCATCGACAACCTCACCTCTCTCCTCTCACCTCTTACCTCTGACAAGGAGGCTTTCATCTACTTCTGCGCCAAGCAGCGCGAGAAGACCGCCTGGGCCGATGCCGGCTACGTGGTGGCCGAGGAGAAACTGCCCGTGAAGACGGCCACGAAGCCGATGAAGGATCTCTCCTTCGCCAGCGCCGAAGCACTGACGGTGGACGAGACGAACACCGCAGTCATCGTCAGCGGCACCAACTTCAAGGCCACCTTCACCAAGAATAAAGGTACGCTCACGGGCTACACGTACGACGGCGTCTCCATGATGAGCAAGGCACTGCAGCTGAACGCCTTCCGTCTGCCCACCGACAACGACGGCTCGAAGAAAGGCAGCTGGGACGGCATGGGACTGCCCAAGCTCAGCTCGACAGGCAAGGGCACGGGCACCACGGTGGCCAAGGCCGACGACGGCAAGACCGTCACCGTCAGCATGACCAGCACCTACGGCAGCGGCTCAAACACGTTCAACGTCAACCTCAACTTCATCGTCTGTGCCGACGGCACCATGATGGTCAACTCGTTCATCCGTCCCAACAACACCGGCGCCATCCTGCCAAAGCTCGGCTTCAAGCTGGAGATGCCGAAGGGCATGGAGCAGCTGACGTGGTTCGGACGCGGCCCGTGGGACAGCTATGTAGACCGCAAGGAGGCCTGTCTGCCGGCCATCTACAAGAGCACCGTCACCGACCAGTATGAGGAGTATATCCTGCCGCAGGAACACGGCACAAAACAGGAGGTGCGCTGGCTGTCGCTGACCAACGGCGAGGGACAGGGACTGCTCTTCGTGGCTCCCGACCAGATGGCGGCCTCAGCCGTACACTTCCGTCCTGAGGACAACTACACCGACAGCAATAACCGCTCGAAGCACACCTACCAGTTCAAGAGCTGCACCACGGCCGTTGTCAACCTCGACGCCGTCACCCGTGGTCTGGGCAACAACTCGTGCGGTCCCGACGTGATGGACAAGTACGAGCTGAAGAGCGCCAACACCGCCTTCCGCTTCTTCATCATCCCGCTGAAGGCCGGTGTCAAGGCTGCCGAGGCCGCCCGTGTGAACATGCCCGTCTGCCAGCCCGTCAGCGTGGAGCGCACCACGACAGGAAAGCTGAAGATGACGACCCAGACGAAGAACGCCACCATCTGGTACAGCATCAACGGCGGCGACTACCAGAAGTACTCATCGGTGGTCACCAACAACGATGCCTGCACCGTCACGGCCTACTGCACTGCCGACGGTCTGATGGAGAGTCCGAAGATGAGCTATGACTTCGACCTCTACCTCAGCAAGAGCGGCTGGAAGGTGGTGAGCGCCGACAGCTATCAGGGCGGCAACGAAGCCAAGCTGGCCATCGACGGCAAGAACGACACCTTCTGGCACACGGCATGGGGCGCCAACGAGCCGAAGCACCCGCACCAGATTATCATTGACATGGCGAAGACCTACATGGTGACGGGCATCACCTACCTGGCACGTCAGGACGGCAACACCAACGGTATGGTGAAAGCCTACGAGGTCTACCTGAGCACCGACGGCAAGACGTGGGGCACAGCTGCCGTCAGCGGCGAGTTCAGCAACACCACAGCCACACAGGTGGCCAAGCTGAAGACGGCGACGGCAGCCCGCTACATGAAGTTCGTGGCGAAGAGCGAGGTCAAAGGCAACGCCTGGACCAGCGCCGCTGAAATCGGCATACAGGCACAGAGCGACGTGACGGCTATCCAGGGCCTCACCCCACCCCTCTCCCCAGGCGAGGGTTTCACCTATAATCTGCAGGGCCAACGACTGAGCGGCCCTGCAGATAAAGGGATATACATTCAGAAAGGAAAGAAACTAATAAAGGGAGCCTGACGGGCTCCCTTTATTGATTACAGCAAGTAAGTATTCTCCTTACTCCTTCATTCATTACTACTTCACCAGTATCTTCCTGCCCTCCATCAGATAGAGTCCTGCGGGCAGACCCTGAAGGGCGTCCTTGCGGCTGACGGCGCGACGTACCATGCGTCCCGACAGCGTATAGACGTTGACGGTCTGGCGCTGCTGAGCCTCCCGCTGCCAAGCCACATCGACGATACCCGTGGTGGGATCTTCGGTGGTCAGCAACATGTCAGTGATGTAGAGGCTCTTATTGGCAGCAGTCGTCGTGAACGTCACCATGTTGATACTCTTCAGGTTGAGGGGCTTGCCCTTGTTGTTACCCATGGTGTACTTCAGCGTGTCGAGGCAAACGACGGTCTGGAAACCAGTCTCGGTCCGCACGGCATCGGCGGTGATGGGCACTTCGCAGCGGGCACCTTTCACGCTCTTGGTGATGTAGAAGTTGATGCTGTTGGAGCCCGTCGGCTTATACCTCTGGTTGATGACGAGGTAATGGAAGCCGCTGAAATCATGTTTAGCATCGTAGACCCAGCCCATCTGACTGTCCTTCGTCGTGAACTTGAACAGACCATATTCGGCCGACGTCGTCGAGGTGAACTTGTAGGTTCCCGTACCGGCCAAGTCAGTCTTGATGTACTGTGCATCCAAGGGGAAGTAGCCCGAACGTGCCGTGAAGGCGGTGTCGACCTGGTTGCCGAAGAGGTCGGTGAAGGTGGCGGTCACGCGTGTCTTGCCCTGAGAAAGGCCGGCCATCTGGCCGTTGCGGAACTCGACGACGCTCCCGTCCTCAGGCGTAAAGACGGTCTGGGCGGTGACAACCTCCGTGTGCTTGTCCTTATAGGTTGCCGTGATGCCCGGCGAGCAGAAGCCGCCGATAAGGGCATCGAGCGTCTTCTTGGACGGCACAATCTTCGTCACCGTGAACATGTTCTCGTCGAGCGTGGTCTTCAGCTCGCCATACATGCCCTCCTCGTCGTACTCCTCCTCCGTAGAGAACCAGTCGAAGTCGGCGCTGCCGCCGGCTGTCTTCGTGGAGTAGCAGAAGAGTCCGAAGCGCGAGCCGACAAAGACCGAGAGGTTGAAGCTCTGCGACGTGTCGCCACCCAGCTTCTTCCACGTCTTGCCGTCGGTGGAGTAGTAGAACATCGCCTTGTTGTCGCCGTACTTGATGGCGCCACGCAGGTAGACGATGTTGTCGGTCAGCTCGACCTCCTTATAGGTCTCTTGCGGTGTGAAGTTGTCGCCAGGACTCTTGACGCCTTCCTTCCACCATACAATCTGACGCTTGCCGTCCTTCATCTCGACAGCAATGGCAGCATACGGATCCTGGAAGATACAGATACCGGCACGGTCGCCCTCCTGCAGACGTGAGACATCCACACGGACGGTACCCTTGGTCGTCTTGCTGTTGTCGATGAAGATGCGCTGTGTCAGCATGTTACGAGCCTGATGCAGCTTGCTGACCACCGTAGCAGTCTTCAAGCGCAGCCATCCTTGGTGCTCAAAGAGGCTCCAGTTGTCGTTGTCGGGATTGTGGTTCCACTCCCACTGCATGCCGAGGGGATAGGAGCGGAAGTTGTCGGTAGTCGGCAGGCGCTTTGTCTGAGGATAGGCCTCGGCCGTGGCGGGCTTGTCAATCTGGTCGACAAAGGTCTTGTAGGGCACGCCGTTCTTACCCACGATGGGCCAACCGTCGACCCACTTGACTGGCTGCAGGTTGGGGAAACGGCCCAGGGCGCCGAGATCCTCCTGCATGATGGTCCACCAACTGCCGTTGACATCCTCGATGAGCGAACCCTGATGGATGGTGTTGACCTGGCCATTGATATTCTTTTCGACGAGCATCTTCTCCTCATCATAAGGACCCATGGGGTTCTTCGAGCGGAAAGCAGCCTGACCCGAAGGCCAGCCACCGTATGTGGCGTAGATGTAATAGTAGTCGCCCTTCTTATAGAAGTGGCAGCCCTCCAGGCCGGAGCCCGGCTTCTGGATGACGGTCTTCTCCTGCTTGAGGTTGAAGTTCATGTCCAGCTCACAGACAGAGATATTACCGTTGCCGCAGGCGATGTAGACCTTGCCATTGTCGAAGAGCATGCCTGGGTCGTAGTAGATGCGCGGAAGCTTCTTCTTCTGCCATGTGCCCTCGGGGTTAGTGGTTGAGAGAATGAAGCCACCGGCGTCGTTACCATTGATGAGCAGGTAGAACTTACCGTCAGCCTCATTGTACTTCATGGAGCAAGCCCACATGCCGCCGGCATAAGCACTCTGACCGTTCTTCAGATTGTAGTTGTCGGTGGTGGCGAGCTGTGTCAGCGGCTGACAGCAGTACTCCCAGTTAACCATGTCCTTTGACTTGAGAATGGTAGCACCAGGGAAGAGACACATCGTTGTCGACACCATATAATAGGTATCGCCCACGCGGATGACATCGGGGTCGGGGAAGTCGGCACGCACGACGGGGTTCATGAACTTACCGTTGCCAAGGTCGCTGACGGGAGCCTCGTTGACATAGTCGGGCTTGGGATTATTGACCTTTGCATACTCGGCATACCAGTCGAAGCAGGCCTTGCCGCAGGCCTCTTCCAGTCCGCCGAAAGCAGGTTCGGCGACGCCGGTCTTCAGCAGCTTGTCGATGTCGAAGAGGCAGGCTGAGCCCGAGAGGGTCATCGAGATGTTGCCATAGTGGTCATGCACGCCCTTGGTGATGGTGCCCCATACGGACGTGCGGCCTGTGGCCCACGTACCATAGTTGGACTCCACCCAGTTGCCGTGTTCGTTGTAGTGGCCCGTACCCGGCTTCGTGGGACTCCAGTCAATCTCGGTGATGATGATGGGGTTGGTGTCGACCACCGGCACCTGATTGTGGAACTGGGTAATCTTACGTTGTGTGGCCGCCTTCACGTCGCTGGCTGACAGGTCCTTGTCGGCACAGCCATACCAGCCGTCGTAGTCGTGAACGGCATAGCCGATGTTGTCGCCCTTGATGGGATAGGTCTTGTAGTCGGCATAGCTCGACTGCCAGCCAGAGCCAGGAATCCAGATGACACCGGTGAAGCCATTGGCGCGAATCTTGTCGACGACAGGCTGGAAGAAGTCGCGCAGCGCCTTCGCATCGCTCTGACCGCTGGCGTTCTTCACGCTCACAGGCTCGTTGGCCAGCTCAAGGCTGATCTGACCGGCGTAGTTGCGGATGGTCTCGTCGCTCGAGACGATGTCCCACACCTCCAACATGTACCTCTGGTAGTAACCGTCGACGTAGATGGGATTAGGGCAGACACCCGGCGGGCGCACCACGACGTACAGACCATGTTCCAGGGCATCCATCATCAAGGGAATGTAGAGCGACTTCAGGAAAGTCTTCAGTCGTGTGGCATTGAAATGCTCTATGTTGGCCTCACCCGTCGGCAGGTCTCCGCCTTTGTGTTCGGGCTGCGTACTGAGGTCAACATACTTCACGCTGTTGTCGTTGGTCCACGCCGGGTCGAGGTGCAGACGGAACACGTCGCAGTTGGCCTGCTTCATGCCGTCGAAGAGCTTGTGGAAGTAGGCAATACAGTTCTTGGCACCCGTAGCGTTGTAGCCACCGGTCCAGCGGTTGTCGTTGAACCACATGCTCGGCGTGTCCATGACACCATGCAGCACAACATGGTTGCCGTAGGTGTCGACAAGCCACTTGCCCTCGACATGGAGCGTGGGCAGCGGTGCGTCAAGTGCCCATGCTCCTGCGGTCAGACAAGCAGCAAAAAGGATTGATAAGATTCTTCTCATAGTGATTGTTAGTGATGATTATTTGTTCTCAGGAGAGACAGGCTCGCCCATCTCCGAGGCCTCGGCGTCCTGCTGATTCAGCTTGAAGAGCATGAACTGCGGCTTCTCCGTGGTGCAGGGCTCCCAGCCAATGCCGGGGTTGCTGTCCTTGGCGAAGTTGGTCCAGGCCGTCAGCATCTTCTCACTCAGGTCCCAGTCGCCCTGCGTCCAGGGACGCCAGCAGTGCTTCAGCGACTTGAAGACATACCACAGGTCGCTGGAGTGGAAGGCGCCCTTCAGACGCTCGGTCACCTCGGGATGTGAGCCGTCGTCAGGCAGCGGACGGGCAAACTCGTAGGCCCATGCCTTGCCACCCTGCTGCTGGCGCACCTTACAGAACTCGGCGATGCCGGGGCCCATAGAGCCGATGTCGTTCATGGTGTAGCCAATCATATAGGGCACATCGGCGATGGTGCCCTCGCGGGTAGCGGTTTCAAAGTCTTTCAGCGAGACGTAGCCATCGATGATGGGACGCTCCATGACATAGAGGTCGCTCTTGTTTACCATGTTGTAGAGGGTACACACGGTGTAGAGGATCTCCGAAGAGGCAGCACGCAGTTTCTGAAGGTCGGTCAGGCCAGCCCAGTCCATGACTTTCTTGGTCTCAGCCTCCGCCTCTTTCAGCGTGGGGTTATAGGTGAAGAACTTCGCCATCGGGGTAGCGGGCTTGGCTGCCTCGCCTTCCTTCGACGGTACGTTCAGTCCGCCACCACTCATGATGACAGCCTTATGGAACAGGCCGCGGGCCAGGGGCGACTCACAGAGCGTGCGCACGCTGCCGGCACCGGCACTCTGTCCGAAGATGGTGACGTTGTCGGGGTTGCCGCCAAACTGTGCGATGTTGTCGCGCACCCACTTCAGCGACTGTATCTGGTCAAGGATGCCGTAGTTGCCGGACACACCGTGGGGACTCTCGGCCGAAAGCTCGCCGTAAGGCATGAAGCCGAAGATGCCGAGACGGTAGTTGATGGTCACGAGGACGACGTCCTTCGAGGCCCACTCCTGACCGTCGAACTCGGGCTCGGTGCCCCAGCCCTCGCGGTAGCCGCCGCCGTGTATCCACAGGGCAACGGGCAGTTTTTTCCCGGTGTTGCCGGGAGCCTTCGTCCACACGTTCAGGTAGAGACAGTCCTCACTGTAGGGCGCCTCGTCGCCATAGCCCCACTCCGTGGTGTAGCCACCGGGATAGTGGACGGTCTGGTAGCCGGGATGTCCGAACTTGTCGCAAACGCGTACGCTGTCCCAAGCCACGACGGGCTGGGGCTCCTTCCAGCGCAGGTCACCGATAGGTGCTGCGGCATAGGGGATGCCGCGATAGACGAATACGTCGGGATTCTCGGCCCTGACACCTTGTATCTGACCGCCCTCCACGGTCAATATGGGACCGTTGTCGGGCTCCTCCTGGCTGCCACAGCTGAGGAGGAAGGCCACCAACGGCAGTATTGCAAAAAACTTCTTCATGATTGATAATCGTTAGTTATTCTTCACTCTTCACTCTTAACTCTTAATTAATCAGGAACACCTTGGTCTGGCCCTTATACGTGGCCTTCACCGTGGCACGACCGTCAACGACGGGGCTCACCTCGAACTTCACCCCAGAAACATCAGCCTCTGCCTTCACCTTGGCACCAGCCTTCAGCGGACCGTAGAGCTGGTAGTGGTCGCACTTGGTATAGCCGTTCTGGTTGGTCGACATGATGGGCTGTGCGGGGATGTTCAGCTTCTGGCCGTCGCAGGTGATAGTCACTTCAGGCACCACAGGAACACTGAACGACTGTCCTGCCTTGGTAAAGCCAACTCCGTGGAGGTCGAAGAGTCCCTGCGGGCGCTGGGACTGCTGAGGGCCACGACGACCCCAAGGTCCCTGCTGCGGCTGTTCGGGGGCTTTCACCTCAGGACCCTCAGCCACCAGATAGATGGCGTGCTTGCCTGTCAATCCTTCAACGGCAGGAACGTCGACGCCATACACTCCCTTCTTATTGGCTGTAGCGGGAACGTTGATGATACCGATTTCCTGACCCTTCCAAGGATCATCCAATCTCACGTGAATCTTGAAGTCGCCCTTTCCGCTGGGAGTCAGGTTCAAGTACAGATGGGCGTTGTCACCCTTCTTGATGCCCTCGAAAGCCTTGCAGCCCTTGGTGTCCTGTGCCAGACCACCGAAGCCGAAGTACTTGAAGCCGATGATGCCGCCGTTCTGGATGCCGGCGAGGTCCATCGAGTTGTTCCACACGTCGTGGTTATCCTGCATATACTGGTTGCTGTTCGGGCCGTACATGAAGCAAGCGATACCAGCAGAATAGTAAGCGTAGGGAGGCAGACCGAAGATCTGGAAGCCCTCGCTGGTCACCTCGGCGCCTGTATAGGTATTGCCGTCGGCGGCAGCTGCCTTCCACTCGTTACCCTTCACGAAGGGGTCGTAGCCTGTTATCGTCACCTTACCGCCCTTGGCCACGGGCTTCTTGTCCCACGTAATCTTCACGGGAGCGACCATGGCCTGACGGGCATTACCGAAGCCACGGGGAGGACGGTGGTAGAACACGTACCACTGGCCGTTGATCTCCTGCAGCGAGCCATGGGTGTTGTGGCCGGCATTGGTGGTGATGAGCTTGCCGCCGTCCTCGCCAACGACGACACCACGCGAGTCAACCAGCACGCCACCCGAACGCCAGGGGCCGAGGGGCGAGTCGCCGAAGGCATAGCGCAGGGCAGAGTTTGTGTTGCCCAGACCGTACTCCTTACCGGAGTAGCCCGAGAACACCATCACGTACTTATTGCCCACCTGACGGATGCTGCTGGCCTCGAAGAAGTTGAAGTCGAGCGGGTTCTGTCCCTGGTAGAGGGCCTTATACTCGCTGCCGGCCTTGTCGAGCAGACGGCCGTCGGCGCTGCTGGCAGGAATAAAGGGGTCGATGAGCTCCGTACCCTCGCGCTTCGAGTACATGGTGTTCTGGTCGAGCTCACAGGCCGTAGAGTGCTGGAAGCCGTAGAACACATAGGCGCGGTAGCCCTTCTGGTAGTCCTTGTCCTTCTTGTTGTTGACAGGCTCGATGAACACCGAGGGGTCGAAGTCGATGAGCGAGCCGGGCAGGCACTGTGTGCCATCCTCGGTGAGGTTCACCGGCGTGAAGGGGCCATTGGGACGGTCGCCCTTACACACCATCGGCGTGCGGCGCCAGCCACGGCTGTGCGGATAGAGCCAATAGGTCTTCTTGCCCGTCGCACGGTCAGTCGTGCAAACGAGGTCGGGGGCATACATCGTGTCCCACTGTCCGTTGACAAACCACGAGAAGATGGGGCCCTCGTCGCGCCACTGCGACAGGTCTTCGACGGGTGCCGACCACATGCGGATGTCGGGGCCGCAGTAGGCAGTGCCTGTCACGTCGTGCGAACCGATGATGTAGGCACGCAGCTTTCCCGGCTGGTCGGGGTCTTCAAACACGCGGGGTTCGCCGTCGGGCAGATGCTCCCACAACGGCAGATAGGGGTTCTGTGCGTTCACCGTCAGTGCGGCGAAGAGGGCACAGCCTGCAATCAGTAGTTTCTTCATTGTTCTTTATTTGTTTAATTCTTGATTCTTCACGCTTCTCTTGTCACGCTTCACTAAAGACGAACGTCCTTCTTTGTTCCTTCATACGTCACCGTCTGCGTCTGACCATTAGGCATGACGATGGTGAACTGGCGCGTCTTCAGCATGCCGGGGAACTCACCCTGACGGTCGCCGATGGTCAGCGTACGCGTCTTGTCGTTCCACTTGAAGCTGATGGTGCTGTAGACGCCACGCTCGTAGTTGTAGCTGTCGCCCTCGTCTTCGTAGAGCGTGAACGAGCCGTTGGCGCCGGGATAGACGCGCAGCTCAAGGTCAGCCCACGACTTCTCGCCCACATACTGCATCTCAGGGCCCAGCGGCAGGATGCTGCCTGCACGGACGAACATCGGCACGCGGTCGAGAGCGGTCTCTATGGTCACGTCCTTACCTCCCTGATAACGCTGACCCGTCCAGAAGTCGTACCACACGGCACCCTTCGGCAGGTACTTCACTGCGGTCTTCGTGGCGGTGAAGTCGACCGCTGCGGCAGGGGAGCCGTCGGATGCTTTCTGACGGTCCCAGCCCGTCATCGCATTGGTGCGGATGATCTTCTCCTCGGTGTACTGCGGATTGACGATGGGTGCAGCCAGGATGCTGCGGCCGAACATGAACTCGTCGGTCATGTTCCATACCTTCTTGTCGCCGGCGAAGTCGGCAAACAGCGGACGCATGTAGCTGTCGTTATTGCTTGTCACCTGCCAGGCAGTGCTATATAAATAAGGTATCAGGCGGTAGCGCAGGCGGATGGCCTTCTCGATGGCGTCGTAGACGGGTTCACCTTTCTTGCCGAACTGCCAAATCTCGCGCGGAGCGTCGGCACCGTGGCTGCGGAAGACGGGACAGAACAGACCGTACTGCATCCAGCGCACGTAGAGCTCCTGGAACTGGGGGTTCCGGGGGGCCGAACCGCTGCCCTTGGTGTTATACGAGCCGCAGAAGAAGCCGCCGATGTCAGTATTGAAGTTGGGGTTGCCCGTCAGCGTGAAGCTCAGACCTGCCGGCACCTGCTTGCGCAGCATGTCCCACGACGAGTTGACGTCGCCGCTCCACATGTTGGAGCCGTAGTGCTGCTG
>CAMVPA010000016.1 GCA_947169245.1 uncultured Prevotellaceae bacterium
TAGCTGCAGAGCTTGACCGTGAACCCTGAACCGTTAACCCTGAACCATAAGTAAGGTTGCGGTTCTGCAGGCCCACCAACTGTCCCTCGCGATTATAATATGGCGTTTGCAGCCACGGCGTGCCCTGTTTGTCGCGCCACGATGTGAGGCGGCACCAGCGGACAACTCTCGGGTCGAGCCGGCGCTCCTCGTAGAGGAAGCGGCGGGCCTCGTCGTTGAGCCAGGGTCTTTCAAAGTATTTGACGAATCGGCTCGCATCGAACGGCTTTGGCACTTCGGACGCCCTTTCCCTGTTGGGGAGAGGGATGGGGATGGAGGCTTCGTCGGCGAGCCAGCGGCAGGCGTCGAGGAAGGGCTTGTTGAGGCTGCTCATGACGAGATCGATGGGCCCGCCGTGGGCTCCGCACACGAAGCAGCGGAAGGTGTTGCGGCGAACGGAGAACGAGAGCGAGGCGTGGTGGTCGTCGTGGAACGGGCAGAGGGCCTTGTGCAGCTTGACCGAGAGTCCGAGTCGCTCGGCGACCCCCTCTATGGGGAGGTCGCGGAGCTTTTGAAGTTCGTATTTTTCCATGATTCTTAACTCTTAATGCAGAAGAACTTCAATTCTTCAATTTTACAATTCTTCAATTTTTCAATTCTTCAATTCTTCAAGTACTCCTCGGTCTTGGTGTAGAGTCCGGTCTGGTTGGAGTAGGTGATGAACTTGCGGTTCTTCCAGACATTGAGCTGATGCTTGGTGCCTGTCTTGCTCTTGCCGAGGCTCACACGCAGGGCCTCGAGCTGTTGCTCGTTGAATGACGTGTCGAGGCTGTCGAGCATGTTCTTGGGGCCGCTCTTTGGCGCATCCTCCTCCAGAGCATCGCCGCCCTTGAACATATCGCCGAACACGCGAACCTTCGACCACAAGTCGTAGTAGCAGAACCACACGACATAGTCACCGATGCTGCGCGACCATGTTCGGTCGTTCAGAATCCATAGCGTGGCGCCCTTCTTCCATGCGGCGAAGATGCTGCGGTGCGACAGTTCGAAGAGCGTGTCATCGTCGGCCAGATCGGCCAGGCTCGCCATCTCCTCGGCCAGCTGGTCGGCAATCTTGTTCAGCGGCTTGACCACAAACTGACCCTTGCAGTTTTCCAGACGCAACAGATAGCGGTCGAGCTTTGCAAGGAATTCCTCGTCGTAACTGCCTTGACGTGGAATGCGGCCTTTGCGCTCCCCGCGAGCCTTGTAGGCAAAGGGGATTCGGCCGAAGAAACCGTTCGTCAGGTCCTTGCGGTAGAACGTTCGTGCCGCATCAGGTGTCGAGCTGAAAGTGATGTTGACGCGCAGTATGGGATTGCCCGTCACACCCTGTTCCGTAGCCCTCAGGGCACCCGCACGGTGCATGTCATAGATGTTGCGTATGGTCTGGCTTACCTGGCGGTGACCGCCGCACATCTTGTCGGCCATCTCCACCTCGGGCAGGTTCAGATACTGTGTGCGGCCGCCTTGCTTCTCGAGCGCCATGGCGTTCTGAATGAAGGCCGGGTTGGTCAGGTCGGAAGGCGGAAACCAGAAGCTGACGTCAGGGCGTTCGGGCTTCTCCTTGTTAGCGCCCTTGGTCTTCGTCTGGCGCGTCCAGTCTTCGAGTCGCTTGTATTCCACGTCGTCGTGGTCTCGGAATTTGCGCTGGATAGCCTCTATGAGACTGCTCAACTGGGCTTTTCCGATACCCGAAGGGCCTATGAGATGCCCCATTTGGCCACAAAGTTCGTAGTATTTGTTGTCCGAGTACATGAACTTTACGTCGCATAAATGGGCGGCAAGTGCAGGAATAGCCATCGGAACGAGCGGTTCTTGCATGTCTTTTGAGACTTTTGAGAGGAGCAGTTTGCAGATTTCGGTGCCTTTTGTAGGCATTGGCATCGCCGGAGCGGTGCTACTGAAAATGTTATAAGTCATTGCCTTTTAGATAATTAGATGGTTGTTTAATACAGGAGTTAACTCTTTTTAAGTCTCAGTCTCAGAGTCTCAGTTGTTTTTTAAGGTACCCCCCAACTTCTCCTTCTTATATATATTATATATAATTAATTAATAATCAATAAGTTATATCATATAAGAAAAGAAAAGTCGGATATAGGGGGTACCCTTTTTTCGAACTGAGACTGAGACTGTGAGACTGTCACACTTCATTGAACTTCGTTCGAGTCTGCTTTCGCTCGGCATAGCTGATGCAAGCATCGCTCTGCTCTCGCTTAATCGCAGCCTTCTTCATTCCCCTACGAGGCCCTTCAATGCCTCACGAATCTCGCCAGCCACCTCCAGCGCATAGCCGTCGACGGTGAAGCCGTCATTCAGGCGCAGCGGCTTGAAGTTGAGTCGCAGCGAGCCGTCGTCGCGGCGGGTAACGGTGATGAGTCGGCCACGGTAGACGCAGGGGTTGCGCTTCTGCGTCCAGGGCAGCGCCTCAATGAACGTGTAGTGCGGGTCGCGGAAGAGGTAGTCGTCAATCTCGCCCTCAGCGTCGCGGCGCAGCACGCCCAGATAGTCGCGACCCGTCTGCATCGTGCGGTCCGTGCGCAGCTTGGTCTTCAGGTTTACACTCAGTTCGGTGTTCGCGTTCCAACCTTGTTCATTATTATTAAAGGTTGCGGTGGTTGTCTTCTTTGACATAACCAATGTTCTTTCCGGAATACCCCCGGTCTCACACGAGGGCCCCTCCGCACAACCAGGAAAGTGAGACAGGCCTACGGTCCAACGCTTGACCATTTTTCCCGTTGTTTGGTGATGCAAAGTTAGGCATAAAAAAATCGCTCCAGAGCATCTGGAACGATTTGGGAAGGATTTGGGAAGGATTTGGGAAACTCACTCCTGCGGGAGGCTGGCATTTTGGAATTCATCGACCAATTTCAGCACGATTTCCCGACATTGGGAAAACATGCCCTGGTCGTTTTTGCTCACGCGGACACTCTCCATGTGCCGAGGGTCGTAGTCCATGAACGACAGCGTGCAGAGCTTACGGATACTCTCATAGCTGCAGTCGTATTCGTCGGCGATGTCCATCTCCAGACTCCTGATCTTCTTGCAGAACTCCTTGGCATCCACCGGGTAGTTGCACGCCCAGCGCAGCAGCCAATAGGCACCAGCCCACTTCCACTTGGCATCGAGAATCAGCCCCTTGCCAGCCGAGGCCTCCAGCACCTGAGCCACCAGCTTGTCGCTATAGGCATCGCCCTCTTCGTTTAGCTCCTTCACGCGGTGCTTGATGTCCTTGCGGAACTGCGTCACCTGACTCTTCTTCAACAGCGCCTCAAACATCCTGCGGGCATCGTCGCGCTTCGAAGCATCCTCGAGCGACGCAATCTGGTCGACCACGTTATCGTAGGTCACGCGGTTCGACCATTCGTCACTATTCTTCCATTGTTCAAGCGTATCGGTCAATGCAGCATTCTCGCTCTCCAGCGCAGCCACCCGCTGGCGCAACCGCTCATTTTCCTCCAGCACATGCTGGATGCCGTTAAAGTAATTAGCCCATTGAGCCGTAAGGTCTTTCATTTTCTCCAGAGGATCTTCCTCCTTTTGTTGTTGATTGATAGTTTCTGTCATAAAAAAATGGATGGTAGAGATACGTTATGTTCATTTCAGTTATGCACCTTCATTTTTTGAAGGGCGAAAAGGGCTGCTAAGTTAGCAAATTTTCCCTATCGTTCGATACATTTTTATGTTAATAATCCCAAAACCGCCGACGAAATTTTTTCCACCGAAATTAATTTCCATCCTTTAACACTTTTTTTTGGGGGGTGATAACGCTCGTTAACAGAATTCTTTGTATCTTTGCACACAGATTATCTATTGCATCCAATAACAATTAATACTAAATAATCTGATAAAATTATGAAGAAAAAAGAGTATGAGAAGCCCTCGATGCAGGTCATCGAGTTGCAACACAAGTGCCAGATTCTGGCTGGCAGCTCCTATGAGACCACTGGAAGTGGAAGAACAAGCATCAACGCGATGGGTGAGGAGACAGACCTGTAGTATGAACCCACTAAAACAGGAAACGACAATGAAGAAGAATAGCTTTCTTTGGGCTGCGCTGTCGATGACGGCCGCCCTCGCGATGACTGCCTGCAGCAACGACGACAACGACATGACGGAGGCACCTGTGGCTCCCTCGACATCGAAGACAATTCCCTACACTGTAACCGTGGGCGGCGACGAAGCCACGACACGCGCCACCGTCGGCGACGATAACCGTACTCTGAAGTTTGCTACAGGCGACAAGCTCTACATCACCGGCGAGAACATTCAGGGCGTGCTCGACCTGAAGGACGGCGACGAGAACAAGACCAGCAACGTCACCTTCTCGGGCGACCTGGAATACACGGGCGGAGGCACTCCCGCCGACGACCTTTCTCTGACCGCTACGCTGGTGAGCGCACAGCAGACGGTGGGCACTCAGGTTTCCGTTAATGACGCAGGAGCCGTGACCGTGAACTATCCCACAACAGCTTATTGCAGCAGCATCAACGACGCCGTGCAGAAGTACAGCAACCTGACGGGTACATCGACCTACGGCGCCAAGTCGTTCACACTGACCCAGCAGACCGCCTTCCTCAACTTCGTGATTACCTTCGAGGATGGCACCGCCACAGAAACCCCGCTCACTGCCGTAGTCAGCAATGGCGGCTCTGCCATCGCCACGCTCAACGTCACCACGGAGATCGTAAGCGAAAAAGTCGTTGCCAAGTTCGTCCTGCCCGTAGCCGCCGGTACCACGCTCAGCAGCGCCACAGTGACGATGGGCAGCAAGGCCGCTCTCAACATCAACAACGCCACGCTCACTGGCAAGGTGTACAATGTAAAGAAGACGTACTACACGCTGCTCTCTGCAGCCACAACGTCAGACTACGGCAAGGTGGTGTGCGCCGACGGGCATCTGCACAACGCGAAGACCGCCGTACCCGCAGGCTGCACCGCCGTTGGTATTCTGGGTAAGGTAACCTCGACCGGCCACGGACTGATTCTCGCCCTACAGGACGCTACATCGCAAACGTGGAACACCATCTTCGGCTGGGCATCCGTGACCTACGCCGACACCAGGCTGAGGGTGCTGCCAGACGATGCCGCACGCGGCAAGCAGCTGAAGAGCTACACCGCGCTGGGCGCAACCGCCGTGTCGAACTGGGCCGTGGCGCAGAAGAGCGACTACGAGGCGATATTCACCAACCTCGGCTCGACTGCTTATTGGGACGGCCAGACTTACGATGACAACGTGAATGCCTATATCACCGGTGCCGGAGGCGCGGCATTTAGCCAAAGCCGATATTGGTCTGCTATGTGGAAGACTGATTACCGCTCGTGGTACTTCTACAAAGACTATTGGAGCTACGACCCGAATGGGGACATACATAGTGTCAGGCCAGTGCTCGGCTTTTAGTCTGTGGGGCGGGTTCTGATCTGTTTTAAAGAAAAACCAGGAAAACGGAAGTCAATCGGCTTCCGTTTTTTCGTCCGAGACCCTCTCTTATCCCCCTGTTTAGGGGGAGGAAGGATAAAAAGGTGGAAAAAATTATGTGCACACGGGGATGTCCCCCTGTGCAGAATTCTATGATATACCAAATAATTCCTCTCTGAAAATTTGGCTGTCTCACCATTTTTTCGTATCTTTGCAGTGTATTCAGAAGGCAGTCTAATACCATGAAACACACACAATTAACCCTATTTATTCACCATTAAAAACACACGTAAAATGAAGAGTGACAGGAACCTGTCCCGTGTCACCCTTCGAAAGCCGATTTCCTTTTTACATTCAAAAGATTATACGAAAAATAAAACCACCCCCTTGGAGGATGGTTTTTAAAATGGAGTAGGGTTCGTGATGTCTTGCTCCTGAGGCGGTGTCATTAAAGTCCTGCCCCCTCGGGATTCTGCCCGGATAGCCAAAACAGATGTTCTGACGGTGCAAAGATAGGAATTTATTCCGAAAGTTCCAAATATTTAACTAACTTTTTTATTCAATTGGCTTAATCATAGACTCGATTAATACTATTTCTTCATCTGTAAGCCCATATTTTGCATAGAGATCAGCATCTGTCCAAGAACGAGTGAAGTCTTGCATAGGGACAAAAGCAAAGCATTCTCGCATATGACAGGCACCAGTCCCTCGTCATCTCCTTTCATCCCAAATTCCTATTGATGCATCTTCGTCTAATGGAAGTTCATCGTCATGCTTGTTCATGCGAGAATTTTTGAAATGGAATAATAATTCCGCTCTATTATTCATCCATTATCTCTATCACAGGGACGGTTTTGTTATCTTCACTTTTTGTTTCGTAACGGTATATACCCACCTGTCTAACAACCTTTCCTCTGGGCGTTTTAATGATTTCATCATCATAGTAATATTTCCCTTCATCATTCTTTATAAGATATACAGGACCGGTATATATATCATAATTTACATTAGTAACTCCTCTTACCAAGGCCGCATTGTCTTCTAATACTTGGAATACCTCGAAAGACGGAGTATCAATAAGATCGCCAGGCTTTTCGAATAGAGTAAGTTTTTCATCCGTACTAGTAGTAGTATCTTTGTTGACTGCAATTACTATTAGTACAAACAACGTTAATACAATGCCTGTGACGATACCACCAATAAAGATTAACCATTTCTTCATATTCTTAGATTTCTAGTTGTTCACATAAAACAATATCTCAGCCTATAGGCATCACGGTTTTATTAGGGTTCAACAATTATTATTTCTGCTCCCACTGTTCCCAATCCGTATCGGAGAGGTAACGGAGAACGTGTTCCTTCAATTCAACAATATCACCATGAATGACTTCCCAGACCGTATCACTGTCAACTTGGAAGTACTCATGAACAAGGAAATTGCGCATGTTGGCTATGCTGAGCCAAGGTACATCGTTATTGGCTTTCTTGAATATGAGTTAGACGCATCTTGTCTTTACGCTGCTCTTTCATAAATCAGAATTTTGTCGTTATCAACACTGGGACGGGCAAAGGGTAATAGTCCTTTCTCGGTGACCAAGTCTACAGGTAGCTGCAAAAGAGACTGCAGGTCGAGACTCATTCCGCTGAGTTTGAAAAGTCCTACGCCAGTATCTGGAATTATCAAGATGTCTACGTCTGACGTCTCCGTCTCCTCACCACGTGCATAGGAGCCAAAGAGCCAAGCCTTCAGGACGGGTTGCGTCTTGAAGTACTCCGATATCTTTTCTGTCATTGCCTGTGTACTCATAGCCATATTGGCATGTGATTCTGCGTGCAAATATAGGCATTAATTCCGACACTTCCAAATAAATAGTCGGAAAAAGTAGTTTTCCTCCTGACTTTTCGAGCCCAAAATTTGCATATCTCGATGTTTTTTCGTATCTTTGTAGAGTAATTAAGAGACCTTGCAAGGTCTTGAAACACACACAATTAACCCTATTTATTCACCATCAAAAACACACAACGATTATGAAGAAAAACAAAATTTGGGAAGTCCTTCTGAGGATTGTTATCGCTGCTGCAACCGCAGCTCTCACGGCGCTGGGAACCACCAGCTGCATGGGTTATGGACCATTCATCAGTCTGGTATGATCGATGACATTCGCCTCTCCGCCCACTTTATGCTGGGCGAGTTCCTGAACCTCAAGAAGTACCCGGACAACAAGCCCTCGATGCAGGTCGTGGCTAATCTGACCTATGGCTGTCTGATGCTTCTGGAGCCTGCCCGCGAGGCCATCGGCTGTCCCATCATCATCAACTCCGGCTTCCGCAATCCTCGTGTCAACACCCTCGTGGGCGGTGTCAAGAACTCACAACACCTCGTTGGCCAGGCCGCCGACATTCGTCCGAGCGACCCCGCACGGTTCCAGCGCCTGATAGCGTTCCTCCGCAGTTGTGAATACACCGACCAGCTCCTGACCGGCTCTGCCTGGCTTCACATCTCCTGGACCCCCTTCGCCGAGCCGCGCCACTACGTCCGCATCAGCTACTACAAATGACAACAATCCCCGGGACTCGCCAAGAATCTCGGGGATAGTTTTTATACACGGGGTCGGTTCTTGTGATTAGCGATAGCGCTTGATGAGGTTGTAGGCGGTGTAGAGGCCCATCTCGCCGGCTTTGCTGAGGTCGGCTACGCCTGCTTCCTTCTGGTCGGCAAAGATACGGCAGAGGCCGCGGTTGTACCAGGCTTCGGCCATATGGGCATCGAGCTCCAGGGCACGCGTATAGTCGTCGATGGCGCGGGCGTAGTCCTTGCGGTAGGCGTAGAGGGTAGCACGGTTATAATAAAGGTAGGCGTTCTGAGGGTCGAGACGCAGGGCCTGGCTGAGGTCGCCGAGGACATTGGCGGTCTTCATGTCGATGTTGGTACCCTCGGAGGCATGGAACTGGTTCTGCTTGGCCTGACAGACGGCTCGCTGCCAGAGGGCGAGGACTGAGGTGCTGTCAATCTGGAGATAGGTGCTGAAGTCGTCGATGGCACTCTCGAAGTTCTGCAGTTCGCTGTAGGCGACGGCACGGAGGAAGAGGGGAATGGTGACCGGCGATGTCTGGGTGGTCTGACCGATGACCGTGCTGAGCGAGTCGATGTAGGCGAAGGTGGTGGAGGGGGAAGATTGAGGGGTGGAAGGCGACGGGTGAAGGGTGCTGACATAGAGCGGACGCTGGCCAGACTGGTGGTTGAAGGCCTCGACGTTGCGATCGTAGGCGACGTCGGTACGCACGCCACCGACAGCGGGCTGGAACGTGAGTCCGAACATGGGCAGCAGCGTCTCCTCGGTCTTGTGGTTCTGGACGCGGCCACGGTACTCGCTCTTGTACTCGTGCTCTACCTCCTGCTCGTCGGCCACGACCAGCTGGTTGTACTTCTCCATATCCTCATCGCTGCGACGGCGCATCTGGAGGCTGTTCAGACGGGGCTGTTTCTTGCCGTAGCGCTTGTCCATCTGGGCCTTGAGGATGCGGAACTCGTCGAGCTCGGCCTGACGCGTTTGTCCCATGCGGCGGTAGCAGTCGGCACGGTGCTGGAGTCCGAACCAGAAATTGGGGAACTCGTCGATGACCTTCGAATAGTCGCGCACGGCACCACGCAGGTCGCCCGTCTGCTCAAGAAGCAGGGCGCGGTTGAAGAGCGCCATGAGGTTGTCTGGCTCCAGCTTCAGGACGAAGTCGAAGTCCTCGATGCCGCGGTTGTCGTCGCCCACCTGTGCACGCAGCAGACCGCGGTTGTAGTGGCCGAGGAAGTTGTTGGGGTCAATGTCGAGGGCAGTGTCGTAGTCGGCCATCGCACCACGCAGGTTGTTCTGATTGAAACGTGCCAGAGCGCGGTTGATGTAGCTGCCCACATGGCGCGGCAGCAGGTGGATGGTCTTATCGAGAAACTGCTCGGCATCCTTCCACTCACGGCGTGCAAGGCTGATGACAGAGCGGCCTGCCCAGGTCTCACCATCGTAGGGGTCAATCTCCAAGGCGCGGTCGAAAGAGGCAATGGCGCTGGCGGTGTCCTTCTGCAGCAGATAGACCTCACCACGAATGGCATGACCGCGGGCGTAGCCCGACCAACGGGTGAGTATCGTGTCGAGCTGAAGCTGGGCAAGTTCGTAGTTCTTGTCCTGGATGTGACAGAGCACGCGGTTGTGCCACATGCCCTGATTGACAGGGTCGAAGCGTAAAGCCGCAGAATAGTCGGCAGCCGCCTCACTGTAGCGCTGCTGACGGATGCGGCAGATGGCACGCAGCTCGTAGATGTTGGTGACGTAGGGATTGCGCCGCTGGGCCTCGTTGCAGTCGGCCTCGGCGCCGGCGAAGTCATCGAGATAGAACTTGGCAACGCCGCGGTAGAACCATGGCTCGTAGAGATAGGGCTTGGCGGCTATTGCCTGATTGAAATACTGCATGGAGAGGACATAGTCCTCGAAGTAGAGCGCCGACCGTCCCACGTTGATGAGGCGGTCGATGTTGTACTGGGCATAGGCGGGTGATAGGTGTTTGGTGATGGGTGATAGTTGAGACATCACCATCAAAAATAACAATTTCGAAGTCCTGAACCTGTACATAGCCATCACCTAACAGCCATCACCTTCTAACCGGTTTCGTCTTGTAGCCGCAGCGATAGCGGCCCAGGGTCAGCGCCTTGAGCTTGCTCTTGATGAGCTGACGGCGCAGGGGCGAGATGCGGTCGATGAACATGTGACCGTCAAGATGGTCGAACTCGTGCTGCATGACACGGGCGAGATAGCCCTCGACCCACTCGTCGTGCTGCTGGAACTGCTCGTCCTGCCACTGCACATGGATGCGCGTAGGACGCTCCACCTTCTCGTGGATGGCGGGCAGCGACAGACAGCCTTCTTCGCTGGAGTCAGTCTTTCTGTCGTCTTTCTCGATGATGTGGGGGTTGATGAACACCTGACGGAAGCCCTTGTATTCAGGCATGTCGTCGCTGAGCACGTCGAGGTCGATGACCACCAGACGGATGGCGCGGCCTATCTGCGGAGCAGCCAGTCCGATGCCTTCGCTCTCGGCCAGCGTCTCCCACATGTCGCTGATGAGCGGCTGGAGTTCGGGATAGTCAGGGGTAATGTCTTCGGCCACCTTGCGGAGCACCGGCTGGCCATATATATAAATAGGTAGAATCATACTTTAGAGATGAGAGATGAGAGGTGAGAAGTAAGAGTTCACTTTCTTGAACGCATGTAGTCCTCGAGGATGATGGTAGCCGAGATTTCGTCGACCAGCGCCTTGTCTTGACGGGCCTTGCGGCGCAGACCGCCGTCAATCATCGCCTGATGGGCAATCACCGAGGTGAAGCGTTCGTCATAGAACTCGATAGGGACGTCGGGGACGGCCTTGCGCCAGCGGTTGACAAACTGCTGCACCCGTGCCAGATTCTCGCTGGGCTGCCCATTGGGCTGCCGCGGTTCGCCGATGACGATGCGCTCTACGGGTTCGCGGGCGATGTAGGCTTTCAACCAGTCAAAGAGTTCAGAAGTAGAGACAGTCGCCAACCCTCCGGCAATGAGCTGCAGAGGGTCGGTGACTGCCAGTCCGGTACGCTTCTTACCGTAGTCGATGGATAATATCCGGGCCAAGGCTCTTACTGTTTGAAGAGCAACCAGGCACCCTGATAGGTAGCACGCAGTGCGTCGCGGCTGTTGATGGCATCGGCCTTGTTGTCGAACGTGGTAGCGATGACACGGAACCAGGCACCGTCGACAGCATCCTTACGAACGACCTGAGCGTCGAAGCCCTTGTCACGGAGCTGCTGCTGCAGTCCCTCGGCGTTAGCCTGACCCTTGAACGAGCCAACGACGACGCTGTAGGTCTTCAGACCGGCACCGTTGACCACCTGAACATTCTCGGCACGTACATCCTTGTCGGGAGTAGCCACAGTTGTCTGGGTGGCGGGCTGTGTCTGGACGGGCGTCACGACGGCAGCAGGGGTGGTAGCGGGAGTGGTGGGCTGCTGCACCTGCTGGGCAGCTTCCTGCGACTTAGCCTTCTCGTAGGCCTTCTTGTAAGCGCTCTCACTGCTCTTTCCACAACTTGCAAATACCATTGCGAGGCTCAAGCCTGCGCACAATACCATGTACTTTTTCATAATTTCCTGTGTTTATAATGAATGATTTGTTATCGTTATCGTCGGATGACAGCGCGAAATTACAAAAACTTACGCGAAAAGCCGCCATTTTGCTGCCTAAACTTTGTTAAATGAAGGAAATCTAACCTTTTTAACAAAAAATGACAGGCGAAAAGCGCGGTTTTGCAAAACTTTTCCGTATCTTTGCCGTGACGAAAGCGGACAACCGTCTACTTTCACACGAAGAAACAGTATTAACTCACTTAATAAGCAAGAACTATGAAAAGTTTAGGTTACATTGGCGCCTTCCTTGGCGGAGCCATCGCCGGCGCAGCTCTCGGAATCCTTGTTGCACCAGAGAAAGGTCAGGAGACTCGTGTAAAGATTACTGATGCTGTCGAGGACTTCCTCAAGAAGCACAACATCAAGCTCAGCCGTAAGGAAGTGGGCGACCTCGTGGACGACATCCAGGACGTGACTGATGAGGAATAATCAGAGGTAAGAGGTGAGAGGTAAGAGATGAGAGGTAAGAGATGAGAGGTAAGAGGTAAGAACATGCTGTCGAGCGATAAGAATGTGGAGACCATAGCGCAGCTGGTGGAGGTGCTGAAGCACTACCTCGGGCTGCAGAAAGAGTACCTGAAGCTGGACGTCATCGACAAGGTGGTTCGGCTTCTGACGGCGGCGGCGCTGGCGGTCGTCTTCTTCCTGCTGGTCATCGCCGTCATGCTGTTCCTCTCGCTGGCTCTGGCCCAATGGCTCGGCACGTTCATAGGGCTGGCAACGGCCTACCTCATCGTGGCCGCCCTGCATCTGCTCCTGCTGATACTGGTCTTCGCCTACCGCAAACCGTGGATAGAAAAACCGCTGGTCAAGATACTGGCCGGCATCCTTATGAGTCAATAAGCCTATGCCCGGACTTCCCGTACAAAAAGCAGCCGCGCCGACCTACCACACCTTAGAGGAGATCAGGCAGCGCAAAGAGCAGCTCACCGAAGAGCTGCAAAAGGACAACACGCAGTTCTCCACACTGTGGAACAAGCTGTTTGTCAAACGTAAGGACGTCTCGAAAGGGGAGTTTATTGCCAGCATGGTGACCAACAGCATCACTGCCATCGACGCGTTCCTGCTGGTGCGCAAGCTACTGAAGAACTACCGCAGCATCTTCCGTCGCTGACAGGCGCCGCACTCAGACTTCTATCACCATCCCATCGTATGCCAGCTCTATTCCAGCTGGCATTTTTTTGTTCACTTCCTCGTGCAGCCCGATGTCGTGACAGGAGTGAATGAGGAGTGTGCGCTCGGCCCCTACCCTACGGGCAAAGGCGATGGCGTCGTCGACGAGCTGATGGGAATGGTGGGGCTTGTCGAAGCGCAGGGCATTGACCACCAGCACCTTCACGTCCTTCAGGTACTGCATCTCCGACTCGTTGATGGTCTTCATGTCGGTGATGTAGGCGAAAGAGGCGTTGGGTGACGGGTGTTGGGTGTTGGAGGTAAAGCGATAGGCGAGAATGGGCAGCTTACCGTGCATCACCGTGAAAGGCACAACCTCAAGGTCGCCGAACATAAGCGGCTCATGGGGCCGGATCTCGTGCAGCTGGATGGCTGGCACGCCGGGATAGCGGTGCTCAGCGAAACAGTAAGGCAGCATCTCCAGCATCCCTTGACGGGCGATGGAATCAGCATAGACGTTGATTTCGCCAAACTGGCAGTAAGGCCGGATGTCGTCCATTCCGCCCATGTGGTCGTAGTGGGCGTGGGTGATGAGGATGCCGTCAATCTTGCGGAAAGGCTGTGGCAGAATCTGCTGGCGGAAGTCGGGGCCGCAGTCGATGAGCAGCCGCGTGTCGTCGGTCTCCACAAGCACTGAGCAACGGGTGCGCTTGTCCCTGGGGTCGGTGCTCTGACAGACCTCACACTGGCACCCGATAACTGGTACGCCACACGATGTTCCTGTTCCTAAGAATACAACTTTCATGTTATTGTTAAAAACAACTCAGACAACAAAAGACAACTCTTTTATATGATGTTCACCTCGGGGTGGATGTCTATGCCGAACTTCGCCTTGACATCACGTTGGATGGCCTCGCAGAGTCGGACGATTTCGCTGCCGGTGGCACCGCCACGGTTCACCAGTACCAGCGCTTGACGGTCGTGAACGCCAGCGCGTCCCAACGAACGGCCCTTCCAGCCGCACTTGTCTATCATCCAGCCGGCAGGAATCTTTATTCTTTCAGCATCCACCACATAATGCGGCATATCAGGATACGCTGCCGCCAATTTCTCGTACTGCTCACGGCCAACGATGGGGTTCATGAAGAAGCTGCCGGCGTTGCCCGTCACCTTGGGGTCGGGCAGTTTGGCGTTGCGTATGTCGATGATTGTTTGGCGCAACTGCTGAGCCGTGGGCTCACCAATGCCCTTGCGCTCCAGCTCGGCGCGAATATTGCCGTAATCCAGATGCGGCACGAACGGCTTCGAGAGGGCGTAGGTCACATGGGTGATGAGGAAACGGTTCTTCCAGTCGTGCTTGAACCGGCTCTGCCGATAGCCGTACTGGCACTCGCCGTTGCCAACGGTGCAGGTGTTGCCTGTGGCTATCTCGACCATCGAGACAGCGACAATAAAGTCCTTCGCCTCCACGCCGTAGGCTCCGATGTTCTGAACGGCACTGGCGCCCACGTCGCCGGGAATCAGCGACAGGTTCTCCAGACCGTAGTAGCCTGCGGCGATGCTGGCGGCCACCATGTCGTCGAACACCTCGCCGCTACCGCAGGTCATGACTGGTGAGGGGTGAGGGGTAAGGGGCGAATGGCTATTCGTAGAGAACTCATAGCCCTTAATGGCCGAGCGCACCACGATACCCTCGAAGTCCTTCGTCAGCAGCAGGTTGCTGCCGCCACCTATTATTATATAGGACTCACCAGACGTCCTGAGAATACGAGCCACCTCGACGGCCTCGCGTTCGTCTTCGAACTCCAGGAACCGCTTGCACTTGACCTCGATGCCAAACGTGTTGTGCGCCTTCAAACTATAATCATTAATATCTGTCATTTCTTACCTCTCACCTCTACGTATTCATCTTTGCCAATCGCCACTTGTCACCATGCCGGCGGAACGTCAATTCCGTCTCAAGACCGTTGGCAATGCCACGCAGCATGAAGATCATGTGGTCGGTACGCGGCTTGCGCGGACCATAGACGATGTTGTAGATCATCTTGTGGGGCAGCTCAGGGGCAAAGGCCGGCCACGTGTCGGGCGTCAGGATGCCTTCCATCTGGGCGAAGTCGTCGTCGGGGTCGGGTCCCACAAACTGCACCGTCTCCTCCAAACTGTTCAACTGGAACAGCGAGTCGGTGACAAACTGGTGATAGAACTGCAGGAACGAGGCATTGGGGTTGGCCGACAGCGGCTGCGTGTCGACCTCGGTCAGCATCCACGCCCCACGCAGCCGGTGGAACTGGTACTGGATGACCGCTCCCGTATTGAAGTAGATTTTCTCGACCACCGCCTCGGTCAGCGACGTGTCGTTCATCTGGGCTTTCTCGCCCTTCGAGCCGAAGAGCAGCGTGTAATAGCCCTGACGCATGAAGAAACGCTCCATCTGCCACTCCGACCGTTGCGTCTGCGTCGTGTCGCCATTGCGCGTCACCGTCAGCGGAAACGCCACACGTTCCAGCTGTAAACGTTTGTTGGCCACGAAGTTAAACAGGAAGTCGTCGAACAGCTCGTCAGCACTCAAAGGCATCGGCGTCTCGGTAATCAGCTGCTCCATCGTGTCAAGGACGGCGGTGTCCTGTTGAGCGGTGTCAACAGCGTCCTCGGGTGCGTCCTGCGACGCTCCTCCCGTCTGTGTCCCCTTACATGAGAGCATCAGCACCGTCAGCGCAAACATTCCGAATAGAAGCCTCCTCATAAGCCATTCTCTCAAAATCAGCGTGCAAAATTACGAAATATTTCGCAATACATCGCTCATTATTCGGATTTTTTTTCTACCTTTGCACGCAAATTTCGAAATTACACAATTTTGATATGATACTCGATAAGATAGACGAGCTTCTGAAAGAAGTACAGACGCTGAGTGCGAAGAACGCCGACGAGGTGGAAAAGCTTCGTCTGAAGTACCTCAGCAAGAAGGGTGAGATTACCGCCCTGATGAACGATTTCCGTAACGTGGCTGCCGACCAGAAGAAGACGGTTGGCATGAAGATCAACGAGCTGAAGACGCTGGCCACAGAGCGCATCAACCAGCTGCGCGAGGAGTGTGAGACGCAGGAGACGGGCGACGAGCAGATCGACCTGACACGCACCCCCTACCCCGTGAAGCTGGGCACACGCCATCCGCTGACCATCGTGACGAACGAGATTATCGACATCTTCTCGCGCATGGGTTTCGTGCTGGCCGATGGTCCCGAGGTGGAGGACGACCTCCACGTGTTCACGAAGATGAACTTCGCCGCCGACCACCCCGCCCGCGACATGCAGGACACGTTCTTTGTCTCGCAGCATCCCAACGACGTGACGAAAAATATCCTGCTGCGCTCGCATACATCTTCGGTACAGGCCCGTGTCATGGAGAACATGCACGACGCTGACGGCAAGCTGACTGCTCCCATCCGTGTCATCTGCCCGGGTCGCGTCTATCGCAACGAGGCCATCACGGCCCGTGCCCACTGCTTCTTCCATCAGGTTGAAGGTCTGTATATCGACAAGAACGTGTCGTTCACCGACTTGAAGCAGGTACTGCTGTCGTTCGCCAAGGAGATGTTCGGCGCCGACACGAAGATTCGTCTGCGCCCCAGTTACTTCCCCTTCACGGAGCCCAGTGCCGAGATGGACATCTCGTGCTTCATCTGCGGCGGCGAGGGTTGCGGCTTCTGCAAGCACACCGGCTGGGTAGAAATCTTAGGTTGCGGTATGGTCGACCCGAACGTGCTCGAGCAGTGCGGCATCGACTCGACCGTCTACAGCGGCTACGCCTTCGGCATGGGTGTCGAGCGTATCACGAACCTGAAGTATCGCGTCAACGACCTGCGCCTGTTCTCTGAGAACGACACTCGTTTCCTCGAGGAGTTCGAAGCAGCTGACTAAGACCGTAAGTACATACAAACGAAAAGCCCCACACCTATCGTGTGAGGCTTTTTCTTTTCCTAATTCATCATATTATTTCATCTGGCCAATGCCCTTCATCATCTCGTTCATGTACTTCTCAGTGAGCTTGTTGATGTACTTCTGCGTCTTCTGTGCAGCCTTCGAGAGCTTGCCGGTCTTGGCGTAAATCCACGTGAAGCCCTTGTTCTGCTCGGTGAAGGCATTCAGCACCTCCTTACAGGCTTTGGTATAAAAACTCTGTCGCAGTTTTGCGGGCGGGTTCAGCGCGAAGAAAGCCTTCTGGAACTCCTTGACATTCTTGTCCAAGTTCTTGTTTTGATTGAGGATGTTCTCGAATATCTGGTCGGGAATGATGCTGTTGGCGATGGCTGAGGACATATCATCTTTTATGATTTCTCCAAGAGGTCTGCACGCCGCCTTGACTCTTTCGATACCCTCCTCAATACTTTTACCCTTGAACATCATCACTGCCTGCTGTTGCGGCGTAATGGTCTTTAGCCACGCCTCAACATTGTCGGGTTCCTGACCCCGTGTTACCGGCACCGCTTGCGCTCCCCACTGGTTTTCGGGTTCTGCAAACTCCACACCGTCGAGAACGACGTCACCGTCAACGTATTCAGGTATGGTGTCAGCAACCTCTTCTGTCTGGTCGTCAATGCCCCGTCTTTGCAGGTCGTTCAGCAGACTCTTGCCCGAGTAGCGACCCACACGACGCTCGTAGTCGTTATCTGCATCGTAATAACCATTATGGGTGATGATGCGGTAGGTCTCGCCAGGCACGAAGTCGAGGTTCGTCCACAGCTGACAGAGCGAGCCGTCGGGCATTACGGTGCGGATGCGGCCGACCTTGCGCTTGTCGAGTTCTACACTGAACGAGAAACGCTTGCCCACCACAGGCATCTTAGCCACGAAGGCATCGTCGGCAACTTTGTCGAGTTCCTCGGAAGAATCGGCCATATAGACCACGTAGAGGCTGTCCGTCAGGTCTTCGCCTACTCGGCCGTCAATCCTGAACGTCTTGGTGGTGAGGTTCTGACCATCGTTGAAAATGCCTGTGCCGCCACTCATGCTCTGCTCGTAGTAGTCGGGACGCAGCGAGGTAATCTGGTAGATGGCTCCGAGGGCCTTGCTCTTGTCTTCGTTGTACGTCCACTTGATGGCGTAGGCATCGCGCAGCTTGGGGTTCTCTGGGTTCTTGGCACACAGGAGCCACATTTCCTCGGGTTCTTTGGCACGGATCAGGTAGCTGGTTCTCTGTCCGTTTTCGTTGACAGCGCTCAGCGAGAACGACTCCTTGTTAGTGGGAGCCAGGTGGAGCAACTGGTAAGACCTCGGTTCATCCTTCTTAAATGCCTCGGCAATGGCAGACATGTTCTGTCGCACAGTGCCGGTATTGACATTGGCCACAAAGTGGGTAATCTTGACGCTCGACTCAATCTGGTTGGTGTTAGGGTTCTTAATGACCGAGTAGACTTCGTCGGAGGGGGCCCCCCACGACTTGAGGAAGCTATAGAACAGGGCCTTGACGTTGTAAGGCGTGTTGTCAACTGTGGCCTTCTTCTGCTGGGCACTGGCGGTTAATGTTGCGCTGCAAGCAATGAGCAGCATGATGACGATTCGTTTCATAATGGTTATGCTATGTTATTTGTTTTATTCGTAAAATTCGTATTCTACACACTATTCCTGTTGTGCTGTTTGTTGTAAGTTGTTTTTTGAGATCTCGAGTTCCAGTTCCACCCACTTCAGGTAGGCCTCGTCGGCCTGCTTGCGCAGTTGTGCCAGCTCCTCGGGCGTGTACTTATAGTTTTCAGGACGGGTGATGGGTATGTCGTGCTCCGTCAGCGTCTGCATCTTCACCTTAGGTGTGGTCTGTGCCAGCTGCTGCTGGAGATCATGAGCTCTCGGCTTTGCCGCTTCGCTCTGCGAAGAACCGTCCCCGTGATTGACCTTAGGTTCTGTTTCAGCAGTCTCCGGCTGCTGCTTTCGTGGTTTCACAGTTGCTTTCTGCACCGTCTTCACCTCGGCAATCTGCAGCTGTACAACTTCAGCGACCTTCGGCTGCATGGGCTGAGCGACCTCCTCCCCTACCTTCTCCGTCTTAGGAGTAACCACTCCCCCTCGCCTTTTGGAGAGGGGCTGGGGTGAGGCTGGTTCCTTGGGCGGTGCTATGTTCACAGCGATGAAGGCTGCCACGCAGGCGGCTGCCAACCACGGCCACAGGCGGCGGGCTGTGGCCTTCCGCGTCCGTTTCTGCCCGTCGGCCACGCGCTGCATCAGTCTGGCGTTGAGATCGCTGGGCAGCTGCGGCAGCTCGGCCTCTTCCAGCCTCAGGGCATCGCGCAGGGCGCTGTCCTGTTGGCGTAGGGTTTCAAGTACATCCTCCTTCATGATTGTAGCATTTTGATGATTTTATAAAGTTTCTTTCTCGTTCTGCTCAGTTTCGAAGCCACCGTCGTGGGTATCGACTCCGTCACGTAAGCAATCTCCTTCAGACTCATCTCCTCATAGTAGAACATCGTGACGATGGCCCGCTCGTCAGGCGGCAGGTGCTTCAAGGCTGCCCTGATCAGTTGCACCGTCTCGGCATTGGCGTGTCCGAAGGTCTCATTCACCTCGGCATCCGTCAGCCGGTCAATCTCGCCGTTGCGGTCTTCGTAGTACACGAACGGCTGGGGCTTGTGGCGCAGGAAGCTGATGGCCTCGTTGTAGGCGATGCGCGACAGCCACGTTCTCAGACCCGACTTCTGCGCGTCATACTGCCCGATGTTACGGAAGACCTTGACGAACACATCCTGATACACCTCCTCGGCGTTCTCGACGCCAGGCACCAGTCTCGCCACCTGGGCAAAAATATCGCGGCCGTAGCCGTCGAGCAGCTTCTGCTGTGCTTGGGGACTTTGTTCCAGCAGTCCCCAGATCAGGTCTTGGTCGGTTTCAGTCATTCTTTTTTATCGTCTTCTGTTAGTATATACGAGCCTCACGGCCGAAACATTGCAAGAGGCGAAACTTTTTTTTCTTAACACACCACAAAGATACGAATAATCGCTAAGGTACGCAAGAAAAAGGGACAAATTGTCGGTTTTTTGACGATTTGTTTGCACGCCTTCATCCTTTTGGTTATCTTTGCAGTATGAAAGGCAAGATACGACAGATCATCACACTCATGCTACTGCTCACGACCCTCACAGGGCTACGGGCGCAGACCACTATCGACGACATCAGAAGCAGGCTGATGAACGCGCCGGTGCAGGAGAAGATTTACCTGCACCTTGACAACCAGTGCTACTACAAGGGCGACACCATCTGGTATAAAGCCTACGTGGTGAAGGCCGACAGCCTAACGTACACTGACATGAGCCACATACTATACGTGGAACTGCTAGCACCCGACGGCATGCTGGTGGAACGGCAGCAAATCATCGTGAGCGACAAGGGCTACTGCGACGGCGACTTCGTGCTACGCGACTCCATCTACTCCGGCTACTACGAGCTGCGGGCCTACACGCGCTGGATGCTGAACTTCCGGGTCAGCGAGCATCACTACAGCCAGAGCGACTTAGAGTATTTCTACAACCGACAGATGGCGCAGGACTTCTTCCGGCAGTTCGACGGTCTCTATAGCCGGGTGGTGCCCGTCTACGAGCGTCCCGAGGAGCCGGGCGAATATGGGGCGAAGTACATCGTCAGCCGACCGAAGACGCGCATAGAGAAGGAACTGAAGGAGAAGCTTTCGGTGACGTTCTATCCCGAGGGCGGACAGCTCGTAGCGGGACAGCTCTGTACGGTAGCCTTCGAGGCCGTCGACGAGGATGGTGAGCAGCAAGACGTCAGCGGATGGCTCTCCGTGCCCGACCGCGACGACAGCCTCAGCATCGGCACCACGCACCAGGGACGCGGCGTCTTTACCGTCAAGGTGCCAGAGAACGGTCACATGAAAGCCCGTTTCCCGTGGCACGGCAAGCAATACGCCTTCAACCTGCCAAAGGCCATGAAGACGGGCTGCGCACTGCGTGTGAACGCCGTCGACGACAACGAGAAGGTGATGGTCACAATCGGCGGACTTAGCGGCGGTCAGGACTACGGCGTCGCCGTGCTGTGTCGAGGCACATTGCGCCACTTCCAAACTGTCAGCGCCAGCACCACGTTTTCCATCGACAAGAAGGAACTGCCCACGGGCGTCAACGACCTGCTGATTTTCGACCAGTCTGGTCAGTTGCTGGCCGACCGTCTGTTCTTCGTCAACCACCACGACTACAGAAGTCAGGCCGTCAGCGTTGAAATGGGCAAAAATACCTACGAGCCCTTCGAGCAGATTGAGCTGCGCTTCCAAGCCCCTGCCGAGACACGCCATCTCTCCATCGCCGTTCGCGACGGAGCCACTGACGAGCCTACCTACGACACGGGCAACATGCTCACCGACCTGCTGCTGAGCAGTGAACTAAAGGGGTTCGTGGCCTATCCCGGCTACTACTTCGAGGCCGACGACGCCATGCACCGCCGACACCTAGACCTGCTGATGATGGTGCAAGGCTGGCGCCGCTACGACTACCATGAGATGACCGACAGCATGCCCCTGCGCTACACACCTGAGCAGACGATGACCATCGAGGGCTCGGTCTATCCCACGCACGAGAGCCCTGACTTCGAACCCGAAGAGGTAAGATACTGGCCCGTGGGCCTCTTCGGCTACAATTCGAAGAAGGACTACGACATCAATGCATCGAGCCCCATGCTCGAGGAGTTCTACAAGCGCATTGGCGAAGCCAAAGCCGACAACACAGAGACCGAGGGCGGCAGCGAGAGCAGCAAAGCCACCCTCGCGGCTGAGCTCGAAGGCAGCAAGAACGCGGCTATCAACCTCGTCGAGCAAGAGCGTGGAGCCAGCTTCTTCCAAGCACGGGGCGGACTGAAACACGAGGTGACCGTCGTCGGCGAGCTGGTGTTCGAGGATGACCTGGCCACCGTCCAGATGGAGACCGACAACGGCGGCCATTTCATGTTCCAGGTGCCGCCATACTACGGTCAGGCTATACTCTTCCTAAAGGCCTACGACACTGACATCAGCGAGAAGAAACTGCACCGCATGGAGACCAAGGGCGTGCTCGACGAGACGGCCACACCCGAATACTACGTCAAGCGCGACCTCTTCTTCCCCATCTTCACCAAGAAATACAGCTTCTACCAGTGCCATGAGCCGCAGGAACAGGGCGAACTGGCGACTGACAGTGACCAGATGCCCGAGATAGAACGCATCTCGACAATGGACACGAAACTGCGCAACGTCAACGTCAAGGGTAAGCGCCGCAGGGGACGCCGACGCATAGACTACTCCAAGCCTGCCTGCGTCTACGACACCCAGGAGCTCTACAATCTGGTGACCGACCTCGGCCTGTCGCACGGCACCTACGAGGCCAACGTCTTCCCCATACAGGTAAGCATGGCCCTTCTGGGCAACTACAACAGCGAGCGATCCATGAAGGTGAAGGCACGGCTCAACGACGAACTGTATACGCCTTACGTCTTCTTCCGTAACTACGACCCGATGATACCCTTAGGCGGACCGTTCAGGAGCGACGCCGTCATCAACCGCGACATCAAACTGAACCGTCAGGACGTCATACGCCTGTACACCGACTTCGAACTGCGTAACGAGGACAAGCGTGTAGAGCAAGTGAGCAATGATGCCGACGTGACACTCGACTTCATACTGATGCCCGACGAGGGCAAGCGCTACACTTACCGTGACCGGCGCCTCATACTGAATGGCATGAACGAGCCTGACGACTTCTACCACCCCGACTACAGCCGCCGCCAGCTGTCCGACTCACTGAAGGACTATCGGCGGACACTCTACTGGAACCCCAACGCACAATTAGATGATGCGGGCCGCTTCACCGCTACCTTTTATAATAACGCGAAGCAGACCCGCATCAAGGTCACCGCAGCAGGGCTTACTACCGACGGGAAGCCCGTGACGTGCGAAAAATAAGAGTCTCAGCTGAATCTCCCTGCCAATTGAATAGTCTTTATTGAATCTCCCAGCCGATGGCTGAGGCACCGAGGACGGCAGCTGAGGCGCCGTCGAGACCGCTGACGAGGAACTGAGCCTTGTTCTTGAAGATGTTCATCACGTGAGCATTATAAGCCTCACGGATGGGCTTCATGATGAGTTCGCCGGCCTTGACCATTCCGCCGAAGAAGATGAAGGCTTCGGGAGAAGAGAAGGCAGCAAAGTCGGCACAGGCCTCACCCAACATCTTGCCCGTGAACTGGTAGATCTCGTTGGCCAGCTCGTCGCCCTTGCCGGCAGCGATGGAGACGTCGAGCGACGTGATGTCCTCGGGATTCATGTCGCGCAGCAGCGACGGGCGGTCGGTCTTCGCCAACAGCTCGCGGGCCGTGCGTGCCACACCCGTGGCTGAGCAGTAGGCCTCCAGACAGCCGGTGCGTCCGCAGCCGCAGGGGCGTCCCTCGGCACCGCGCACCATCGTGACGTGTCCCAGTTCGCCGGCAAAGCCGTCGTGACCATAGAGCAGCTGTCCGTTGACGACGATACCCGAGCCGACACCCGTTCCGAGGGTGATGACGATGAAGTTCTTCATGCCACGGGCCACGCCGTAGACCATCTCGCCCAGGGCGGCGGCATTGGCATCGTTGGTCAGTGCTACGGGAATATTGCCGAGACGCTTGCTGAACATGTCGGCCAGAGGCACCACACCGTTGTGAGCCCACGGCAGGTTGGGGGCAAACTCAATGGTTCCGTTATAGTAGTTGGCGTTGGGGGCGCCGATGCCCATCGCCTTGATCTTATCCAGTCCGCCCACCTGCTCAATGATGACCTGCAGGGCCTCGACACTGGCGTCGACATAGGCCTCAGCCGTCTCGAAGCCGCCGGTCTTAATGGCCGTCGTAGCCTTGATGTCACCGCGCGCGTCGACAATTCCAAACACGGAGTTCGTTCCTCCCAAATCCAAGCCGATTACGTATGGCTTTAAATTCTTCTGTTCGTTCATAGTCTAAATAGTATTCGTTTCTTCTCGGCAAGCCGATTTCTCACTTTTCACTTTTCCCTTTCATCTCACCACCTCTGTGAACTCGGGCTTTGCGCCAGCCTCCTTAGAGACGGTGACGTAGATGATGGAGGTCGTCTCGCCGCCGCCACCGAAGCCACTGCTCTTGACGGTGTACTTGTAGTCGGTGCTTTCAGCGGTCGTACGCTTGCCAACGGTCTGAGGCGTACCCAGCGGGAACTGATAGCTGGAGCAAGCTGCCTCGAAGATAGCTTTCTCCTCAGCTGTCACGGGTTTCTGTTCAGAGTATTCGGGCAGCTTGGCCACCTTTCCGGCCTTGTAGCCATTCTCTATGAGGAATCGGTTAAGTTCCTTGGCGGCAGCAGCCACACGAGCCGTACGCACACCATAGCCCTTGGCGACGGTAGCCTTGGGCAGGGCCTTCTTCAAGGCGTCGGACGAGGTGTTCAGGCCACCACTGCCGAAGGTGGCAAACGGCACAATGGTCTTGCCGGCAAAGTCGTTCTCCTTGACCAGCGTAGCTATAGGATTGGCATAAGTACCGAACCAGATAGGGTAGCCGAGGAAGATAACGTCATAGTCGGCCAGCTTCTTCTGAAGGGGTTTCAGGGCAGGCCACTCGCCACTCTGCATCTCCTTCTGTCCGCGCTGCATGGTCTCCTGGAAATTGCCTGAATAGGCCTTCATGCACTCGATACTCTCAATGTCGGCGCCCAACTGCTTCTGCAGCTCCTGTGCGACGGTCTTGGTAGTGCCCGTCTCCGAATAATAGAGCACCAGTTTCTTCTGGGCATAGCCCGTTGTAACGATTCCCATAAATGCTAAAAGAATGAATAATTTCTTCATGTTGACAAACGTTTTTGTTGATTTTGGAAGCAAAGATACGAAAAAAGGCTCGCGCGCCGAGATGTCGCCTCCACTTTAACACTACTTTAACATCGCGCACCACTTTTCACCCCCCAACCGATTTTTCTTGGCAATATGTTTGGAGGTTTGAAAGAAAAGCCCTATCTTTGCGCAATAAAATAGGAAGAACGATGAAAACGCCAAGAACAAGCATCAAGTTCATGTTGGCAGTTGCCACAGCAGGACTCTTCAACATCAACGCGGCAGCCCAGGGTCCCAACGACTCAGGCACCTACTATCAGGCCGCCAACGGCAAGAGCGGAGCCGAACTGAAGACTGCACTCAGCCAGATTATCTACAACCGCACGGAACGTTCGTACAAAGACCTATGGACAGACTTCCGGTCGACCGACGCACGTCCCGACGGCAAGGTGTGGGACATGTACTCGGGCATTACCAACTACACCTTCGGCACTGACCAGGCCGGCAGCTACAAGAAGGAGGGCGACGTCTACAACCGCGAACACTCGTTCCCCAAGAGCTGGTTCGGCGACAACAAGCCGATGTACACCGACCTGTTCCACCTCTACCCCACCGACGGCTATGTCAACGGCATGCGCAGCAACTATCCGTTTGGTGAGAACAATGGCGAGAGTTATAAGTCGGAAGGAGGCTTCAGCAAACTGGGAACCTGCACTTGGCCGGGATATACAGGAAAGGTGTTCGAGCCTAACGACGAGTACAAGGGCGACTTCGCACGTACCTATTTTTATATGGTGACCTGCTATGAGGAGAAACTGCCCGACTGGTACAAGAATTATAACGAGTCAAGACCGACACTCGACGGCAAGACCTATCCCGGACTGTCGGCCTGGCAGCTGGAGATGCTCATGGCATGGGCGGCCAAAGACCCTGTCAGCGAGAAGGAGACGAACCGCAACAACGCTGTCTACGAGATACAGAAGAACCGCAACCCCTTCATCGACTACCCCGGACTGGAGCAGTACATCTGGGGCGACCGCATGCAGGAGGCCTTCAGCTACGACAACTACATGCAGGCAACAGGCGTACGGAAGCCCGACAACCTGAGGCAGGCCGACGTCGTCCATAGCATCGACGGACGCCGCGTGAAAGGGCAGCCTCAGCGTCGCGGCATCTACATCAAGGGACGCCGCAAGACGGTCGCCGGCAACCGTTAACGGTGTTTTACGGAGAAACTCTTGGCTGATTCAGTATTTTTTCGTACCTTTGCAGTCGATATGTTTCACATGCCTATCAACATCCTCGACTTCATCTTCAAGGGTATGCTTATTGGGATGATAGCATCGGCGCCCATGGGGCCGGTGGGAATCCTCTGTGTGCAGCGCACACTGAACAAAGGACGATGGTTTGGCTTCGCCACAGGTCTGGGGGCCGCCATCAGCGACATCATCTATGCCGCCATCGCGGGCTTCGGCATGTCGTTTGTCATGGATCTCATCAACAACGACCAGAACCGTTTCTACCTGCAGATAGCCGGTAGCCTGATGCTGCTGTGCTTCGGCTTCTATACCTACCGCACCGACCCGACGAAGAAGATGCACCAGTCGGGGCAGCAGAAAGGCACGTTGTGGTACAACACGTGGACGGCCTTTCTGGTCACGTTCTCGAACCCGCTCATCATCTTCCTGTTTCTGGCTATGTTCGCCCAGTTTGCCTTCGTGCTGCCCAGCCATCCGTTCGAGATGCTCGTGGGCTTTGCCAGCATCGTGGGCGGCGCCATGCTCTGGTGGTGGGGGCTGACATGGCTGGTGGACAAAATCCGCACGAAGTTCGACAACAACGGCATCAAGATTATCAACCAGGCGATTGGTGTTGCCGTGATCATTGGCTCAGTCATCATGCTGCTGGGTACAACGACGAATCTGCTGAGATGGTAACGAAGAGGTGAGAGGAAAGTGGTGAGAGCTAAGTGGTGAGTGGTAAGTGGTGAGAGGTAATAGAGATTAGTCAGATATGTTTATTGCACAGGAACTTAGGAAAAAGAACATTGCCGAATACCTGCTGTACATGTGGCAGGTAGAGGACACGATACGCGCCTTCGGCTGCTCGCTGCAGCGCATCAAGCAGGAGTACGTCAGCCGCTTCGACTACGACGACGAAAAGAAAGAAGAGGAGATTGACTGGTTTGGCAACCTCATTCGCATGATGAACCAGGAGGGTTGTCGCGAGAAGGGGCACCTGCAGATAAACAAGGTGACCATGCAGATGCTCGCTGAGCTGCACGCACAGCTGCTCAGCTCGTCCAAGTTCCCGTTCTACAACTCGGCCTACTACAAGGTGCTGCCCTTCATCGTCGAGCTGCGCAACCGCGGTGTCAACAAGGACGAGAACGAGATTGAGACATGCTTCAACTCGCTCTACGGCGTCATGATGCTGCGCCTGCGGAAGGCGGAGATTTCGCCCAATACGGCACACGCCGTGAAGGAAATATCCACGTTCATCGGCATGCTGAGCGATTACTACAAGAAAGACAAAGAAGAAGGACTGAAGTTTGAGTAATATGAACATTCTGATAACAGGCTGCAACGGCCAACTGGGAAACGAGATGCAAGTGCTGGAGAAGAGCCATCCCCAGCACACCTATTATAATACAGACGTGGCCGAGCTCGACATCACCGACAAGGAGGCCGTCGAGGCTTTTGTCGAAGAGAACCGGATTGACGGCATCGTCAACTGTGCCGCCTACACCGCCGTCGATAAGGCCGAGGAGAACCAGGAGCTCTGCGACCTGCTGAACAACGTGGCTCCAGGCTATCTGGCAGCGGCCATCGGACGACGCGGCGGCTGGATGATACAGGTCTCTACCGACTATGTCTTCAACGGCACCAACCACCGACCCTATGTCGAGACCGACCCCGTCTGTCCGAACAGCGTCTACGGCAGCACGAAGCTGGCCGGCGAACAGAGCGTGCAGGCAGCCTGCAGCAAGTCGATGATTATCCGTACGGCCTGGCTCTACTCCACCTACGGCAACAATTTCGTGAAGACAATGATACGTCTAGGCAAGGAGAAAACCGAGCTGGGCGTCATCTTCGACCAGATAGGCACGCCCACCTACGCCCGCGACCTCGCGGTGGCCATCTTCGCTGCCATCGAGCAGGGGGTGAAGCCCGGCATCTACCACTTCTCAAACGAGGGTGTCATCTCGTGGTACGACTTCACGAAAGCCATCCACCGCATAGCCGGCATCACCGACTGCAAGGTGCGTCCGCTGCACACCAGCGAGTACCCCACCCCCGCCAACCGCCCGCACTTCTCGGTGCTCGACAAGACGAAAATCAAGCAGACCTACGGCATCGAAGTGCCCTACTGGGAAGAATCACTGAAAGAATGTATTGAAAGATTGATAATTGAAGCATAAACAAAAGATTGATGAATCAGGAGATAGAAAGAAGAAGAACGTTTGCGATTATTTCGCACCCCGACGCCGGTAAGACCACACTGACCGAAAAATTCCTGCTGTTTGGCGGACAGATTCAGGTGGCCGGCGCTGTGAAGAACAACAAAATCAAGAAGACTGCCACCTCCGACTGGATGGACATTGAGAAGCAACGCGGCATCTCGGTCAGCACGTCGGTGATGGAATTCGACTATAGCCCCCCCCTTGGGGGGGAGAAAGATGGAGCTGGATCATCCCCCCAAGGGGGGAATGAAGGGGGCTTCTATAAAGTCAACATCCTCGACACCCCTGGTCACCAGGACTTCGCCGAGGACACGTTTCGTACGCTGACAGCCGTCGACAGTGCCATCATCGTGGTGGACGGCGCCAAGGGCGTGGAGACGCAGACGCGCAAGCTGATGACCGTCTGCCGCATGCGCAAGACGCCCGTCATCATCTTCATCAACAAGATGGACCGTGAAGGCCGCGACCCCTTCGACCTGCTCGACGAGCTGGAACAGAAACTGGAGATCAAGGTGCGTCCACTCTCCTGGCCCATCAATCAGGGCGCCAAGTTCAAGGGCGTCTACAACATCTACGAGCAGAAGCTCGACCTCTTCACGCCCGACAAGCAGCGCGTGACCGAAAAGGTCAGTGTCGAGCTCGATTCTGTCGAGCTCGACCAACGCATTGGGGAGACCGACGCCCAAAAGCTGCGCGACGATCTCGAGCTGATTGACGGTGTCTATCCCGACTTCGACGTCGAGACCTACCGACAGGCCGAGGTGGCCCCCGTGTTCTTCGGTTCGGCACTGAACAACTTCGGCGTGCAGGAGCTGCTGAACTGCTTCGTCGAGATAGCCCCCAGCCCCCGTCCCACAAAGGCCGAGGAGCGCGAGGTGGATCCCGAAGAGCAGAAGTTCACTGGTTTCATCTTCAAGATTACCGCCAACATCGACCCCAACCACCGCTCGTGCATCGCCTTCTGCAAGGTGTGCAGCGGTAAGTTCCAGCGCAACGTACCCTATCTGCATGTGCGTCAGGGCAAGACGATGCGCTTCACAAGCCCCACGCAATTCATGGCCCAGCGCAAGTCGACCATCGACGAGGCATGGCCCGGCGACATCGTCGGTCTGCCAGACACCGGCGGCATCTTCAAGATTGGCGACACCATCACCGAGGGCGAGCAGCTGCACTTCCGCGGACTGCCTTCGTTCTCGCCCGAGCTCTTCAAGTACATTGAGAACGACGACCCCATGAAGGCTAAGCAGCTGCAGAAGGGTATCGACCAGCTGATAGACGAGGGCGTAGCACAGCTCTTCGTCAACCAGTTCAACAACCGCAAGATTATCGGCACCGTCGGGCAGCTACAGTTCGAGGTCATCCAGTACCGTTTGGAGAACGAGTACGGCGCCAAGTGCCGCTGGGAGCCCGTCCACCTCTACAAGGCCTGCTGGATCAGCAGCGACAACGAGCAAGAGCTGGAGGCCTTCAAAAAGCGTAAGTACCAGTATATGGCGAAGGACAAGGAGGGGCGCGACGTCTTCCTCGCCGACTCGGGCTACGTGCTCTCGATGGCGCAGCAGGACTTCGAGCACATTCAGTTCCACTTCACCAGCGAGTTCTAAGATCAATTAACGACAACCTTGACAACAAAGGACAACATATGACTCGAGAAGAAGACATACGAAATGCCGTGGAGGTGATGCGCAAAGGCGGCGTCATCCTCTACCCCACGGACACCATCTGGGGTATCGGCTGCGACGCCACCAATGCGGAGGCCGTGAAGCGCGTATATGACATCAAGCAGCGCGACGACTCGAAAGCGCTCATCTGTCTCGTCGACAGCGACGCACGCCTGCAGCGCTACGTCCGCCAAGTGCCCGACGTCGCCTGGCAGCTCATCGACAGCATGAAGAGTGCGTCCGGCGATCCTGGCGCCGGAAACAGCCAAGCGCGCCCCACCACCCTTATCCTCGACGGTGCCGTGAACCTCGCACCTAACCTCATTGCCGAGGACGGGTCCATCGCCCTGCGCATCACGCAGGAGTCTTTTTCCAAGGAGCTCTGCTACCGTTTCCAGAAGGCCATCGTCTCGACGTCGGCCAACATCAGCGGCGAGCCCGCGGCACAGAACTATCGCGACATCGACCCGCAGATCATCGAGAAGGTTGACTACGTCTGCTGGAGCCGCCGACAGGAGCACCAGCCCCACCAGCCCAGCAGCATCATCCGTCTGCGCCAGAACGGCGAGGTGGAGATTATCCGGAAATGAGGAATGAGTAATTAGTAATGAGTAATTAGTAATTTGTTGATGGAGACGACAAGCGACAAGAGACCCGAGTGGCTCAAAAAGCTGCACGACTGGCGCAAGGAGCATGTGAGCGACAAGATGTTCCTGCTCATACTGGCGTTCCTCGTCGGTCTATTGTCGGCGGTGGCCGCGTTCGTGCTTCATAGCATGATCAACGTCATCGTGGCCATGCTTACAGGGCGTTTCACCAACGACTCTGTCAACTGGCTTTATCTGGTCTATCCCGTCATCGGCATCTACCTGACGTCGCTTTTCGTCCGTTACATCGTGCGTGACAACATCTCGCACGGCATCACACGTATCCTCTACGCCATCTCGTCGAACAAGTCGCGACTGAAGTCGCACAACACGTGGTCGAGCGTCATCGCTTCGGCCATCACCATCGGCTTCGGCGGCTCAGTGGGTGCCGAGGCGCCTATCGTGCTGACCGGCTCGGCCATTGGCTCGAACCTCGGGCAGTTGTTCCGCATGGACCGCAAGACGCTGATGACCCTCGTGGGCTGCGGTGCTGCCGGTGCCATCGCCGGCATCTTCAAGGCGCCCATCGCCGGACTCGTGTTCACGCTGGAGGTGCTGCTGATAGACATGACGATGTCGTCGCTGCTGCCCATCCTCGTGAGCTGCGTGACGGCCACGTGCTTCACCTACATACTGAGCGGTGACGCAGCCCTGTTCACGTTCCATCTGGACAACGAGTGGAACGTGCAGCGCATTCCAGCCTGCCTGCTCCTGGGCATCTTCTGCGGACTCATGAGTCTCTATTTCATCCGCACCATGAGCTTCGCCGAGGGCATCTTCGCCCGCTTCAAGGACAAGCCCTACGTCAAGCTGGCCATCGGCGGCTCCATGCTGAGTCTGCTGATATTCCTGTTCCCGTCGCTCTTCGGCGAGGGTTATCACAGCATCAACCTGCTTCTGAATGGTAAGACGGAGGCCGACTGGGCCGAGATTCTGAACAACTCGCTCTTCGCCGGCCACCAGTCGATGCTCATTGTCTACGTCGTGCTGGTACTACTGACGAAGGTCTTTGCCACCAGCGCCACCAACGGCGGAGGCGGCTGCGGCGGTACGTTCGCGCCGAGCCTTTTCGTGGGCTGCTTCTCCGGCTTCCTCTTCTCGCGTCTCTGGAACATCTACCAGGTGGGGGTCTACGTGCCCGAGAAGAACTTTGCGCTGATGGGCATGGCGGGTGTCATGTCGGGCGTCATGCACGCCCCGCTGACGGGCATCTTCCTGATTGCCGAGCTGACCGGCGGCTACAGTCTGCTGCTACCGCTGATGATTGTCTCCGTGTCGAGCTACCTGACCATCATCATCTTCGAGCCCCACAGCATCTATGGCGCCCGACTGGCCAAAGAAGGCAAGCTGCTGACGCACCACACCGACCACGCGGCACTGACGCTGATGAGCCTCGATTCCGTGATTGAGCGCGACTACATGGCCGTGAACCCCGATATGGAGTTGGGACAGATTGTCAACAAGATCAGTCGCAGCCGCTCGACCATGCTGCCCGTCATCGACGCTTCTGGCGCACTGCTGGGCGAAATCGACATCATGAGCATCCGCAAGGTGATGTTCCGCATCGAACTGTATCATCACTTCAAGGCCAGCCAGCTGATGCAGGAGCCTGCCGCCACATTGCGCGACTCAGCCCCCATGACCAGCGTCATGCGCACCTTCGAGGCGACACGTGCCGACTGGCTCCCTGTACTCAATGCCGACGGCCACCTGCGAGGCTACATCTCGCGCCAGCGGCTCTATACCTTATATAGAAAAATGGTTCACGACATCAGTGAAGACTAACCCGGGCTTCGCCATGAACGAGAAAGGAGAATAGAGATATGAAAAAAGAGGATTTACGGATAGTATTTATGGGAACGCCGGAGTTTGCGGTGGAGACACTGCAGGCACTGGTGGAGAACGGCTATAACGTGGTGGCGATAGTGACACAGCCCGACAAGCCTGTAGGGCGTCACGGCTCAGTGCTTCAGCCGTCGGCCGTCAAACAGTATGCACTGGAGAAGGGCCTGCCCGTGCTACAGCCGGAGAAGATGAAAGACCCAGTGTTCGTGGAACAGCTGCGTTCGTACGAGGCCAACCTTCAGGTTGTCGTTGCCTTCCGCATGCTGCCGGAGGTGGTATGGGCAATGCCCCAGTACGGTACCTTCAATGTCCACGCTGCCCTGCTGCCGCAATATCGTGGCGCCGCGCCCATCAACTGGGCCGTCATCAACGGCGAGACAGAGACCGGCGTGACAACGTTCTTCCTTGACCACGACATCGACACAGGCCGCATCATCCTCCAAAAGCATTTCCCCATTCCCGACGATGCCGACGTAGAGTACGTCTACGACGGTCTGATGCATCTTGGCGCTACCATCTGTCTGGAGACACTGGAGAAGATTGTGGAAGCCAACGGCTATCCGGAGTCAATACCCCAAGAGGAATTTCGGGAGAACAGTAATCTCGTCCCCCCGTCCCCCCATACCACTGTACTCCCGATATTGAAACCAGCCCCCAAGATATTCAAGGAGACCTGCGAGGTCAACTGGCAGCAGACAGCAAAGCATGTCTACGACTTTGTGCGCGGACTTTCGCCCTATCCTGGCGCCTGGACAACACTCGTCGGTCCCGATGGCAAAGAGACGGTGCTCAAGCTCTACAAGACAACGAAAACGACACAGACCGCCTCAGAGCCCGGCCGCATCACCGCCGACAAGCACCACCTGTACATCAGTTGCGAGAACTCACTCCTGCAGATTGATGAGCTGCAACTGGCTGGTAAGAAACGGATGAACGCCACGTCGTTCATCAACGGAATGAAAGATATTGAAAAATATTTCGTGCGGTAACATAATAAACTGCCTTTGGCTGCGTTTCATTAATAAACAAACAAATGTAACAGCCTATGCAGATATTTACCCGCGAAGAAACGACACCGAGCGAGAAGACGCTCCGACAAATCAGACAACTGGCTTATACTTACCGCGTGAAAAACGGTATAGCTTATTGCTTGAACTAACAAAAGTGATTTCGTCATAACGTAATAACGTCATAACGAAGAAAAAGAAAAAGAAGAAATGACCCTGGTATCTCCCTCCTTGCTCGCAGCCGACTTCCTGCATCTTGACCGCGACATCAACATGATTAACCGCAGTGAGGCCGACTGGCTCCACCTTGATGTGATGGACGGTGTCTTCGTACCCAACATCTCCTTCGGCTTCCCCGTTCTCGAAGCCGTCGCCTCGCTCTGTAAGAAACCGCTCGACGTGCATTACATGATTGTCCACCCCGAGCAGTACATCCGTCAGACGGCCAAACTCGGCGCCATGATGATGAACGTCCATCTGGAAGCCTGCACCCACCTGCACCGCACCATCCAGGAGATTCACGATGCCGGCATGAAGGCCGGTGTGACGCTGAATCCCTCGACGCCCGTGTCGTTGCTTGAGGATGTCATCGGCGATGTGGATATGGTGCTTCTCATGAGTGTAAATCCTGGATTCGGCGGACAGAAGTTCATTGAAAACACCATCCAGAAAGTGAAGCGCCTGCGCCAGCTCATCAGCGAGCACGACAGCCACGTGCTCATTGAGGTTGACGGCGGCGTACAGGGAGAGACGGCTCCGCGACTGGTTGAAGCCGGCGTCGACGTGCTCGTGTCAGGCAGCTACGTCTTCAAGAGCCCAACCCCTGAAGAGACAATACGCCAATTAAGACTTCTATAACTGAGAGGTGAGCGCTCGAGCTTGCTCGCTTTGCTTGCAAAGAATTGAGAAGTGAGCGCGCGGGCTCGCTCGCTTTGCTTGCAAAGAACTGAGAGGTGAAAGTTCACCACTTATTCACATAGTGCCAACTCCATCTTGTTCTCCTTCGCCATCTTGCGAAGGTTCATCAGGGCGTAGCGCATGCGTCCCAGTGACGTGTTGATGCTCACGCCCGTCAGTTCGGCAATCTCCTTGAACGACATCTGCTCGTAGAAGCGCATGTAGACCACCTCGCGCTGTGGCGGCGGCAGCATGTTCATCATCTTCTTCACGTCGAGAAGCACCTGCTCGTTCACCATCTCCGTCTCGCGGAAGGTGTCAAGCACCGATGCCCCACGCAGGTTCGACAGGTCGTTGTCCTCCGTCGGCTCAATAATGTGTTCCGACTTCTGCTGGCGATACCAGTCCATAATCACGTTATGGGCAATGCGTGTCAGCCAGAACATGAACTTGCCGGAGTCGGTGTACTTACCCTCGTGCAGTTTCGTGATGACCTTGACAAACGTCTCCTGGAAGATGTCGTCAGCCAAGTCATGATCGCGCACGACGAACATGATATATGTAAACAACTTGGTCTGGGTCCTTGACAACAGTTCATCAAAAGCCCGGTTGTTTCCTCCTACGTACAGCAATGCCAACGTTTCGTCGGTCATTCCTTCAAATTGCTTCATCTTTTCAGTCTTTTTTTATGAAGTAAAAGCTGTTCCGATAGGCAGTAAACTGGGGTTTTAAAGGGTTATTAATTATTGTTGTCGGTGCAAAAGTAGGTAAAAAAAACAAAAACGCCAAAGAAAACGCGATTTTTTTTGCTTATTGCTTCGTACTTTGCTCTTTTTTTCGTACCTTTGGCGTTAAATTACGAGAAAACATTACCAGTGAACAGTCTATGATTAAGCTTTTCGTCCCAGGCCGCCTTTGTCTGTTCGGTGAACACACCGACTGGGCCGGCCACTACCGTACGATGAACGCAGACATCGCTCCCGGTGCCGCCATCGTCACGGGTATAGAACAAGGAATATATGCCGAAGTTGAGAAGTCGAGCCTCTTCGAAGTACAGAGCACAGCCCCCGAGATTGACGACCACTGGCAGGACTTTGCCTGCCGCATGGACGAGCAGGAGCTGAAGCGTATAGCAAAGGCGGGCTCGTTCTTCTGCTACTGCGCCGGAGTAGCCAGCTACATGCTGGAGTGGTACAAGGTGGGCGGTGTGCGCATCAAGATCACATCGATGACGCTCCCCATAAAGAGCGGACTGAGCTCATCGGCAGCCATCTGCGTCCTCGTTGCGCGCGCGTTCAATCTTTTATATAACTTGAACCTCAACACGCTGGGCGAGATGAACATCGCCTACGTCGGTGAATTGCGCACCAGCAGCCGTTGCGGACGTCTGGACCAGGCCTGCGCCTTCGGCGTAAAGCCCAACCTGATGACCTTCGACGGCGACGAGGTTGAAGTACAGGCGCTCAACGTGAAGAAGACGCTGTACTGGGTCTTCGCCGACCTCTGTGCCGAGAAGGACACGGTACGCATCCTGCGCGACCTGAACCGCGGCTACCCCTTTGCCTCAAACGAGTTGGAGGAACGCGAGCAACTGGCCTTGGGCGAGATGAACCGCGACATTGTCGACCGTGCCATCAAGTATATGGCCAATGGCGAAGTGGAGAAGCTCGGCACCCTGATGACCGAGGCCGAGGCTTTGTTCGACAGCCACGTGGCTCCGATGTGTCCGCAGGAGCTGACCGCCCCGAAGCTACATGCCGTTCTCGCCGATCCGCAGATACAGCCATTGGTCTACGGTGGCAAGGGCGTTGGCTCTCATGGCGACGGCTCCGTACAGTTTCTAGCACGCTCGGCCGAAGCCCAACAGCAGCTGGCCGACTATCTGAACCAGCAGGGGCTAAAGGCCTACACACTAACCATCAAGCCCGTCCACACCGTACGCCGGGCCATCATCCCTGTGGCAGGCTTCGGCACGCGTCTCTACCCCGCTACCCGCGGACTGAAGAAGGATTTCTTTCCGATTCCCTGTCCCGACGGCATGGTACGCCCCGTCATCCTTATACTGCTCGAGGAACTCGTGCAGAGCGGCATCGAGGAGATTTGCCTCGTGCTGGGCAACGAGGAGGAGCGCCAGCAGTATGCAAACTTCTTCGAGCGGCCGCTGGCAACGGAACACCTGAACAAGTTGAACAAAGAGAGCCAGGAGTACGAGAACCGCATCCTCGACATTGGCAAGCGTCTGCGCTATGTCTACCAGAAGGAGAAGCGCGGCTTCGGCCACGCCGTCTACCAGGCAGCCCAGTTTGCCCGCAACGAACCCGTGCTGCTGATGCTGGGCGACACGCTCTACCGCTCACTCACCAACAAGCCCTGCGCCCTGCAGCTCATCGAGCAGTACGAACGCTACAACCGTCTCATCGTTGGCCTCTACCCCGTCGAGAATAATGCCGTCAGCCACTTTGGCATCATGACAGGCGTCTGGGAAGACAAGGACGAGCGCATACTCAACGTGTCAACACTCTGCGAGAAACCCACGCCAGCCTACGCCGAGGAGTTTCTGGGCGTGCGCAACCAGAAGGGCGAGAAGGAGTACTGCTCGGTCTTCGGTCAGTACATTCTGACGCCCGATGTTTTCCTGCAGCTGGAAGCCGACATCAAGCGTGCCGACGAGGAAAACAGTACCCATGAGATTGAACTGACATCGGCTCTCGAAGCTGTCCGCTCGCGCATCGGCATGATGGGTGTCCGACTGAACAGCCAGCGATTCGACATGGGCAATCCCGCAGCCCTTGTCGACACTATCGCCAAATTCTCACACCTATAAGTCCCATGAGCCCTATTAGCCCCATAAAACCATGTACATCGCAGTAGCAGGAAACATTGGCAGCGGAAAATCGACGCTCACACGCATGCTCTCCCGCCACTACAAGTGGGAGGCACGCTTCGAGTCGGTCGACAACAACCCCTATCTCGAAGATTACTACCGCGACATACAGCGGTGGTCATTCAACCTTGAGGTCTACTTCCTGAAGGAACGCTTCCGCGACCTCATTGCCATACAACAGGCCGACCACACCATCATCCAGGACCGTACCATCTTCGAGGGTGTCTACGTCTTCATGCAGAACAACCGCGAAATGGGCAACCTCACCCAGCGCGACTACGACACCTATATGGAACTCTTCACTCAGATGCTCGAGTTGGTGCGTCTGCCCGACCTTCTGATATACCTGCGCGCCTCGGTGCCCCACCTCGTAGGTAACATCCAGAAGCGCGGACGCGGCTACGAGCAGACCATACAGTTGGAGTATCTCGAGAACCTGAACCGCCGATACGAGCAATTCATTACCGAGCACTACAAAGGCCGCGTGATGATCATCGACAAGGATCCACTCGACTTCGAGCACAAGCCACAGGACTTTGCCCAGATTGTCGACCGCATCGACAGCACCCTCTTCGGACTGTTCTCGGAGGAAACATAACCCTTATTTTACTCCTTCTAACTCCTTTAACTCCCTCTAACCCCTAAAAAAATATGCACATCGCAGTAGCAGGAAACATTGGCAGTGGCAAGACCACACTCACCCGCCTCCTGGCCCACCGTTACGGCTGGACGCCACGTTACGAACCCGTCGACAACAACCCCTATCTGGAGGACTTCTACGCCGACATGCCCCGCTGGTCATTCAACCTGCAGGTCTACTTCCTCAGTAAACGTTTCAAGGAGGTGGTCGAAATATCGAAGGCGCAGGAGACCATCATCCAAGACCGCACCATCTTTGAGGACGCCCGCATCTTCGCCCCCAACCTTCACGGACAGGGCATGATGTCCGATCGCGACTTCGAGAACTACAGCGACCTCTTCGACCTGATGATGTCTCTGGTCAAGTTGCCCGACCTCATGATTTACATCCGCTCCAGCATCCCCACGCTCGTGGCACAGATACAGAAGCGCGGACGCGAGTATGAGCAGACCATGCGACTGGACTACCTGCAGGGTCTGGAGAAGCGCTACGAGGAGTGGATCAAGTCGTACGAAGGACCGCTCATCATCATCGATGGCGACAACTGTAAGTTCGGCGAGAACCCCGAGGCCCTGAAGCAGGTCACCGACATGATTGACGCCAAACTCTACGGTCTCTTCCCAATGGAATAGTCACTATTCACCTATCACTACTCACCACTCTCATCGTCAGAACACAGTAGGGACTCTTGCGTCCCGATGGTAGCGTCACCCTTCGGGATGCCGAGCGCTGCTGTGTAATTCTTATGATTGCTCCACGCCTTTCATCGTCAGCGATATGCGGTGGCGGCGCTGGTCAACCTCCAAGACTCGGACACGAACATGCTGATGCAGCTTGACAACGGTGTTCGGGTCTTTCACGTATTTATTCGCCAGTTGTGAGATGTGTACCAGTCCGTCCTGATGGACGCCGATGTCGACAAAGGCGCCAAAGGCAGTGATGTTGGTCACGATGCCCGGCAGTTCCATGCCCTCCACCAAGTCGTCCACCGACTCGATGCCCTCGGCAAAGCGGAACTCCTCAATCTGTTCACGCGGATCGCGACCAGGCTTTTCCAACTCCTTCAGGATGTCGGTCAGCGTGGGCAGTCCCACATCTTTTGTGACATAGTTCTCGGGCTTGATGGCCTGTCGCTTCTCCTTATTATTAATAAGGTCTACGATACTGCAGCCCTGGTCCTTCGCCATCTGCTCCACCACCGCGTAACGCTCAGGATGGACGGCACTGTTATCAAGCGGATTCCTGGCACCAGGGATACGCAGGAAACCGGCACACTGCTCGAAGGCGGCAGGGCCGAGACGGGGCACCTTCTTCAGCTGGGCACGCGAGGTGAAGGCGCCGTTCTCACGACGATAGTCCACAATGTTCTTGGCCAGCGCGGGGCCCAGTCCGCTGACGTACTGCAAGAGGTGCTGCGAGGCAGTGTTCAGGTTCACGCCGACGCTGTTCACACAGCTCATCACCGTCTGGTCCAGCTGCTGCTTCAGTTTCGTCTGGTCCACATCGTGCTGATACTGCCCCACCCCGATGCTCTTCGGGTCTATCTTCACCAGCTCTGCCAACGGGTCCATCAATCGACGGCCTATCGACACAGCACCGCGCACGGTGACGTCCTCGTCGGGGAACTCGTCGCGCGCCACCTTCGAGGCGGAATAGACGGAGGCGCCGTCCTCGGAGACCACGAAGAGCCTCACCCCCAGCCCCTCTCCAGCTGGAGATGAGAGCGTTTTGAGCGTATCCTCTACAAATGCACGCGTCTCACGGCTGGCCGTACCATTGCCGATGGCTATTGCCTCAATATGATACTGCTCAATCATCTGCTGCACGTGGACGGTGGCCTGCATGCGGTGGTTCACCGGCGGATGAGGAAAGATGGCCTCGTGGTGCAGCAAGTTGCCTTGAGCGTCGAGACACACCACCTTACAACCCGTTCGGAAGCCCGGGTCGATACCCATCACGCGCTTCTGTCCCAATGGTGCCGAGAGCAGCAACTGACGCAGGTTCTCAGCGAAGACGCGGATGGCCTCATCGTCGGCCTGCTCCTTGCTCAGGTTGCCAAACTCCGTTTCTATCGAAGGTTTCAGCAGTCGCTTGTATCCATCCTCCACAGCCTCTTCCACAAGTCGTCCGCAAGGCGTGTTACCATAGACGTAATGACGCTGCAAGCGCTCCACGCACTCCTCGTCGTCGGGTGTTATCGTAACGCGCAACACGCCCTCGGCCTCACCACGCCGCATAGCCAGCAACCGGTGACTGGAACAACGCTTCAGCGGCTCGTGCCAGTCGAAGTAGTCGCGGTACTTCTGCGCCTCGTCGCTGTCGGCCTTCGCCTTCACCACCTTCGAGGTAATTACAGCCTGCCGACGGAAGGCGCCACGCACCTGCTGACGTGAGCGTTCGTCCTCACTCACCTGCTCAGCGATGATGTCCTGCGCACCCTTGATGGCTGCGGCAACGTCGGAAACTTCGCCCACGACAAAGCGGGCTGCAGCGGCCTCCGGGTCGCGTTCGCGCTGCTGAAGCAGAATCTTTGCCAACGGCTCCAAGCCCTGTTCGCGAGCCACCTGGGCACGTGTGCGACGCTTCGGACGGTAAGGCAGATAGATGTCCTCCAGCTCCGTCGCCTCCCAGCACTGGTCTATGCGCTGTTGCAGCTCGGGTGTCATCTTCTCCAGTTCTGTGATGGTCTTCACGATGGTTTCCTTACGCTTGGCCATCTCCTTCAGCTTGTCAAACTGGTCGCTGATGGCAGCAATCTTCACTTCGTCCAGTCCGCCCGTCCGCTCCTTTCGATAGCGAGCGATAAACGGAATGGTACACCCTTCTTCGAGTAGCGCCAGCGTGCCGGCGACATTGTTTTCAGCAATCCCGAGGCGCTGAGCTATGATTTTTGCAAATACTTTCTGTTCCATGATGTGGCAAAGTTACGAAAAGTTGAGCGAAGAACCAAGAAAAACTCGCTTTTCTTTAAAATTCCAACATATCTTGTCGGTTACTGCCATTAAACCATAGGGACAAAACTTCGTCTATAGTTATACCAATTATTATCAACAAATAAATCAATAACACAGATGAAGAAAGTTTATTTAGCAGCATTGCTTTCCGTCTCGATGATGACAGCCAATGCACAAGAGCCGAACATCCCAAGAGGAATGTTTGGCGGTCAGCAGAACATCGACGTGAAGTTCGATGAGTACAAGGCAGCCCCCCAGGGTTTCGACCAAGAGCGCGAGGGAATTGCCAAAGGCACCGTGAAACTCATTGAGTACCAGTCGGAGTCAGTAGGCACCATCCGTAAGGCCAATGTCTATCTACCCCCCAAGTACGACACCAAGAAGAAGTACAGCGTGCTCTACCTGCTGCACGGCATCGGAGGCGACGAGAACGAATGGTACAAGAACGGTGGTAAGCCAGACATCATCATGGACAACCTCTATGCCGACGGAAAGGTGGCCGACATGATTGTCGTGATGCCAAACGGCCGCGCACAGAAGGATGACTCACGTCAGGGCGGCTTTGGCTCATTCGCAGCATTCGGCGAGTTCGACAAGGACCTCATCGGCAGCCTCATTCCTTATATCGAGAAGAACTTCAGCGTCTATACCGACAGGGATCACCGTGCCATTGCAGGTCTGTCGATGGGCGGCGGTCAGTCACTCAATTTCGGTCTGGGTCACATGGACGTGTTTGCTTACGTTGGTGGCTTCTCTTCAGCGCCCAACACCATGCGTGCCGCACAGCTCATTCCTGATGTGGAGAAGGTGAAGAAAGAGAACAAGCTCCTGTGGATGGTATGCGGCGGAGACGACGGCCTAATTGGCAACAGTACGCAGCTCAAGGCCTTCTGCGACGAGAAGGGCATTCCCTGCACACTCATCAACTATCCTGGCCAAGGTCATAACTTCGTCGTCTGGAAGTACGGTCTCTACAACTTTGCCCAGCTGATTTTCAAATAATGGAAACACCTAACTGAATCTTCTGAAACACCTTTGTACACAGGTGCTTCAGAAGATTTTTTCAGATATTGAGGAATACGAGAAGAATCACCCTTTAATAAACTTACTTATGCGTAGTCGAGGATGAGGTCGACATTGATACCCATCTTGGCTCTAAGGCGCTTGGCAAAGGGCGGTGTTTACTTTTGGCTTTCCTTAAGGCATCATTCTTTTATTTCCAGTAGCTTCTCTCTTATGTACTCCTGAATATCGGTAGGCGACACGTTGTAGACAGGGAGTAGTTCTTCGAAGCCTTTCTCCTTGCAGCCATGAGTTTGTTAATGTGGCGTGTCTCGATGCTCTTCAGAAGGTTTATTCACAAAAACACCTAACCACCTAACCCAACAGGGCGGAATGGCCGTTGTAAGACAGCTGAAATCATAAACGGCCTCGCCATTTTCATTAGACATCTCTTTTCTACATCAAACCACAACAGATTGCCTAGGGTTCACTTCATGGATAGTAACTATTATCATCTCCAAAAAAGTCCACCGTTGAGGACGATGGACTGGGACCTAATGTTTTCACAACGGAATAATCCTTATTGTGATTTGCTAAAAATTAGTGCTGCAAAGATAAAGTTTTTCCACGAAACGGCCAAATGTTTCAAAAGATTTTTGTACTTTTGTGGCAGAATAACTAAAAACACTCTAATTATGAAGAAGATTCTTGGCTTGGATTTAGGCACAAATAGTATAGGTTGGGCTATTGTTGAAAAAGACGACAATGATGGTCGAATCATAAAATCTGGTAGCAGAATTATCCCAATGGATGCCGCGACTCTAGGAGATTTCGCCAGTGGCAACACAAAATCCCAAACCGCTGACCGCACATCGAAACGTAGTGCGCGCAGGATGAGAGAACGCTTTCTGTTAAGAAGAGAGCGTCTGCATCGCATATTACAAGCCTTAGGTTTTCTTCCCTCTCATTATGCAAATAAAATCGGATGGGACTTGGAGAATGATGCTAAGCATTATGGCACATTTATTGATGGCGAAGAGCCTAAGATTGCATGGAAAAAAAATAATGGCAATAAGTACGAATTCCTTTTCCATTCATCATTCCTAGAGATGCTCGAAGATTTCAAGCAGCATGACCCAGATCTCGTTTCTGACGGAAAAAAAATACCATACGACTGGACGCTTTATTTTCTTCGGAAGAAAGCGTTGACCCAACCTATCGACAAGGAAGAACTTGCCTGGATTATCCTCAACTTCAACCAAAAACGAGGATATAACCAATTACGAGATGAGATTCTTGAAAGCACAGACAACAAAAGAGAAGAATATTTGTGCCTTACGGTCAGTAGTGTCACCGCAGACAACACTTCGAATGGAAAAGACACATGGTATGAGATAAAATTTGAGAACAGCGATATTATCTATCGCCGCAAGAGCAAATATCCATTAGACTGGATTGGTAAAAAACGCAATCTAATTGTTACTACAAAACTGTCTGAGGATGGCAGTCCCAAACTCAAGAAAGACGGTTCAATAGATTATAGTGTAAAATCTCCTAGCGAAGACGACTGGGTTTTGTTAAAGATTAAGACTGAGCAGGACCTAAAAGAGTCTTCTTTGACAGTAGGACAATACATTTATGAAGCGCTCTTAGCAAATCCCTCTGATAAAATTCGTGGCGGTTTAGTAAGGACTATTGAAAGACGTTTTTACAAAGAAGAGTTAGAGTTGATTCTAAAAAAGCAATCCGAGTTCCACCCAGAATTAAAAGACCACACGCTTTACGAAAAATGTATCAATGATTTATACCGCAACAATGAATCCCATCGTAACAATATTAGCCGTAACGACTTCACCTATCTTATTTTAGAAGATGTCATATTCTACCAGCGCCCGCTTAAAAGCAAAAAATCTTTGATAGATGATTGTCCGTACGAATACCACCAAGGGGTTAACAAAGAAACGGGTGAGATATGCACATACCCACTTAAATGCATTGCCAAATCTAATCCATATTTCCAAGAATACCGTATTTGGAAATTCCTTGGCGATTTGCGAATTATAGCCAATACAAAAGAAGTTAATGGCCACATTCAATCCGATGTAGATGTTACCAAAGAATATATTCCAAACGCCAACAGCCTTGCCCAATTATTTATCTGGCTCAACGATAAAGGAAGCATTGAGCAAGGAGAGTTGCTCATTCATTTGGGCATCAAAAAGAAAGAACACGACAAATATCGATGGAATTTCGTTGTTGACAAGAAGTACCCAATGAATGCCACCCGCCATGCATTATTAAGCAAGATGCAGGATGGTGAGAAACTATCTCGTGAGTTAGAACAGACGATTTGGCATCTATTGTATTCCACCAAATCCAAAGAGGAAATTGACAAATCTCTTTCAGGAAGCAGGCTTTATAATAGGTTACTATCTGAAGGTATCTCAGAAACGAGCATAGAGAAACTTAAAAGTGTCAAGCTTCCAGATGAAGGATACGGATCCTACTCTGAAAAGGCCATCAAGAAACTATTACCACTCATGCGTACAGGTATGATATGGAACCAGCAGGACCTCTCCGCAACTACCCGACTAAGGATTGAACAATTTATAAGAGGAGAAGGTTTGGATGGTTTCTCTGAGAATGTAAAGAAAAAGATTTTATCATTACCAACAATTGAGGCCTACCAGAATCTTCCCGAATGGCTTGCTTGCTATGTTGTATATGGTCGACATAGCGAGGCAAGTGACATCGTCAAATGGAAAGATCCGAATGACATCAATATCTATCTCAATAATTTCAAACAACATTCACTACGTAATCCCATCGTAGAATGTGTTATACTTGAGACTTTGCGAGTTGTTCGAGATATATGGATACGCTATGGCAACATAGATGAGATTCATGTCGAGATGGGGCGTGATTTGAAAAACCCCAGCGAGAAACGTCGTATGCTAACCCAACGCGTTCTTGAAAACGAGAATACCAATATTCGCATCAAGACATTACTAGCAGAATTGACAAATCCGGAGTTCGGCATCCAAGACGTCCGACCTTATTCTCCAAGCCAACAAGATCTTTTGCGGATATATGAGGAAGATGTGTTGGCTCATAACGAACCTGATGAAGAAATCAGAGATATCATTCAGATTCTTTCTAATCCTACCAAGCAACCTTCAAGAAGTCAGGTACTGCGCTACAAATGCTGGCTCGACCAAAAGTACTGCTCGCCCTATACAGGTCAGCCAATACCATTATCACGTCTGTTCACACCAGATTACGAGATAGAGCACATAATCCCTCAGTCTCGCTATTTCGATGATTCTTTCTCTAATAAGGTCATTTGCGAGTCTGAGGTTAATAAACTTAAAGATAATGATCTCGGCTATGAGTTCATCAAAAAGCACCATGGGCAAACTCTTCAACTGGCATCAGGGCGGATGGTTCGAATATTTGAAGTTAACGACTATGAGCGTTTCGTAAAAGACACCTATGGAAACTTAAAGTCTGCTCCCAAACGCAGGAGACTTCTGATGGACGAAATTCCGGCAGAATTTATTCAACGACAAATGAATGACAGCCGCTACATCAGCAAAGTCATCAAAGGGCTTCTTTCAAATATTGTCAGAGAGATTGATGAAAATGGAAATCTTGAACGTGAGGCCATTTCTAAGAATGTGATTACATGCAATGGTTCTGTCACGACAAGACTGAAACGCGACTGGGGACTTGGTGAGGTTTGGAACTACATTGTCCTTCCTCGCTTCCAACGTATCAATCAACTAACGGGAAAAACCTGCTTCACGACACTCAACACTCATGGTCAAGAAATCCCAGCCATGCCTCTTGAGCTTGCAAAGGGATTCAATATCAAACGAATAGACCATCGTCATCATGCGATGGATGCCATAGTCATTGCCTGTACAACACGAGAACATGTCAACCTCCTCAACAATGAGTCTGCCCTTCCTGAGCACCAAGAGATGAAACATGCACTATCACACAAATTGCGAAGATGTGAAGAAATAATTATCAATGGAAAGAAGCGTAACATCTATAAAGAGTTCATTATGCCTTGGGCTTCTTTCAAAAACGATGTATATACTTCACTTCAACAAATAGTAGTAAGCTTCAAACAGAATCTACGTGTATTGAATCAAGCGACTAACTTATATTCAAAATACGAGGACGGCCAAAAGATACTTACATCCCAGCATAGTTCAGACCATTTCGCCATACGTAAGTCATTGCACAAAGACACTGTGTTTGGACACGTTAATCTACAGCGAAAGACCACAATTAAGCTAAAGGATGCTCTTAAGGATGTCAATCGCATTGTTGACAAACGGCTCAAGCGAAAGATTAAAGAGCTTCGGGCCAATCACTATAGTGACAAGCAACTGCTTGTGTACTTTAAAGACTATGGCTACGAATGGAAAGGGTACGATTTCAACAAGATTGAAGTATTCTATTTCACTGACGAAAAAGAGGCTATGGTTGCCACTCGATTCTGCAATGACCTCGTCAGCATATTCAGTGGGAAGACAAAGAAACTGGATATTGAAAAAGTCATATCACAGATTACGGATACCGGCATTCAAAAGATTCTTCTAAACTATCTGAATGAAAATCTTGACGAGATAGAATATGCATTCTCTGCAGAAGGATTGGAGAAACTGAATGAGAACATCGAACGTTTTAATAACGGAAAACAGCACAAGCCTATATACAAAGTTAGAATAACAGAGACATTGGGCCAAAAATTCTACATTGGTACTACAGGAAACAAGACTTCAAAATATGTTGAGGCCGCAAAAGGAACAAACTTATTTTTTGCCGTATATAGGAATGAAGATGGTGTGCGTTCTTTTAGCACTATTCCACTAAATATCGTTATAGAGCGACTTAAGCAACGTTTATCTCCTGTTCCTGAAAGAAATGAAAAGGGAGACAATCTTCTTTTCTACTTATCACCAGGAGATTTAGTATATGTTCCTATGCCTGATGATGTAAACATAGATACTACTCATCCGGATAGAATTTATAAGTTCGTCAGTGGAAGTAGTTATCAAGGTTTCTTTACTCCATATAGCATTTCCAATCCGATATTACAGACCACAGAATTAGGAAGCAATAACAAATCCGAAAGAGCATGGAGTGGAGAGATGATTAAAACAATCTGTATCCCCTTATCAGTAGATCGCCTCGGTGAAATAAAACTCAAATGATTAAGCCCCCATTTGTTTCAGCACTTCTGTCTACATACAGTCAAGCGATTTATAATGTCAAGCAACAAAGCATTAACAGAAACGTTATTATAACATGGAACAAACCTACATCATAACATACAAACCTGCGGCGGAAACTATCAAGCAAGCCATCCTTCAGGGACAATACGAAGCAGCAAAGGGCGTGAATCGCATTCAACTGGCCGTCTATTTTGGCATCGGCAAGTATATCTCACTGAACACTCGTAAAGGAAAATGGGGAACAGGGGCTTTGGAGGCTATCAGCCAGATACTGCACAAAGAACTGCCAGGACTAAGAGGGTATTCAGCAAACAGCTTGAAGAATATGCGCAAGTTCTATGAGAACTGGCTAATATTAGATTCTGATTCTTCAGTCACGACTGACGAATTAGTCAATTCGACAATCATGATTGTCGAATTACAAAACGAAGATAATACACATAATCCAAATTCGACAATCGCGGTTGTCGATAATCCCGACAACAGAATAGACATATACCAGTCACTACGCATTCCCGATACAAAAGACTTTCCCGTTGATGATTTCTTCAGAGTTCCGTTTACCCATCATATAAGAATTATTGAGGGAACAGACAATATGTCTGCCAGATACTATTATATTCACCGTACAGCAGAAGAGCGCCTCCCGTCCAGATTATTGGAAAAACTTATCAAAGAGGATGCCTACGGACATCAAGACACCATGCCAAGCAATTTCTCACAGAACATTCCTGACGCGACGCTGGCCCGCAAGGCAGTGATGATGTTCAAGGACTCTTATCTGTTGGACTTTATCAATGTGGAACAAATTGGGGAAAGAGAAGCCATAGATGTGGACGAGCGCGAAGTGGAACATCAGATTGTACAGAACATCAAACAGTTTATCATGACCTTTGGCCGTGACTTCACCTTCATAGGCAATCAATACCATTTGGAAATATATGGTATAGAGCACTTCCCCGACCTTCTGTTCTTTAACCGTGAGCTGAATGCACTGGTAGTCATAGAATTGAAAACAGGAGAATTCAAGACATCATACTTAGGACAGCTTATGGGCTACTTGTCCATTCTTGAAGCTAAGATCAAAAAGCCACACGAGAACCCACCCATCGGCATCGTTCTTTGCAAAGAGGCCAATAGGGAGTATGTGGAGTTCGTGATACGTGACTACGCTAAGCCGATGGGCGTTGCAACCTATAAGACAACAACCGATATGCCAGAGGAGCTACGCCGGACACTACCCGACATAGAAGAACTAAAGAAACTGCTCTAAATAGCCTATGATAAAAAAGACACTATGTTTTAGCAATCCTGCCTATCTCTCACTGAGAGATGCTCAGTTAGTCATCAAACTACCTGAAGTGGAAAAGGCCGATAACCTCACAAAGGACTTTAAGAAAGCTACAGAGGTGACACGCCCCATAGAGGACATTGGGGTTGTTGTGCTTGATAACAAGCAAATTACGATTACTCAAGGAGCATTAGAGGCATTACTCGAAAACAATAGTGCAGTCATCACCTGTGATTCCAGCCATTTACCTGTGGGGCTATTTCTGCCCTTGGTAGGCAATACGACTCAGAATGAGCGATTCCGCGACCAACTTGACGCATCCCAGCCTCTACGCAAACAACTATGGCAACAGACCATGCAGCAGAAGATAAGAAATCAAGCTGCTGTGCTCGGCAGATGCTCAGATGCAGAAACCAGATGTATGATTGCATGGGCCAACGATGTACGTAGCGGAGATCCCGACAACTACGAGGCTCGTGCTGCTGTCTATTACTGGAAAAACTTGTTTGGCCATATTCCTGGATTTGTTAGAGGCCGTGACGGCATTCCTCCCAACAATCTCTTAAACTACGGCTATGCCATTCTGCGTGCAGTTATGGCACGTTCGTTGGTCGCTAGTGGTTTGCTGCCGACATTGGGTATTCACCACCATAACCGTTACAACGCCTATTGCCTTGCAGATGACATCATGGAGCCTTATCGTCCTTACGTTGATTGGCTTGTCTACAACATCACTGAGCAATATGGCGTAGACATTGAACTTTCAAAAGATATTAAGGCCGAACTCCTATCTATTCCTACACTTGACGTAGTTATCGGTGGGAAGCGTAGTCCGCTAATGGTAGCGACTTCTCAGACAACTGCCTCGCTCTATAAATGCTTCAACGGCGAATTACGAAAGATTGCATATCCTGAAATGGTGTAAAATTTGCGATTATGACATCTGAACGATTTAGCGAATACAGGGTTATGTGGCTTATGGTACTATTCGACTTACCAACGGATACGAAAAAGGACATTCGTGAATATGCCAAATTCCGTAAACGGCTCATGCAGGATGGCTTCACCATGTTCCAGTTTTCTATCTATGTTCGTCATTGTGCCAGTATGGAGAATGCAGAAGTACATCGTAAACGAGTGAAAGCTATATTACCAGAGTTTGGAAAAGTTGACATTATGTGTATTACAGACAAACAATTTGGAAACATAGAATTATTCTTTGGCACCAAGCCTCAATTGCCTAACGCCCCCGGCCAACAACTTGAACTTTTCTGAAAGACTGCCATACTAGAAAAGGAGAATCCCACCTCATGATGGGACTCTCCTTTTTCTACATGGCATTTTTTCTTTTCTAATCAACTCTGCAACTTATTGGCATTCAGCGATTTTTTAAAATCCAGATGTTTATGCCACTGCAAAGATACTAATTTTTTAGCAAATCACAACCCCAGGCCAACGGCGGACTTCAGCAGGCTGATGTTTATGCCACTGCAAAGATACTAATTTTTTAGCAAATCACAACGATGACATCGCAACGAACGAAACAAGAAGAGATGTTTATGCCACTGCAAAGATACTAATTTTTTAGCAAATCACAACCCTTGCACACCGCCATGTCGTTACCGTCAAGATATTTATACCTCTGCAAAGATACGAAGAAGTAAATAAACCACAAAATTATTAACAAGAAAACTTTGAGACTCGTGAGGAGGGAAGAAAATAGGTTTATTCACGAAAACACCTAACCACCTAACCCGGCAGGGCGGAAAGGGCGATGTGCAGGGCGTATGAGAAGGGGTAGGTGTTGCGCGGACACCTAACCCAGAGGTAACCTTTTTGGGAAATGTACTACCTCTGGCTATCGCCGAAGGTAGGCTGCATCTCGGAAAAACAAAGAAAAAAGTATTTTCCTTTGGTTTTTCGCTCGATTTGTAGTACCTTTGCGCTCAATTTAAACCAAACATATATTGTAGATATGGAAATTAAGATTACTTTCCCCGACGGATCTGTTCGCTCGTATGAGCAGGGCGTCACAGGATTTCAGATTGCCGAGAGCATCTCACCGGCTCTGGCACGCAGCGTACTGGCCTGCGGAGTGAACGGTGAGACCGTAGAGCTGAACCGTCCCATCATGGAGGACGCCACCATCGCTCTTTACAAGTGGGAAGACGCCGAGGGTAAGCACACCTTCTGGCACACCAGCGCACACCTTCTGGCCGAGGCTTTGCAGGCTTTGTATCCTGGCATCCAGTTCGGCTTCGGTCCTGCCGTCGAGAACGGATTCTTCTACGACGTGCTGCTGCCTGGCGACGAGAGCATCAAGGAGAGCGACTTCCCGAAGATTGAACAGAAGATGAAGGAGCTGGCCTCGCTGAAGGAGCCTGTCGTTCGCAAGGAGGTGGCCAAGGCCGACGCCCTGAAGGCGTTTGCTGCCGACGGTCAGACCTACAAGTGCGAGCACATTGAGCAGGACCTCGAGGACGGCACCATCACCACTTATACGCAGGGTGCCTTCACCGACCTCTGCCGCGGTCCGCACCTCGTCGACACGGGCGAGATCAAGGCCATCAAGCTGACGAGCGTTGCCGGTGCCTTCTGGCGTGGCGATGCTACCCGCGAGCAGATGCAGCGTCTCTACGGCATCACGTTCCCCAAGAAGAAGATGCTCGACGAGTATCTGGTCATGCTGGAGGAGGCCAAGAAGCGCGACCACCGCAAGATTGGCAAGGAGATGGAGCTCTTCATGTTCTCCGAGCGCGTCGGCAAGGGCCTGCCCATCTGGCTGCCGAAGGGCACCGACCTGCGTCTGCGCCTGCAGGACCACCTGCGCAAGGTGCAGAAGCGTTACGGCTATCAGGAGGTCATCACGCCGCACATCGGCGGCAAGAGCCTCTACGTCACCTCAGGCCACTACGCCCACTACGGCAAGGACTCCTTCCGCCCCATCACTACTCCCGAGGAGGGCGAAGAGTACATGCTGAAACCCATGAACTGCCCGCACCACTGCGAGATTTTCGCTAATAAGCCCCGTTCATACAAGGACCTGCCCCTGCGCATCGCCGAGTTCGGCACCGTCTACCGTTACGAGCAGAGTGGCGAGCTGCACGGACTGACCCGTGTACGTTCCTTTACTCAGGACGACGCCCACCTCTTCTGCCGTCCCGACCAGGTGAAGCAGGAGTTCCTGAACGTGATGGACATCATCGGTGTGGTGCTGACGGCCTTCGGCTTCAACTTCGAGGCTCAGATCTCACTGCGCGACCCCAACGACCACGACAAGTACGTGGGCAGCGACGAAGACTGGGCACTGGCCGAGAAGGCTATCCAGGAGGCTTGCGAGGAGAAGGGCCTGAAGGCCAAGGTGGAGTACGGTGAGGCCGCTTTCTACGGTCCTAAGCTCGACTTCATGATCAAGGACGCCATCGGCCGTCGCTGGCAGCTGGGTACCATCCAGGTGGACTACAATCTGCCGAAGCGCTTCCAGCTGGAGTACACCGACGAGGACAACCAGAAGAAGACGCCCGTCATGATTCACCGCGCACCGTTCGGCTCACTGGAGCGTTTCACCGCCGTACTCATCGAGCACACCAGCGGTCACTTCCCCCTCTGGCTCACGCCCGAACAGGTGGCCATCCTGCCGCTGTCGGAGAAGTACAATGACTACGCCCAGGAGGTCTGCAAGAAGTTCAGCGAGGGTGGCGTACGCGCTACCATCGACCTGCGCAACGAGAAGCTGGGCCGCAAGATTCGCGACAACGAGCTGAAGCGCATCCCCTACATGGTCATCGTCGGCGAGAAGGAAGCCGCCGACGGCACTGTTGCCGTGCGTCCTCAGGGCGGTGGTGAGCAGAGCGTCAAGACCATTCAGGAGTTCATCGACGAGGTGAACGCCCAGGTTCGTGAGATGACAAAGGACTTCTAAACGCGTCCGATAACACCATAAAAAGCGCCCCAGAGGATTCTGTTCCCTGGGGCGTTTTCTTGTTCAGTAGTGGTTCGCAGAAAGCGTTCGCTTAAACAAGGTTATTTTGTCTGAACAACGCTATTTCACGATGACCTTCTTGGACTTGCCGTTCTGTCTTACAACGAAAATTCCCTGTTCGGGTGCTGACGACAGGCGCTGTCCGCTGAGGTTGTAATACACGACGGAGTGCTGGCTGTCGGCATCGGTTGCCTGAGGCGTCTGTATCTGGTTAGTTTGCGACGGATACTTCAGGAGCTGCACCTCAGAGCAACGGAACTCCGTGTGCTGGGAGCGCCCGTCCATCTGCCATCCTAAGACGACCGACTGTTCTTCCTCCAGCATGAAACGGACGCCATAGAACGAGCCGTCGGTCGATGCCGTAGACAGTCGGCCCCACGCCATCGCCTTGCTTTCCACATCGGCTGTCGACAGGGGCTGGCTGGATACCATAAGATAGGACTTGCCCATCTGTGACGGTTCGATGGAATGATAGGCGCCTCCAAAATAGTAGTTTCCAGCGGGCAACGTCACCTCCATGTAGAGGCGCTGGTTGGCATGGTCGGAAGCCTTCATCAGAGCGTCGCTTTCCTCCCATCGTCCCAGTTGCAGGCAGTTGTCGCCCGTATAGTTGTCGATGCCATGTTTCACGCCCTGGTCGCCCAGGTCAATCTCGTAGTTCTCCACCGTCCAGTATTTGGGTGTTCCGAAGCGGTAGTACTTGCCCGACGGCGCTTTCTGGTCGGAGCGGGTGAATTTGCTGGCCTGACGCAGATAGGTCTTGGTGACATCCGTGCCTGTTCCCTTCGGTTGCACACAGGCACCGGTGGTGAACACGACCTCATACTGTCCCATGGTCTGCAAAGCCGAGAAGGCGGTGGCTACAGAGGCGTAGGCGCTATTGAGTTCGTCGGCAGAAGCGTTGCTGTCAACCGAGGCCGTTGCAGCGAGTGCCTCATCCAGCGCATTGACCAGCGCTTCCTTATACTGTCCGGGCTTTGTACCGACATTCTTCTGTGCCGTATTCAGCAGAGTGATTGCCTGCTGTCGCAACTCCTGATATTGCTCGTAGGTAGTCTGTCCGATGACCAATGTAAAGCCGCCCTTCGGCAGACAGTCTATCGACAGCTGGTCGGCGGAGGTGACAATCCGGTGGGTCATGCTGAACGTCTCAGCGTCAGCCCCATCGGCCAGACAAGTGAGCAGATGGTTGCCTGTCGACAGGAAGTCGAGGCTGATGTCCTGCTGGCGCGCTTTGTTCTCGCCGTTCAGACAGGCCACATACCACGTGTCGCCCTTGCGGCGAGCCACCACGAAAGCCTTACCGGGATAGCCGTCGAGGAAGCGGGTCTCGTCCCACGCCACGGGAACCTTCATCATGTGCAGCTGTGCCTCGTAAGGCAGCGCAAGGAACCCTTCGGGGCGGTCGGCCCAGTGCTGTATGCCCGACTCGAAAGCCACCGACAGCGCCAGCTCGTGGGCAAACGATGTGGTGTGGGGATGCTGTGAGTTGGTGAAGGCCACAGGCGTATAGTCCATCGGTCCTACCACGTTGCGGGTGTAGGGCAGCAGACAGTTGATGCGTGCTCCCTCACTGGTCATCGTGGGGCCGTTGTTATACTGCTCGGCACCGTAGACGGCCTCCTGCGACATGAGGTGCGGATAAGTGCGGCTCCAACCACGGGGAATGGTACATCCGTGGAAGTTCACCAGCAGGCTGTATTTGGCAGCATCCTCCAGAATGTCGGCAAAGTAGTTCATCGTGTGCTGCTTGTCACTCTCGAAGAAGTCAATCTTCACGCCGGCCACGCCGAGGTTCTTCAGCCACGCAAACTCCTTGACACGCGCGTCGTGGGTCTGTATCTTGGAGTTTCTGGAGTCATACCAGAGCATGGGTTTCACCTTTTTATTACGCGCATAGCGAACGGCACTCTCTACGTTGCCGCCGTTCGTCATGCTTTCCCATTCCCAGTCGAAGAGCACGTACTCCCACCCCATCTTCGCGGCCAGGTCTACGTACTGCTTACATATCTGGTAGTCCTTGGTGCCGTGGTTGTAGGCCCAGTAGATCCATGCGGCGCGGCCCGGCTGCACGAAGTCGGTATTCTCCAGCTTGCAGGGGTCGGAGACGTCTTCTACAAGTGTAGACTCAACGACAGAACCCAGGCTGCCGATAATCATCACACGCCAGGGCGACACCCAGTCGGTGCCGGTGTACGACGGCTTGGCATCGCCAATGCCGTAGCCCTCGGAGTCGAGGGGATAGGCCACCTTGTACTGGCTGGCGCTGGCGGTATTGTCTAAATGCGTGGCACTGTAGTTGCGCCCGATGTTGGCCTCGGTTATCAGCATGAAGGTGCCGTCGAGCTCAAAGAGAGCCGGAAACACCCACGTGCCGGTCTTGCCCGAAGACGCCTGATAAGGGAAGTCGCCCTCATACGACGTGTTGAACGCCTGCAACCAACGGTGGGCCTTAGTCGGTATCTGGTAAGAGGTCTGTTCGTTGCTGAAGGCCATCTTCTTGCCAGCCTCGCCCGGCAGCTTGTAGCGGAACGTCACACCGTCCTCGTAGGCACGTATCTCGACAGTGACGGGTGCCTGTTTGGAGTTGACGAACGTCACCTCCGTGCTATTGGCCTTACACTGGCTCACTGCGCGCTTGCCGTGCAGATTGTTGTAAGTGTCGGTGACGACGACAGGGTCGGTGGCACTCTGGAAAGTCATTCCCGTGCCATAGCTGCCCCCCGTCAGCGCGAGGCCGAGCTTCACCTTCGTCATTTGCTTCCCCTCTGCGTTCTTCACAATCAGGTAGGGTTGCGACGCGAAGTCGACATCGACCGTGAGTCCGCTCGTAGGACTGGTCAGCGTTGCTACTACGTCAGCCTTAACCGGGCTGAACGCTGCTACTAAAGCGACAATCGCTATGGCTCTCTGGAATAAGGACTTCATGAGCCTGGAATCAAAATCTATAATAAACCTATCTTAGAAGAACTTCTCCGTTTCGGGGCCGTGACAGTAGCTTGTACCGTCGAAGCAGTGGGTGCAGACCTTGCACTTCGGCATGCCGATGGCCTCGATGAGGTCTTCGAGCTTGGCAAACTTCAGCGTCGTCAGTCCCAGACGGCGGGCAATCTCGCTGACCATGCGCTTATACTCGGGCGAGTCGGTCTGTGCATACTTCTCGAGGTTCTTCTTGTCGTCGCCCTCGAAGTCGCGGATGATGCGGCGCGTAATCAGTTCCAGGTCGCTCTTAGAAGCGGTGAAGCCGATGAACGGACAGCCGTAGACCAGCGGCGGACAGGAGATGCGGCAGTGAACCTCCTTGGCACCATACTCAAAGAACGTACGGACATTGTCGCGCAGCTGGGTGCCACGCACGATGCTGTCATCGCAGAACACCACGCGGCGGTCCTTCAGCAGGGCACCGTTGGGGATGAGCTTCATCTTGGCCACGAGGTCGCGACGGCTCTGATTGCCGGGCGTAAAGGAGCGGGGCCAGGTGGGTGTATACTTCAGGACGGCACGCTCGTAGGGCACGTTCTTGCCCTCGGCATAGCCTAAGGCCATACCAACACCGGAGTCGGGAACACCACAGACGCAGTCGACCTCCGTTTCGTCCTTCTCGCCCAGCTTGCGGCCGTTGTCCTCGCGCACCTTCTCGACGTTGATGCCCTCGTAGTCGCTGGCGGGGAAGCCGTAGTAGACCCAGAGGAACGAGCAGATCTGCTCGTGCTCGAAGGCAGGCTGCAGCACCTCGATGCTGTCGTTACGCAGACGGACAATCTCGCCGGGACCGAGGTCGCGCACCACCTTATAGTCAAGGTTGGGGAAGCTGCAGGTCTCTGAGCTGACGGCGTGGGCCTTGATGACCTCCTCGGTGCCGATGGGCGTCAGACGGTGAATCTCCTTACGGCCGATGACGATGGGCGTGCGGCCCAGGAAGTCGCGGGCGGCGATGATGCCGTCCTCGGTGAGGATCAGCATCGAGCAGGAGCCGTCAATCTTACGGTAGACGTTGTTGATGCCCTCGACGAACGTGTTGCCCATGTTGATGAGCAGTGCCACAAGCTCCGTCTGGTTGATGTTGTTGGCCGACATCTCGCTGAAGTGCATGCGCTGCTCCAACAGTTCCTTGGCAATCTCGGGCAGGTTGTTGATCTTGGCCACCGTCACCACGGCGTAGCGCCCCAGGTGGGAGTTGACGATGATGGGCTGCGGGTCGGTATCGCTGATGACGCCGATGCCCTGCTGTCCCTTGAACTGGTCGAGCTCGTCCTCAAAGCGTGAACGGAAATAGTCGCGTTCCAGCGAGTGGATGCTACGGTTGAAGCCGCGCTCCTTGTCGAAGGTGACCATACCGGCACGCTTGGTGCCGAGGTGTGAGTTGTAGTCGGTGCCGTAGAACAGGTCGTTCACGCACTCTTTCGTGCTGATTGTTCCAAAGAATCCACCCATGTTTTGTCTTCTTACCTTTTTTACTTAATACCTTTATACAAAATAATAGAGGAACGACGCGATGCCTTCAAGAGCGGGTTTGCGTTGTCCCTCAATTTCTATACGGAATTCTATCTCGGCCTTACAGATGCCGCGCAGGTTCTGGATGTTGTGCAGCTTCGTGACCAGACGGATGCGCGACCCTGTGATGACGGGCTGTCCGAAGCGCATCTTGTCCATGCCGTAGTTGACGAGCATCTTGATGTTGTGTACCTCAATGATCTGGTCCCACATGTAGGGCAGCAGCGACAGCGTCAGGTAGCCGTGGGCAATGGTGCTCTGATACTGGCTCTCCTGCTTGGCGCGCTCCACATCGACGTGAATCCACTGGTGGTCGAGCGTGGCGTCGGCAAAAAGGTTGATACGGTCCTGGTCTACCTGCAGCCACTCGGAAGCACCGAGTTCCTCACCTAAGTGGGCTGCAAATTCGTCGTAGCTGTTAATGACTAATTTTCCCATGTTGTTATCGTTTATCAATGAATTTCCAATCCTTATACTGACTGCGGGGGAAGACGAAAAGATTATCGCTGATGCCACCCGAGCGGAAGTTGCTGATGAGGATGTTCGTCCAGACGAAAGCCACCTTGATACGCAGTCGCAAAGGGGTCAGCGAACCACGCTTCACCCATGCCTGCACCTCCTTGACGGTGCCCTTGGCATGACGCTTCTGCTTCAGCAACAGCAGCAGGTTGTCGCCGTCCTCGCTGATGGCATAGTCGAAGTCGTCGAGTGTGAACTTGAACTTACCGCTGTATTTGTCCTTCTTGTCCGACTGGGCATCGTGAATCTCGACAGTCTTTTTCTTGCGGTAGGCCATGTAGGCCGTCTTACCGTCGTTCCAGGTGTTCACCTTCTCGTCAACAAACTTCTGCTTTTTCTCCTTATACCAGATGGTTCCCTGCGTCTTATAGAGTCCTACAATATTCACATCGTAGTGCAGCGTAGCCCCTTGAGGGCCGAAGACCATGTTGTAGGTCTTCTCGAATATACGTCTCGCCTGCCGGGCGTTTGGCGTCTCCTGAGCAGTGGCTGCCAGCGTTGTCAGGACAACGAGCAGCATCATAACATACCGTCTAACCATATTTCAGGCTGCAAAGGTAGTGCAAATCGAACGAAAATGCAAATTTATTTGCAATTTTCTGAGATGCAGCCTACCTTCGCGTTGCAAATGCAACGCAAAGGTACTAAATAATTATGAATCATTTTGCTTCAGCTCCTCAATCATCTGATCGATCTTCGCCAGCTCCCGAGGAATGTGAATGCTCTGCGGACAGTGGGGCTCGCACTGGCCACACTGGATGCAGTGGTCGGGCTGGCGGTCGCGGGGCACGACACGGTCAAGCGAGATGAGATACTGGCGGCGGTGCTTGCGATATTCCGGGTCACCAGCCCCCATGGGCAGAGAACCCTCGTTCTTACATTTATTATAATGTACGAAGATGGCGGGAATGTCGATGCCGTAGGGACAGGGCATGCAGTACTTACAGTCGTTGCAGGGAATATTTTCAAGGCCCACAATCTTCTGCGCCACCTCCTTGTCGAGATAGCGCATCTCGTCGTCGGTCAGGGGCTGGAGCGGACAGTACGACAGCAGGTTGTCCTTCAGATGCTCCATGTAGGTCATGCCGCTGAGCACGGTGAGCACACCCTCTGGCGTACCGGCATAGCGGAAGGCCCACGAGGCGACGCTACGCTCAGGGGCATGGCTCTTCAGCTCGGTGGCGAGGTACTGTGGCAGGTTGGCCAGTCGTCCGCCCAATAGGGGCTCCATGATGACGGCAGGGATCTGCAGCTTTTGGAGTTCGTCGTAGAGGTAATGCGCGTCGACATTGTTCTTGCTGATCTCGTTGGCGAAGTCCCAGTCCAGGTAGTTCAGCTCTATCTGTACGAAGTCCCAATGATACTTGTCGTGCTGGGCAAGGATCTCGTCGAACACCTCCTGCTTGCCGTGGAACGAGAAGCCGAGGTTACGGATGCGGCCTGCCTCGCGCTCCTGCATCAAGAAGTCCATGATGCCGTTGTCCACATAACGCTTCTGGAACTCCTCCATTGCGCCGCCCACGGCGTGCAGCAGGTAATAGTCGATGTAGTCCACCTGCAGCTCCTTCAGCGAGTTACGGTACATCTCGATAGCCTTCTCACGCTGATGGTAGTCAGGATTGAAATTCGAGAGTTTCGTGGCCACAAAGTACTCCGAGCGTTTGTGCCGGTTCAGAGCGATGCCCGTGCAGCGCTCCGACATTCCCTGACAGTAGACGGGGCTGGTGTCGATGTAGTTCAGACCATGCTCCAGGGCGTAGTCGATTTGGCGGTTAATCATCTCCTGGTCGAACTCGTTGTCGTTGCCGGGTTTTGTCGGCAGACGCATCATGCCATAGCCCAAGAGCGACACTTTTTCACCTGTCTTCGGATTCTTCCGATATGTCATCTTTCCCACTGGCGGCTCCACCTGGTTCTTATACTCCTCAGCGGCCTTGCCTCCAGCTTTGTCGGCCTGCTTACAGCCTGCCAGCGTGGCAGCCGTTGCCACCGTTCCGGTGCCAAACAGCTTCAGGAAAGTGCGGCGGGAAAGAAGACCCCCTCCCAGAAGACCCACCCCCTGCCCCTCCCTATGAGGGAGGGAAGTAGATACTCCTTGCTTGTTCTTATTTTGTTCAATCATACTCCTTGCTTAATGTTATTGTTCCATATTCATAACGATTTGTACACCCACAGGTAACTTCTCCCCTCCCTAAAGGGAGGGGCTGGGGGTGGGTCTATGCACCTCATGCCCCTCGACAACGATGGCCGAGAAGGGACGCGACGGACAGACATACTCGCAAGCTCCGCAGCCGATGCAGGCCGACTCGTTGACGGCGGGCACCATGGGCGACTCCTCGTCGTCCTCGTCGAGCATCACCATCTCGATGGCGCCCGTTGGACAATGGCGGGCACAGTTGCCGCACTCCACGCCGTCGGTCAGCGGCACGCAGTTCTTCTTAATCCATACGGCGTGGCCAATATGAATGTCCGTTTTCTCTTCGACATCAATGAGTTTGATAGCACCTGCCGGGCAGACCTCCGAGCAACGCGTACACTCCGGACGGCAGAAGCCTCGTTCGTACGACATCACGGGCAGCATCAGGTGCATCAAGTCGGTCGACGGACGGAGCACCTGGTTGGGACACTGCGACACGCAGAGCTGACAGCCTGTGCAGTGCTGGGCAAAATGTTGGAACGACAGCGAGCCCGGCGGCGTCAGCGGCGTCTGACGCTCGGGCGACACCTTGTCCTCGAGCTCGGCCAGTCCACCATCCATCAGCTTCTCCTTTTTCTGGGCCATTGCCGCGGTAGCCATGAGGGCAGAGGTGAGGAGGAACGAGCGACGAGAAAGGCCCTCCCTATCAAGCCTCCCCCTATCCCCCTCCAAGTAGAGGGGGGACTCATCTGCGCTTGCACTCCCCTCCCTACTTGGGGAGGGGTCGGGGGAGAGGCTGTTGGGGGAGAGTCTTAATGCTCCGAACTTACACTTGTCAATGCAGTCGCCACAGACCACACAGCGGCTGTAGTCCACCGAGTGCGTCTTATAGTCGATGCAGGCGGCCTTGCAGTTCTTCGAGCACAAGGAGCAGTTCTTGCACTTGTCCTTGTCGAAGCGCACCTTGAGCCACGAGAAGCGGGCAAGCAGCGACAGCACCGTACCGACAGGACACACCGTATTACAATAGGTACGTCCGCCACGCCAGGCGAGCACCGCCAGCACCACCAGCGTCACCAAGGCGATGATAAGCACGGGCAGCGACTTCATCCACACATCGACGGTGTAGAAGGCATAGCTATCGGCACGCTCGGCCACGTAGCCCAGCACGTTGTTGCCTAACATCCACACGGGCTGCAGCACCATCGTGGCAATACGGCCATACGCACTATAGGGCGCCAGCAGCTGGAACAGTGAGCCCACGCCGGCCACCAAGGCGATGATGAACAGCACCAGCACGGGGTAGCGCAGCCAGCGTACCTCCTTTGAATAACTGTACCTATTTTTCTTACGACGCAGCCGTGCCAGCACATCCTGAAGGATGCCTAACGGACAGATGACCGAACAGTAGATACGTCCGAAGACGAGCGTCAGGACGACAAGGCCCACGATGACGGCCACGTTGAGCGCCAGGACAGCGGGCAAGAACTGGACTTTAGCCATCCATGAGAGCCAGTGATGCGCCGTTCCTGTGAAGTCGAGGAAGAGCAGCGTAATGCCCACGAAGAACACCACTGCCAGCGCGATTCTGATTTTCCGAAGCATAGATTCTTGATATTGTGATTGTCGTTTAGGCTGCAAAGATACGAAAAAGGCGCCATTAAAACGTCCTTTTTGTAAATATTAACGCAAACGTCGGGGAAAGTGTTGCGGAAAACTTGGCGGTTCCCGTTTTTTGTGTTACTTTTGCAGTCTGACTAACCGATAACACAATGAGAAAGACGTTATTTATAGCCTTAGGCTGTGGACTACTGGCCATTGGCTGTAGCGACCGAAAAGCGCCAAAGGACAAGGCTCCGACACGGGTGAAGACCGAAGTGGTGACACTGGCTACGGGAGAGAACGGACAGACGTATGTAGGCATCGTGGAGGAACGCGAGGCCACAGCCGTCAGTTTCACGAACATGGGCACCGTGAAGCGGATGCTGGTGAGCGAGGGACAGACCGTCAGCCGTGGACAGCTGATAGCCGAGATAGACGACACACAGGCCCGCAACCTGCTCAGCGGTGCAGAGGCGCAGATGGCGCAAGCCAACGACGCTCTGGAGCGCTACAAGATGCTGCACGATGCCGGCTCGCTGCCCGAAGTGACGTGGGTGGAGATTCAGAGCAAGGTGGCACAGGCTAAGTCACAACTCGAAGTGGCACGGAAAAATCTGGCCGACTGCCGGCTCGTGGCTCCCGTAAGTGGTATTATCGGCAAGAAAATGACAGGTGTCGGCGAGACTGCCCTGCCCTCGCAGGCCGTAGTGAACATCCTCGACATTTCGACTGTCAAGGTGAAGGTGGCCATCCCCGAGGCTGAGATCAGCAGCATCAACAGCAACACCTCTTCTATTATAAAGGTGGAGGCTATTGGGCGGAGCTTCGAGGGAGGTCGCATCGAGAAGGGCGTCGTGGCCGATGCGCTGACGCACACCTACGACCTCCACATCAACGTGGCGAACAACGGCCGACTGCTCCTGCCAGGCATGGTGGCATCGGTTCAGTTTGTTGCTGCGCCACAGCAACAGACAGGACAGCTGTCGGTGCCCGTGACGGCAGTGCAGCGGAAGGTCGACGGGTCGCTGTTTGTATGGACGGTTAGTAACGACGGTGCCGCCCACCGCACGACGGTGACCATCGGCGAGACTACTGGCAACCACGTGACAGTCAGTACTGGCATCAGCGATGGAGACCGTGTTGTGACTGAGGGTTATCAGAAACTGAGCGAAGGGACGAAGGTGGTGTTTTAGTTCCCCCTGTCGATATATCGAAATAGCGTTATAACAAAATAACGAAGAATCATGAAACAGATGAACTGGCTCCGCTGGCCGTTGGAGCACTACCCCATAACCATCCTCATGGTCGTCATCCTCTTCGGCATCGGCATCTTCGGCATGAAGGAGATGCCAAAGGACGAGTTCCCGGCCTTCACCATCAGGCAGGGCGTAGTGGTGGCGGCCTATCCGGGTGCCACGGCCGAGGAGGTGGAGGAGCAGGTGGCACGGCCGTTAGAGCGTTACCTCTTCACGTTTAAGGAGGTGCGCCGCGAAAAGACCTCGACGACGTCGCAGAACGGTATGTGTTTGGTACATGTCTACCTGAACGACGACGTGAACGACAAGGACGAGGTATGGTCGAAAATCAAGCACGGCCTGAACCTCTTCAAGCAGCAACTCCCCGCCGGCGTTCTCGCGCTGATTGCCAACGACGACTTCGGCAACACCAGCGCCTTGCTCATCGCCATCGAGAGCCCGGAGCGCAGCTATCGCGAGTTGCATGACTACTGCAATCGTCTCAGCGACCGTCTGCGGCGCATACCCTCTGTAGCCAACGTGCACAGCTATGGCGAACAGCAGGAGCAAATCAGCCTCTACGTCGACCGTCAGCTCCTGCAGGCCTACGGCATCGGCCAGCAGATGCTTCTCTCGAAGCTCCAGCAGCAGGGGTTGACCACCATGAGCGGCAGCATCAGCAACGACACGGAGCAGACACCCATTCACATTGAGCCCACCCAGCGCAGCGAGGACGAAATCAGCAGTCTCATCATCTTCAGCGACCCCGTCACTGGCAAGGTCGTCCGCCTTCGCGACATCGCCGTCGTGAAGAGAGAGTACGACACCAGCGGCGGCTATATTGAGCAGGACGGACATCCCTGCGTACTCCTCTCGTTGGAGATGACACCTGGCAACAACATTGTGCAATATGGCAAGGACGTTGACCGCGTGCTCAGCAGTTTCGATGCTGAGGAGCTGCCCGCCGACGTCACCCTCACCCGCATCGCCGACCAGCCAAAGGTGGTTGCCACGAGCGTCTACGACTTCCTGCGTGACCTGCTCATCTCGATGGTCATCATCATCATCGTTATGATGATTCTCTTCCCCCTGCGCAGTGCTATCGTCGCCGCCATCACCATCCCGCTGAGCACCTTTATTTCTGTCGGCATCATGTACATGGCGGGCATCGAGCTCAACATCGTCACCCTGGCCGCCCTCATCGTCGTCCTCGGCATGGTAGTCGACAACAGCATCGTGGTTATCGACGGCTATCTGGAATACGTCGGCAAAGGCTACAAGCCCAAGGAGGCCGCACTGGAGTCCTCGCGCCAGTATTTCATGCCGATGATGCTCGCCACGCTCTGCATCTGCGTTATCTTCTACCCGCTGCTCTTCACCATGAAGGGCGCTGGTCACGACGCGCTGCACGACTTCCCGTGGACCATCACCATCAACCTCATGGTGTCGCTGTTCCTCGCCGTCACCGTCATACCATTCCTTGAGGTGCTCATCATCAAGAGCCCCTCACAGGAAGGAGCAGGGGGTGGGTCTACTATCACCAAGTGGGTACAGCGTACCTACGACCGCGTCCTCGACTGGACCTTCCGCCACCCGTGGGTTACCATCGGCGGCGGCATCGCCTGCGTGCTGCTCTCGTTGCTCATCGTGCCGAGCCTGAAGCTACGCCAGTTCCCTTATGCCGACCGCGACCAATTCGCCGTCGAGATATTCATGCCCGACGGCAAGAGCCTCGCCGATGCCCGCTCACTTGCCGACAGCGTCCGTCTCAGCCTCGCCACCGACGACCGCGTCACCGGCATCACCTCGTTCATCGGATGCTCGTCGCCACGCTTCATGGTGTGCTACGCCCCACAGATGGCCGGCAAGAACTTTGCCCAACTCATTGTCAACACCACGTCGCAGCAGGCCACACTCGACCTGCTGGCCCGTTACCAGCCGCAGTGGAGCGAACATTTCCCTGAAGCCTACGTGCGCTTCAAGCGTCTCGACTACCTTGAGGTGAACGAGCTGGAGTACCGTTTCTATGGCGACGACCTTGACTCACTGCGTGCCGTGTCCGAGCGACTGATGGCTCAGATGCGTACCATGCCTGAGCTCGAATGGGTACACACCGACTTCCTGCAGCCCTACCCCATCGTCAACGTCGCACTCGACCCCGTTGCCTCAGCCCAGCTCGGCGTCACCCGTGCTACCGCCTCCCTCGCCCTCACTGCCGCCACTGGCGACATGAACGTCGCCACAATCTGGGAGGGTGACTACAGCGTGCCCGTCATCCTGAAAGACCGCGCCGCCACTCCCGACATCCAAAACATCGGCATTACCTCCCCCATCTCGATGCTCTCCGGTAGCCTTGGCAGTGGCAACACCACGGTGCCCCTGAGACAAATAGCGAAGGTGTCGCCCAAGTGGACAGAGAGCCGTATCATGCACCGGGGCGGTGAGCGCTGTATGACCGTCACCGCACAGTTCGCCCAAGGCGTCTACGCAGCGCCCATCGAAGCCCGCATTGCGGACATGCTCCATGAGTTGCCCCTTCCACAGGGTGTACGTACCGAGGTTGGTGGCGAGCTCGAGTACAATGCCGAGATGCTCCCGCAAATCATCGGCGGCATCGCCGTCTCGATAGTTCTGATATTCTTCTTCCTGCTCTTCAACTTCAAGAAGTACGGCATCACCATCGTCTGCATCGTCGCCCTCGTCCTCATGGCTCCCGGCGCCCTCATCGGCCTAGGCCTCATGAACCGAACCCTCGGCATCACCTCCATCATGGGTGTCATCACCCTGATGGGCATGATCATGCGCAACGAGATACTCATCTTCGAACATGCCAACGACCTGATAGAGAAAGGTGTGCATGTGAAGCAGGCGGCCTACGAGGCCGGCAAGCGCCGCATGGTGCCCATCTTCCTCACCACCGCCACCACCGCCGTCGGCGTGGTGCCGATGATTATCGCCCAGAGCTCGTTCTGGATGCCCGTGGGTGTTACCATCTTCGCTGGCGGCATCGGCTCGCTCATCATGGTCGTCACCATGCTGCCCGTTGTCTATTGGAAGATTTCGACTAAGTAAGATTGAAGAATTGAAAGATTGAAGAATTGAAATGAAGAAAATAGTAGCCATCATAGCGTTGAGTGTATGCTGTGGTTTTGCCACAGCTCAGCCCCAATACACCCTCCAGCAACTCAAGGACTCCGCCCTCCATAACAACATTGCCATCCGCACGGCAAAGCTTAACATCGACGCCGCCCAGCAACAGCGCAAGGAGGCCTTCACCAAGTATTTCCCCAACGTCAGCGGCACCGGCCTCTGGTTCAACGCCAACCAGGGAATGGTGAAGACGGACATGAATCTGGCCGACTACATCACGCCCGAGCTGGGCGCTACGCTGGCTCAGTCATTACCCGTCGAAGCGCTTGCCGCCCTGAGCAACCCCATCAGCATATCGATGATGAAAAATGGCACCATCGGCTCGCTCATGGCCTTGCAGCCCGTCTTCGCCGGCGGTCAGATTGTCAACGGCAACCGCCTGGCCAAGGTCGGCGAGGACGTCAGCCGCCTGCAGTTGGAACTCTCTGAGAACGAGGTGGAGAAGACCACTGAGCAGTACTTCTGGCAGCTGGTGTCGCTGCAGGAGAAGATGCGCACCGTCGATGCCGTCGACACACTCCTGCGCGATATATATAAAGATGTGGACGTGGCCGTACGTGCCGGCGTCGCCCTGCGCAACGACCTGCTGCAGGTGCAGTTGCGCCAGAACGACATAGAGAGCCAACGGCTCAAGCTGCAGAACGGCATCAGCATCATGAAACTACTGCTGGGGCAGTACTGCGGGCTGTATAGTGGAGAGTTTAGAGTGGAGAGTGTAGAGTTTGCTACCGCCGTCCCGTCTGTAAAAGTGGCTGAAGGTATGGCGGCAGCAAACTCTACACTCTACACTCTACACTCCACATTAGGGGCTCTCCCCGAGTACCAGCTGTTAGGCAAGCAGGTGGAGGCCGCCAACCTTCAGAAGAAGATGGCCGTTGGCCAGAACCTGCCCACGGTGGCCGTCGGTGCCGGCTACTCCTACCATAACCTGATGGAGACCGACCGCGCGACGGCCATGATGTTTGCCACCGTCAGCATACCTATCAGCGACTGGTGGGGCGGCAGCCATGCCGTCAAGCGTCGCAAGATTGAGCACCAGAAGGCCGTCGAACAGTTAGAAGACAATGCCCAACTGCTACAGATACGCATGCAGAGTGCTTGGAACAGCGTTGTCGAGGCACACCAGCAACTACAGCTTGCCTACCGCGGCATTGAGCAGGCCAAGGAGAACCTGCGTCTGAACCGCGACTATTACAAGGCTGGAACCTGCACGATGAGCGACCTTCTTCAGGCACAGCTACTCTACCAGCAGGCCCTCGACCAACGTACAGACGCCTTCGCCGACTACCAAAACAAACTACTCGAATACCGGCAGGCAACAGGACAATAAAGCCCCTGCAGCCGCTACATCAGGAGGAACTGCAAATTTTTTTGCCCAAAAATTTGGCGGTTTCAGAAAAACTTCGTACCTTTGCACCCGCTTTTCAAGAAAGGGCGTTTAGCTCAGCTGGTTTAGAGCATCTGCCTTACAAGCAGAGGGT
>CAMVPA010000017.1 GCA_947169245.1 uncultured Prevotellaceae bacterium
TGAAGCAAGTTCGGTTCAAGCAAGTAGTGGAAGAATTCGAGAACGAGAAAGTCTCCATCACTGTTGAGAATTCTACCGAGTTTAAAGCCGGTGATATTGGCAAGTATCTGACTGGATTTGAGGTGCTGAATCCCGAATTGGTGATTTGTCATTTAGATTCCAAGGCTTCGATGCAGATAGACCTCACCATCAACAAGGGCCGCGGCTACGTGCCCTCTGACGAGAACCGTGAGTTCTGCACCGATGTCAACGTGATACCCATCGATTCAATCTACACTCCTATCCGTAACGTGAAGTTCGCTGTCGAGCCCTATCGTGTCGAGCAGAAGACCGACTACGACAAGCTCGTCCTCGAAGTCACTACGGATGGTTCCATCCACCCGAAGGACGCCTTGAAGGAGGCCGCCAAGATCCTCATCTATCACTTCATGCTCTTCTCCGATGAGAAGATTACCCTCGAGAACACTGAGGCCGAGGGCAACCAGGAGTTCGATGAGGAGGTGCTGCACATGCGCCAGCTGCTGAAGACGAAGCTCACCGACATGAACCTCTCTGTTCGTGCCCTGAACTGTCTGAAGGCTGCCGACGTCGAGACCCTTGGCGATCTCGTACAGTACAACAAGACCGACCTCTTGAAGTTCCGCAACTTCGGTAAGAAATCGCTCACGGAGCTTGATGATTTGCTCGAGAGTCTGAATCTGTCGTTTGGAACCGATATTTCAAAGTATAAACTGGACAAGGAGTAGTCGTTGAGACCACAGAATTGCCCAATAAAAGCAAAACAAAACAATGAGACACAATAAGAAATTCAACCATCTCGGTCGTACTGCATCTCACCGCAGCGCCATGCTCGCTAACATGGCCATCTCGCTGATCATGCACAAAAGAATCACTACGACCGTTGCCAAGGCAAAGGCCTTGAAGAAGTATGTAGAGCCCCTGATCACAAAGGCTAAGGAGGATTCTACCAACTCACGCCGCGTCGTGTTCAGCTACCTGCAGAACAAGGACGCCATCAAGGAACTCTTCTCTACCGTAGCTGAGAAGGTGGGCGACCGTCCCGGTGGCTACACCCGCATCATCAAGCTCGGTCTGCGTCAGGGTGACGCCGCACAGGTTTGCTTCATCGAGCTCGTCGACTTCGATCCCGAAATGGCAAAGGGCGAGACCAAGAAGAAGACCCGTCGTTCACGCAAGGCTGCTCCCAAGGCTGAGGCTGCTGAGGCTCCCGCCGCTGAGGAGGCCAAGGCTGAGGCTCCTGCTGCTGAAGAGGCAAAGGCTGAATAATAGTCCCTCCCCCTGTAGTGGGGAACGACAGTCCATATCCAAGGGGATGCATCAACATGTGTTGGCGCATCCCCTTTATCAACCATAACCGTCGCAATATGCGGGCTGAAAGACTTATGAAACGAAAGGCAAGTAACTATCAATACTCAATCAAATACTTAGTGGTATGCCTCTGTATGACGGTTGTCGTACAGACCGTATCGGCTCAGGAGCATTCCACTCCCGACACGTTGTCACCTGCCCGTCGTCTTTCTTCTACTTCTGACTTCGCCCGGCTGTATGTGGGACCAGTTGAAACACAGTACAAGAAATCGCTATGGTACGATATTCCCTATTATAACGGCACTACGGATGTGTATCGTGGTCGTGTCTGCTATTATGGTGTAGTCTATGATCATGTCCAACTGCGTTATGACCAGTTGCTGCAGCGCGTAGTTGTCGTTACTCCCGTGGGCGGTGTCTTCTGTCTGCCCGAGCAAGCACACATTGACTGGTTTGAGATGGATGGTCATAGATATGTACACGATCCCGAAGACAGCTCGCGCTATGCGTCGCTGCTCTATGACGGAAAGGCTGCGGCTGAACGAGACAGTGGGAATGATGCTAATGGCATTAGTCTCTATCATAGTGTGTGGAAGGTCTATCGCGGTGACGTCGTATCCGAAGGAAAGAAGTCTCTTAAGTCCCTCAATACCAAGGAACATTACACGCTCGTCACATCCGACGGTGGGGTGCATCACGTGAAGCGGGCGTCTGACGTGGCCAGGCTCTTCCCTGACCAGAAGAAGACAATCAGACAGTTCGTGAAGAAGCACCGTCTCTCCTTCTCAAAGAGCAGACGGGAGAAGAGTCTGGTGAGGGTGGTGGAGAGCCTCTCCCCAAGCAGCCTCACCCCCTTACCCTTCCCTGCGAGGGAGGGAAGTCAATATTCTCAAGACGGAATCGCTCATGACGAACAGGCGTTAGAGGTAGCCACTCCCATCCCTCCCGGAGAGGGGATGGGGGAGGGGCTTATTATTCCCGGCATCCCCGTTCTTGACAATGACTCTGTCGCCATGGCGGTCGCTCATAAGGGCACGAAGGTCTACGTGGTGCCAGGCGTGACGAAGGCCAGTGCCAGCGTTGCCGACGACCAGGAGTTGGCCGAGATTGTCGTGGTCGGAGGTCGTCAGTCGGCTGTGGAGAATATGATGATGGGTGCCGAGAAGTTCAAGCCCCAGATTCTGAAGAACATCCCGTCGGCACTGGGTGAGTCTGACATCATGAAGATTGTGCTCACGCTGCCCGGCGTCACTACCGTTGGCGAGGCTTCCAGCGGCTATAATGTGCGTGGCGGCGCCACCGACCAGAACCTAATACTGTTCAACGGCGGCACCGTCTATAATCCGTTGCACCTGTTCGGACTGTTCACGTCGTTCAATTCCGATGCCGTCGAGGATGTCGAGCTGTTCAAGTCGAGCATCCCCGTGGAGTATGGCGGCAGGATCAGCAGTGTGCTGAAAGTGACCTCTAAGGAGGCCAACATGCAGAAGCTGACGGGCTCGGCGAGCATCGGCGTGCTCACCAGCAAGGCCAATCTTGAGATACCGGTCGTCAAGGAGCATGTGTCGCTGCTGCTGAACGGCCGTACGACTTATAGCGACTGGATGCTCAAGCTGTTGCCCGAGAAGAGTGGCTACAAGAATGGCACCGCCAACTTCTACGACTTTGGCGGTGTCCTGACATGTAAGCTCAACGACATGCACCGTCTCAAGGTCTACGGCTACTGGAGCAATGACCAGTTTTCGTTCAGCTCCAAGGATAACTACGGCTATCAGAACCGTAACGTCTCTGCCGAGTGGCGCTCCATCCTGAATGAGAAGCTGACAGCTACGCTGACAGCCGGACTCGACCACTACGACTACTTCAACGAGGACAGGAACATCCCCTCCATGGCTGCCCGCCTGAGCTTCGGCATCGGGCAGCTGTGGGGCAAGCTGCACGTCCGTCATCGACTGTCCGAACGGCAGGTCCTCACTTACGGCCTCTCCGTGCAGCACTACAATGTGCAGGCAGGCCAGTATGAGCCCGTAGGCGCTGAGTCGTGCGTCACCACCGACCGCCTGCAGAGAGAGAAGGCGCTGGAGAGTGCTGCCTACATTGACTTCGAACGTTCGCTCACGGAGAAGCTCTCGGTCTCGGCTGGTGTGCGCTATTCCTTGTTCAATGCCCTTGGCCCTCGCGACGTGAACCATTATGCCAGCGGCGAACTGCCGTCGGAGGCGACGCTGCTGACGACGAGCCATGAGACGGGCGTCATCAAGACCTACCATGCCCCCGAGCTGCGCCTGTCGGCCCGCTATGCCCTGCAGGAAGGTCTTTCTCTGAAGGCCGGTTTCAACACGATGCACCAGTACATCCACAAAGTGTCGAATACGCTCATCATGTCGCCCACCGACACCTGGAAACTGTCCGACCTCAATATCAAGCCCCAGAAGGGCTGGCAGCTGGCGGCGGGCGTCTACCATGAGACGGCCGGCAAGAAGTACGAGCTCTCTGCCGAGGTCTACTACAAGCATATCAGCGACTATCTGAACTATCGCAGTTCGGCCGTCCTGCTGATGAACCCTCATCTCGAGACCGACGTCATCTCGACCAAGGGTCGCGCCTACGGCTTGGAGTTGCAGGCCAAGAAGCCCTTAGGCAAACTGAACGGATGGGTGAGCTACACGTTCTCGCGCTCCCTGCTCCGCCAGAACGACAAGGGCGTGACAAGTCCTCTGAACAACGGCGAGTGGTACCCCTCGGAGTATGACCGTCCCCATGAGGTGAAGGCCGTGCTCAACTATAAGTTTACCGAGCGTTACAGCTTCTCCAGCAATTTCAACTACGCCACGGGCCGTCCGACGACGCTGCCTGCCGGCAAGTATTACGACACGTATAACCAGCTATACAGACCCTACTATTCTGATCGCAACACCTACCGCATCCCTGACTACATGCGCCTGGACCTTGCGTTCAACATCGAGCCTACGCACAGGCTGACCAGTTTCCTCCACACGTCGTTCTCCATAGGTGTGTATAATGCCCTTGCACGCAAGAATGTCTATACCGTCTACTATGTCACCGAGGGTGCCAGAATCAACGGCTATCAGCTGTCGGTCTTTGGCACGGCCATTCCTTATGTTTCACTTAACATACGTTTCAACTGATGAAGGCACTACCATTCCACCTTATTGCTATATTACTCCTGACGCTGTCGGGCTGTGTCGGGGAGTACGAGGCCGACATCTCTTCCGACGATTCCAACCTGCTCGTCGTCGAGGGTTCTATCTGTTCGGGGACGCTGAACAAGTTTGTGCTGACTCATTCGCAACCTCTCAACTCTCATCTCTCCGCTCTCAGCTCTCAACTCTTGGTGTCGGGCGCCAAGGTCTCTGTTCGCGGCACCGACGGCTCCGAGCTTGTGGCGCAGGAGAACGGCGGCTACTACACCTGTCAGGTCGGCGAGCTGTCTGCCGACGTGGCGTACTATCTGCACATCGAGGCCGGCGGCGAGGTCTATGAGTCGGAACCCCAGAAGCCTCTACGCACTGAGACGATAGCCGAGGTGGCCGGCGTCCAGAACACGCCCGAGAGCAACATCGACGTGCTTGTCACCCCTGCCGAGCCTCTTGAGTCGGGCAAGGTGAACTACTATTCGTGGACCTATGACGAGACGTGGGAGGTGCATCCCGACTACACCACCGTCTGGTATTACGACACCGTGTTGAAGCAGCCCGTCTTCGATGCCCACCAGTTTCCTGAGCGTGGGTGGAAGTATGCCACGGGAACGACCATCATGGTCGGCTCGAGCCAGAACTACGAAGGACAGCACATCCGCCGTCTCAAGCTTTACGACATCGACCGCAGCCACGAGCGCATGTACTATAAGTATAGCGGCCTGGTACATCAGCGTGCCATCACCAAGGCCGAGTACGAGTATGAGCTCGCCTGTCTTCAGACCAGTTCTGAGATGGGGGGCCTGTTCACGCCGCTGCCGTCGACCCTGCCCACCAATATCCATTGCCTCACGTCGGGCAAGCACGTGATAGGGTTTGTGGGCTGTTCCATGAATACGAGCGATTACCGGTTCTTCTTCACCCCCAAGGAGTTCTCCATCAACCATCCCCAGCAGAAGGACGCCCGCATTTGGGTCGAAAACCCCATCCCTTCTTATTGCTGTGCGATGGTAGAGCGAGGCATGTTCCTGTGCGAGTGGGATACCAGCAAGATGTCGACCGATGGTGTTCCCATCGTACAGTCGGCGTGGGCTTACGACTATCAGCTCGACGTGCGTTGTAAAGGCGCCTATGCTGAGGAACCGGAGTTTTGGGAATAGAAGGATTGAAGGATTGAAGAATTGATGAGTTGAAGGATTGAAGATGAACAGCAGAATCATATCATTGACAGCCATGCTGGTGCTCACCCTGAGCGCCCTTGCCATTGGTGTTGAGACCGACCGCACGTGGTATCTTGCCGGTGAGCCGATGACGGTCAGCGTGACGGTCGAAGGGCAGCGCGTAGGCGACGGCACGTCGGCGGAGACCGATGCCACGATAGCCTACGCCGAACTCTGTGACACTCGTGGGCTTGCGGCCGGTGTCGTGGTCAGCCTGAAGGATGGCGTCGGCCGCGGAGTCATCGAACTGCCTTCAGACCTCCATAGCGGCTACTACATGCTGTCGGCCTATACGCGCAACGATACCCACGTGTCCCACCGTCTTGTCGCTGTCGTCAATCCCCTTCACAAGAGTGCCGACGACGACATCACATGGGTGGAGAGTCTTGAGTGTAGAGTGGAGAGTGTAGAGTTTGCTACCGCCACTGAGCATAGTGTAGAGTTTGCTATCGCTACTGATGGAAGCGCACCCTTTAAGGCGGTAGCAAACACTACACTCTACACTCTAAACTATTCACTCTCCCCCGAGTCCGACAGCCACATCATCCTGGCGCGCGTCCAGAACGTCTACGACGGCCATACGTTCAGGGCCGGCCAGATAAGCCCATCGCTGAGCATCGTTGGCAAGCAGATACACTATTTCGAGGGCGCCATGGTCAACGACACCCTCGCCGTGTTCCACACCTACGGTCTTCAGGGCAAGCTGCCGTTGGTGGTCTCTGCCGTGTCGTCCACCGGCGTCAGCCTGCCCGTCGAGCTGGTCAGCCCCTTTGCCGCCATGCTCCCCCGCCAGCTCCCTCATCTCGTGTTCCATTACTATCGCAGCGAGGTCGAGGGCCGCTCCGCCAGCATGCAGCGCCACCAGATAGCCCTTGCCCGTATCGCCGGCTCTGATGGTTCCACTGCCGCCGCTAACGGCGCCGCTACCATTTTGGATAGTGACGCGCAGCGCCGTCCCTACGACCCCCGCGTCTTCGGCACCACGCCCGACCTCTCCTATAACCTCGACGAGTACCGCCAGTTCCTCACCGTCAGGGAGGTGCTGCTCGAATATGTCAGCTGCGTCACGAAGCGGAAGACCGATGGCGTCTCACAGCTGTATGTCCGTAAGGAGCAGGAGCTGTACAACACCTCTCTGCCCACGTTGGTGCTCATCGACGGCATGCCTGTCTTCGACGTTGAGCGCCTCCTGAACTACGACGCCCGCCGTGTTCACTTCATCAACATCTACGGTGGCCAATACACCTTCGGCAGCGGCATCTACAACGGCATCCTCTCGTTTGTTACACGCTCTGGCCTCCTCACCAACTATCCTGTCGAGCGCAACATGCAGTATCTGGAGTACACATTCCCGGAATAACGCTCTCTCGGTAGCGCCTTCAAGGCTGCTTCCTATTTTTTTTCGCCTATTTCCTTGCGCCTTTCAGAAAAAATGCGTATCTTCGTCGCCTGTGAATAACTTAACAATAATAACCTCATAGACAATGAACAAGACCTTTCTAACCACAGCTTTGTCTGCCGCCCTCCTATTCGCTGGCGGTCAACAAGCCGATGCCGCCTCATGGCGCATTAACAGCAATGCCAACCGCCATGCGCACTTCACCAGCATCAATGCTGCCATGTCGAGCGCCGATGTCGTGGCCGGCGACACCCTCTATCTGGATCCGGGGTTTACGTTAACCGATAATCAGAACGTGACCAAACGGGTGACAATTATCGGGGGGGTACTTTTTAGGCGATAATCCCGTCACCTCAACCACCATCAGGGGCACGTTGACCTTGAAAGCCGCTGGAATCAAGGTGGAAAGCGTCGCCTTCACCTATGCCACCACCTCTATCACTGTTCAGGCGAGCAACACCATCATAGAGCGTTGCAAAACCTATGGAATCTCTTTGGAGAGTGGTTCCTATAATACAACAATCCGCCAGTGCTTCATTCAAGGTGCAACAGTAGGAGGCTCAAGCGCCTCGCAGCACACGATTGAAAACTGTATCATTATCGATGATGGCGACTTCGCCTTATCTGCACTTAAGCGGTCAACAATCCGTAATAACACGTTCTGTACCTACTACAATAATAGCTCCCAGAAATACGCATACGTGCGTTCGCTCAGCGAATGTGTTATTACCAACAACATTTTCCTTAACACCAAGAACAGCGAGGGTGTTTTTTATAGCTGTTCAAATTGTACCGTCAAGAATAACGTGCTCTGCTGTACTGGCTCATCGTATGAGACAGAGAACATAACCGGCGTTACAACCAAGGCCGAGCTGTTTACCCTTACGGGAGAGAATGACAGAGCGTTTCAGCTGAAGGACGACAGTCCGGCAAAGGGCTATGCCACCGACGGTGGCGACTGTGGGGCCTACGGCGGGCGCTATCCCTACGTGCCGTCGGGCTATCCCTTAGGTATTCCCCATTTCAATAGCAGTGTCGTCGGCACCCGTCCGCAGAGCGGACAGGTGAGCGTCACGCAGGAAGTAACTATTCAGAAACAATAATTACTAACTAAAACAACATACAATTATGAAGACAACACTCAATATCATCATAGCCACGGTCCTGCTGGCCGTCGCCACCTCCGCCACCGCCAAGTCGTGGCGCATCAACAACAACGCTGCCGCAGCCCCCGACTTCGTCAGTATCAATGCCGCTATGTCAAGCGACGATGTCCTTGCTGGTGACACGCTCTATCTTGATCCCGCCACCTCGCTCAGTGGTGAACAAACGGTTTCAAAGCAGGTGACCATCGTCGGTCCCGGCTACTTCCGAACTGATACGCCTCATGCTTTCGCGTACTTGCAAGATGCACTTACTATAAATGCTGCAAGTACGAAGGTAGAGGGAGTCATTATGTTAAACGAAATCCGCATTAGAGCACAAGATGTCACCATTGAGCGCTGTAAATATACTACTATAGTGATTGGTAATAGTTTTTATCATTTGAATGCTCAGTTTGCAAAAATCCGCCAGTGTTATGGTGGTAGAATTGCAGGACAGGGTTCTAATAATAATTATAGTTCCTACTGCACCATTGAGAACTGTATTCTTATTTCTTCTTCAACTTGTATTGATGGCTTGTCTATTCCGGAGATTCGGCGTAACTACATCAAAGAAACAGCTTCCAGCTTTTTGTTTGCTAATATAAATAGCGCCACCATCACCGATAATATCATTATCAACACCTATGAAACTGGAGTCCGTCTCTTTAGTAGCGTCTCCAACAGTGTCAACGTCTCACACAACGTGATGTCTGGAACGGAGAACGCCAGCTATCCTGACAATATTTACGAGGGAACCGAGGCTGACATCTTCACCCTCACCGGCCAGGACGACCAGCTCTACCAGCTGAAGGACGACAGCCCCGCCAAGGGCTATGCCAGCGATGGCGGCGACTGCGGCCCTTATGGTGGATTGACACCCTATGTTGCCGGTGGCCTGCCCAACGGCTATCCTTATTATACCAAAGCCATCATCCCCGCCAAGTCGCAGGACGGCAAGGTAAATGTCTCACTAAAGATTAAGATGCAAAATGAATAACCACCGAATCCATCAACACGCATGGGCGCGGCGATGGATGGTGGCGACAATGTTGTTCGTTCTTCACTGTTCACTGTTCATTAGCGGCGCTGCCGCGCAACAATTGCGGGTGGAGTACTTCTCCGACTCCGACCCGGGCCGTGGCAAGGCCGTTAGTATGACGGCCACGACCGATGCTGACGGCAACTTCAGTTTCGATGCCCCCACCACAGGGCTGACACCGGGTAACCACCTGCTGGGCTTCCGTGCCTACAAGGCCGACGCTGCCGATAAGCCCTGGTTCTATGGTCCCACGCTGACACAGCAGGTCTACGTGCCTCACGACGAGTCGTGGATCAACATCTCGCGCGTGGAATTTTTCTGGGACGAAGACCCGGGACGTGGCAAGGGCACTGTCATCGCCATCACCCCCGGCACTACGGTTGACCTCGACCAGGTAGAAATCAGTACCGCTGCGCTGACGCCCGGCACCCACCTGTTGGACATCCGTGCCTTCGGTGGTTGGGGCTGGGGCCCCACGCTGACACAGCAGGTCTACGTGCCTGCCAGCGATACCGGCATCACCCGCGTGGAGTATTTCTGGGACAGCGATCCTGGCTTCGGCAAGGGCACCGCCATCGCCATCACCCCCGGCCAGGAGATCGACCTCGACAACGTGGAACTGTCGGCCGAAGGTCTCTCCGTTGGCGAACACCACCTGTTCATCCGTGCCTACGGCTATGCCGGCTGGACACCGACCATGGAGTCGGTGGTCACCATCATGCCCGACGAGGCCGACATCATCGTGGAGGAAGCCGAGTACTTCTGGGACGAAGACCCGGGCTTCGGCCATGGCACGCCGATGACCATCACCCCCGGCCAGCAGGTCTCCACCGCCGGCTTGGGCCTGTCGGTCGAGGGCCTGTCGGTTGGCGACCACCAGCTCTTCGTGCGCTATCGCGGCCCGTTGGGCTGGAGCCCTACCGTGGCCACCGATGTGGTGAACATCAGCGATGCCGACCTGAAGGTGAGTAATGCCGAGTACTTCTGGAACGACGACCCAGGCTTCGGCCAAGGCACGCCCATCGCCTTGACGCCCGGCGAGACCGTCAGTCTTGACGACTTCCAGGTTCCGTCAGCCTCCGTCCATGGCGACGCCGTGCTCTTCATCCGCTACCGCGGCCCGCTGGGCTGAGGCCCCACCGTGGCCTATCCCGTGATGGTCGACGCCGAGGGCAACTACACGCTGAACGCCAACGCTGAAACGTCGATGGAACAGCGTAACTACCAGAGCCTCACTGACGCCCTGAACGACTTCACCGACCGAGGCATCGGCAGCAGCATCACACTGACCGTGCCGACGACCAACACCGACTACGTCCTCGACGCCACGTCGGAGCAGGTGCTGGCACAGCTGGCCCAGGCCGCCGGGAACTTAGAGCGTGTCTCTACCGCCCGCGACCACGAGACGATAGCCTTCACCGCAGCCGAAGGTTCTGGCAACACCCTCACCGTGACCACTACCGACGAGGGACTGCCTACCGTGGTCAGCTTCTTTGCCCAGACCACGCTGACGAACGTGGCCCTGACCATCAACGGCACCGCCTACGACTTCACGCCGGCCATCGGCCGCAGTGAGGAGGTGTGCGCCCTGAGCGAGACGACGCCTGTCGACCTGTCGGCCGTCAGCAGCGCCGTCACCGCCACCTTCACGGCGCAGCCCCACGAGGGCATTGTGCTCAGCGGTTTCCCCGCTGAGGCTACAGGCACCCTCCCCGCCATGACCCTCATCCATAGTGGCACGAAGCTCGACTCCATAGCCTACACCGTGACGCTGGCAACCACCGGCGGTCAGGCTCTTTATGAGTACACCTATTACATATATGTGCACCCACGTATGGCCGACCAGCCCGTCAACGGACTGACACCTGCCACAGGCAGCAGTCTCGACCCCGGCGAGGTGACGCTGACGTGGAACAAGATTGACGATGCCATTAGCAGCTACCGTCTGAACATCAGCGCCGAGCCGATGGATGCCAATGCCACTGCGCTCAGCGGTTATCCCGCTGAGATTGATACCGACGAGACCACGTATACCTTAACTGCCGTGACCGGCTACACCTATACGTGGACGGTGACGGCCATCGGCTACTGCGACGAGAAGACTAGTGAGCCCATGACTTTTAGCGGCCGCCTGCTGCCCGACCTCGTGGTCAGCAGCATCACGCCGCCTGAGGCTGCCGAGGCCGGTAACACCATCACGGTGACGGCCACCATCAGCAACCAAGGCCCGGGCGCTACCACTGAGGGCAGCTGGAAGGACCGCTTGTATTACACCATTGACAATACTGACTTTGCGACTGCCGTGCAGGCCGCTGAGGTGCAGCACGAGGGCAACGTCGACGCCGCAGCGAGCTACGACGTGACGTTTACCATGCGTGTGCCCGATGTTGACCAGGGCACCATGCGCTTCTTCGTTGCCACTGACGTTGCGGAGAACGTGATGGAGGGCGATGACAGCAACAACCGCACGCAGGCCACGAAGACCGCCACCCTCAGTCCGTTCTATATGAACGCCGACGACCTGGCCGCCCTGCGCAAGCTCTATACCGACTTCGGTGGTGCCAACTGGAACGGCACGCAGTGGGACGTCAGCTCGGAGCTGATAGCCGCAGGCAACTGGAGCGGCGTCACCTTCGACACCGACGGCTGCGTCACCGCCATCAACCTGCAGGACCGCAACCTCGCTGGTATGCTCAGCAGTACGACGGCACCGGCGCTGCCACGGCTGACGACGCTCAACCTGAGCCGCAACGCACTGACGGGCGACCCCGCCACGTTCATCACCGGCCTGCCGCTGCTGTCGACACTCAACCTGTCATACAACCAGCTTGACGACTTGAGCACTGTGCTGCCGCTGGCCATGTCGGTCAACCTGACCTATCAGCACCGCCAGTACGGTAATGACAATACGTTCCCGGGCTTCGACAACATGACGCCTGCAACGCTGGTTGTCGGCGGAGATGCTACGCCCACGCTGCCGACGATGTTGGGTTATAACCACCAGTCGCAGACCCTGAACAACCATCCTACGTTGGAGGTCAGGGACCTGACGGCCGGCACCAGCTATGGAACAGTGACGTGGGACGGCTCGAAGGGAGCCTATGGCTTTGCGGGCAACGGACGGGAGATCAACCTGCCCAATGACTGCGGCTTGCGCCTGCAGGCCAACAGCAACTCGGCCACGATGAACGGCTCGGCCTGTCCGGCCACGGTCAGTGTGACCCTTGGCGATGCCACCATCGACGGCACGGTTGACGTGAACGACGTGCAGCGGACGCTGATACGCATCATTGAGCCCACCCGTAGCGGCATAGGCACCATCAACCTCTGGGCTGCCAACACCTACAGCACGGGCGAGACCGACCTGGTAATCAACATCCAGGACATCGTCTGCACCGTCAACATGGTACTCGAAAACCAGCAGGGCAGTTCACGTGCCTTCGCCCGCAGAGCCGCTGAGTCAGAGGCGGCTGATGCCACGAACTTGTTCTATGCAGCCGGAAGCTACATGTGTATGGAGGCCACCGACGAGATTGCCGCCTTCGACTTGGAGCTGGATGGTGTGACGCCGTCGCAGGTACATCTGCTGCTTGACGAGAACGACTGGCAGATGGCCACCCGTCAGACAGCAACGGGCACACGATTGATAGTGTTCTCGCTGAACGGTGCCACGCTGCCTGTCGGCATGGCCACGCAGTTGCTGCAGATCGACGGTACGGCAATGCCTGTCAGTGTTCAGGCATCAAGTCCGTTAGCAACGCCGGTCGGTATAACCTTGTCGGCCCAAGGCACAACAGGCATCCTCGAGATGGCTGATAGCGCATTGCGCATCACCGCTGGCAGCGATGGCCTGTTGCTCACTGCCACCGCCCCACAGGGCCCGTTGACCGTCAGCGTCTACGATACACAGGGTGTGCTTCTGGCAAACCTGCACATAGAGTCGATACCTGCCGGCACAACACACCTGCCCGTCAGCCTGAACCCCGCCGACGGTCTCATCATTGTGAGGGTAAGCAGTCCCCAGCGTTCCAAGACATCCCACTATAAACTCCAAATAGCGAAGTAAATGAAGACAAGATACAGAAACCTGATACAGCGCCTGTTGCTCATGCTGGCCGTCGTCCTCGCCGGCAGCATGACAGCCACGGCGCAGACGCTGACCGTCGAGTCGTTCGAGCAGTTGGCCGGCGAGGAGGCCTTAGTACCAATACATCTGGCCACAGGCGGAGCCGGTATTGTCGGTGTTCAGTTCGACATCACACTGCCTTATAAGAAGAGCAACAGCAGTCCCGTGCTTGTGGAAAGCCGCAAGGACGGCCACTCCGTAAGCATCCGCCGGCTCAGCGACCTGAAGTACACCGCCCTCATCATGTCGTTTGACAACAAGGCGTTGAAAGGCAGCGACGGTCTGCTACTGACATTCCCCGTCACAGTGGATGCCAGTGCACAGATAGGCGCCACGAAGCCCATGGCCCTGGAGAACATCGTGCTGTCCACCGCTACAGGTCAGAACGTAGCCACGGCATCAACGTCTGAGGCAACGTTTACCGTCCAGTATGAGCCTACGCCCGACCTCGTACCTCAGGCGCTGACCGTCAGCAGCAGCGGTACAACACTGGTGACCGGCGGCAAGATGACGGTGAGCTTCAGCGTCGTGAACCAAGGCACCCGTGAGACCGGCGACGGTTGGACGGAGAAAGTCTGGGTGAAGGACGAAGCCGGCAACCGCACGCTGGTGGCTACGAAGAACTACGATGCCACCCTTGACAAGGCGTCGAGTGTGTCGCGGCTCTACGAGGTCGACCTGCCGCAGGCCATGGGTATGGAAGGCACAGTGAGCGCGGAGGTCGAAATCATTGATAAGACCAATACCGGCGAACAGGTGGCTGACCAGGCCAACAACAGCGTCACGTCCGACAACAGCATGACTCTGGAGAAGCGCATCTTCCTCAGTGCTGCAAACATCCTGGTGGAGGAAGGCCAAGGGCAGAGCGTGACGCTGACGCGCTCGGGCAGCAAGACGTCGGCGGAGACCTTCGCCATCGCCGAGACCAGCGGACTCAATATGCTTGTGGTTCCCGCCACGGTGACGATAGCCGCCGGGGCCTCGACAGCGAACTTCACCGTCAGAGCCCGCGACAATAGCGAGGTGAATCAGCAGTACCGCACGTCGCTGACCGTCAGCGGCACTGACTACGGACAGGCCGTGATGAGCGTCGACGTGAAGGACAACGACGTCTACAGCCTGACGCTGAGCACAGACAAGACCCGTTGTCAGGAGGGCGACGAGCTGACGCTGACCGTCACCATAGGCAAGGCGCTGAGCGACGACCTGACGGTGACCGTCACCAACACCGATGCGGCTCGTTTCTATCCCTACATCCGCAGCATCATCATCCCGGCAGGACAGCTGTCGGCATCGAAGACCACACAGGTGGTCGATGACGACTGGCCCATGGCCGACGCCATCGTCACCTTTACCGCCACAGCCTCGGGCTACTCAACGGCTCAGCGCCCGGTGGGCATTGAGGATGACGACTGGCCCACGCTGACGATGACGCTGACGCCGAACGTCATCAGCGAGGCTGACGGCTACGGTGCCACGACGGCTACCATTACCCGCGAGGGCAACATCGCCCAGAATCTCATTGTCTACCTGATGACCTCAAATGGCGAGCTCTACTTCGACTCGCAGAAGAACATCATCCCGGCAGGACAGAGAAGCGTCGAGGTACCCATCAGCATCAAGGACAATGCGGTGGTGGGTGGCGAGCGCCAGCACACCATCACGGCGACAGCCTGCGATGCCACCACTGGCACGACGTCGGGAAGCAAGTCGTCGTGCCAGGCCCAGCTGACCGTCACCGACGATGATGCCGATTTGACGCTGAAGATGCAGTCGAGGGTGGCTACCCTGCAGAAGGGCGGCAGCAGTGCCACCGTGACCATCAGCCGTAATACGACGGAAGGAGCCCTGACGGTCAACCTGACCACCGACGACGAGCTGCTGGTGCTGCCTGCCACCGTGACCATTGCCAACGGACAGTCGCAGGCCACCTTCACCATACGTGCCAATAGTAACACCGTGGAGGACGACAACCACTACACCACCGTCTACGCTACGGCCGAGGGGTACCAGCGCGCCTCGTTCGTGTTCCTGGTGAGCGACCAGACGCTGCCCGATGCTGTCTGTGCAGCACCAGTCCTCACGACGGCGGCTCCTTATTACTCAGGGCAGACGGTCAGCGGCACCATTGCCGTCAGCAACCAGGGCCTGACGGTTCTGCCTGCCGGTATGCCAGTGGAAGTATTGTTGTCTTCCGACCAGAGCATCCGCGTCTCCGACTACTATACGTCGCCCATGCAGACGCTGACAACCGTTACTACGACGGAACCAGTACCCGCAGGCGAGTCTGTCGACGTGCCCTTTGAGGTGACACTGCCCGACAGCCGCATCGGCGTCTACTACCTCTTCGCATGGGCCAACAAACGGGGCGAGACCGACGAGAGCAACATCTGGAACGGACGCTCGACTACCACGGGGCTGAACATCCAGGCACCGTTCACGCAGGCTTCGCTACAGACCGACAAGGCTGAGTATAGCCAGGGCGAGACCATCAGCATCAGCGGACAGATGAGCAACGCAGCTTCCGGCCAGTCTATGGACGGCCGCAGCATTGAGGTCTACATCCTTGGCAGTGGCAATAATCTGGTGGCACTGCTTAACGCGACGCTCGACGCCGACGGCCGCTTTGCGACGGAGTATGCCATCGGCTCTCTGCCTGGCGGCACCTACGCCATTGGTGCCCGCTCGAAGGGTACTAATGCCAAGGACTCTGAGACGCGCATTAACGTGTCGGCCATGAAGTTCGGCAGCAACTACCTGAAACTCATCATAACAGAGGGCGTAGCCGCCGAGGGAGACTTGACGGTGACGAACCAGTCGGGTAGTGGTACACTGCATCACCTGACTTTCACATTGGCCGACATGCCCGAGGACTGGACGGTAGAACTGCCTGTCATCGAGACGCTGAACGCCGGCAGTACGGCCAACGTCCACTACCGCATCGTGCCAGCCACACCTTCAACCGGTTCAAGCTACATACGTACCCATCTGACGGTTGAGGGTCATGACAGCGAGGACGGTGTGGCAGCCACGGCCCAGATGACCATTGACTGTTTTGCCAAGGCCGCCAGATGCCGACTGGTCACCAGTGCCGACGAGGGCATCAAGACAACACTCTCGAAGACAACGGAACGTACGCTGATGCTGACCGTCAGCAACACCGGTCTCATAGAGACAGGACTCATCAACGTGGAGTGTCCTGACAACCAGCCTTGGCTCTCGACGGCTGTCGCTACTCTGGCATCGGTAGAGCCCGGTGGCCAGACACAGGTAGCGCTCAGTCTGAAGGGAAGTAACGACATGGTTGTCGACGGCACATATAAGTCGTTTGTCAAGCTGAAGCCCGCCAACGGCACTGGCATCGTCGTCAATGTCGAGGCCAAATTGGTAAGCACCGACACGGGGACGCTGACAGTCGACGTGGTCGATGCCTTCACGCTGGAGGACGAGACGACAGACGGCCCGCACGTCAGCGGTGCGTCGGTACGACTGACCAACAGTCTCACTGGCGAGGTGACGATGACGGGTACGACAGGCGATGACGGTCTCTTCACTACCGACATCCTGAAGGAGGGTACTTACTACGTCTACGTGACCGCCCCGAACCATAACTATGCTGAGAAGACCATTACCATCAATGCCGGACAGGAGAACAACCTGCAGGTGTTCCTGCCCTATAAGGCTGTGAAGGTGACCTACACCGTCGAGGAGACAACCGTGGTAGACGAGTACCATACGGTCGTCACGATGGATGTGGTACCCAACATCCCGCAGGCCATTGTCACACCGGCATTGCCCGAGAGCTGGGGCTGCGGCACGCAGACTTTCAGCATCCGCCTGACTAACCGCGGCCGCCTGACAGCCTACAACCCCTATCTGGAGTTCCCGAACATCGAAGGCTACACGTTCACCGTCATGTCAGACTACCCGCAGACACTCTATCCCAACGAGAGCTACGACGTGACGGTGGAGTTCCAGGGAACCGATGAGCAGACAATCAGCAGCATCGGCGCCATCGTCATGCACTACGGCTACAAGCTGCGCGGTGAGATGTACTATGGCAGCGAGACCTACGCTGCAAAGGTGGGCTGCAAGGACATGCCGCTGATTATCCCCGGCGGCGGACTGGGCGGAAGCGAAAGTGCCAACTACGGCGGAGCACAGATAGCCGACCCGCAGTTGGACAGGATCGGCGATGAAGGAGGCGACGAGATGGGAAGCGTTGACATGCCTACCATCACCTACCGTGACTACACGCAGACTCAGACGAGCAGCGTGACCCTCCAGTTTGAGCAGAAGTTCTTCTTGGAGCGACAAGCCTTCAAAGGACATCTGAAGGTTGAGAATCTGCAGATGAACGGCATCCGCGACATCACGCTGACACCCACCGTCAAGCGCACCGACGGCACCGATGCTTCCGACCTCTTTGCCATCTCGTTCAAGGGCATCGGCTCATGGAGCGGTACAGACGACTGGCAGCTGGCGGCCAACGCCACTGGTGAGGCCAACGTCCTCTATGTGCCCTCGAAAGAGACGGTGCCAACGGTGAAGACCGACTACCTCTTCGGCGGAACGCTGACCTATCGTGACGTGGAGACGGGACAGCTCATCAAGGTGGAACTGATGCAGACGAAGCTGACGGTGAACCCCTCGCCCGACCTTCACCTGACCTACTTCATACAGCGCGACTTCATCAGCGATAATCCGCTGACTGAGGAGGTAGAGCCGTGGGAGCCTGCGGAGTTTGCTCTGCTGATACAGAACAAAGGCGCGGGCGACGCACTCAACCTGAGGATTGAGACCGGCGACCCGCAGATTGTTGACAACCAGAACAACCTGCCCGTGGAGTTCACGAAACTCTATACCACTGTCGATGGTGTGGAAGGCACGATGAACTTCAACAATCTGAACCTCGGGCGTATCAGCGCCGGACAGAACATCATGGCACGCTGGTGGTTCTACTCGAACGTGTCGGCTCACGTAGCCAGTTACGAGGCACACATGACGAAACACTCCAATTACGGTGTGGAGTTCGACCTCATCACCCTCGATGGCATCTACGAACTGGCCCGTTCGGTGAAGGGCATTATCCCCGCAGCGGCTACTGCCCGTGGCACCAGGAAGGCAGCCCCCGACCAGGTGAATGCCTCTACTGACATCTTCCTGCTCAATAAGGTGCCCGACGAGGAGAATCTGCCTGACTACGTCATCGACGCCAATGGTAACGGTACTGATGACCTGGAAATTCTCAGCAGCAATAGGATTATTACTGACGGTACATCGCCTACCCAAAGACAGCTGGGCGTCAACCCCACACGCTATGGCTGGGTTTATGGCGTCGTCAACGACCCGCTGAGCGACAAGCAATTGAAGAAGGTCATCAGAAGCTACGACGGGGCTGATGTCACCTCAAACGTTTGGCAGACGGCTGACGGCAAACTACACATTGCCGACAACATCACCGACGTTGTCAGCTATCTGCTGACCTATCAGGACAAAGCTGCCCCTGCCCCGAGGGTGACAAGCATAGAGCTGCTGGCTGAGAACGAGGACGAGGAGGCCACGGCAACCAAAGCCCGTGTGACCTTTGCCGAGGCCGTCGATGCCTCTACCTTTACAGCTGACGACGTGATGCTCGTAGCCAGAGGCAATCAGGTGCCCGTCACCATAACGCCAGTGGCCAACAGCGACGACACTACCTTCATCATTGACTGGAGTGCTGCTCCCTTTACCACAGGTAGCACTTCACTGACTGTCTACACTACAGGTGTCAACAACGTTGAAGGCAAGGCGGGTACCATGAGCAAGAACAAGATATGGAACGCGGTGGTTTCGATTGAACCAGGCGACGCCAACGGCGACGGCTACGTCAACGTGACCGACATCATGGGTATTGCCAACATCATCCTGGGTGTGGATACCAATAGCAGCCGCGAAGTGCGCGAGGCCGACCTCGTGGAACCGCAGTAAGGCCTTAGCTGCTTCCAGAAAGCGAGGGCTCCGCGTAATGGCCGGTACTTGCTTATTGATACTCTTGGAAGCCTGCTCCTCGAAAAGGGGGGCAGGCTTTCGGGTGTAAGGGGAAAATGAGGGGTGAAGGGGTGAAAAAAACGTGAATTGCTTGCTACTTAGCACAATTTTGCGTACCTTTGCCCACAAACTGTGACCATATACTGAGAGAAGATGAAGATATTGCGAACCATAAGCTTTCTGGTGATGCTCGCCGTCATGGCGCCGTTGCAGGCTGCCGACGTGCTGAAGGGCATCGTCGTCGATGTGCAGAACGAGCCGCTCATCGGCGTCACCGTGCAGCAGCAGGGCACCCAGAACAAGACCATCACCAACCTGGACGGCCAGTACACGCTGACGGTCAGCGGCAAGCTGCCCGTGACGCTCGTCTATACCTATATCGGCATGAAGACGGTGATGCGACAGGTGAAGAGTGAAGAGCTGAAAGTGAAGAATGGTGAGCTGACGCCGGTGGTGATGCAGGACGACGAGAAGACCATCAAGGACGTGGTCATCGTGGGTGCCTACGGTACGGTGCAGAAGCGCAGCGACCTGGTGGGCTCGGCCTATCAGGTGACGTCAGCCGACCTGAAGAACCTGCCGCAGCTGCGTGTGGACCAGATGCTGGAGGGCCTGGTGCCGGGTCTGACCATTCAGGCCAATACTGACACGCCGGGCAGCGTGCGTCCGCGTTACAACACCCGTATCCGCGGCGACGGCTCGATGTCGGCCTCGAACGAGCCGCTCTGGATCATCGACGGCATGCCTCTCTACACGGGTGGTTCCACGAACCAGATGCCGGGCCAGAACTACACCATCAGCCCGCTGTCGCTGTTGAACCCCGACGACATAGAGTCGATAACCGTCTTGAAGGATGCCGTCTCGACGGCCATCTACGGTGCCGACGGTGCCAACGGCGTCATACTGGTGACGCTGAAGAAGGGGCGTCAGGGTAAGACCAACGTCAACGCCAGCGTGCAGTATGGCGTGACGACGATGGACATGTCGACGGCGCCGAAGATGCTCAACGCCCAGCAGTACATGCAGCTTGCACGCGAGGCGTGGGCCAACGCCGGACAGCCCGAGGAGCTGTTCCCCTATCAGGACAACGACCTGAACAGCTACTCGACGACCGACACCGACTGGTATGACCTGCTCTACCAGACGGGCAGCACCTTCCAGGCCAACGTCTCGGCCAGCGGTGGCAGCGACAAGTCGACGCACTACTTCTCGGGCAGCTTCTACCAGCAGGATCCTATAACAAAAGGCACGCGTACGCAGCGCGCCTCGCTGAACACCGATATCTCGTTCAAGGTGGCCGACCGTGTGGACCTGGGCATCACGCTGTCGTCGACCTATACGTACAACGACATGTTCAACCTGGGGCGCACCGTCTACCGCAGCCTGCCCATCATGACGCCCTACAACGAGGACGGCACACTGCGCCTGTATTATAAAGAGGTGAAGGCCGACGACCAGGGCAACCCGACGTTTGCTACCTACCGCTACATCTTCAACGACATTGCTGAGCGCGAGCAGGATATCTACAATCAGAAAGCGCTCGTCACCGATGGTAAGTTCCGCATCAACGTGAAGCTGATTGACGGCCTGAGCTACTCGGGTAAGTTCAACATACACTTCCAGAACAACCAGGAGGAGACCTACTCGTCGATGAAGAACTGGAATGGCATGTCGGTGGTCAACGGTGAGGTCGTGCGTGAGGGCTACTCGCGCCGTCAGGTGGCCAACTACATGAACTGGAGCATTACCAACCAGCTGAACTTCAACCGCGACTTCGGCAAACATCATGTCGATGCCTTTGGTGTCGTCGAGGCCAAGTCGCAGGACTACACCGTGGTCTATGCCACCGGTCACGGCTTTATCAACGATAAGATCCAGGATGTCAGCTATGCCGATGTCACCGATGGTGGCAACAGCAGCTCCATCAACCGTGCGCTGGCCTTCCGCGGTCAGGCCACCTATTCGTTCGACCGCCGCTATTACTTCACCGTCAACGCCACCCGCGAGGGTAACTCCCTCTTTGGCAGCGACGTGCGCTGGGCCCCGTTCTACTCGGCCGGTGTGTCGTGGAACCTCCATAATGAGACGTTCCTGAAACTCCCCGAGTGGGTTAATGTGCTGAAACTGCGCGCCACCTATGGTGCTGCTGGTAACTCCCGTCTCGGCTCTCAGCAGGCACAGGGTCTCTACTCTTACGGCGACAGCTACGCCTACAATGGCGAGACGGGCGGTCAGCAGTCGGGCAGTCCCAATCCCGGACTGAGCTGGGAGACGAAGTACACCACGAACTTCGCTCTGCGCTTTGAGCTCTTCAACCGTGTTGACGTGGAGTTTGAGTATTACAATGCCCACACCGTCGACCTGCTCAGCCAGCTTGATGTCAGCCGTACTACCGGTAGTAACAAAGTCTATCGTAATGTCGGCGAGATTCGCAACCGCGGTATCGAACTGACTATCGAGAGTAAGAACATCGTGGCCAAGAAACCCGGTGACTTCACGTGGACAACGCTTCTCAACGCCGCCCATAACCGCAACAAGCTGCTGAAGCTCTACAACGGCATACAGAAGAACTTCGATACCACCAGCTACATCGAGGGCTACGACATACACACCTACTTCCTCGTGCGCTGGGCGGGCGTCGACCCTGCCGACGGCATGCCGATGTGGTACGACCTGAACGGCAACGTCACCAAGAGCTACAACACCGCCAACCGCGTGCCGGGCAAGAACAGCACCTGCGACGTGACGGGCGGCATGACCAACACCTTCACGTACAAGGACTTCACGCTGCGCTTCCTGATGAAGTACCAGATAGGCGGCTATGCCTATGGCGGCATCTACAGCGACATCATCGACGACGGCTTCAGCATTGGCGACCAGAACGTAGGCGTCGAGATGCTCGACCACTGGCGCCAGCCCGGCGACGTCTCGCTGAACCCGAAGCCCATCTGGGGCGTCAGCACCCAGTCGTCGCTGCGTTCCACCCGTTTCCTGGTCAGCAAGACGATGGTGCAGCTCGGCAACGTCGTGCTGACCTACGCCCTGCCTGCAAAGCTGCTGAAACCCCTCGGCACGCGTCAGGCCAGCGTCTCGCTGGTGGGTGACAACCTGCTGACGTGGACGCCCTACAGCAGCAGTAACAAGAACTCGTATAAGACCACCATGAGCGCCTACCCGGTGAACCGCACCGTCTCGCTGGCGGTGAATGTGGGGTTCTGAAGACCCACCCCTAACCCTTCCCTTTAGGGAGGGAGATGGTAAGTGATGAAGGGTGAGGAGTGAGTGGTGAATAGTAAGAAAGATATCGAAGATATGAAGGAAAGGATAAAGAGAATACAGAGAATAACGCGACAGATAGTCTGTCTGTTCCTCCCGCTGATAGGGGGAGGTGTGGCAGGGGTCTCCTGCAGCGACTTCCTGGAGGTCGAGGTGAAGGGGCGTGCCACGATACCCAACTTCCTGAGCGACCCCGAGGGGCTACGCGCCGGACTCGTGGGTGCCTACAACGCCATGTACGACTACTACGACGGCGAGTTCATGAAGTATCCCGACGTGGCCGGCAACATGGTCAGCATGCGCGTCACCAGCGGCTCCATGACGAACCAGTATAACTACAGCAGCAACCAGACGCAGGAGACGGAGGCCGTGGGCCACATCTGGACGAACATCTACGACGCACAGTGCAACGTGAACAACATCATCCAGTATGCACCCGACGTCATCAGCGGCAATCCGGCGAAGGCCGACGATTGCCGCCGCTACTTAGGCGAGGCCTACCTGTTGCGCGCCATGTGCCACTTCGACCAGTGCCGCACCTATGCCCAGCCTTATAACTACACCGCCGACGCCGCCCATCTCGGCGTGCCCATCCTGTGGAAGACGCCGGGCGCCGACCAGAACGTCAGCCGCTCGACGGTGAAACAGGTCTACGACGCCGTGCTGCAGGACCTTGGCCGTGCTTCCGAGATACTGACCGACGACGTGGCGCAGGACTTCCGCTACGCCTCGCTGCAGGCCGTGCGCTGCATGTACTCGCGGGTGTACCTTTATATGGAAGACTGGCAGCATGCCCTGGAGTATGCCCAGCTGGCCATCGGCTCGCAGCAGCTGGCGCAGGCTGGCGACTACCTTGACATGTACCGTGACCTGACGAAGCAGGGCGAGGCTATCTTCCGTCTCAGCGGCTACAAGATGAACGGCTCGCTGAAGTCGTTCTACGACCAGGGCTCCAGTGCCTCGCCTGCCGACACGCTGCTGTCGCTCTACGACGCCGATGACCTGCGCCTGCAGCTCGTCAGTACGACCGACGGCGGCGTGCGTTACACGACGAAGTACAGTGCGAAGGTCGTTCCCGAGAACGACGCCAAGCGCGACGACCCCTTCGTGTTCCGTCTCTCCGAGGAGTATCTGAATGCCGCTGAGGCTGCCTGGCAGCTCGGTAAGTACAGCGTGGCACGTCAGTATATCCGTGCCATCGTTGAGCGTGCCGTCGGTAGTACGAAGGCCGATGCCGTGATGGATGCCTACAGCGATGCTACCCTCATCGATCTCATCCGTCGTGAGCGCGTCAAGGAGCTGTGCTTCGAGGGCCATAACCTCTGGGACATCACCCGCTGGAAGCAGGACCTCGTGCGCGAGGCTAATACCACCTCCACCGTGCGCCGCATCGACTATCCCAGCGACCTCTTCGTGCTGCCCATACCGCAGACCGAGCTCTTCGCCAACGAGAACATGCAGCCGAACCCGACGGTGAATAATTAGACCCACCCCTAACCCCTCCCTTGCAGGGAGGGGAATGGTAAGTGGTGAAGGGTGAGGGGTAAGTAGTAAGAAAGATGAAGATATAAGGATATGAAAGAAAGAATAAAGAGAATAATACGACAGATAGTCTGTCTGTTCCTCCCGCTGATAGGGGGAGGCTTGGTGGGGGGCTCCTGTGGCGACGACGGCCCCGAGGTGTTCGACCAGCCGTTTGTGCGCATAGCCACCGAGAGTGGGGCGTCGAGCACCGTTGTCATGAGCGACGTGAAGGCCGTGAACACCTACACGGTCTACCTCTCGTCGCGCGCCCTCACCGACAATCTGGAGGTGAGCTACGAGATTGTGGTCGGCGACGGCCTGCAGAGCGGTGTCGACTACCAGATAGTGACCACCGAGAACCCGCTGGTCTTCCTGCCCGGCATCTACACCATGCCCATCCGCATCCGTTGGATGGAGCACGCAGTCGACCCCACGAAGGACAACACCGTCACCATCCGTCTGACCGACACCAGCAAGGGCTTCACCATCGGCTTCCCCGGGCCCGACCACCTGCAGAGTCAGCTCGTCATCGAGAAACGCAACAACTAAGTATTAACCCAATAAAAACAACTAAATGATTATGAACTGGAAAGATTTGATGAAGACTGCCACGCTTCTTTTCGTGGCACTGTTTGCCTTCGCCGCATGTAGCGATGACAAGGAAGAAGAGACACCCAAGGCCGAGGACGCTGCTCTGCTGACCTTCGGTTTCTATCAGGAAGACAACGCCAGCGTGTTGTCGAAGGACTATGTGGCTGAGGTGCCCGCCGTATCGGCTACCGCCACCACCTACAACATCGAGATTGCTATGCCCTCCATCGTCGACAAGTCGGCACTCGTGGCCCGCTTCACCGTCACCGAGGGTAACACCATCGTTGCCGGCGGCGTGGCTCAGGTGAGCCGTCAGACGGCTAACGACTTCACCGCTCCCGTCGACTACACCGTGTCGAACAGCGACCAGTCGCAGAACCTGCGTTACACCGTCACCGTCACCAAGGCTAACAACATGGCCTGGAGCGAGGTGTCGGAGCTTGACGCTGCTGCCGTCACTGGCGATGCTGCTGTGACGGGTGTCTATGCCGGTACTGTCTTGAAGATCAGCCCGAAGGACAACCTGCCTTACGTTGCCTTCGGCGTTCGCGATGCCGACAACAAGCTGACGGTGGCTAAGTTCGACGGCTCCGCATGGGCCAAGCTCGGCGCTGCCTCGTTCACCAATAAGGTCAGCGGCTCGCACTACGCTTTCGACATCGCCCTCGACGGCACTCCTTACGTGGCCTTCAACGACCAGGAGGCTACCAACAAGGGCGGTATCTCGGTGATGAAGTTCGACGGCTCGGCATGGGCAAATGTCGGTGATGCCGGCATCACGGCTACGACAGCTCAGTACGTTGGTATTGCTGCTCTGGAAAACGGTGTCATCGCCGCTCAGCAGAACAACAAGGCTGGCGACTATCCCAAGCGTGCCGTTGTGGCTTCTTACTGGAACGGTTCGACATGGGCTACAGAAGCTCCCCTCTCTGGCCTCTATGCCCGCCAGTTCATTGCCTCTAATGGTAAAGAAGCTTATATCCTGGCTGTCAACGCCTCTAAACCTCAGGACTATAGCATCGTGAAAACCACGGGTGCTGAAAAGAGCGTCATCGTTGAGAACTATCTGCCCGAGGGCGCTACCTCTGGTATGAATACGGTCGACATCAGCCTGACCATAGCACCCGACGGCACGCTATATATGCTGGCTCCCGACGATGCAGCTGGTGGCGTAGCCAAGATGCGTCTGTCGGTGCTGAAGAATGGCATGTTCTCTACCGTTGGCGGCGATGTGATTCCCGTTTCCGACGGTGCTTTCGACCGCCATTCCATCGTGAAGGCAGCCATTGCTCCCGACGGCACGCCGTTCGTGGCCTACAACGACAACTCCGATGACAACAACGTCTACTGCATCAGTCTTGACACCGACACCAAGCAGTGGTCGGCTCCCGTCAAGGTTGCCAGCGGTGCCGGCACATCGCCTGACGTCAACATCGGCTTCACACAGACCGGTATCGGCTACATCACCTACTCCGACAAGGCTAACAAGCTCCATCTGCTGAAGTTCGCCGAGAAGTAATTTCCCCCCAAATTCCAACGCCCTATGAAGAGAAACAGAGCGATGATACTATTGCTGATGCTGATGCCGCTGCTGGCATCAGCACAGCAGCTTTCACGTGACCCGCAACTACGCATGGGGCGTTTGAAGAATGGACTGACGTATTATATCTATCCCAATCAGACGCCGAGAGGTGAGGCCGTCTACAGGCTGTTCGTCAAGTCGGGCTCCGTCAACGAGCGCGACGACCAGCAGGGACTGGCCCACTTCCTCGAGCATCTGGCCTTCAACGGCACGCAGCACTTCCCCGGCGACGGCATCGTCCGTTTCCTGGAGTCGCGTGGTGCCAAATTCGGCAAGGACCTCAACGCCCACACGTCGTTCAACGAGACCGTCTACAAGCTGCAGCTGCCGTGTACCGACCCCTTGATGGTCGACTCCACGCTGACCATCCTCGCCGACTGGGCCGGCGGTCTGACCATCGCCCCAGACGAGGTGGAGAAGGAGCGTGGCGTCATCTTGTCGGAGTGGCTGTCGCGTGGCGGAACCCAGACCGACAACTCCATGCGTCTCATCATGGAGCTGCTCAACGGCTCCATCTACTCGCGACGCATCACCATCGGCGACACCGCCATCATCCGCCATGCTACGCCGCAGACCATCCGCGACTACTACGAGCAGTGGTACCGCCCTGAGCTGATGGCGCTGGCCGTCGTCGGCGACATCGATGCCGCCCAGATGGAGGCGCTGATCAGGAAGAAGTTTGAGGGAGTGGGGGCCATAAGGTCCATACGCCCCATAGGGCCTATGAGCAGCCCTGCCATTCCTGAATACACCGAGGAGACTGTCAGCATCGCTATGACCCCCGGCGTCAAGACCACCGAGCTCGACATGCTCATGCTGCTGCCGCAGCCGCCTGCCGTACAGACGGCCGACGACTACCGCCAGTATCTGGAGCGCAGTCTGGTGAACCGGCTGATGAAGACCCGTTTCGCCGCCCTGTCGTTCGACAATCCCGCCTATGCCAAGGGTAGCATACAGTACAGCCGTTTCCTCGGCGCTACTGGTGCCACCGACGCCTCCGTCGAGCTCATCAAGGGCCGTCTGCGCAAGGGCATTGCCGACTTCATCACCCATCAGCAGCAGATCTACCGCTACGGCTTCACGCAGTCGGAGATTGCACGCGCCAAGAAAGCCGTGCTCAGCTCCATGCGCAACAAGGTGGCCAGTGCCGGCCGTAATGTGAGCTCGGCCAACCTGATGGAGGAAATCTATGCCGACTACTACGAGGGCAACCGCCTCATCTCGCGTGAGGACGAGCTGGCACTCATGGAGCGTTTCCTGCCCGCCATCGACTCGCTGTCGCTGCTGTCACTCATACAGCAGACCTTCGAGAGCCGTCCGCAGCACTTCCTGTTGCGTGGCGGCGAGGAGGTGCAACAGGAGGTGTCCGACGAGGACGACCTGCGCCTGCTCATCTCTACCTACCGCCAGCAGCCCGTCGACCGCTACTGGCACTTCACCGACGTGCCCGACCAGCTGACCACCCTGGAGCCCGCCGAGCACATCGTCAGCGAACAGGCCATCCCCGAGATTGGTGCCACCGACCTGCGCCTCGACAACGGTGCCCGCGTCATCTTCCGTCGCAGCGACACCGAACACGACCGTCTGACGCTCTCGGCCTTCCGCAAGGGCGGACAGTACGGTCTCGACAGCCTTCACTACTTCACCGGCGTCGTCGGTCCCAGCATCATCAGCCTTAGCGGTGCCGGCGACTTCACGCGTGAGGCGCTGAGCCACTATCTCACCGGCAACACGGCGTCAGTACGCCTGCTGGTCGACAAGCTGCGTACCGGCGTGGCCGGTTCCGCCCACCTGCAGGACATGGAGACCATGTTCCAGCTGCTGTGGCTGCGCTGGACTCAGCCGCGGCTCGACACCTCCGTTTGTCGCATCACCATCGACAAGCTCAAGGAGAGCTACCTCACGAAACCAGAGACACCACAGAACGCCTTCAGTCGCGAACTGGGCTGGATCATTGGTGGACGCAACTACACCAACCGCGTGATGACTGACGCCGTCATCGACCACGAGGTGAAGACCGCCGACATGCTGGCGCTCCACCACCGCTTCTACGGGCCTGCCACGGGCTTCACGTTCGTCCTGATAGGCGACTGCGACCTCGACGATGTGCGTCCCTACATCAATACCTATATCGGTGCACTGCCTGCCGGACAGCCTGACACGACGTGGGTGGTGCCTGCCCGACAGATTCCACACCGCTACACCGAATTCATCAGCCCCACCAACGACCAGCAGAAGGCGTCGGTCATGCTGACCTTCCAGCAAGACAACGCCGTGGGCGACCTGCAACGCCAGGAGGTCTACGGCGCCGCCTTGAAGTCCATCCTCCGTTCTGCCCTGCTCAAGCGACTGCGCGAGGACATGGGCAAGGTCTACAGCGTCAGCGCTTCCGTCGCCTCTGGCCGCTATCCCACCTACCTAAGCCGTGCCACCATCGCCTTCGTCTGTCAGCCCGACGACGTCGACACCCTCATTGGCGCTACTCACGACGAGCTGCACCGGCTGTACACCCAGCCGCAGCTCTACGCCGACTATCTCGACGATGTGCGGCAGAACCTCCTCAAGGAGAACGCCCTGCAGCGCCAGCAGTCCTCCTATTGGACGTCGTTCATCCGCAATGCCGTCTACAACAACCAGGAGAACTGGGCGTGGGCCGACAGCTACGACGACGTCGTCGGCGAGATGACCCTCGACACCCTCGTCAGCTATGCCCATCACGTGTTGCGCGATGCTTATGAGGTGAAGGCTGTACTCCTTCCGCCCTCCGCCCACAACCTTCCACCCTCAACCCTCCGCCCTCAGCCATCATCCTTCAATAATCCATCCTCCACCTTCAACCTTCTCAAAGGTAACGTCTTCGATGACCGTAATCAGAATGGCGTGCAGGATAAGGGCGAGAAGGGCCTGAAGAATATCCCTGTCAGCAATGGCGACACCATCGTGGTTACCGATAAGCGTGGCTACTACGAGCTGCCCCTTGTTGAGGGCAGTTCCGTCTTTCCCATACTGCCTGCTGGTTACACGCTAGTTGGTAGTCGTGTCGTCAACGCCGCCTTCCGGTATTTCGGAGAGATTGAAGGTGGAAGGTTGAACGTTGAAGGTGGAAAGTTGAACTTCGCCCTGCAGAAGAAGACCGTCAACCGCCGCTTCCGCGTGAATGTCCTCGGCGACGTACAAGTCAGCAACTACCAGGAGCTTGACTACGCCACCCGCACCCTCTGGCCCGAACTCCTTCAACCCTCCACCCTCCATCCTCAACCCTCCACCCTCAACCTCTTCCTCGGCGATCTGGTTAACAACAACCTCTCGCTCTATGAGGACCTGCGCACGCTGATGGAGCAGCTGCCGCAGCAGTCGTGGACCGTTCTTGGCAATCACGACCGCGATGTCGACACCGTCAGCTGGCGACAGACGCGCAGCTTCAACGAGGTGTTTGGTGCCGATATGTACGCCTTCAACGAAGGCCGCGTCCACTTCATCGTGCTCAACAATGTCTATCCGGACGGTGCGCGTGGCTACAAGGGACGCTTCTCCGAGCGCCAGCTGAACTTCGTCCGTCAGGACTTGCAATACGTGCCTGCCGACCGTCTCGTCGTCCTCTGCATGCATGTGCCGCTGGCCCACTCGCGTAATGCCGACGAGCTCATCAGCCTGGTCGAGGGTAGGGGCGACGTCCTTGTCCTCAGTGGCCACATGCACCAGGTGGGCCGTTTCTTCCACGAGGGGCGCGGCGTCCGTCTCCACGAGCTCAGCGCCGGTGCCACCTGTGGCTTCTGGTGGGTGGGCGAGAAAGACGCCGACGGCGTCCCGGCCGCCTTGCAGCAGGAGGGCACGCCCCGCAACTACTTTGTGCTCGACTTCGACGACACCCGCTACCAGCTGCGTTGTAAGGCTGTAGGCCTTGACGAGGCCCGCCAGATGACCATCCATGTCACCGGCATCGACACCCTCGACCAGCATCTGCGCGACATGAAGACTCTGCCCGCCGGTCTCGTGATGATGACCGTCTGGGGCGGCTGCGACAGCACTGTCGTGAAGTGTCGCGTCGATGGTGGCGAGTGGCAGCTCTGCCAGAAGCAGGCGCTCATCGACCCCAACGTGGCCCGCTCCCGTGAGATGAACCTGCAGCACGTCTATCCCACGAAGTACAATCGCATGAATCCCCTGCGCCACCGCGAGTCGCAGCAGCTGTGGACTCTCCAGCTGCCGGCCGACGTCTGTCGCGATGCCCATACCGTCGAGGTTGAGGCCACCGACGCCTATGGCTTCAGTGCCACAGGCCGCCGCAGCTTCTGCTTCCCTAAGAATGATGGCTCGAAGACAAGGAAATCGAAGAAGTAGGGAAACGCCTATGCCGATTTAGGGAAATCCGCTTGCTTATATCCTGGAATTGTGTTATCTTTGCACCGTAGAACAATCAAACCCGTACGCGATATGAAGAAAGCAATAATCTTTTTGTTTGTCGCTGTCTTGATGCTCAGCAGCTGTGGCACCTATGAGTCTGGCGCATATAATGGCGCTCAGTTCGGCTCTATTATCGGATCGGCCATTGGCAGCCTGGCTGGCGGAAGGCGTGGTAGTGACATTGGCGGGCTGGCTGGCTTGGCCGGTGGTGCCGTCGTTGGTGCAGCCGTTGGCAAGGCTGCCGAATACAAAGCGCAGCAGAGGGTTCAGCAACGGGAGGTTCGTCAGCAACAGCAGAAAAATGAGCAGAGCCAGCAGAAGCAGGACGGCAGTGGCTACGACCCCAACAACGGCGGCGACGACACCCTGCCGTGGTAATCTTGAGTATAGTAGGGTAGAGGGGACTTTAGCAATGATCTATTGGCGCCACTTGGCAACGGTGGAGTCGCCCTCGAGAATGTCGGCCACGTCGAGCTCTAATTTGGGCACTATCTCGTCCTCGGGCTTGAAGGGGATGTTCAGCTCATTCACTTTCTCTACCGTCACCGGTGCTATGCCCTGGGCTATCATGCCCAGCGCCTTGGCGGCGCCCCAGGAGAGGTCGATGATGCGCCCCTTACGAAACGGGCCGCGGTCGTTGACACGCACCACCACCTGTTGGCCGTTGGTGATGTTGGTTACCTTCAGCAACGTGCCGAAGGGATAGCTGCGGTGAGCGCAGGTCAGCGAGTCCTTATGCAGCCGTTCGCCGCTGGCCGTCTTGCGTCCGGAGAACTTCTTGGGATAGTAGGAAGCTTTGCCGCTCTGCGTCTGTGCCGTCGTGTGCTGGAAGTACAACAAACAAACCGCGCACAACACCGTCGTGCGAAGAAGAATCTTTGCGATGGTCTTTTCGTTAAACATATTCCGGCTGCAAAGATAGTGTAAATCGTGCAAAACACCAAATTTATTAGTTTTTTTTGTTTTTTCCGCTCTTTTTGCTTACTTTTATTACCAAGAAATAGTGCATGACTATTTCAAAATACTCCATGACTATTTTGTAAAAGTAGGCCCCTTTTGAAACAGTATTTGTCGCATTGAGTAGGCGTTTACACATCCGTCTCTGGCAGGCGCAGCAAATTCGTGTAATTAGTGAAATTCGTAGTTAAAAAGATAATCTGCGACTGAATATCAGAACATCTAATGAAGAGTGGCGATTCCCGCAAGGGAGTCGCCACTCTTGTTTTGGAGAACCTTTGACGGCTCAGACAATTCCTTGAGCCATCATAGCTTTAGCAACCTTCATGAAGCCGGCAACGTTGGCACCCTTGACGTAGTTGACGTAGCCGGAGGGCTCGCGGCCGTACTTGACACACTGCTCGTGGATGCCGGCCATGATCTGGTGCAGACGCTGGTCGACCTCGTCGGCACTCCACGAGAGGCGCATGGAGTTCTGGGTCATCTCCAGACCGCTGGTGGCCACACCGCCGGCGTTGACGGCCTTGCCTGGGGCGAAGAGCTGGCCGGCAGCGATGAACTTCTCGGCAGCCTCGGCCGTGCAGCCCATGTTGCTGACCTCGGCCACGCAGAGAGGTTTGTTGGCCAGAATCTGGTCGGCATCGTCGCCGTTGAGCTCGTTCTGTGTGGCACAAGGCAGGTAGATGTCGGCCTTCTGTTCCCACGGTTTTTTGTTGGCAAAAAACTCTGCGCCGTCGAACTCGTCGGCATAAGGCTGGCAGATGTCGTTGCCCGAGGCACGGAGCTCCAGCAGGTAGTCAATCTTCTCGGCGTCCAGTCCAGCGGGGTCGTAGATGTAGCCGTCGGGGCCGCTGATGGTGATGACCTTGGCGCCGAGCTCGGTAGCCTTCTTGGCTGCGCCCCATGCCACATTGCCGAAGCCGCTGAGGGCTACGGTCTTACCCTTGATGTCGAGACCGTGCTCCGTCAGCATCTGGTGGACGAAGTAGAGGGCGCCATAGCCAGTGGCCTCAGGACGCAGGATGGAGCCTCCCCACTCGCGGCCCTTGCCTGTGAGCACGCCCTGGAACTGGTGGGTAAGCTTCTTGTACTGGCCGTAGAGGTAGCCAATCTCGCGGGCTCCCACGCCGATGTCGCCGGCGGGCACGTCCTCGTCGGGGCCTATGTGACGGTAGAGCTCCGTCATGAAGGCCTGACAGAACTTCATGACCTCGTTGTCGCTCTTGCCGCGGATGGAGAAGTCCGAACCGCCCTTGCCGCCGCCCATGGGCAGCGTGGTGAGTGCGTTCTTGAAGGTCTGCTCGAAGCCGAGGAACTTCAGGATGCTCAGGTTCACGCTGGAGTGGAAACGGAGTCCGCCCTTGTAGGGGCCGATGGCGCTGTTGAACTGTACACGGTAGCCGAGGTTCACCTGCACCTCGCCCTTGTCGTCGACCCAGGGCACACGGAAGGTGATAATGCGCTCGGGCTCGACGATGCGCTCCACGATCTTTGCTTTCTCGAACTCGGGGTGCTGGTTGTAGACGTCCTTGATGGATTCCAGAACTTCGCGGACTGCCTGCAGATACTCTAACTCTCCTGGATGCTTACGCTCCAAGTCTTGCATGATTTTGTTTACTTCCATAGTAACATGTAGCTTTAAAGGTTTCAAATTGTCATTTGATGGTGCAAATGTAGGAAATAATCTGATAAGTTCCAAGGAAAACGGCGGATATTTTCTGTATAAATAGTTACACTTTGTTAATTCGCCAAAAAGAGGGACAGCACCACGCGTCGGATGCTGTCCCTGCTTGTCAATTTGAACTATAATAACCAAAAACTTTATGAAACTTCAATACTCTTCGAGACCTTGGCCTCTTTCTCCTGCTTCGGCAGGGTGACGGTGAGGATGCCGTCCTGTACGCGGGCCGAGATTTTGTCCTTCACCACGTCCTCGGGGAGTGAGTAGTTCTGCTGGTAGTTGGTGTACGAGAACTCACGGCGCAGATAGTGCTGCTTCTTGTCCTCCTCCTTGTGCTCCATCTTGTTCTCGATGGAGATGCAGAGGTTACCGTCCTCGTTGAGGCTCACACGGCAGTACTCCTTCTTGATGCCGGGAGCGGCCACCTCCATGGTGTACTCCTTCTCATTCTCCTTGACGTTGACGGCCGGAGCTGTCGTCTTGCAGGTGCTCGGTGTGAAGTCGCTGTTCATGAACTCATCAAACACTGTGGGGAACCAACTGTTCTTAAACATGACTGGTAGCATAATCATTACCTCCTAATTCTATTGTTTAAATGGTTAAACATGTTATTCTTGTCTTGGGCCTGGGCTTTCGCTTCGGCTTTCACACATGATGAAGCAAGATATGTGCCAGTAGACGAAAATCTGCCAGAATGGCGCTATGATGCGTCAATCTGGCAGAATAAGGCGGGCTCGCAGGCTGCTTTAGATCTTGTCTAATGCCTGACGGATGTCGTCGAGAATGTCCTCGACGTCCTCGATGCCCACGGAGAGGCGGATGAGGTCGGGAGCCACGCCGGCTTCGAGCAGCTGCTCGTCGCTCAGCTGGCGATGGGTGTGCGAGGCGGGGTGCAGCACGCAGGTGCGGGCATCGGCCACGTGGGTCACGATGTTGATCATCTTGAGCGAGTCCATCCACTTGATGGCTGTCTCGCGCGTACCTTTAAGACCAAAGGCAATGACGCCGCAGGAGCCGTTGGGCAGGTACTTCTGGCCGAGCTCGTAGGCCTTGTCGTCCTTCAGTCCGCAGTAGTGTACCCACGCCACTTTCCAGTTGTCGTGCAAGAACTCGGCCACGCGCTGGGCGTTCTTGCAGTGCTGTGCCATGCGCAGGTGGAGCGTCTGGAGTCCCAGGTTCAGCAGGAACGAGTTCTGCGGGGCGGGGATGGAGCCGAGGTCGCGCATCAGCTGGGCAATAAGCTTCGTGGTGAAGCCCATTCTTCCGAAGGCTTTTACGTAGGTCAGGCCGTGATACGACTCGTCGGGGGTGCAGAGACCGGGGAATTTGGCCTCCCCAAGTCCCTCGGCCGAGGGCGTGAACGGCCCATCCTTGTGGGTGCAGGTCATCCAGTCGAAGTTGCCACTGTCGACGACGCAGCCGCCCACCTGGGTAGCCAGGCCGTCCATATACTTCGTGGTGGAGTGGGTCACGATGTCGGCGCCCCACTCGAAGGGACGGCAGTTGACGGGTGTGGCGAAGGTGTTGTCGACGATGAGGGGCACACCGTTCTTGTGGGCGATGCGTGCGAAGCGCTCAATGTCGAAGACGGCGCAGCCGGGGTTCGAGATGGTCTCGCCAAACATGGCCTTGGTATTGGGGCGGAAGGCGGCCTGTATCTCCTCATCGCTTGCGTCCTGCGAGATGAACGTGCAGTCGATGCCCAGCTTCTTCAGCGTCACGCCGAAGAGGTTGTAGGTGCCGCCGTAGATCTCGTTCGAGGTGATGAAGTGGTCGCCAGCCTGGCAGATGTTGAAGATGGCGTAGAAGTTAGCCGCCTGACCGCTGGAGGTCAGCACGGCGCCAACGCCACCCTCCAGCGTGGCTATCTTGGCTGCCACGGCGTCGTTGGTGGGGTTCTGCAGACGGGTGTAGAAGTAGCCCTCCTTCTCCAGGTCAAACAACTTTGCCATCTCGTCGGAGTCGTCGTACTTGAATGTCGTCGACTGGATGATGGGCAACTCAATAGGTTCTCCGTTCTTGGCCTTGTAGCCTGCCTGTACGCAGAGCGTGCCTTGTCTCAGTTTCTTTTCCATTTTTCAGGGTGTTTTAAGTTTTTGCCTGCAAAAGTACAAAAAAGAGTTGAGAGTTGAGAGGCGAAGCATGACTTTTTTCCCATTTTCTTTTGTTCTTCTCTCGACTTTTCGTAACTTTGTCATCAGGGATGACGAAATTACTCCGTCTCGGCAAAAAAAGAAAGAACTTTCTTTGTTTTGCGCTCAACTTTTCGTAACTTTGCCATCTGATTATCAAACTATAAGACTTAAGACAATGAAAAAGCTTATTACATTACTTGTTCTGCTGCTGCTCGTCACGGGTATGCAGGCACAGAGGAAATTCACGCTCAACCTGACCGACGACGGCAAGGCACAGATGGTGTGCTTCCTGCCTGAGACGCCGTCGGGCATGGCTATTGTTGGTGTGCCGGGTGGCGGCTATTCCATGTTGTCGAACACCCACGAGGGAACACAGGCCTCCGGCTGGCTGAACAAGCAGGGTATAGCCTACTTCGTGGTGAACTACCGCCTGCCCGAGGGCGACCGCACCAAGCCCATCAGCGACGTGGAGCAGGGCATCCGCATTGTCCGCGACTCGGCCGCCGTCTGGGGCATCAATCCGCACAGTGTGGGTATCATGGGCTTCTCGGCTGGAGGCCACCTGTCTTCGGTCATCTCCACGCACTCCGATTTCGACGTGCGTCCCGACTTCACCATCCTCTTCTATCCTGTCATCTCAATGGACGAGCGTGTGTCGCACGTGTGGTCGTGCCGCAACTTCCTCGGCGAGGACCAGAAAAATCCTGCCATGGTGCGTGACTTCTCTACCGACAAGGCTGTGCGCCGCCACCTGACGCCGCCGGCCTGCATCATCATGGCCAGCGACGACCGTCTGGTGCCGCCCGTCACCAATGGCGTGCAGTACTACTCGGCCATGCGCAACGCCGGCAACGAGTGTGCCATGTTCATCTATCCGACGGGCGACCACGGCTTCGGCTTCGGTCCCTGGTTCAAGTACCACGACCAGATGCTCACCGACCTGGGCAACTGGCTCAAGGCACGCCAGACGCCCAAGCCAGACGCCATCCGTGTGGCCTGCATCGGCAATAGCATCACCGACGGCCACGGCATCGACATGTGCGATGCCTACGGCTATCCTGCCGAGCTGCAGAAGCTGCTGGGCAAGGACTACTGGGTGAAGAACTTCGGCGTGAGTTCCCGCACGTTGCTGAACAAGGGCGACTTCCCCTACATGAACGAGATGGCATGGCGCGACGCTCAGGCCTTCAAGCCCGATGTCGTCATCATCAAGCTGGGCACCAACGACTCGAAGCCCCAGAACTGGCAGCATGGCGAAGAGTTCCGCCAGGACTTGGAACAGATGATCACCACGCTGCGCCCCGACCTGGCACAGCCTGTGAAGAAGGGTAAGAAGGCCAAGAAGCTTCAGCCCTCCAACGCCAAGCCCCAGATCATCCTCTGTACGCCCATCCCGGCCTTCAAGTCGACGTGGAACATCAGCGACTCCGTCATTGTGAATGGCATCATCCCCATACAGCAGGAGGTGGCCAAGAAGTACGGCTTACAGGTCATCGACCTGCACACGCTCTTTGCCGGCGATGGCGACAAGATGCTCTCCGACGGTATCCACCCCGACGGTAGGGGTGCCCACCGCATGGCAGAGATCATCGCTGCCGCGATGGCACCAAAGAAATAATCCAGTAGATACAGAGTAGTAGCACATAGACCAGCAGGACTTGCAGCAGGGTGGGGTGCAGACCCTCGATGCTGGAGCCCGGCAGTCGGGAGATGATACTGAGCCCTGTGTTGAGGCCCACGACAACGGCTGTCAGCACAGGGCTCAGTGCTGCTATGAAGAGCGTTGCCAGCGCTATCCACAGAATGAGGGTGACGGCCGGCAGTACCAGGAAGTTCGTCAGCAGGAAATAGGTGGAGACGCGGCCGAAGTAGAAGGCCACGAGGGGCGCTACGCCGGCCTGCGCCGCTATCGATACCGCCGTCAGTCCCCACACCCATCGCACCAGCCGGTGGCGCTGCAGGAACGACGGTGACGGCCAGCGTTCCAAAACGGGCATCCACACCAGGATGCTCAGTACGGCCATGTATGACATCTGGAAACCTATGTCGAAGAGCGTGAAGGGACTCACCATCAGGATGACGAGCGCCGTGAAGGCCAGGGCGTTGATGGACATCTTCTCGCGATAGCCCAGCGACAGCAGGGCATAGAGCGACAGCATGGTGGCGGCACGGACGGCACTGACGGGCATGCCGACAAGGAAGACGAACCCCCAGATGGCAACGACCAGCACCACCTGCGTGACGATGCGCCTGCGCCGACCCGACATGAGCAGTGACAGCAGGACGTAGATGATGCCTATGTGCATGCCGCTGAGTGCCAGCACATGGGCGGCACCGCTGACGTTGTAGGTCTGTCGCAGGTCTTTGTCGAGTGCCGACCTGTCGCCCAGCGCCATCGCCGCCACAATGGCGTAGGCCTCGCCCTCTACTCCCTGCCGTTGGTAGTGCGACAGCAGGCGGTCCCGCTGTTTCAGGAAGAACAGGCGGCTGCGTCCAAGCCGTGTGCTGGCATCGGGCGTCTTCTGTTCCAGCTGCCATTGCCTGACGGTCATGTGGCGGGCTGTCAGCTCGTCGCGCTGGCGGGCGGCCAGCGTGGCGCCAACGAGAAACATTGTGGCGGCAATGGCTATCGACTGACCCAGCGGCCTCCGTCTCAGCAGGAATACTAAAGCGAGGACAACAGCCGATGACAGCAGAAATATGAGCATTGCGACCGATGTGTAAGCACCGGTCACAATGCCCATGATGAGCCAGAAGACGAGCCTTAGCAGCGGCGTCGTCTCGGCAAAAGGGAAAATGTTATTTCTTGTCTGTATCAATCATCTTCCAGCAACCAGCGGCCAGTGCACCACCAACCAGCGGGCCTACGATGAACACCCATATCTGCTCCAGAGCCTTGCCTCCCTCGAACAGAGCGGGGCCGATGCTGCGTGCGGGGTTGACGCTCGTGCCGGTGAAGTTGATGCCCACCAGGTGAATCAGTATCAGTGACAGGCCGATGGCCAGACCGGCGAAGTTGTTCGTTGCGCCGTTGGTCTTGGCCGTAGCACCGAGCACTACCATGACGAAGATGAACGTCAGGATGATCTCGGCCAGCAGGCCGTTCACCACGTTCTCTGAGGCGCAGGCGTTAGCACCCGTAGCCGTGCCGCGAGCCAGTCCCGGGTCGGTCGACACGAGGAGTGCCAGCAGGGCGGCGGCAATGATGGCGCCGATGACTTGGAACAGCATATACATGCCGCAGTCCTTGCCGTTCATGCGGCCGCTCAGGAAGACGCCCAGCGTGATGGCGGGATTGATGTGGCAACCCGAAATGCCGCCAATGGTGTAGGCCATGGCCACAACGGCCAGACCGAATGCGAAGGCTGTGCCCACGATGGAGGCGGTGTCAGCGCCACAGTTCAGACTCACGGCTGCTCCGCAACCGAGAAATGTCAGCACGAACGTGCCAAAAAGCTCAGCAAAATACTTTTTCATAAGCGTTAGTGTTTAGTTGATTGATAGTTTGGTGGTTTTAATCGTTGTCGTCCCAGTCTTCATCGTCCCAGTCTTCATCGTCCCAGACGGTGTTTCTGCGCCCCTTGGCTGGCTTGGTGGCTTCGCCGCCAATTTCGCCACTGACGTCGAGTAGGTGATGTTGTATGTTGATATGTACAGTCTTCAGTGAAGGCTTCTGATAGTCCTTTTTCATAGTGGCCTTATTTGTTAATGAGTACTTTCTTTCCGTTAGTGACATAGACGCCCTTGGCGGCGGGCTTGGCGATGGGTCGGCCGTTGAGGTCGAAGTAGCGCGTGGTGCCGTCGCGGTCGGTCAGCTGCATGGTGCTGATGGTCGTCGGTGTGTCGTCGTCGCTGCTGAAGCCGCCAATGAGCGTCTGGCGTGCGTTGTTGCTGATGGGCACGATGTAGGCGCGGAACGGCGGTATGTAGGCTTCAAAGTTCTTGGTCAATACCTTACCCCACACGTTGCCGTCCTGCAGGATGTAGGCACCAGCAGCTGCGGCCTCGGCGTTGGTCAGACCGGTGGTGGTGCCGACGAACTTGAAGGCGTCGGTAGAGCTGGTGTTGGTGCTCTCCTTCTTCAGCGTCACGCTTACACTTTCTTCGATGCTCATGCTGAGCTCCGTGGTGCTTGACACGGCTACCAGATAAGGTGTGTTAGCCTGTGGCGCACCTTCAATCTCCTTGAACTGTAGCGAGGACGCTGTAGAGCCGTTCAGTGTGTAGTACTTGAGGCCGGCTGATGTCTGCGGAGCTATGGGCAGACACGTCGTGTAGACGTACACGGGCTGGCCGTCGATGATGGCCTCAGCGTCTGCTGCGCTGGCAGGAGCCGACAGGTTGTTAGAGTATTCGATGCCGTTCACAGTAATCTGATCCGCTTCGGCAATCACGTAGTCGCCACCGCCTTGGATGATGTTGATGCTGCCAAGATAGGCTGTTGACTGGCCATCAATGTCGACACTCACCAGTGCCTTGCTGTACTCCTTGCCGCTAAAGGTAAAGGTGTAGTTACGGAAGGCGTTGTTTGACGTAGCCTCTATGGACTGCGTCTGGTCGACAGTCACATTGCCAGGATCCTGTGAGATATCGATAATACTGCACGTGATGTTGCTTACGTTGCCTGCTACCCTGACATCGATCTTCTTGACGGGGCCGCTGATGGTGAATCCCATGTCGGAACGGTTGGAGAAGTTAACAGGCAGCGTGGTCATCTGCAGGCAAGACTCTCCAGCAAGCGTTGTGATGCTGAATGCACTTGCCCCTGCAGTGGAGGCAGCAAACCAGATGGTGCCCTCTTCGGTGGTCAGGTTGACCCCTGCACCACCGCGTAATCTCTTATTTTGCCCTCTTGCAGCTGAGGGGACTTGTTGTTTCTCTGTGAAGCTGGCTTTGACGCCTTGGATGTTGTCGGAGACCACCAGGTTGAGGTCTTTCCAGAAGTTGGCTTTCTGGTAGGTTCGCAGCGATGCCGACGGCACATGCACCTTCGCTGTGGCGATGTTTCCGGCATCGTCAACCACGAAGGTCGTATTCTTAACCTTCGGTATCAACGGTGCATTGACGTAGATGTTACTCAGATTCGAACAACCCATGAACACCTGTTCGTCGATATTCCTGATACCGTGGCCTATCTTCACCGTGCGCAGTTCCTTGCACTGGCCGAAGGCCCATCTGCCAATGATCAGGTTGTCGTTGTCGGTCAGGGTGATGTTCCACAGGTTGCTGTAGGCAAAGGCATTGTCGTTGATAATGCCAATGTGCTTAGGCACCTTAAACTCGTTCAGATCCTGTCGGTAGGCGAAGGCGAAGGTGCCGATGCCCGTGATGGTCTGAGGTATGACGGTAGTCTTGCACGTTGCAATCACCCAGCGTTTCTGTTTGTCGCAGATGGCGTTGCAGTTGTCGCGTGAGTCGTAGTTGGGGTTGCCCTCTGCTACCGTGATGCTCTCCAGCTTGTCGCATCCGTAGAGCGGGTTGTTGTAGATGGTTGTCACCGTGGCAGGGATGGTTATTGCCGTCATCGGGTTGTTGGCAAAGGCGCCCATGTCGAGCGTCGTGACGTTCGCCGGGATGTTGATCGACGTGAGGCCTACGCCGTCGAAGGCAGCCTCGCCGATCATGGTTACGCTGGCGGGTATCGTCGTTGCGCTGCATCCTGCCACTATCATATTTTCTGCTGTCTCGATGATGGCGTTGCAGTTGCCACGTGAGTCGTATTTCTCGTTGCCAGCGGCCACGCTCATCGACGTGCCCTTATAGCCCTTGAAGGCCCAGGTCGAGATGTTGCTCACGGTGCTTGGAATGGCTATCGGGTAGTTGCCGTCGCGGAAGGCATACTGCTCGATGGTCGTCAAGCCCTCGTTCAGGGTGAGGCTCGTCAACGTGGTGTTGTAGAAAGCGTTGCGCCTAATGGTACGAACATTTGACCCAAGTGACACGGAAGTAATCTCGTTATCGTTGTAACCGGCAAAGGCATCTTGACCTATGGAAGTGACATAATAAGTTCGATTGTAATAACATGTGGCAGGCACATTAATGGCTCCTGTGTATTCATGATCAGGATGCGGTGCGACCTCAGCAGTACCGTATTGATTATTAAAGGTGTAGTAGATGCCATCAATTACCTGTGCCGACTGAATGTCCTCAAAGTAGACATAATCGACTGTGACGGGGTAAGCGGGCATCGTAAAGGTGAAGACGTTGTCATCATAATTACTACGTTCGACATCTACAGAGTACCAGTATTCATCGATTTGATAGCCTACACTAACATAACTCACATATTTCCCCTCAGGAATATTGGAAATAGTCAGTCCTACAGTCTCACCTTCAGCAGCTTCGGACTTGTTGCTGGTGACATAGCTTGCATAGTAGTCGTCAATGGTGACGGGATATTTGGTCAGAGCAACATTGAATGTGAAGCAGGCGCGGACATACTTTGACCACTCCACCCCGGTACCGTTGCCAAGGTTAGCCACATCCTCTTTGAATTCCGCATACTGCGCATACTGGTTATTATACTCATTTTCAAATACTGTTGACGACCAGTATTGGCCGCCATACCAATTGCTATTGTATTGGAAAGCTTGCTCCAACGTTGATGCACCAGCATTATATAATGCGGTGTTTATTTCTGCGTAGGTTGTCGTATTGTCATTGACATATTCTATGGTAGCACCACACCCGACGAGCATATTACGCCATTCGTCAATGGTGGGCAGCTTCCATGTGGCACCAGGGACTGCGGGCGTATGTGCGCCTGCGGCAGCCGAGGCAGCCGACCAATTATAATAAGGGTCATAATAATAACTATCACCATCCTGAATGTATTCCCTCTCGTCTTGGAGTGCGATGGCCAAACCTGTCTCGTAATCCATATCTACAAAGGCAATCATACCGGCAGGAGTTTTGCTGTCTGCTTCTGCCTCTGTCACAGAGTAATAGATGCTACCATCGGTACATACCACCTTGCCTACGTCAGCTGTTGTGACTGCAAGGCTCAGCGGTTCCGCCTCTGGCGCGTCAGCTATATCGAACGTAAGGCAGGCTCTGGCACGGGCATAGGATGAGTTTCCTTTGTATAATGTGCTGTAATATGCCAGGTCGCTATTAAACGTCAGGATATGAGCATCAGTATTATCATCATCACTCTCCGTAGCAGTCCAATAGTAATCGTTTGTGTTCAGCGTTGTACCTTCGGCGGCATCAAGCATCGCATCCATCTCACTATAGCTTAATTTATCATCGTCAACATCACCCGTTGCTCCGCAACCGATGAACATCTGCTTCCACTCCACGACGGTAGGCAACTTCCAGGTTCCGTTTGTGACAGCAGGCGTATGTGCCGCAGCTTTATCCAATGCGTAGCTCCAACTAATTGTTTGATATGATGGATCCAATTCTGCGTACTCATCCGCCAAAGCGATGGCAATACCCTTCTTGCTACTCATATCTACATAGGTAATCATGGCAGCAGGTGTCTTACTTGCTTCTGTCGCAGCCGATACCGTAGCGTAGAGACTGCCGTCAGTACACAGTACCTTGCCGACGTCGGTACTCGTCACAACGATGCCGTTGGTGCTTGTGTTTTCTCCCAACGTAAATGCGAGACAGGCACGGACATTGTAGTCTGCACCCAGGCTGGAAGCAGTGTTGAAACTGGCTTGGCCGTTTTCAAATTCTGGGGCGGTGGCAAACTGCCCATATTCGCCAGTTTCCACCGTAGCAGACCAATAGTTGCAATCGTTGCCTGTTGTCAACGTTACGCCTTCGGCTGTAGTAAGCTTCGCATCCATCTGACTATAGCTTATTACATAATCGTCAACTGTACCCGTTGCTCCGCAACCGATGAGCATCTGCTTCCACTCCATAACGGTAGGCAATTTCCACGTTCCGCCGGCGACTATTGGCTTGTGTGCCATGGTAGCTAACGTAGCTCTTTCCCATGACATCGTGCTGGTCTCGTCGTTGAGTGCTATTGCCAAACCCGTGCCGCTCTGTGTGTCGATGTAGGCTATCATGGCAACAGGCGTCTTACTTGCTTCTGTCGCAGCAGTTACCGTAGTGTAGAGGCTGCCGTCGGAACACAGCACCTTGCCGATGTCGTTCGTTGTGACAACAATACCGCTGGTGCTGGTGCTTGTGCTTTCTTCCACTGTAAAAGCGAGACAGGCACGGACATTGACATATTGTTCATCCTTTGACATACTGTAGAAATTCACAGTGCTCTCATCGTAATTGAAATATGCTGTTTCTGCATAAGCATCATAGTAATCTGCAGACCAACAGGTTCCATAGAGTTCACTATACTCTTGAACATTACTGAGTTTTGAATTTATTTCAGTAGAACTGAAAGTGTTATTAGTAGGCGAATAATCAGCTCCACAGCCGATGAGCATTTTCTGCCATTCTTGGGTGGTAGGAAGTTTCCATGTGGCACCAGCAACACTATAGGAACCATTGGGGTTGCCTTGCGTTACCCAGTTCTCTATCGTGCTTTCTGCATCTGTCCATGAAATGTAATCGTTTGCTGCATTCTCCAGCGCTATAGCCAGACCCGTATGGTTTTGGGTGTCGATGTAGGCTATCATGGCCACGGGAGTCTTGTTCACATTCTCCGCAGCCGTTACTGTTTCATAGAGGCTACCGTCTGTACACAGTACTTTTCCGATGTCGGCCGTCGTGACGGCGAGACCGTCTGCTTTAGCTCCTACGGCTACTATCAGCAGCAGGGCAAGGAGAAACAGTTGTTTGATTCTTGGTAATAGATGTCTTTTCATATCATTGTGTTTTTTGTATTACGGCACAAAGATACGAACAAAATCGTTAACAGCCGCCATCCTTCCCTTAATTATTGTTAACGGGAACGATTCTCTTCGTTCTACTGTCCGCCAAGGCGGGCAAAGTACTCGATGATGTCATCCCAAGTCTTGAAGGTGTCGCTGCCGAACTCGATGGGCGTGGCCATGGGTTCGGGCTCGTGGTCGGGCCAGCGGTTGGCGCAGTTGCCCTGGATGAGGTAGTCGCCGTAGAGCAGGTGGCGCTGGTTGGTGACGACGGTGTGCCCCCAGGCAGGTACGCCGATGTACTCCTGCAGTAGGGCTTTTAGGTGGACGATGGCATCGGGCGTCATGTCGTAGGACACGAAATAGACTTGGTAGTGCTCAATGAGCTGGCGTACAGCCTTTTGGGCTGAAGGAAGAAGGATGGTGCCTTTTGGGCAAGGACTACCGGACTGAAGGACTGTTGGCTGCCAGAGTGTCTCGGTGCCGATGTAGACAATGGGGCGCTCACGATGCTCCTGGCGGTCGTCAATCCAGCGGATAACGGGCACGACGGCGTGCATGAACGAGTGGTCGTTCATGCGGTGCTCGCCATGGAAGGGAATTTTCTGTAAGTAGGGGCAGATGTCGCGTGTATGTACCAATTCGTCTTTGTCGCCGAAGAGCGCGTAGACGCGGTGCTGCTCGTCGGGGTCGGCGGCGCGGGCGAAGTTTCCCTCGGTGACAGTGCGGTATTCCTTCACCAATGCTTTGTCGACATAGAATTCCTGCACACCATCCTGTCGCGGCGAGAAGAATTGCTGTTTGCCTGTCAGCCCGTGTTCCTGCATGGTGTCGGCTATTTGGAAGGCGGGGTTCACGAGGATGCGGTCGTAGCCGTAGAGCATCTCGGCATACATGCCGCCCATCGACGTGCCGATGATGAGGTCGGGCTGTTCGTGGTCGCAGGTCTCGCGCAGCAGGTCGATGGCTTCCTGCGGGTGTATGGGCAGGTCGGGGGCGATGACGGTGGCCTGGGGCAGCACCTCGCGTATGCGGGTGACGGTGCCCGACTGTCCGCTGGAGCCGAAGCCGTGGACGTACATCACTTTCTTGCCGGCGAAGAGCTCGGGGAACTGCTTGATATAGGGATTACTTGTCTGCTCCATATTGCTTATGTTTTTTGCATCGGACTTTACGGACTGTCTCGGACTGTCTTCTTGCATCGGACTTTACGGACTGTCTCGGACTGTCTTCTTGCATCGGACTTTACGGACTGTCTCGGACTTCTTTTATCCGTGTCCGTCCGTTATGTCCTTGGCCAATAGTACGACACCGTGCTGGCGCTTGCCGTCCATCATGATTTTCAGCGGACGGTCGAAGCGGACGTGGCGCACGTACTCCGTCTCCTCGACGGCAGGCATCTGGTCGAGCACCTGCTGCTGGATGACGCCGTCGCCCGTGTAGGTGTTGATGGTGAAGTAGCCGACGCCGAACGACGTGAGGTTCTGGAAGAAGTGGGTGCCCTGCGAGGGGTCGACGTGGTAGTTCTTGAGACCGGCCTCGACGATGACGCGGGCCGCCGAGATGTGGGGCCACTTGACGGGAATGCCCAGCCAGTAGTCGCTGGAGCCCCAGCGGCCCGGGCCGATGAGCACGTAGTTCTTGCCCTCGTTGAGGAAGCGCTGGTTGATGCGCTCGATGTGCGAGGCGATGGTGGGGTTGTTGGCAGCGGTGAAGTCGTCGCCCGTCTTGACGTAGACTACGTCGGAGACGTCCTCGCTGATGCCGTGTCCCAGCGAGTTGTAGCTGCGCAGCAGGCACTGCTCGTCGGGAATCTGCTGCAGGTCTTCGTCGAGTACCTGCTTGGAGTCGACGATGGGACGTATCTGGAGGAGGTAGAACCCACCCCCGACCCCTCCCGAACGGGAGGGGAGTTGAGACAGTCCAGACGAATGGGAGTTACCAGCCTCCCCTCCCGTTCGGGATGGGCTGGGGGTGGGTCTTAGGTTGCAGGCAAACTCAATCTCGACGGGACGCTTCATGGCGTCGGAGCCAAACTTCTGAGCCATCTGCAGCAGCTCGGGCAGCGGGAAGATGCCCTGTTGCAGGACGCCGCAGAAGGAGATGATCTTGCGGCCGCCCTCGTAGATGCCATCGCGGATGACCTGGTCGACGGGGTCGTAGGTCGAGGCGATGTAGGTGAGGGCGCCGTCCTGGTCGGCCTGCTTCACGCGTACCTTTCTTATATTAAAGCCGTCGTCGACCTTGAAGTCGTCGCCGACGTGCGACATGTCGAGGGCGTAGAAGCGGGTCTGCGTCTCGCGCAGTGCCGTCTCCATCTCGCTGGTCTGCAGCACCTGCGTGGGGTGGTAGGGCGAGACGCGCAGCGTCTGTCCGCCGTCGACGATGTACTTGCCCAGACCGAGTGCCAGCGAGGCGATGCCCTCCTCGGCTGTCTCGTCGCCGATGGGGTAGTAGTTCAGTGAGCGCAGCACGCCGCTGAAGGTGGGGTAGTAGAGGTCGCCGTGCTGCTGTCCGATGACCTCCTGCAGGATGACGGCCATCTTCTCCTGGTCGATGACGTTCTGCGTGGCCAGCATGTAGGCCTTGGAGTCGCGGTAGTAGACGGAGGCGTAGACGCTCTTGATGGCACAGGCCAGCATGCGCAGCATCTCGTACTTGTCCTCCAGATAGGGAATCATGTAGGTGGAGTAGATGCCGGCGAAGGGCTGGTAGTGGGAGTCCTCCAACAGCGACGACGAGCGCACCGCGATGGGCGCGTCGATGGCGTCGAAGAAGGTGAAGAAGTCGGCAATCAGCGAGTCGGGCAGCTGTGCCTTCAGGAAGTGCTGGAGTATCACCTCGTCGTCGGCGTCGCTCAGGGCGATGGACCAGAGGTTGTTCTTGTCCATGAACTCGTCGAAGAAGTCGGTGCAGAGGACGACGGTCTTCGGGATGCTGACCTCGGCACCCTCGAACTGGTTGAGCTCGGGGTGGTGCTTGATGATCTTGTCGAGGAACGCCAGGCCGCGGCCCTTGCCGCCGAGCGAGCCTTCGCCGATGCGGGCGAAGTGGGCATAGCGGTCGAACTTCAGTCGGTCGAACTCGGCCACGATGCCGATGTTCTTCATGCGGCGGTACTGCACGATGGCGTCGAAGATGATCTGGCGATGGGCGTCGACGTCCTGCAGCTTGTGCCACGTGACATGCTTGAGGAAGGCCGACACGGGGAAGATGGCGCGGGCCGTGAGCCAGCGGCTCATGTGGTTGCGCCGTATGTGGTGGGCCAGCGAGTCGGCAGGAATCTTGAAGATGCTGTCCTGCAGCTGCTTGAGGCTGGAGACGCGGGCCACCTCGGCCTTGGTGACGGGGTCGCGGAAGACGAAGTCGCCGAAGCCCATGTGCTCCTCCATGAGGTGGTGCAGGTCGACGTTCATCTTCGTCGAGTTCTTGTCGATGAAGTGGAAGCCCTCGGCCTTGGCCTTCTCGGCGTTGATGGTCTCTGAGGAGTCGAGAATCAGTGGCACGTACTCGTCGCGGCGGCGAATCTCGCGCAGCAGTTTCAGGCCTGCCTCGGGGTCGCCCTCCTCGACGTGACTCAGTCGGCCGGGCACTGTCTTCATGGGGAAGCGGGTGTCGGAGATGACGCCCAGCGTGTTCTCGTGATACTTCTCATAGAGGGCCATGGCCTCCTCGTAGTTGGTGGCGAGCACCACCTTCGGACGTCCGCGCTTGCGCTGTGCGGCGGCGTGGGGGTTCAGGGCCTCTGTCGAGAATCGCTTCGACTGCGCCAGGATGTAGTTATAGAGGTTGGGCAGCACCGAGGAGTAGAAGCGTATGTTGTCTTCGACGAGCAGAATCATCTGCACGCCGGCCTCGCGGATGTCATGTTCGATGTTCATCTTGTCCTCCAGCAGCTTGATGATAGACATGATGAGGTTGGTGTTGCCGAGCCAGCAGAAGACGTAGTCGAAGACCGACATGTCCTCGTCCTGGATGCGCTTGGTGATGCCGTGCGAGAAGGGCGTCAGCACCACGCAGGGAATGTTGGGGTGGGCGGCCTTGACCTCGCGGGCCACGGTGAAGGCGTCGTTGTCGGCATTGCCCGGCATACAGATGACCAGGTCGATGTCGGTGGTGTGGAGCACCTCGTTGGCCTCCTCGGTGGTCGACACCTGCGTGAAGGTGGGCGGGTAGCGCATGCCGAGCTCCATGTACTCGTCAAAGATCTTCTCATCGATGCGGCCGTCGTCCTCAAGCATGAACGCGTCGTAGGGGTTGGCCACGATGAGGACATTGAAGATGCGTCGTGTCATCAGGTTGACGAACGACACGTCCTTCAGATAGAACTGGTTCCACTCCTGTGGTATGGTCGTAGTCTCGGTCATGGGGCTTATAGGGCTAATGGGGCCAATGGGGCTAATGGGACTAATGGGGCTAATGGGGCTAATGGGGCCTATGGGCTACATATAGCCCAGCCAGCGTAAGATGTCGTTAAGGTTGGCCACCACCATCAGCAGGATGAGGATGCCGAAGCCGACGTACTCTGCACGTATCATGAACTGCTCAGAGGGCTTGCGGCGCGTGATGGCCTCGTAGAGGAGGAACAGCACATGGCCGCCGTCGAGCGCGGGGATGGGCAGGATGTTCATGAAGGCGAGGATGATGCTGAGGAACGCCGTCATCTTCCAGAACAGGTACCAGTCCCAGACGGGCGGGAAGAGACTGCCGATGGCTCCGAAGCCGCCCAGCGACTTGGCGCCGTCGGCGGTGAAGACATACTTCATGTCGTCGACATAGCCGGCCAGCACGTTCCAGCCGTACTTGATGCCGGCGGGAATGCTCTCAAAGAAGCCGTACTCGCGGGTGTAGGGCTTGTAGAGCGAGCTGATGGAGCGGGCCATGAAGCCCAGCTTCAGGTCTTCGGTGAGCACCACCTGCTTGGTGAACACGCCGTATTCGGTATGTTCCACCTTCGTGGGTACAGTCACACCGTTTATGGTAGTACCTGTAGAGTCAATGTACGTGTCGCGCTGTGTTCCCTTGAAGGTCAGGGTGACGGTGCGCACCTTCAGGCTGTCGGCGTGGGTCTTGGCTACGGCCAGCTGGTCGCCTAAGCGTCCCAGCTCATAGAGGAACGTGTTGTGCGAGTCAATGGCGTGGCCGTTGATAGACAGGATCTTGTCGCCCGCCTCCAGACCGATAGACTCAGCGGGTGAACCGCTGAGCACACTGTCAATCTCGGCGGGAATGAACGGCTCCACAAAGCGGGGCTCCGACTGGAGCATGTTCAGCAGGTTCAGGTCGCCGGGCAGCGAGACGTGCTCGTGCTTGCCGTTGCGTACCACCTCGACGTCGTGAGCCTCAGAGAGCATGCGGTAGAGGTCGGCCGAGAAGTCCTTGAACAGCTTGCCGTCGGCAGCCACCAGGATGTCGCGGTCCTGGAAGCCATACTGCTTGGCCTCCTTGTTGAACTTCATGGCAATCTCGCCTGCCGGGATGTAGGTGTCGCCCCAGTAGAAGAGGATCATCGCATAGATGAACAGCGCCAGCAGGAAGTTCACCAGCACGCCGCCCACCATGATGAGCAGACGCTGCCACACGGGCTTCGTGCGGAACTCCCAGGGGTGTGTCTCCTCGCTGAGCTTCTGGTTGGTCTCGTCAATCATACCGTCGATGGCGCAGTAGCCACCCAGCGGCAGCCAGCCCAGACCGTACTCCGTACCAACGTACTCCTTCTTCACGGTCTTGGTCACCTTACCGTCCTTGTCGGTCTCCTCAATCTCCTTCTCGGGCACCACCTCGGGCTTCAGCTTCAGCAGCCGGCGCAGCCACGTGTCGTAGGTGCTCAGCAGGTGGAACTTGGGATTGAAGAACAGGTAGAACCTCGACACGCGCACCTTGAAGAGCTTGGCGAAGGTGAAGTGCCCCAGTTCGTGGAGCAACACAAGCAGGCTGATAGCCAGCATGAACTGTAACAGTCTTATCAGAAAAATATCCATTGTTATTTGTCGTTATTTCGTTATGTCGGGATTTCTGGATTAATTCAGCAGCTCCGTTGCTATGCGACGGGCTTCTGCGTCCGTCGCGATGTATGTCTCGTAGGTGGGATTCTTGTCGAACGTGGCGCGCTGCATGGTCTCGGCGATGACGTCGCCCATCTGCAGGAAGCCGCAGCGGTCCTCGAGGAAGGCGCGGTTCACAATCTCGTTGGCAGCGTTGACGATGCACGGCATGTTGCCGCCGCGGTCCAGTGCCTCGTAGGCCATCGCCAGACAGCGGAACTTTTCAAGGTCGGGCTCGAAGAACTCCAGATGCTGGGCCTTGAACAGGTCCAGACGCTCGCCGCTCAGCGGCAGGCGGTGCGGGAACGAGAAGGCGTACTGTATGGGCAGACGCATGTCGGGCACGCCGAGCTGTGCCTTCACTGAGCCGTCCTGGAACTGCACGGCCGAGTGGACGATGGACTGCGGATGCACCAGCACCTGTATCTGCTTGGCGTCGACACCGAAGAGCCACTTGGCCTCGATGACCTCGAAGCCCTTGTTCATCATCGATGCCGAGTCGATGGTGATCTTCGCACCCATGTCCCATGTCGGGTGGCGCAGGGCGTCGGCCTTCGTTACGTGGGCTATCTCCTCCATTGACTTCGTGCGGAACGGACCGCCCGAGGCCGTCAGCAGAATCTTTTCTATGGGGTTCTGGTCTTCGCCGACGAGACTCTGGAAGATGGCCGAGTGCTCGCTGTCGACGGGCAGGATGGGCGTGTGGTACTGCTGTGCCAGCTGCAGAATCAGCTCGCCGGCCACTACCAGCGTCTCCTTGTTGGCCAGGGCGATGGCCTTGCGGGCCTTGATGGCGTGGATGGTGGGCGACAGTCCGGCAAAGCCCACCATGGCGGTGAGCACCATGTCGATGGGGCCGGCCTCCACAATCTCGTCGAGCGCCTGTGCTCCGGCATATACCTTCACGTCGGGCAGGTCGTCCATCAGCCGCCGCAGCTCGTCGTAGCGCTGCTCGTTGGCAATGACGACGGCGGCGGGCTTGAACTTGTGGGCCTGCTCTGCCAGCAGCTCCACCTTATTATTAGCTGTCAGGCAGTAGACCTCGTACAGGTCGGAGTGCTCCTCAATGACCTCGAGGGCCTGGGTGCCTATCGATCCCGTAGAACCGAGGATGGCTATTTGCTTTTTCATTTGACTATTTGACTATTTGACGATTTTACAATTCCAACAGCCCCTCGGGGATGTCGATGGTGATGATCCTGTTTTCCTGATCGACATCGGTGATCAGCTCCTCAGAGGCGGGGATGAGTGTGCCGTCCTCCAGACAGAAGAGTATGTTAATGGTAGAGTCGTCGATGGAGGCTATCTTGCCTACTGTTCGTCCTGTGCTTGCATCGACGATGCTGTAACCGACAATCTCCGCCCAGCTCATACTCCCTTCGTCGCTATCCGTGAGGGCACGGGGGAAATAGACGTCGCAGCCCGTCAGTTCGGCGGCGCGCTGCTGGGTGTCGATGTCCTCGAACTTCACCAGTGCCACGCTGTCGCTGCGGAAGCGATATTCCTCGATGAAGAAAGGCACGAGGATGCCGTCGACGTCGAGCACCAGATAGTCGCAGTCCACACGGTCGAAGACATCGTCGTCGAACTGGAAGGACACCTCGCCCTTCACGCCGTGCGTCTTGCCTAAGCGGCCTATCTTGTAAACGTCTTCACTCTTTATCATGGGGCTTCTGGGTCTTATGGGTCTTATGGGTCTTATGGGACTTATGGGTCTTATGGGACTTATGGGTCTTATGGGGCTTCTGGGACTTATGGGTTATTGACGGGTGATTCTGGCGCCGAGGGCGTTGAGGCGGTCTTCGATGTGCTCGTAGCCGCGGTCTATCTGTTCGATGTTGTCGATGCGGCTGGTGCCGTTGGCACTCATGGCAGCGATGAGCAGGGCAATGCCTGCGCGGATGTCGGGGCTCGACATGCGTCCGCCACGCAGGGTAATCTTGTGGTCATGGCCTATGACGACGGCACGGTGGGGGTCGCAGAGAATGATCTGGGCACCCATGTCGATGAGCTTGTCGACGAAGAACAGACGGCTCTCGAACATCTTCTGGTGGAACAGCACCGAGCCGCGGGCCTGGGTGGCCACGACGATGAGTACGCTGAGCAGGTCGGGCGTGAGGCCGGGCCATGGGGCGTCGGCCAGTGTCATGATGGTGCCGTCGATGAACGACTGTATTTCGTAGTGGCGCTGACGCGGTATCCACAGGTCGTCGCCCTCGACCTTGATCTTCACGCCGAGACGGCGGAAGGCGTCGGGGATGATGCCCAGTTGGCTGACGGCAACGTCCTTGATGCGGATGCCTTCGCCGCACATGGCTGCCATGCCTATGAACGATCCCACCTCAATCATGTCGGGCAGTATCTGGTGGTCAGTGCTGTGCAGGCTGTCGACACCCACGATGGTCAGGAGGTTTGAGCCAATGCCGCTGATTTTGGCACCCATACGGTTCAGCAGATGGCAGAGCTGCTGCAGGTAGGGCTCGCAGGCAGCATTGTAGATGGTGGTGGCGCCTTCGGCAAAGACGGCGGCCATGATGATGTTCGCCGTTCCTGTCACCGAGGCTTCGTCGAGGAGCATGTAGGTGCCCTTCAGCCGTCGGGCGCTGATCTCGTAGACGTCGCGTCCTTCGACGTGGGTGAACTTCGCACCCAGCTTCTCGAAACCCAGGAAGTGGGTGTCCAGACGGCGGCGTCCTATCTTGTCGCCGCCGGGCTTCGTCACGATGGCCTTGCCCATGCGGGCCAGCAGCGGACCAATCATCAGTACCGAACCGCGCAGCTGCGCACACTTATGTACGAACTCGTCGCTCTCCAGATAGTCGAGGTTCAGCTCGTCGGCTTGAAAGGTGTATGAGTTCCTGTCGCATTTCGACACCTTCACACCGATATCCTTGAGCAACTGAATGAGGTTGTTGACGTCGCGGATGTCGGGGATGTTGTGGATGGTCACTGCCTCGCTGGTGAGCAGCGTGGCACAGATGACCTGCAGGGCCTCGTTCTTGGCGCCCTGCGGGGTGATGGTGCCGCTCAGCGGGTGTCCGCCCTCGATGACAAATGTTGCCATATTCTTATCGCTTTGGCTCCTGGCTTTCGCCTGTGGTTACTTCTTCTTCTTCTTGGACTTGCCGCCCTCGTTGTTGACGACGGTCACTTTCTCGAAGATGAATCTGTTCAGGTCGAGCTGAATGACACCGTCGGTGTAGCGGGCCAGGTCGTCGGCCACCTTCTCGTCGTCCATGGAGCCATGTCCCCATGTGGCGAGGTCGCGTTTCATCTGGTTGGCTGTCTGGCGGGCCAGCTCGTCGCGCTCAGGTCCTGCGGGCATCTGCTTGAGCTGCTCGAACAGCTCCTCGATCAGCTTGCCGTAGTGGCGCTGGCGAATCTTGTTCTGCGGCAGCGGCAGCGGGGCGGGCTTGGAGTGAATCTTCTCGGCCTCCGACACGTCGAAGGGCCAGTCGATGTCAAGCTGTTTGCCACTCATCAGGTACAGATGGTCCCAGAGCGTCTGCTCGTAGTCGGCGTTGCCGCGCAACTGCGGCATCTTCGTCTCCATCAGACGGATGATGGTCTGGGCGCAGACGGTACGCTCCTGCTTCGTCGGCAGGCTGGCGGCGTGGTCTACCATCTTCTGTATCTCACGGCCGTACTCGGGCATCTGCAGCTTCTCGCGTTGTGTGTTGTAGTCTAATCCTTTTATTTCCATATATCTGTTTTTTTCTTACTTCTCACTTCTTACCTCTCACCACTTACCTCTTATAGAAGCTTCTTCGGCATTTTGGCCACGAAGTCCTTCAGGTAGAACGGCACGAAGTAGGCCACGTCCTCGAACTGCTCCTGCAGGAACCGGCGCTCGGCCAGCGGCATCATCCACTTGGCCAGCGGCTCCACGCCGTCGATGTAGCGGGCGTTGGGGTGGTCGATGGTCTCCATGCACTTCTTGGCACCGTTGCCGAAGAAGTAGACGGGCTGGCGGTCGAGCCACTCGCGGTAGGTGTTCTGGTCGACGATGTCGGCCTGAATCCCGCGGACGGGTCTCAGGGCACGGTCGTAGAGGGCGGCGTAAACCTCCATGCGGCGGGCGTCGAGCATGGGGCAGAGCAGGGCGCCCTCCTCAATCTTCTCGCCCAGCAGCAGAGGCACGCACATCAGCTCCAGCGTGGGCACGCTGATGAGCTTCAGGTTGCGGCCGTAGCACACACCCTTGGCCATCGATACGCCAATGCGCAGGCCGGTGTAGGAGCCGGGGCCGCAGCTGACGGCGACGGCGTCGAACGGTATGGCGTGGCTGTCGGTGAACGACAGGGCCTCGTCGACCATCGTTCCCAGGCGCTCGGCGTGGTTGGGCCCCGAGTGGTCGTCCTGCTGGAAGATGACCTGAGCATCCTCGCTGACGGCCACGGAGCAGACGTCGGTGCTTGTCTCGATATGTAGTATGCAAGCCATTGTTTTCCTTATTGCTATTATTAATAAGGTGCAAAGGTACGCTTTTTCCTCCGAATACGTGCACGTTTCAGAGAAATTAACGCTATAGGGGCAGGGTGAACAGGAATCGTGCGCCTCCGCTGTAGTTGGTGTCGAGGGTGATGTCGCCTCCCAGTCGGCGGGCAATGTTACGGCTCAGTGTCAGGCCGATGCCGACGCCCTCCTTGTACTCGTCGAGCTGTACAAACTCGCCGAAGATGTCGTCGGCCTTCTCGGCCGGGACGCCGCAGCCCGTGTCCTCGACACTGATGACGAGCTGTCCGTCGGCCGTCCGGCAGCGCAGGGTGATGGTGCCGCCGTCGGGCGTGAACTTCATGGCGTTGTCGAGCAGGTGACAGAGTGCCGATACGGCATACTGCTCTGCGGTCACGATGGTCAGTTGGTCGTCGACGGTGCTGTCGAAGTTGAATGTCCAGCGTCGGCTGTCGCCAACCCTGCTCTGGCAGACGGCGTTGAGGCAGAACTGGTTGGCGCCGACGGTATCGGTACGCTCCAGGATACTGCGGCTGTTCGACTCCGACAGTGCCAGCAGGCGGTTGATGAGCGACGTGATGCGGTCGGTGTTCTGCTGTATCTGCAGACTGGCCTCCTGCGTGGTGTCGGGCGACAGCTCCATGCCGGGTTGCGACAGTATCTGTGCGAAGCCCGACAGGATGTTGAGCGGCGTGCGTATCTCGTGTGAGATGTTCTTGATGAAGTTGGTCTTCATGCGCGACGACTCCTGTGCCAGGTCGCGTGCTATGGCCAGCTCCTCGTTCTTCTTCTTCAGGCGTCGGTTCATCCAGTACCAGTAGCCGACGAGCAGTGCCAGCGCTATGCTGATGATGATGGCCGTCATGGCGATATAGCGGTTGTGCTCCAGCCGTTTCTCCATCTCAAACTCGTTGACGCGGAACATCGTGCTCAGTTCCGTAATCTGGGTGCGTACGTCTTTCTTGTAGATGGAGTCGGTCAGCTGGTGGACGGCCTGGAACATCTCGGCTGCCTCTTTGTAGCGCCCCAGTCCCTGCATGATCTCCGCACGTTGTTCGTAGATGAGTACCATCGACGATTTGTCGTCGATGGTCTGGCTCCTCTCCAGTCGCAAGGTGTTGTGCTCCAGCGCCTTGGCATAGTCGCCCTGACGCAGGAGGAGCTGCGCCTTGTAGTAGAGGACGCTCAGCTGGACAAATGTAGTTCCTTCAATCTTGCATTTCTCAGCCTCCTCAATGTCGCTCTTGGCCTCGTCCAGCCGTCCCAGCCCTATGTTCTGCTGCGCACAGGCCAGGTAGTAGTAAGCGTGCCAGATGTTTTTGCTGCGTTCTTTGGTGTCCTTATCCTGACAGACCTTGTCGATGTATTTCTTCCATCGGCTGGTGATGTCCGTCATGGCTTGGTAATCTTTCTTCTCGTTCAGGGCGTCGCAGTAGTAGGAGAAGACGTCGTTGACCACCGGCTCGCTGACATTTGATTCGTCAATAAGTTTCAGACACAGGTCGTAGCACCCGATGGCCTCGTCCAGATGGCCCATGTTGTTGTAGGCGTTGCCCATGGCATAGTTGGCCAGCGCCATGCCGTACTTGTCGTTGCGGTCTGTGGCGTCCTGATGCATCTCCTCTACCTCCCGCAGCGCCATGTTAACACGCCCCATGAACACGTAGGTGTTGACCAGCTGCATCCACGTTTCGTAGTAGTAGTCCCAGCAGCCCACCTTCTTGTTGAAAGCCATATCGAGCGGGGCTTGTGCTATGAGCGAGTCGTTCTTGTCGTTGTTGTAGAGATAGCAGAGGTGGTCATAGCGGCGCTTGCTCTCAGGGTCCTGAGCAGCTTTGGCTATGGTCGCTGTCAGCGACAGCAGCAGGGTTATGGTGATGATAATCTTTCGCATGAGGGCACAAAGATACGAATCTTTTTTGAATTAACGAGCATTTGTGCGTATTTTTTTGTACCTTTGTGGCCGAAAATTGGTTTTATGAAGTATTATGAAGTTATCAGAATTAAAAACAGGAGAGAGCGGCGTCATCGTCAAAGTCCTCGGACACGGTGGCTTCCGCAAACGCATCATCGAGATGGGCTTTGTCAGGGGCAAGACCGTCGAGGTGCTGCTTAACGCACCGTTGCAAGATCCGGTGAAGTATAAACTCATGGGCTACGAGGTGTCGCTGCGTCACGACGAGGCAGCGATGATCGAAGTGGTGTCGGAAGCAGAGGCACAGCAGCAGAAACAGACCGCTGGCGGTGTTCTTGAAGAAGATGTCAAGCCTCTGACCGACAGTCAGTTGAGAAGTGAGGCCCTGCGCCAGCGCCGTCGCATCAACGTGGCGCTGGTGGGCAATCCCAACTGCGGTAAGACGTCGCTGTTCAACTACGCCTCGGGTGCCCACGGCCATGTGGGCAACTACTCGGGTGTCACCGTCGATGCCTCGGAGGCTCACGCCTCCTACTTCGGCTACGAATTTAAGCTCACCGACCTGCCCGGCACCTACTCGCTGTCGTGCTACTCGCCCGAGGAGCTCTACGTCCGCGAACACCTGTCGGAGCAGTTGCCCGACGTCGTCATCAACGTCATTGACGCCTCGAATCTGGAGCGCAACCTCTATCTGACGACACAGCTCGTCGACATGGACCTCCGCATGGTGTGCGCCCTGAACATGTATGACGAGTTTGATCGTCGTGGCGACCAAGTGAACCTCCATACGCTCAGCACCTTGTTTGGTGTGCCGATGGTTCCCACGTCGTTCAAGAGCGGCATGGGTGTTGAAGACCTGTTCCGCATGGTCATCAAGGTCTATGAGAATGCCCGTACGCAGGCCCGCCACATCCATATCAACTATGGTCACGAGATTGAGGACGGCATCAGCGAGATTCAGAAGTACCTGAAGACCGACGAGCACATTCGGCAGCACTACTCCACACGCTACCTGTCGCTGAAACTGCTGGAGCACGACAGTCAGGTGCTCGACTATCTGGGCAAGCACATGGCCGGCGAACAGCGCATGCAGGTGTTCCGCGACCTGACCTCGGCCCGCGACCGTGCCTCGGCCCGCGTGAAGGAGGAAACGAACACCGATGCTGAGACGGCCATCATGGACAGAAAATACGGCTTCATCAATGGTGCCCTGAAAGAGGCCGGCTACAAGACGGGATCGAAGGAGGACACCTACCGCATGACCCACCTCATCGACAGCGTCCTGTCGAACAAATATCTCGGTTTCCCCATCTTCTTCCTCATTCTCTTCGTGATGTTCCAGACGACCTTCTCGCTGGGACAGTACCCGATGGACTGGATAGAGTGGGGCGTGGAGTGGCTGTCGGAGAAGCTGAACGCCATGATGTCCGAGGGGCCGCTACGCTCGATGGTGGTCGACGGTGCCATAGCTGGTGTGGGAGCGGTCATCGTCTTTCTGCCGCAGATACTGATACTCTACTTCTTCATCTCGCTGATGGAGGACTCGGGCTACATGGCCCGTGCGGCGTTCATCATGGACAAGCTGATGCACAAGATGGGCCTGCACGGCAAGTCGTTCATCCCGCTCATCATGGGCTTCGGCTGCAACGTGCCGGCGGTGATGGCCACGCGAACCATTGAGAGTCGCCGTTCGCGTCTCATCACGATGATGATTCTGCCGTTCATGTCGTGCTCGGCCCGACTGCCCATCTACATCATGATTGCCGGCACGTTCTTTGCCGCACAGTATCAGGCATGGGTCATGATATCGCTCTATGCCATCGGCATCCTGATGGCTGTCATCATGAGTAAGGTATTCTCTACGTTTGTCGTCAAGGGAGAGGACACGCCGTTTGTCATGGAACTGCCGCCATACCGCTGGCCGACAGGTAAGGCCATTGGACGCCATACATGGGAAAAGGGCAAGGAATACCTGAAGAAGATGGGTGGTGTCATCCTCGTAGCCAGTATCCTGGTCTGGGCGCTGGGCTACTTCGGGACGATGGGCGTCGCCCCGTCGCTTGAGCAGAGCTTCATCGGCCGCATCGGGCACGCCGTAGAGCCGCTGTTCGCCCTGCAGGGCTTCAACTGGCAGCTCGACGTCAGCCTCATCTGCGGCGTCGGCGCCAAGGAGATTGTAGCCTCGACCATGGGCGTGCTCGGAGGCTTCGAGGGACTGTCGCCGCTGACGGCCTACTGCTTCCTGCTCTTCGTGCTGCTTTACTTCCCCTGCATCGCCACCGTTGTGGCCATACGCCACGAGACGGGCTCCTGGCGCTGGGCCATTTTTGCCGCCGTCTACACCACCGTCGTGGCGTGGGTCGTCTCGGCCGTCGTCCATCAGGTGGGACTGTTGTTGTAGGTGATGGCTAATGGGTGATAGGTGATGGGTGACGGGTGAGTGGCGAATTGTAAACTGCGTTTTGCAAAAGTCCGGCAGAGTGTCAGGCAAATTGCAAATAAACGTCAAAATCGTCGCGCGGAAGCAAATTCTTCACTTCTCCCTTATCCCTTTTCCCTTAAAAAGTAGTACCTTTGCGCTCGATTTCAAGAACTTATCATCTAATTAATTATTCATATTATGGTAAACTACAAGGATTTGGGTCTCGTGAATACCCGCGAGATGTTTAAGAGAGCAGTAGCCGGTGGCTATGCTATCCCCGCTTTCAACTTCAACACCATGGAGCAGATGCAGGCTATCGTTCAGGCTGCTGTTGAGACAAAGTCTCCTGTTATCATGCAGGTGTCTAAGGGTGCTCGTAACTATGCCAATGCTTCTATCCTCCGCTATATGGCCGAGGGCGCTGTGGCTTATGCCAAGGAGCTGGGCTGTGAGCATCCCGAGATTGTGCTGCACCTCGACCACGGTGACAGCTTCGAGCTCTGCAAGGACTGTATCGACATGGGCTTCTCTTCAGTGATGATCGACGGTTCTCACCTCCCCTACGAGGAGAACATCGCTCTGACAAAGAAGGTCGTTGACTACGCTCACCAGTTCGACGTGACCGTTGAGGCTGAGCTGGGTGTGCTCGCTGGTATTGAGGACGAGGTCAGCGCTGCTGAGTCTCACTACACCAAGCCCGAGGAGGTCATTGACTTCGCTACCCGTACAGGCTGCGACTCGCTGGCCATCTCCATCGGTACTTCTCATGGTGCCCACAAGTTCACGCCCGAGCAGTGCACACTCGTCAATGGCGTGCTCGTTCCGCCTCCCTTGGCATTCGACATCCTGCACGAGATTGAGAAGAAGCTCCCCGGATTCCCCATCGTGCTCCACGGCTCTTCTTCAGTTCCCATGGACGAGGTCAACACCATCAACCAGTTCGGTGGCCACCTCGAGGCTGCCATCGGTATCCCCGAGGAGCAGCTGCGTGAGGCTTCGAAGAGCGCTGTCTGCAAGATCAACATCGACAGCGACTCTCGTCTGGCTATGACCGCTGCTATCCGCAAGCACCTGGCTGAGCATCCTGGAGACTTCGATCCTCGTCAGTATCTGAAGCCCGCTCGCGAGAACATGAAGAAGATGTACATCCACAAGATTGTGAATGTGCTCGGCAGCGACGGCAAGTTGGCTCAGTGCTAAGCACTTAACATTAACAAATAACAAGAGGCGTGTCCTTAGTAGGGCACGCTTCTTCATTTTCAAACCTATGGCTAAAAAACTTCTACTAACAACTATCGTCGCCGTCGCTTTGACAGCTGGCGCACGGAATTACCGTATTCCCGTCAGTGAGGAGCACGAGCAGATGCAGACGGGACAGTTCGAACCTACATGGCAGTCGTTGGAGACACACCAGACACCCGAGTGGTTCCGCGATGCCAAGTTCGGCATCTGGGCCCATTGGGGAGCACAGTGCGTGGAGGGTTCGGGCGACTGGATGGCCCGCGGCCTCTATCTTGAGGGAACCGGCCAGTACAACTATCACCGTGAGCACTACGGCCATCCTTCGGAGTTCGGCTATAAGGATGTGCTGCCGCTGTTCAAGGCTGAGAACTGGGACCCTGAGGCGCTGGTGGAACGCTACAAGCGCTGCGGCGCACAGTACTTCTTCGTGCTGGGCAACCATCATGATAACTACGACCTGTGGAACTCGAAGTACCAGCCTTGGAATTCCGTGAACATCGGCCCCAAGAAAGACATTCTCGAGGGTTGGGCGCGTGCTGCCAAGAAGGCAGGTCTGCCGCTGGGCATCTCGTTCCATGCCGACCATGCGTGGACGTGGTTCGAACCCTCGCAGCGCTACGACCTGACGGGTGAGAAGGCTGGCGTCTGGTACGACGGCAACCTGACCAAGGAGGACGGCAAGGGCAAATGGTGGGAAGGACTGGACCCGCAGATGCTCTACCAGCAGCGTCACCCCATGAGTCAGGGCTCGTGGGACAATGGCCGCATCCATGCGCAGTGGGGGTGGGAGAACGGAGCCTGCATGCCGTCGGAGGAGTTTGTCACCAACTTCTACGACCGAACCATCGATGCCATCAATCGCTATCAGCCCGACCTCATTTACTTCGACGTTACTGTGCTGCCGTTCTATCCCATCAGCGACTGCGGTCTGCGCATCGCCACACACCTATATAATAAGAATCCGCGCGGCGTCGTCTTCGGCAAGATACTGAACGACGAGCAGAAGAAAGCGCTGACGTGGGACGTGGAGCGCGGCGCTCCCAATACCATCATGGCCGACCCATGGCAGACGTGTAACTGCATAGGCGACTGGCACTACAACACCGGTACCTACAAACGTGGCTACCGCACAGCCACTAATTTGGTGAAACAGCTGGTAGATATTGTTTCTAAGAACGGCAATCTGCTGCTCAACATCCCGTTGCGTGCCGACGGCACTTACGACGAGAAGGCCGCGCAGTTCCTTGATGAGTTGGAGGCCTGGATGACACAGAACGGTGAGAGCATCTTCGGCACCCGTCCCTGGGTGAAGTTCGGCGAGGGTCCTGTGGCTGAGAAGAAAATCGACATCAATGCCCAGGGCTTCAACGAGGGGCAGTATAACGGTATGGATGCGCGTGACATCCGCTTCAACCAGACAAAGAAGTACCTCTACGCTACTGCGATGGGCTGGCCCGAGGACGGGCGCCTTCTGATCAGGTCGCTGGCCAAGAAGAATCCAAACTTTAAGAAGAGCATTAGCAGTGTCTATCTGCTCGGCTATGGCAAGCTGAAAGCCCGTCAGACAGCCGAAGGCCTCGAGGTTCTGCTGCCCCAGCCCGGCAGCTCGGCCCAGATGGCCGTCTGCCAGAGCAAGAACAAGATTGCCCCCGTGCTACGCATCAGCAAGTAATCTTGTTAACAGGCTATCTTATGTAAGTGACCTGGCGTTCCGTTAATAGGCCTTCTCGTGGACACCCTTGACGGCACGGCCGCTGGGGTCGTTCATGTTCTTGAAAGCGGCATCCCACTCAAGGGCAATGGCCGTTGAACATGCGACGCTGGCTTCTTGGTTGACGCTACGGGCGGCAGAGTCGCTGGGGAAGTGCTCAGCGAAGATGGAGCGGTAATAGTACTCCTCCTTGTTGAGCGGCGGGTTAATGGGGAAACGCTCGGCGGCGTGAGCCATCTGCTCGTCGCTGACGGCTTCTGCGGTCATCTGTTTCAGCGTATCGATCCAACTGTAACCGACACCGTCGCTGAACTGCTCTTTCTGGCGCCAAGCCACCTCTTCGGGAAGAAGGTCGGAGAAGGCCTCACGGACAATCTTCTTCTCAATGGTAGAGCCCGGACACATCTTGGCCTTGGGGTTCGTCCGCATGGCAACGTCGAGGAACTCTTTGTCGAGGAACGGCACACGACCCTCGACGCCCCAGGCCGACAGACTCTTGTTGGCGCGCAGACAGTCGTACATATAGAGCTTGGAGAGCTTGCGCACGGTCTCCTCGTGGAAGTCCCTGGCTGACGGTGCCTTGTGGAAATACAGGTAACCACCAAAAATCTCGTCGGCCCCCTCGCCGCTGAGCACCATTGGTTCTCCACAAAGCCGTGCATGCCCTGCCCTATCATGCGGAGACCCTTCTGCAGGGCTTCCTCGAAGGTACGACCGATAGCCATCACCTCACCCACCGACTTCATCGATGAGCCGAGCTGACGCTTCACACCGTGGAATTTGGTGAGGTCCCAACGCGGAATCTTAACGACCACGTAGTCGAGGGCGGGCTCGAAGAAGGCGCTGGTGGTCTTCGTCACCGAGTTCTTCAGGTCGAAGAGGCCGTAGCCAAGCCCCAGCTTGGCAGCAACGAACGCCAAGGGATAGCCCGTAGCCTTGCTGGCCAGCGCCGACGAACGCGACAGACGGGCATTGACCTCGATGACGCGCATCACGGTTTTCGTTCATACGCATCCCTGTCTCCGACGCTCCGGACGAGGGCAAAAAATATCGGGAACGGAACGCTCATGTCCGCTCCCGATACTTGATGTTTACTTCACTACGACCTTGCGACCGTTCTTCAGGTACATGCCCTTCACGGTGGGCTTACCCTGAAGCTTGCGACCGTTCATGTCGTACCAGACGTCCTTGTCGGTAGCGGCTTTCACAGTGCTGATGCCAGTGCCCTTGTTGGCTTCCTCGAATGCCTGCACGGCTGCTACCAGATTAGCGATGGCAGTGTTGATAGCGCCAAAATCAGAATTCAGTGCAGCCAGTGCCTGTTCGGCAGCAAGAATGGCTGCGTTCAGGTCGTCAACGCCGACCTTGCCTTCAGTAGGAATGGCCCTGGCTGATGCCACATAGTCATTTGCAGCAGCAATCAGCTTGTCGTACAGAGCCTTGGCAGTGGTAATCATGGTGATATAGTTGCCACCTTCCAGGACTGCCTGTGCTGCGGTTACATCATCTGCGAAACCATCGTAGCTCTGGGCATATCCAATAATCTGTGTCAGGATGCTGGTAGCAAGCGGTGTTGCAGCTTCCTTCACGGCGGTCATCGTAGCGATGATCTGGGCAACGTTGCCGGCCTCGATGGCTGCCAGCGCGTTGTCAACGAGGGTAGCTGTTCCGTTCTGACCGTATTTCACTGCATATCCGCGCAGGTTCTGCAAGTGCTCAGGAGCTACGGCCTGTGCAGCGGTGATGATATTCTGCATGGCAGCACCAAGCTCCTCGGGAGTAATGCTCTCCTTGGCGAGCAGTGCCACTGCGTCTGTGTATGCCTTGTTCAGCGTCTCGTCATTGAGACCTGTAGCGATGTCACCCAGCTTCGGCAGATAGTCCTTAGCAGCAGCAATCAGGTGAGTGAACAGTGCCTTGGCAGTAGTGATCATGGTGATGTAGTTGCCACCATCCAGGGCTGCCTGTGCCTGAGCGGCCTGCTCTGTCAAGCCGAAGGCCTCAACATAGTTTTTCATTGTGCCTAATACCGTCTGGGCAAGCGGTGTGGCAGCTTCCTTAACGGCGGTCATCGTGGCGATGATCTGGGCAACATTGCCAGCCTCGATAGCTGCCAGAGCAGCGTCAATGAGGGTCGCAGCATCTGTTGCGCCGTACTTCACGGCATAGCCCTTCAGGTTCTGCAAGTGCTCAGGAGCTACGGCCTGTGCAGCGGTGATGATATTCTGC
>CAMVPA010000018.1 GCA_947169245.1 uncultured Prevotellaceae bacterium
TTCGTCAACCGCGTCGACACGCCGAAGCTGCCCAACGGCGACTACGACTTCGACAACATCGAGACGGTGGAGTACCGGCTGCTTCAGGACCACCTGCAGCGACTGATGCAGGGCGAGCGTGTGGAGATTCCCGAATACAACTTCGTCACCGGCAAGCGCGAGTGGAACGGCAAGAAGCTGAAGCTGGGCAGCGACACCGTACTCATCATCGAGGGCATACACGCCCTGAACCCGCTACTGACGGAGAAGCTGCCTGACAGTCTGAAGTACAAGATATACATCTCGGCGCTGACCAGCATCTCGCTCGACGACCACAACTGGATTCCCGTACGCGACAACCGCCTGCTGCGCCGCATCATCCGCGACTACAACAAAGGCGCCTTCACTGCCCAGCAGACCATCGCCCAGTGGAAGAACGTGCTCGCAGCCGAGGACCAGTGGATATTCCCCTATCAGGAGACGGCCGACGTGATGTTCAACTCGGCGCTGAACATCGAGTTCGCCGTGCTGCGCACCCACGCCGAGATCATCCTCTCGTCGGTGCCGAAGAACTGTCCCGAGTACAGCGAGGCCCACCGTCTGCTGAAGTTCCTCCGCTTCTTCCTGCCCGTCTCGGACAAGGAGATTCCCCCCACATCGATCATGCGCGAGTTTGTGGGCGGCAGCAGCTTCAAGTATTGATTACTCATCACATAAAACCAATAACCAACTATTCATTACGTATGAAAAAACTGTTTTTACCTCTTCTGCTCATGGTAGCAGTGTCTGCTCATGCAGCAGAGAACCCGGTGTTAACAATCGAGGGTGGCCAGGTGCAGGGCGTCGTGGCCGACGACCATCCCGAAGTGTTTGTCTATCGCGGCATTCCCTACGCAGCGCCTCCCATCCGCGAGAACCGCTGGAAGGCTCCGCAGCCCGTCCAGCCCTGGAAGGGTGTAAAGATCTGCGACACCTTCGGACGCCCCAGCTACCAGGCCATCCAGTACACCGGCGGCTACTACACCGAGTGGGGCTACGGCAAGGAGGCCGCCTTCAGCGAGGACTGCCTGTACCTGAACGTATGGACGAAGGCTCCCGGTCAGGTGGGCAAGAAGTTGCCCGTGGCCCTGTGGATTCACGGCGGCGGCTACCGCGAGGGCTTCGGCTCTGAGCCCGAGTTCGACGGACAGGAGTGGGGCGCCAAGGACGTGGTGCTCGTCTCCATCAACTACCGTCTGGGCATCTTCGGTTTCCTCTGTCACCCCGCACTGGCTGAGGAGAGTCCCAACAAGGTGTCGGGCAACTACGGCATCCTCGACCAGATTGAGGCCCTGAAGTGGATCAAGAAGAACATTGCCCAGTTTGGTGGCGACCCGGGCAACGTGACCATCTTCGGACAGAGTGCCGGCGGCGGCAGCGTGCGCACGCTCTGTGAGAGTCCGCTGGCCCGCGGCCTGTTCCACAAGGCTGTCATCATGAGCGCCCAGGGCCTCAGCATCCCCAACCCCAACGGTGGCGGCATGATGGGTGGCCGTTACAGTGGCGGTTCCATCGAGGACGCAGCCAACAACGCCAAGAAGATGTTCGACTGGGCTGGCATGACCGACCTGCAAAAGATGCGTCAGGCCTCAACGGAGACCGTCTTCGCACTGCCTACCATCTACCAGCAGGTCAACAACCCCGCACCGCAGGGTGGCGGCATGATGGGTATGATGCGCATGGGCATGGGCTTTATGCCGATGATTGACGGCTACGTCAGCGTAAAGAGCTTCGACGATGCCACCCGCGAGGGAACGCTGGCCGACGTGCCCTACATGATTGGCTTCACGCTGAACGACATGGGCAACATGGCACCCAACATTGCCGAGTTCTGCAAGGTGCGCGCCGAGAAGGGCGGCAAGGCCTGGGCCTACGAGTTTGCCCGTCCGCTGCCCGACGACGGCAGCCATCCCGAGGTGACGCAGCGCCTGCGTGGCGCCTTCCACTCCAGCGACCTGTGGTTTGTCTTCAAGAGCCTCAAGCACTGCTGGCGCCCCTGGACCAAGGGTGACTGGGACCTCTCTGAGAAGATGCTGACGGCCTGGACCAACTTCGCCAAGTACAGCGACCCCAACGGCCCGAAGGGCGGCGCCTGGGCTCCCTGCACCGAGAAGAATCCCAAGTTCATGGTGTTCAAGCTGAACGACAAGGACGCCGAGGCCTCGTTCTTCGGCGAGCCTGAGAAAGCGCCTCAGGGCCAGGGCTTCGGCTTCGGATTCCCCGGCGGCGGCAATCCCGGCGCTGGTAATCCCGGCGCTGGCAGGAGACAGTAAATAGAACTACACTTGCTTTTGCCCGTCGTCAGAAAAGAAGACCTCGAGCAGGACAGGGCGTTCACTCTCTAAATTGATGAGGGAGTCGACGCCCTGTTGCATTTCCTCCATATTTGCGGCCTTGAGATAGACGACATCGTTCTGACGGCAGATGCCATCGGCCGAGGTGTGATGACGGGCAGCCACCAGACTGTCGCTGGCCGGACTCTGCCCGAGTCCGGGCAGGGTGTCGAAGATGGCGCCATGGCCGTTGTTGAGCAGCAGGATGCGGAAGTTGTCGCGCAGGTTCCGGTTCCATAGCGCGTTCTGGTCGTAGAAGAAGCTGAGGTCGCCAATGACGCAGAAAACCTTAAAGAGGTGAGAAACGACCGAGAAGCCAGCAGCTGTCGACAGCGAGCCCTCAATGCCGTTGACGCCACGGTTGCAGTAGACGGGAGCCTTCGCATAGGTATTGGCCAGACGGATGGCCGTGCTGTTGGCGTAGTGCACTTGGTGAAGGGCTGTCCGTTGCTGTTCGAAATACCTGACGGTAGCAGCCGGCGAGTAAGGGAGCCCGGCGGAGTCTACCTGCTGCCGGAGCTCTGCCAGCAGCGCCTCCCACTTCTGCACAAAGGGATGGGGCTCCTGCTCCAGATTGAAGCGCACCATGTCGGCCATCACTTCGGGGTCGCCCTGAACGACATGGGTCAGGTTCATGAACGTGTCGGTCACCTCGCCTTCGCGGTTGACCACCCACGTCTGCTTGGCCTTACGCAGAAAGCGCTTCAGGCGCTTGCTGACGATGGAGCCACCGGTGTAGAGCACGAAGTCGGGCACGTAGGCCTCGTCGTCGCCGACTTTAGCCACGGCCTCGTCCATCAGCGGATTCATGGGCTGTCCGGCAATGAGCATGGGGCGGCTGGCCTGCATGAACATGTGGCACACATGGTTCAGCACGACAGGCCGCATGTCGGCAGGCGTGAAGTCAATCTTCCGCTCCTCAGGCAAGCTGTCCACCGTGAATGAGAACAGCGGCTCCGTGATGGGCACGTTGATGTGCACAGGGGCATGCCGCTCCATCAGCGCCTCGTTGACCAGGCGGTTGCAGTACCAACGGGAGTCGGCGTCGTGGGGTTCGGGCAGGGAAACTGCCCGACGCACGAAGCGCCCGAGGGCGTCGGGCTGCGGCAGTGTCTGGCCGTCGAGCTGGTCTATCCACGACTCCGGGCGGTCGGCACTGATGACAACCAAAGGCAGGTGCTGATAGTAGGCCTCGGCCACGGCGGGAGCCAGATTGAGCAGGGCCGTGCCGCTGGTGACACAGACAACCACAGGCTCATGCAAAGCCTGCGCCATGCCCAGGGCATAGAAGCCGGCCGAGCGTTCATCGGTCACCGGGTAGCACACTATGTCGGGACACTCGTTCAGATTGTGTACGATGGGTGCGTTGCGGCTGCCTGGGCAGACCACAGCATGACGCACCTCGTGAGCCACGAGCAGGGCGGTCAATATGTTTACGTTCTCTTTATTGCTATACATTTTCTCTTACTTCTTACCTCTCACCTCAAGAACACCCTCCTCATGGTCTGCATCTTCGCCTCCGTCTCCTGCCACTCCAGTTCTTCGACACTGTCCCTAAGAAGTCCGCCCCCGGCGTAGAGGTGGTAGACATCGCGGTCGATGTTCATGCAACGGAGCGAGACGTAGAGATGGGTGACAGGTGATAGGTGATGGGTGATGGGCATATTGAGCGGCCCCATGAAGCCGCTATAGTAACGGCGCGGGGTATGCTCGTTATGCACAATGAATTCGAAAGCCTCGCGCTTGGGCAGGCCACAGACAGCCGGCGTGGGATGGAGCGCCATCAGCAGGTCGCCCAGACAGTCGTCGGACGGCAGGGAGAACGTGAAGTCGCTGCGCAGATGGACCAGATTGGCGGCACGGACGGTGCGCGGCCCCTCCTCCTGGAAATCGGCAGTGAAACGCTCCAGACACTCGGCGATGTATGTGGCCACGACCCGCTGCTCCTCGATATTCTTCGTGCTCCAACGGGCCGTCTCTCCCTCTCCCAGCAACTGGTCGCCCTCCAGCGCCATCGTTCCAGCCAGAGCGATGGTACGCCAGCTTGCGCCGTCGCCATCGAGCAGTATCTCCGGGGTTGCCGTCAACCAGAGCCCGCTCTGTGGCGTATAGACCTGCGCTATGAACATGCGGGGATAAAGCTGGCAAGCCCGCAGGAACAACTCTGCGGGGTCAACGGACTGTACCGCCACTTCGTCGGCACAGCGCGCCAGCACAATCTTGCGGAACGTGCCCTGCTGCAACTGTGCGTGGAAGCTGGAGAAGTCGATGTGGTAGTTGGAACGGGCATTGTCCGATTGGCCGGAAATGCCGGAACTGCCGGCATCGACGGAGACTCCGGAGAGTTCGACCTCCGTCACCTTCTCTGGTGCAATCAGCACGATCGGCTGCTCCTGTTTCACCTGAAACGGCGCAATGACAAACCCCGAACATCCATTGAGCAGAGCGCAGGAGGTAATCTCCTGCGTAGAGCCCTGCACCCTCACATAACGGTCGGCATGCGGCAAACGGTAGAGAGCAAACGCTGACGCCATGCTATTTCGACTTTATCACGTAGTTAGTCACACGAACGGTCGAGATGAGCTCATCGGCCGAGTTCCTGATATCGACCGTCCACACATGCAGCGTATTGCCACAGTGCTGCAGACGGGCATAGGCCGTCACGGTGTCGCCCTCGGCAACAGCCTGCACATGGCTGCCGCTGATCTCAATGCCCACACAGGCACAGCCGGGACAGAGCGCCGACGAGCCGACGCCCGCCACGTTCTCGGCCAGAGCCAGCGAGGCGCCGCCACTCAGGAATCCGAACGGCTGGCGGTTGCGCTCATCGACCTTCATGCGGGCCATACACGTATCGTCCTCGGGCGTGGAGATGAACTCCATACCGAGGGCTGTACTCAGATTGGGTTTCGCGTTAATCAGTTCGTTGATTCTTTCTACGTCCATTCCTTATTTCCTCATTTAACTCCGTTGACTTTTGTCGCGACTCAGCCATCCAAGCAAGCTTGACGGCTCTCGCTGCTCCAAAAAGTTCTCACTTAAACAAGGAGTACTCCTTCACGTCCCACGCGACGGCGCTGGCTCCCAGCACATCGCGTTCACGGTTGTCGAGCATGGAGACAAGAAGCTTCACCTTTCCCCTCATGTTGCGGAACACATTCTCCTCGAAGGTCTCTGCCGTAGGCTCCAGCAACCACTTGCCTGCCTTCGAGATGCCTCCGGTAAAGATGATGGCCTCGGGATTGACGATTGAAGCATAATTGGCCAGACAGAGGCCAAGAACATGGCCCGTGCGGCGATAGACCTCAATGGCCAGTTCGTCGCCCTGATCGCAACACTCCTTTATGGTACGGGCCGACAGGTTCTCCAGACTGCGCATCAGCGAGGGGGCATCGCTCTCAGCCATCACCTCCTTGGCGGTATCAATAATACCCTTAGAGTTGACGTATGTCTCTATACAACCACGATGACCACAGCCACACAGACGCCCATTCGGGATGATGCACGTATGGCCTATCTCGCCGGCAAAACCCATTGCGCCAAGATGGACACGCCCGTTGGAGAAGATACAACTGCCCAGTCCAAGACCGATGTTCAGCACGATGAAGTCGTTCATGCCGTGGGCCGAGCCAAAGACTTTCTCACCCATAGCAGCAGCATGGGCATCGTTGGCCACACCCACTGCCAGTCCCAGACGGTCGCGCATCATCGCAGCCAAGGGGATGACGCCCTTCCACGGGAAATTGGTTGCATTCTCAATGCAGCCTGTAGTGAAATTGGCACTGGGCGAACTGACGCCTACCGAACGGATGGTCTCGTAGCCGTCATTCTTCTCCCCCAACTCGATAATGGCATCGCAGAGCTTGGCCACGAAATCGGTGGCATTGTCACAGTCGAACGTCGGGAAACTATCCCTCGCTATCACGTTGCCACGGATGTCGACGATGCCGTAGGTGGTACGCTCGGAACTGATATCTACACCGACGACGCGGGTCTTTAGTTGTACCAGGTTCATATACCTATTTTTTATTTATATAACGAATACTCTTTGACATCCCAGGCCAGCGCGCTGGCACCAAGCACATCGCGCTCACCCTCCTTGAGGATGGAGACAAGGAGACGCACATTTCCGCGTATGTTGTGGAACACATGCTCGTCGAAAGCCTGACGCATAGGCTTCAGCAGCCACTTGCCGGCCTGCATCATGTCGCCTGTCAGGATGATTGCCTCGGGATTGAGCACCGAGGCATAGTTAGCCAGTCCGACGCCCAGCATCATGCCCACCTTCTGGAACGTCCTGATGGCCACCTTGTCGCCCTTGTCGCAGCTGTCGATAATCGTACGCACCGAAATCTCTTCCAACTGGCTGAGCAGTGACGGCTCGTTACTCTCCTCCAGTAACTCCTCAGCCGTCTTGATGAGTCCGCGGTCCGAGACATAGGTCTCCAGACAGCCCCTGCGCCCGCAGCCACACAGCCGGCCACCTACCTCCACGCAGGTATGGCCCACCTCACCGGCAAAACCGTTGACGCCGAGATGGGGAAGACCGTTCGTAAAGATACAGCTGCCCAGGCCACCATGGCTGATGGATACAACGACGAAATCTTTCATGCCGTGGGCCGAGCCGAAAGCCTTCTCGCCCAGTGCCGTGATGTGGGCATCGTTGGCAAGTGCCACTGCCAGTCCCAGACGGTCCTGAAGCATGGCTGCCAAAGGCACTACGCCCTTCCACTGGAGGTTGGCAGCGTTCTCAATACACCCTGTCAGATAATTGGCACTTGGAGCACTGATACCCACCGAACGGATGGACTCGTAACCGCCATTCTCCTCAATCATGGCTAAGACGCGGTCGCACAATTCCGTCACATAAGCAGCGACATTAGGGAAGTCACTGGTTTGGAAATAATCCAACGCAAGAATCTCGCCTCTGATATTGACAACGGCATAGGTGGTACGCCCCTCGCGTATATCGATGCCGACAACACGTGTTTTTATCTGGTCTACTTCTTCCATAACTTCAATTTCCCCTTTCTACTATTTGAAGAGCGAATACTCCTTCACCTGCCAGGCCAGCACACTGGCGCCCAGCACGTCGCGTTCGCGGTCGTCGAGCTCGGAGACAAGGAACTTCACTTTTCCCTGAATGTTATGGAACACATGCCTGTCGAACGACTCCTTGGCAGGATCCAGCAGCCAATTGCCAGCCTTCGATATGCCGCCTGTGAAGATGATGGCCTCAGGATTGACCAGCGATGCGTAGTTAGCCAGTCCCAGACCGAGGACCTCACCCGTACGGCGATAGACCTCGATGGCCAGCTCGTCGCCCTGTTCACAGCACTCGGTGACAATCTTCGGCGTCAGCTTCTCCTGACTGCGCATCAGCGAGGGAGCGTCCGACTCTGCCAGCACCTCCCGTACCGTCTGGACAATACCCTTCGAGGCCGTATAGGCTTCTAAGCAGCCGATGTTACCACAACCACAGCGGCGGCCGTGCAGATTGACACACGTATGGCCGATCTCACCGGCATAGCCGTCGTAGCCCAGGTTGACCTTACCGTCAGAGAAGATGCAGCTGCCCATGCCCGTTCCCAGCGTGACGACAATGAAGTCGCGCATGCCGTGAGCCGAGCCGAAAGCCTGTTCGCCTAATGCCACCACGTGCGAGTTGTTGGCCACTGCCACCGCCAGTCCCAGACGGTCACGGAGGAGTGCTGCCAGCGGGATGATGCCCTTCCATGGCATATTAGGTGAATTCATGATTGACCCCAACATGAAGTTTGCACTGTGGGCACTGATACCCACCGAGCGGATGGACTCATAGCCTCCGTTGGCCTCTACCATCTCAACGATATGTTCACTCAGTGCCGTCACGAAGTTATTGATTTCTGGATAATCTTCTGACGGGAAACTCTCTTTTGCCAGGATATTACCCCTGACATCCACAACGGCATAGGTCGTTGCATCAAGACTGATGTCAACACCTACTACTTTCTTCTTAACTACGGAGTCGCTCATTGTATTACGTATGATTGTCTGGTTATTATGCGACAAATGTAAGCATTTTTACGTAACCAGCCAAACAATTTCCCATTTTTTTTGCAATTATTTACCCAAAACGCGGTTATTTCAATAGAAATTCGTAACTTTGCACCCAATAAGTATAATGAATCGAATACAAACATGAATGTTTTAGAACTGAGTGAACAGGAGATCTTGAGGCGCCAGAGTCTCGAAGAACTTCGCTCTATGGGTATAAACCCCTACCCCGCAGCAGAATTTCCAGTAACAGCATGGAGCACTGATATCGTCAGCAACTTTGAAGACCTGCCCGTCATTGGAAAAGACGACAATGGCAACGATGTGCGCGAGACTGCCACACCCGAAAACAGTCGTATGGTGAGCATTGCCGGACGCATCATGAGTAAGAGCATCATGGGAAAGGCTGCCTTTGCCAAGCTGCAGGACTCCAAGGGCCGTATTCAGGTTTATGTGCAGCGCGACGCCATCTGTCCCGGTGAAAACAAAGACCTTTACAATATCGTTTTCAAGAAGCTGCTCGACCTGGGCGACTTCATCGGCGTGAAGGGATTCGTGTTCCGCACGAAGACCGGCGAAATCAGCGTTCACGTGATGGAACTCACCCTGCTGAGCAAGAGTCTGAAGCCCCTGCCCGTCGTTAAGACCGACGCCGAGGGCAAGGTGTACGACGCCTTCGACGACCCGGAACTGCGCTACCGCCAGCGCTATGTAGACCTGGTGGTGAATGCCGGCGTGAAAGAGACGTTCCTGAAGCGTGCCACCATCATCCGCACCATGCGCCGCATCCTCGACGATGCCGGCTATACCGAAGTGGACACCCCGATTCTGCAGAACATTGCCGGCGGTGCCACGGCCCGTCCGTTCATCACCCATTTCAATGCCCTCAATCAGGATATGTATATGCGTATCGCCACAGAGCTCTACCTGAAGCGCCTCATCGTAGGCGGCTTCGAGGGCGTCTACGAGATGGGCAAGAACTTCCGCAACGAGGGTATGGACAAGACCCACAATCCGGAGTTCACCTGTATGGAGCTCTACGTGAGCTATAAGGACCTGCTGTGGGGCATGACCTTCACAGAGAACATGCTGGAGCAGATTTGTACTGCTGTCAACGGCAAGCCCGAAGTTGAGATTGACGGAAACGTCATCTCGTTCCGTGCCCCGTTCCGCCGTCTGCCTATCCTCGATGCTATCAAGGAGAAGACCGGTTTCGACTGCGACGGCAAGACGGAGGACGAGATTCGCACATTCTGCCTCTCTAAGGGTATGGATGTTGACGAGACCATGGGCAAGGGCAAGCTCATCGACGAGCTCTTCGGCGAGTTCTGCGAGGGCTCATTCATCCAGCCTACCTTCATCACCGACTATCCCGTCGAGATGTCACCTCTTACCAAGATGCACCGCTCAAAGCCCGGTCTCACCGAGCGCTTCGAGCTGATGGTCAACGGCAAGGAACTGGCCAACGCCTACTCCGAGCTCAACGACCCCATCGATCAGGAGGAGCGCTTCGTGGAGCAGATGCGACTGGCCGACAAGGGCGACGACGAGGCCATGATTATTGACCACGACTTCCTCCGCGCCCTGCAGTATGGCATGCCACCAACCTTCGGCATCGGCATTGGCATCGACCGTCTGGTGATGTTGCTCACGGGCAAGTTTGCCATTGGCGAGGTGATGCTCTTCCCGCAGATGAAGCCCGAGAAGAAGATGCCACAGTCGACGCCCGCCGAGTGGGCCGAGATTGGCGTCAGCGAAGAGTGGGTTCCCGTGCTGCGTAAGGCCGGTTTCAACCTCGTCCAGAACATCGCCGGCGAGAAAGCCCAAGGCCTGCAGCAGAAGATTGGCGACATCGTCAAGAAATACAAGCTCGACATGCAGAAGCCTTCTGTCGACGAGATTGTGAAGTGGATAGAAAAAGCCAACCTATAAGTCCTATAAGACCCATAAGTCCTATAAGTCCTAAAGACAGTATATGTTCGACTGTGGTAAGATAGCAATCATTGGTGGCGGCTCGTGGGCAACGGCTATAGCCAAGATTGTGGTGGGACACACCCACCACATCGGCTGGTACATGCGCCGCGACGACCAGATTGAGGAGTTCCGCCGCATGGGACATAATCCCAGCTATCTGACCAGCGTCCACTTCAACGTCGACGAGATTCATTTTGAGAGCGACATCAACCGCATCGTGCAGCAGTACGACACGCTGGTCTTCGTCACGCCCTCGCCCTACCTCAAGAATCACCTGAAGAAGCTCAAGACGCGCATCCGCGACAAATTCGTCATCACTGCCATCAAGGGCATCGTGCCCGACGAGAACCTCGTCTGCTCTGAGTATTTCCATCAGGTCTATGACCTGCCCTACGCCAACCTCGCCTGCATCGGCGGCCCGTCGCATGCCGAGGAGGTGGCGCTGGAGCGTCTCTCCTACCTCACGGTGGGTTGTGCCGACGTGGAGAAGGCACAGGCCTTTGCCGACGTGCTTACCAGCGACGTCATCAAGACCAAGACGTCGACCGACGTCATCGGCATCGAGTACTCGTCGGTGCTGAAGAACGTCTACGCCATTGCCGCCGGCATCTGCTCTGGCCTGAAGTTCGGCGACAATTTCCAGGCCGTCCTCATGTCGAACGCCGTGCAGGAGATGAACCGCTTCCTCACCAGCGTCCACCCCATTGAGCGCAACATCAACGACTCCGTCTACATGGGCGACCTGCTGGTGACGGGCTACTCCAACTTCTCGCGTAACCGCACCTTCGGCACCATGATTGGCAAGGGCTACTCGGTGAAGTCGGCACAGATAGAGATGGAGATGATTGCCGAGGGCTACTTCGGCACCAAGTGCATGAAGGAGATCAACCGCCACTGGCACGTCAACATGCCCATCCTCGATGCCGTATATAATATACTGTACGAGCGCATCAGCCCGCAGGTGGAAATCAAGCTTCTCACCGACTCGTTCAGATAACAAGGCCAAGGCGAGATTGCAGATTTGCGCACTGTGAACGAAAAACGAAACCAATAATATTAAAAACAACAATGAAGAACATCAGTCTTGACATTACAAAAGCGGCTTGCTTCTTGGAGAAGGGAGCTGTAGAGGCTTTCGAGCCGAAAGTGAAGGAAGCACAAAAGGCACTGGAAGAGGGCACCTGCCCTGGTAACGACTTCTTGGGATGGTTGCACCTGCCCACGGAGATCACACCCGAGTTCCTTAATGAGATAGAAGCAACGGCCAAGGTGCTACGCGACAACTGCGAGGCAGTGGTCGTAGCCGGCATCGGTGGTTCTTATCTGGGTGCCCGCGCCGTCATCGAGGCGCTGAGCAACTCGTTCGGCTGGCTGATTCAGGCATCCTCTCCTTCGGGGAGGACGGGAGGTGGGGCTCCTACGATTCTTTTTGCCGGCAACAACATCGGCGAGGACTACCTGTTCGAGCTCACTGAGTATCTGAAGGGCAAGAAGTTCGGTGTCATCAATATCTCCAAGTCGGGTACCACCACCGAGACGGCGCTGACCTTCCGTCTGCTGAAGAAGCAGTGCGAGGCCCAGCGCGGCAAGGAAGAGGCCAAGAAGGTGATTGTGGCCGTGACCGACGCCAAGCGCGGCGCTGCCCGTACCTGCGCTGACAAGGAGGGCTACAAGAGCTTTATCATCCCCGACAACGTGGGCGGCCGCTTCTCGGTGCTCACGCCGGTGGGTCTGCTGCCCATCGCCTGCGCCGGCTTCGACATCAAGGCTCTGGTTCAGGGTGCCCAGGACATGGAGAAGCAGTGCGCCCCCAGCGTTGCCTTCGCCGAGAACCCCGCCGCACAGTATGCTGCCGTGCGCAACGCGCTGTACCAGAAAGGCAAGAAGATTGAGATTATGGTGAACTACCAGCCCAAGCTGCACTTCGTCAGCGAGTGGTGGAAGCAGCTCTACGGAGAGAGCGAGGGTAAGGACAAGAAGGGCATCTTCCCCGCCTCAGTGGACTTCACTACCGACCTCCACTCCATGGGCCAGTGGATTCAGGACGGCGAGCGCACCATCTTCGAGACGGTCATCTCTATCGAGGAGCCTGAGAAGAAGCTGCTGTTCCCTGAGGACGAGGAGAATCTGGACGGCCTGAACTTCCTGGCCGGCAAGCGTGTGGACGAGGTGAACAAGATGGCTGAGCTGGGAACCCGTCTGGCTCATGTCGACGGCGGCGTGCCCAACATCCGCCTCTCAGTGCCCAAGCTGAACGAGTACTACATCGGCCAGCTCATCTACTTCTTCGAGATAGGCTGCGGCATCAGCGGCAACGTGCTGGGAGTCAACCCCTTCAACCAGCCCGGTGTGGAGGCCTACAAGAAGAACATGTTCGCCCTGCTCGACAAGCCCGGCTACGAGGCTGAGTCAAAAGCCATCAAGGAGCGCCTGGCAAATGAATAATCCCAAAGCCGCGCTCTTTGATATGGACGGCGTCCTCTATGACTCGATGCCGAACCACGCCGTTGCCTGGCAACAGTCGATGGCGTCGTTCGGCATCCACATGACGGCTGAGGATGCCTACGCTACGGAAGGGGCCCGCGGCATTGACACCATCCGCACGATGGTGCGACAGCAGAAGGGCGAGGAAATCACCCTGGAACGCGCGCAGGAGATGTACGACGAGAAGACGCGTATCTTCCACAGCATGCCAAAACCCGTCGTCATGCCCGGTGTCGTCGAGGTGATGAAGGGGATGAAGGCCCGTGGCTGGATTATTGGAGTGGTCACGGGCAGCGGACAGCGCCCGCTCATCAACCGCCTGTTGACGGACTTCGCCGACTTTCTCGACGAGAGCCACATTGTCACGGCATACGACGTGACGCGGGGCAAGCCTGCGCCTGACCCTTACCTCATGGGCATGAAGAAAGTGGGAACGGAGCCCGCCGAGACCATCGTCGTGGAGAATGCGCCGCTGGGCGTGAAGGCCGGCGTGGCGTCAGGGGCTTTCACCATAGCTGTCAACACGGGGCCTCTGCCCGACGAGCTGTTGCTACAGGCCGGTGCCGACCTGCTGTTCCCCGACATGCAGGCTCTCTGCAAACACTTCGGATTCTAATCGTCCTCCTCGTCGTCGCCACGCGTATCCAACTCTGAATCGCGCTTGATGGTCAGATTGCCGAAATTGTCAATCTTCACCTCCAGCGGAATGTACTCGTCGGTCTGTGGGAAGCTGACACTGGCAGCGAACTCCAGCTGATTGCCATCAACCTCGTCGAAGACAAAACCTTCGAGGATGCCTGCACGCTTAAACTCATTATCTATATAGGCATCAAACGTTCGCTTCAGAAACGTCTTACTGATAGCGACACTACCATCGGAGCGGCGGATGACCAGCTTGACACGGTTGTCAACAAACTTCTGCCCAGTCTCGTCAGCCACCATGGCCAGACTGTCGTCGGGCTCTCTCGTAATGTCAATCTGGTAACTCTTGCCCAGCCACTGCACATCGCGCTGGTCGTGATAAGCCTGCATACGGACAGGGCCAGAGGGTTTAGGTGCCTCCACCTTGGCGGCAATAATATCTACGGGTTGCTTCTTCTCCTTGCAGCCTGTCAGCATAAGAAGACCTGTAAGACAGAGGATGGTTAGCTGTTGCTTTGTCATTGTGAGTATCGATTTATGTGTTATTGGCTGCAAAGGTAGCGAAAAAAAACGACACCGCCACAAAAAAAGCCCGCTAATTTCTTAGCAGGCTTCGTTATCCATATCTTTTTATCCTAACTTCTATCTACTAAAGACGGGCACGCTTGCCTCATAAAAACACTATGTTAACCTAAATCACTATGATGCTTTCTGCGTTTGTTCCTGTTTGTCGGACTTGTTGTCTGTCTTCTTGTCGGACTTCTTCCCAGACTTTTTATCAGACTTCTTGTCTGCTTTCTTATCAGCCTTGCCGTCAGCCTTCTTTTCAGCCTTCCCGTCAGCCTTCTTCTCAGCCTGTTTGTCTGCTTTATTATCACCTGGACGTTCCATCTGAGGACCACGCTGTGAACCACGCTGACTACCAAACTGCTGCTGACGCTGTTTCTCATCAGCCTGATAGGCCTTGAACTGCTCGGCTGTCAAAATCTTCTGCAACTCTCCCTCGTAAGCCTTCTGCTGCTCAATCATCTCCTTGGTCATCTGGGGACGCATCTGCTGACGCTGCTGAGGACGCTGAAGGCGCAGCGAATCACCCTGACGGCGCTGCTGAGGACGCTGAAGGCGCAGAGAATCACCTTGCTGGCGCTGGAATCTGTTGCCTCGTCCCATTCTCTGACCGCCTCGTCCCGTACCTTGACCGCCTCGTCCCATGCCACGTCCGCCGGAGCGCATACCGCGGAGCGGTCTCATTTTGTCTGCCATTTTTGTGTTCAGTGAGAGCAGTTCCTTTGCTTGTTCTTTGTTAAGTCCATAACGCTTCACCATTTCATCTGTGCGGCGTTGTATCATTTCCTTCTGGTCTATTTGTCTCCGTTCAGGGCGATTTCCCTGTTTATCCTGTGCTATTGCTGCTGTCGAAATCAGAAGCATCGCTACAATCGAAATCATGATCTGTTTCATCGTCATTGTCTTTTTGCGTAGTTATTCCTTAAGTTATTAATTCGCTTGTCTGCTGCTCAGCCCCAGGGATGCTTTGCTTGCTCAAAACTAATTATATGACGCAGAATCGGACAGAACGTTTAATTATGAATAGAAAAAAGTGCATTTACTTGCTTAACGGCGCGTTTTTCCATACCGTTAAGCATGAATTAAGATTCTATAACGTACACGACACTATTGCTGACACGGAACTTCACGTCACGTCCCGCAAAGGGCATGCCATAGACACGCTCAGCGTCGTCGTGATAGCGCGGACGCGGGTCTTGAGCCAACACCTCAATCAAGGCTTCGACCTGCTCGTCAGTGAACGGCTGACGGCAACTGTCAGGAATGACGACCTCCATCGGACGCCACTGGTGCTGATCAACAAAACCGCTACGGGCATCAGGATGCGCATCAGCATATGCCACGTATGGCTTCACGTCGTAGATGGGTGTCCCGTCCATCAGGTCGGCTCCCAACACATGGATTACCGGTCCTTCCACCGTCGACTGCTCCACCTTACTAATACGTACGCACGAAAGTCCCAGTCGGTTGGGCCTAAAGGGCGAGCGCGAAGCAAATACCCCCACCCGTTCGTTTCCTCCAAGGCGCGGAGGACGGACGGTTAATTTAGAGGTGAGAGATGAGGAGGGAGAGGCGAGTGACCTGTTCTGCCCGTTTGCCGAGAATTCCCAGATAAGCCACAGATAATCAAAGCATTCCAGCCCCCGCAGCGCCTCCTCGTGTCTGAATTCTGGCACGAAGACAATGCGTCCCTCAAGGGTCGGCGCCAAACCGCTCTGGCGTGGTATGCCGAACTTAGACGAAAGCGGGCCGTGAAAATAGGCGACAGGGCTGATATTCATGAGTGCAAAAATACGAAAATTATTTGGAAGAACCAAAACTTTTTTGTATTTTTGCAACCAAATTACTGACGAGCTGTTAACCCATGAGCATTAAGCATACTTTTCTCATAGTCCTCCTCATACTCGGTACAGCCGTAGTCCATGCAAATGTCGACTACGACAATGACTCAGTCTATATAGCATTGTGCGACTCCATGCACGACTCGTTCAACAATGCCGATGAGGAACGATTCACACATGACATTAGGAAGCTGGAAGACTATCTCCTCGCACAGAAGGACATGCATGGGTACTACACGCAGCGCTGCAACGAGATTGTGTTCATGATGAACAATAGCAAGGTGTTTGAGGCCTACAAGGCAGCGCGCCAGCTGTCGCATGAACTGCGCGAGAAGAAGCTCGACAAGGAGATGTATATGGCCTACAACATGCTCGGCCACATCTACCGCTACTGCGGCAACAAGGAAGGTGCCAAGCGATGCTTTCTCAACGTGATTGACCTGATGGAGAAGGCGGGCTATCGCGAAAGCCAGCCGCCCATCTACATGAACATAGTCGGCGTTGTCGAGGAGGAAGATCCAAAAGAGGCCCTGCGCCTGATTGACAAGGCGCTAACCATTGCCAAGGAGGTGGCGCCACGTCGCGTCTTCGACATCGAGACACGTCGCACGCTCATCTACCACAACATGGGCGAGAACGCAAAGTTCATAGAGGGCTACAAGGAGTACAAGAGAGGCGAGGCCGAAGGACTGACATCTGTTCACGGGCGTGCACTCGAAGTTCTTTACCTGTCGTTCTTAGGCCACACCGACGAAGCTGTGAAGATGGCTCGCGAGGAACTGGGCGAAGAGAGCTACTCCACCATTGCTAATGTCTACAAAGAAGCCGGCCGATGGCAGGAAGCCTACGAAGCCCGAGTGAAGGAAACGAAAGCCAACGACTCCATCAACAGCATCATCCTGACCAACAGCGTCGAAGGACTGCGCACGGAGCTCACCATCTACGACATGGAACGCAAGACAGCACGAGCCCGCACCATCACACTGATAACCATCATCATTCTGCTGGGACTGCTGGTCAGTGCACTGACATACATCGTCTGGAGCCGCCGACGCCACATGCATCAGCTGAAAGTCACCTACGAGCGTGCCCTTGAGTCGGACAAGATGAAGACGGTCTTTATCCAGAACATGAGCCACGAAGTGCGCACACCGCTGAACATCATTTCAGGTTTCGCCCAAGTCTTTGCCGACCCCAACATGAAACCCGAAGCTAATGAACGTCGCCAGATTGCCAAGATGATGCTGACCAACACCCACCTCATCACCAACCTCATTGACGAGATGCTGCAATTATCCATCAACGAGGCAGCGGGCGAGGTGAACTGGGAACACAATGTCAATGTCGACGATCTTTTGTCAAACGCCATTAAGGAGGACAAAGAACTGATAAAGCGCGACGTCAAGCTCATCTACGACAGCCAACTGCCAGAGGGGTTCACCATGACTACCAACAAGGACATGCTCCGACGCATGGTCAACATCCTGCTTGACAATGCCATCAAGTTCACTGACCGCGGCAGCGTCACACTCAGAGCCCTTGTCGACAGCGGCAAACTCATTATTGCCGTCGAAGACACCGGTTGCGGTATTCCTCCAGAGGACAGCATTCGCATCTTCGACCGCTTTGTCAAGCTCGACAAATTCAAGGAAGGACTGGGACTGGGACTGCCGCTCTGCCGCATGATAGCCAGTCGTCTGCGTGGCTTCGTCATCTACGACCAGAGCTATGCCGGCCCTGGTTCCCGCTTCATTCTCAGCCTGCCCATGTAAAACTATTACAGCTGGACGGCTATGGCCTTGCCATTGTACTGCACCAGCTTACCCTCTGGCTGTCCGAGGTCAAGAGGACGGGGAGCATCGGGCGTGACGAGGACGATGTTGAAGCGGCGCTGCTTCAGCATACCGGGGAATGAGCCCTTGCGCTGTGCAAAGGTCACAGTCTTCGCAGCATCGTCGTAACGGATGTCGATGGTGGCATACTTGCCCTTCTCGTAGTTGTAGTTGGTTCCCTCGTCTTCGTAGAGCAGGAACTCGCCGTCCTGTCCTGCATAGACGTAGAGGTTGATGAGCTCGGCGGGCTTCTCGTCGCTCCACTGCATCTCAGGACCGAAGGGGATGATGGCTCCTTCGCGTACGAAGACAGGAATCTGCTCGTAGGGTGCATCGACCACAAGTCTTCGATTTGAGGATTGAGATTTGAGATTTGAGGTTTCTCCATCAATAACCATCTCTCCCGTATAAAGATTGTACCAGCCACACTGCTTGGGGAAGTAGACCGAGCGGTTGCGGGCCTTGTAATAGCCCACGGGGCAGGCCATCAGCGCAGGGCCGAACATCCACTGGTTACCGATATTCTCAACTTCCTTGTCACCGTTGAAGTCCATCACCAGGGCGCGCATCAGCGTGTAGTCCTTGAAGTGGGCCCAACCGGCCAACGAGTAGATGTAAGGCATCAGGTGGTAGCGCAACTTGTCGTAGTAGACGAACGATTTGTAGGCGGGATGGTCGTCGGGGGCGATGTTCCATATCTCGCGCAGCGGCCACTGGCCGTGACTGCGGAACAGGGGGATGAAGGCGCCGAACTGATTCCAGCGCGTTTGCAGCTCGCGCCACTCCTTCAGGTCTTCGTTCTCCACCTTCGTGCGGTCGTAGAGCTGCTGGGCAGCCACGTAGCGGTTCTCCACACAGAAACCACCCTGGTCCATACCCCAGAAGGGGATACCCGACATCGAGTAGTTCAGACCAGCCGTCATCTGGGCACGCATGTCCTCCCAGCGGGTGCCGATGTCGCCGCTCCACGTAGCCGTCGAGTAGCGCTGTTCGCCGGCGAAGCCGCTACGTGTTAAGAGGAACACGCGGGGCTCGTCCTTCTTACCCTTCCACACAGAGCGCTGACCGTTATAGATAGCATCGGCATTGACCGTCGAGTAGGCGTTGAAGTATTCGGTAGAGGTACCAAGGGCCGTGGGACCGCTGAGCGCCTTGCGATACCACATCGGTGTGCAGTCGCAGACGTTGGGCTCGGAGGCGTCCATCCACCAGGCGTCAATATACCCACCCCCGGCCCCTCCCGAACGGGAGGGGAGCTTAGATTGATTCTTCCCACGAGAGTTCCCAGACTCCCCTCCCGTTCGGGAGGGGTTGGGGGTGGGTCTATACAGTTTCTCGTCCATCTGGCGCCAGAACATCTTGCGTGCATCGGGGTCATAGGCATCATAGAAGCCGTTCTTGTAGCCAGGACCTACCCAGTCGCGGATATCGTCGGTGGGCGACTGATTGTACATCCAGCCCTTGGCATCAAGTTCCTTGTAGTTGTCGGTATTGACATAGAACTTGGGCCATACGCTGATCATGAAGCGGCCGTGCATCTGGTGCACGTCGTCGAGCATCTGCTGCGGATTGGGATAGCGCGAAGCCTCAAACTCATGGCTGCCCCACTGGTCCTCGGGCCAGTAGTTCCAGTCCTGCACAATGTTGTCAATGGGAATCTGGCGCTTGCGGAACTCTGCCAGCGTCCCGACCAGCTCGTCCTGCGTCTTGTAGCGCTCGCGGCTCTGCCAGAAGCCCAGCGCCCACTTGGGATAGAGCGAGGCCTTGCCCGTCAGCGTGCGGTAGCCTGAGATAACCTCGTCCATGTTCTGACCGGCAATGAAATAATAGTCCATGTCCTTCGCCATCTCGCACCAGATGGTCAGCGCCTCACGGTCATGACAAGTACGGGGCTCTGCCACACGCAGGCCACAGTACGACTCGCCGCCGTCAGGCTGCCACTCTATGCGCAGGTGTGCACGTTTTCCTGGCCGCAGGGACACACTAAACTTATATGCATTGGGGTTCCACGCCGTGCGCCAGCGCTCAGCTACCACTTCCTTGCCATCGATGTAAACCTTGATATATCCTGCATAATAGAGAATAAACTGGTAGAGGGAGCCTCCCCCCGCCCCCTCCGACTGGAGGGGGAGTCCAGCCGCAGAACTACTCTCCTCCCTACTTGGGGAGGGGTCGGGGGAGAGGCTTTCTATGAAGCCCTCGTACACCACGTTAGCGCCAGCCAAGTTGAAGCCCTGCGGCAGGTTCTTGATGCCACCGTTGTCCGTGCGGTTGGCAATCTCCGACTTCGCGGGCGTACCATATTCATAATAGATGGAGTCTTCGTCGCGCACCAGCTTCTTGCCTTTCGCGTCGATATAGGTTCCCGTCAGGTGACCCTCCCTACCCTGCTTGTCGTAGAGTTTGAAGGCGCGGTTTAGCTGCAGGTAGTCGTGCGGATTGCCGAAACGGCAGTAGCTGTAGGCATCCCACAGCAGACCGTAGCAATTGGTGTTCTGCCTGTTGGTGGAGAGCACGAAGGGGATAGAGACCTTGGTGTTATACTGGAACAGGTCCTCGTTCTTGCCACGCATGTTGAACTCTTCCGACTGGTGCTGGCCCAGACCATAGAACTGCTGGGAGCCCGAGGGGTTCCTGAACTTCAGCTGCCACGACAGGCCGTGCTTCTGCTCCTCGGTGGGCTGAACGCCCCCCTTGATGCCCAGCTCGCGATCAGGCACGGTGAAGTCCCAGAACTGCTTGCCTGTCCCCTCATCAGGGCGGTCGAGTGCCTCTTCAGCCAACGGTTTGCCGTTGCCGTCGAGGAACCTCATGTGTCCCGTTTCCTTGTTCACAAAGACCCGCACATTCTTGGCCTTCACCAACACTTGGGGGGCGCTGACGATATGCTCAGAGCTTGATGCTGGCCATTCCTCTATGGTGACAGTGCCCTTGTAGGGTGCCTGCGTCACTATCATGAGGCTCTGCGGCTTCACAGGCAGTTCGTCTTTGCTGGTGGCCCGTACGCGGATGATGTTGTCGTTGACAACCTCCAGCTGGATGACTTTCGCCTGTCCGCCGTCAGGACGTATGGTTACGATGTTGCCGTTCTGCTTCACGTCGGCAGCATTCATTGTCAGAGAGCCCAGCAACAGGGGGCACAGAACGCTTTTCTTCAATAGTTTGGTTAGCATTGTATCCTTTGGTTTTTTCGTTATTTCGATATTACGATATTTCGACAGTTCGTTATTTCGACAGTTCGACATCTTAAATGGTGATTTCGCCCGAGCCGTAGCAGCGGTGGTGCTGCTCGTCGTAGATGACGCAGAACTGGCCGGGCGCCACACCGTGAATCCGCTCCTCGGAGTGCACGACGAAGCTGTCGTCACTGGTCCACTCCAGCGTGGCCGCATGGAACTCGGGCGTATGGCGAATCTTGAACGTCACCTGCTGCGGCTTTTTCTCACTGGGAGTCAGACCCCGTGTGAGGAAGTGGAAGTCGTGGACGGGGAAGTCCTGCTTGTAGGCCGTCTCAGGGTCGTAGCCGTGAGAGACGTAGAGGATGTTCGCCTGCGGGTCTTTCTTGACGATGAACCACGGCCCTCCGCCGAAGCCGAGACCCTTGCGCTGTCCGATGGTGTAGAACCAGTGACCGCGATGGTCTCCAATCTTACGTCCTGTCTCCAGCTCCAGCACCTCGCCCGACTGCTCGCCCAGATAGCGTCGCACGTACTCCGTATAGTCAATCTTGCCCAAGAAACAGATGCCCTGCGAGTCGCGACGGTGGGCTGGTGCCAGATGTTCGCGCTCGGCAATCTGGCGCACCTCGTCCTTCATCATGTGGCCGATGGGAAAGAGCGCCTTCTCCAGCTGCCAGTCGTATAACTGAGCCAGGAAGTCCGTCTGGTCCTTCACGGGGTCGGGACTGGTGCAGAGCCACTTACGAAGGCCTCCCCCCGCCCCCTCCGACTGGAGGGGGAGTCTAGCCGCGGAACTACTCCCCTCCCTACTTGGGGAGGGGTCGGGGGAGAGGCTTTCCGTCTGCGCATAGTGGCCAGTGGCAATGAGGTCGTAGTCGTGACCACGCTTCTCGTTGAAGGCACCAAACTTGATGAGGCGGTTACACATCACGTCGGGGTTGGGCGTCAGTCCTGCGCGTACCTTATCCATCGTATATTTCGTCACTTGGTCCCAGTACTCACGGTGGCAGTCGACAACCTCCAACCGGCAGCCGTACTTACGAGCCACAGCCGTCGCCATCTCTATGTCCTCCTCCATCGAACAATCCCAGTCGCCACTCTCCCCATCTTGGGAGGGGTCGGGGGAGGCACCTATCTTAATATAGAAACAGTCGGGATGAAGCCCCAGCCGCGCCAACTCATAGACCACGACCGAGCTGTCGACGCCGCCCGATAGCAGCACCGCAATCCGCTTTCCTTCCAGTTCTTTCTCGTTCATGTCAGCAGAATCAGTCCATTCTTCTCAGCTAATCTTCGGCGCCTTTTCTTTCCGCCGATGCTGCAAAGGTACGAATAAAAGCGTGAAAGGCCAAATCTATTCTGACTTTTTTATCCCGATAATTTGGCCATGACGAAGAAAATCACTATTTTTGCAGACCAATATCAATGAACCCCCAAGAATAACGCTAAACAATACAGATTATGGATTGGTTACACATTATTGCAGTTATAGCCCTTGTCGTCATCGGCATCGTCATTTACAAGAACAAGCGGAATGGCGAGTAGAGCCGCGTGGCAATTAATGTGGAAATTACTACCAAAGATTCGGTAATATACAGAAAAAGTTGTAACTTTGCACCCGTTGGACAATAAAAACAGATACAAAATGGAACAGGCAATTGGACTGAATGCAGCACAGATGGACTTCCTCCAGCTCCTAGCACACATCAAGACCACGGAGGAACTGGAAGAACTGAGCCAGGTGGTGAGCGACTACTATGCACGCAAGGCCGAGGAGGGCATGAACCAACTATGGGAGGCTGGTCAGTGGAGCAAGGAGAAGGACGAGGAAGTGATGAGAACCCACCTGCGAACCCCATACAAGTATGCCAAGTAAGAAGATAGTCCTCGACACAAACTGCCTACTCGTATCCATATCGAAGTACGGCGAGGCATATCCCGTATGGCGCGGTTTCCTCGACGGGCGTTTCACGCTCTGCGTCTCAACCTTTGCCGCTGTAGCCACTTACATCGTGTCCGATGACTCGCATTTCAACATCCTTCGCGACATCACCTTCCCACAGCTACTCGTACTTAGGCTGAAGGAGTTCCTGGAATCTTTGCAGAAAGAGGATTTGTAATTTCATAGAACAAACGGAATGGCGAATAGAGCCGCGTGGTAGAAAGAATAGAGGTTAGAATCAAAAAGGGGGCGGAGAGTGTGATCATTTGCTCCGTCCCTTTGACATTACTCAACTAACCTTACGACTCTTATGCTTACCTCATAGAGGAGATAGAGGGGGAAGGCGACTAATATTAGTGTCATTATGTCTGGCGGGGTAATGATGGCTGCTACCATCATGATGATGAGGAAGGAATGCTTACGGTATTTGGAAAGTAGTGCGGATGTGACAACGCCCATCTTGCCAAGAAAGAATGCGATGACTGGCAACTGGAATACAACGCCCATTACCAACGTCAACGAAACAAAGGTAGAGATGTAAGAATCAAGGGTAATGTTGCTCACGACCCTTGCCGATACACTATAGGTTCCGAGAAAACGGAAAGAGATGGGGAACAGCACGAAGTAGGACATCAGGACGCCAAGGATGAATAGCGCATAGATGATGCCTGCTACCTGTACGGAATATTTTCTTTCGTTTTCGTAAAGTGCGGGCGAGATAAAGAGGAATAGTTCAAATAATATATAAGGTGATGCTCCCAACACTCCAAGATAGACTGCCGTGGTGATATGTGTCATGAACTGGCTTGATAAGTCTGTAGCTATCATATTGACATGGAACTCGTTGAAATGGAATTCCACGCCAATAGTTCGCATAGCAGATTCTATCCAGCGATAGGTGCAGAAGTCCCATTCGCTGGGTGCCATTAGAACTTTCCAAATGGTGTCCTTCATGCAGAACACCACTACCGCTATAGTTCCAGCAACGCCAAGGATACGGAAAAGCATTCGGCGGAGCACTTCAAGGTGTTCGCCAGTAGTCATCAGAGCCTCATCGTGTTCAATGCCTTTATTGCTTGTCGTTGACTGTTGGCTTGTCTTTCTTTTCTTCTTCGACATTCTCTTGCTCTGACTCTGCTTCTTCTGTTCCCTCTTCCAAAGGCTCTTTCATACCCTTCTTGAAACTCTGAACTCCCTGCCCCAGACCTTTCATCATTTCTGGCAGTTTCTTACCGCCGAAAAGCAAGAGTGCAATACCGCTAATAAGCAGTAATTCTGTCGTGCCAATAAAAAGTAATTGAGATATTATCATTTTGAAACTAGATATATTTTACACGTATCAAAATCTATTTCCCAATTGCCATTTACAGACGATTCCCACTGGTATTTCTGTGCCATACGATCCCACCATCCTTGGAACTTAGTACCAGTCTCGCCCAAATCTCTCACCAGCTTCTCGTACATGTCATTGTTATCGACACTAATAATCTTTGCCAACTCCATTAGGGCATTTCTTCTTTCAAACAAAGATAATATCTGTTTTTTTTCTTCAATTGTAACGGTTCCTACTAACTTTTTCATTTTATTATTTCTTTAGATTACAAATCTTCTTTTGTTTCCCATCGTTCTCTAACGTCAAACGGATCAAGATAGTCTATTTCTTGAATGTTAATGGGAATTCTTAGGAGTTTTTGTTTGTTGATTGATTCTGCCAATTGGCGTGATGCATTTCGTTCTATATGTGCAATGACACATTGTTCGTGAGAAGGCGTGTTGACATCAAGAGTCATTTCGTAATTCAACCATATACAACGCTTACACTGAAAAGCATCGCAATTTCTGCATAGTTGGGCATGCTTCAAGTCTAGTAGTTGTCTGTTGCGTATATGAAGCCCGTCTTTAACGTTCCCCTCATTTCCATATCCCTGAGCCTGATAATAGAATGCCGGACAAAGATAGAAATTTCCATCAGGTGCAATTGTTATGCTGTCTATTCCTGCATTACAATTATGCATCTTAGAAAATAAAAGTCTGTCTGTCAATAAGTTGAATTGACGTTCCGTTCCATTTTTCAAATACATGATAATCCATTTGCTTATTTCATGGAGTGCTTCAGAATATAGTTTGAAATCCTCGTTTGTAAACAGACTAACATCTGCGAATATAACGTTCACGCGAGGCACTTTATCTAACAGCGGTTTCAGTAGCACATACCTTGCGAAGAAATCTTCTCGACGAGTACGCATTACGTATACGGTATTTGGTAAGGCATTTACACCTTCCAGCATATTCCAATCATCTACCACAACCACATTACCCTCAGCTCTTTGTATCCCAGTAGGTATGATGTCGTAATGAGAAAATTGTCCAAGCAGTTCCATGTATTCATCAGGCAATGCTTCTTTTGGGTAAACAGCCTGAACTTTTAAATTGTTCTTCCATGCAAAGAGAACTGCATTCTTTAGCACGGGCAAAGGCATAAGTTGTCCCTCTGTCTCTGAATTTGGGTAGTGACAGAATGAAACGGCATTGTCTTTCAGCAAGATAATCAAGTATTTCAACATATTTCTTTCTTGTATGTTTGTGAAGACTTCATCTCTTCCAGTTCACTGGCAGTTAGCAGATAGGCCAGTTTATTCCAATAGTAGTTATTGGCACGTACTCGTGCTTTATGCATTTTGCAGATAGCTGTACTGCGTTGATAGATGGTATGGGTCTCTGCAGCATCATAGTTTTCACCTTGACACCATGCACAGCCTTCAGCTACTTCGCAGTTGATACATTCTGGTGTACTTTGAGTCCATCGGTCCAGACATAAAAACGGCCGAAGCCTGTTTTTGTCTATTCCCGTGTAAATGTTGCCAACCATCCAAGCATCTTTGCTACGCAACGAGTATTGCGCAAAGCGTGTGCAAGGATAGAAATTGCCCGCAGCATCAATTGAGAGCATCTTGCCTGCTCCACACCAGTTATGATTGTCATAACGACAGTCCAACGGGCGGCCAATAGTCTCGCTGTTGAAGAACGAGCAAACATTTCTTTTATAATACTCTTGGTCTATGATTGCGTCGGCCAACTGAATCAGTTGATTTTCAAAAAGTGCATCATCACCTTCTTTCCATACGTTTTCAAAAACGCAATTAATGTTTACCTCATGTATACCTAAATCAAACAAATGTAGTACGCTCTCCTTGACATAGGGTAAATCTTCACTACTAATTGTAACTTTTGTTCCAGAATTAGGGAATTGTTCGAGCCAAAGTGGAATATTACGCACCACATCATTATAAGAACCTAGGCCTGTATCCTTGTAGATACGATTAAGGTCATGCTTTTTCTGTGTACCATCAATTGTAAGACCTATACTCAGATGGGTTATATTCTTTTTTATGTATGCCTGGACTTTAGGAGTGTTGTAATTGATACCATTTGTGGAAAAACTGAAACGGTAGTTTGAGAACCAAGGATGGTTTAGTTCGAACATCCTGCTTTTAATATAATCACAGATATGGTCTATCAATTCTATCTCGATAAACGGTTCGCCACCTATGAAATCCCACACCACGGCCTCTTCATTGAAAAGGTCGTGGTGCGTAAGAATATAATCGACAGCTTGCTTGGCAACTTCCCATGACATTCGTTCCTTGTTGTTTTTCCCAACCAGATAACAATACTTGCATGCCAGTTGGCAGTCTTTAGTCACTATGAAAGTAATGTTCTTATAGGAAGGCTCCCATTCGTTGCTTAGCTGTTTGATATTATAATCATCCATGTCAGACAGATCTTCATAGTTAATCAACATCAATGGAATTACCTTTTTTACATGTATTGTCACATGATCCTAGGCATCCTTTCACGCAAGCCCCATTACATGAGCTGTAGCATACTTTACACGTCTTATCATATTTGCTATTATTCTTACAGGAGCCATAGCAACCAGATGCGCAGTCATTATCACACGAACCAGAGCAACCAGTACTGCAACTACGTCCGCAAATGTATTGACATCCTGAAGCACAACCTGTGCATGAATTGTTGTTGCCACTGCCATTCCCGTTATTGCCGTTACCGCCACTACCTTCTTCTTGTTCTTCCAACCATTTCTCATAGTCAAAATCATCATCATCTTCCTCCTCGTCTTTTTTACAAGCCGTCAGAATGGAAGGGCCAAAGCAAGCAAATCCCAAAATGGGAAGAGCACCTTTCGCTGCTCTTTTGAAAAACTCCCTTCGCGACTGGAGTTCTTCGTTTTTTTCACTTTTCTTCATAGCATTAAGAAGTCTTTGTGCCTCCAAACTCCCCAATTCAGCGTTAATAATGTATGGTTTGAGGAAATAAAAAAGACGTGGGAGTTTATTCCTCCGCGCCTATCCCTAAGTTCAGGCCTTCGCATTGCCCCTATGTAAGGATAAGCAACGCAAGCCAGCCCACGCCGAGTTGTATTATATAGTAGACTCGGCATGACACCTTATTATAAAAGTAAGGGGCATGGAGTCATCGAGATATAATACACCCACGCGAACGCTTCGTTGCATTACCGCTGTACATAGATTCAAGTTTGCGAAGTTTGAACTTACAGACAGGTAACGTTCAGAAAACGTCCTTTCCCCTTGGCCTGCCCCACAAACGGCATCGTCGACCTCAGGATTCCATCGATGTTAATTCTGACCCGCCCTGCCATACGAATGACTGGCTTGGTCGGGTGCAAAGATACGAACTTTCCTTGGAACGACCAAAGAAAAAGCGGAAAAAGTATCAATAATTCTCTTTTCCCATATTCCTGCGAAGGGAAAAGGGGGAGGGAGCATGACGTGGGTTTTCTGTCAATCTGGAGGTGAGATTGCTGAACCTTACAGGGATTTTTCGTCAAATAGGTTGCAAGGTTGCTGAAAGCCCCTGCCACAAAGGCTTTGCAACCTATTTAAAAAAAATACCCGTATACGGATGCAATTCGTATGGGGTGGAGCGAGGCGAGAGGCGGGGTGTGAGGCGAACTGTTAATTGTGTATAAAAATGAGGGCAAATCCATTGCGGTTTCAGAAATTCGCCATATCTTTGTACTATCAAAATGATATCATATTACAAACCATTAAATAATCAGAGTATGGAAACAAAAGAGTTTCAGTTCAACGGAGTAGTCATGAACGGCTTCCTGATGCTGTTCGTCAATCTGGCCGTCCTTGTGGCAGCCATCGTAGGTATTGTCTTCGCCATCATCATGCTCGACGAGAGCAACGGTGCTGAGGGTGGCTGGCTGCTGGGCGGTTGTCTGGCGGCAATAGTAGCCAACATCATCATGTGGTGTGGCCACATGCAGCTGGAGCCCAACGAGGCCCGCGTGACCACATGGTTTGGCAAGTACAGCGGCACGTTCACAGAGACGGGCTTCTTCTGGATCAACCCGTTCTACGGTACTAAAAAGGTAAGCCTGCGCGCACGTAACCTCGACGCCGAGCCTATCAAGGTGAACGACAAGACGGGCAATCCCGTGATGATTGGTCTGGTGCTGGTGTGGAAACTGAAGGACACATACAAGGCTCTCTTCGAGATTGACTCGCAGACGATGGCTGCTCAGCCGAACACCGTGGGCAGCGACACGAAGGGACTGATGAACGCCCTTGAGAACTTCGTACGCGTGCAGAGTGATGCTGCCCTGCGCCAGGTGGCAGGCCAGTATGCCTACGACGACGAAGCCCCCTCCAACCTCCCCCGACAGGAGGAGGCTAAGGAGATGACACTGCGCAGCGGTGGCGACGAGATAAACCAGCAGTTGGAGGAGAAGCTCGACGAGCGTCTGGCACTGGCCGGCATCGAGGTTGTCGAGGCCCGCATCAACTATCTGGCCTACGCTCCTGAGATTGCCGCCGTCATGCTGCGCCGCCAGCAGGCCTCAGCCATCATCACAGCCCGCGAGAAGATTGTAGAGGGTGCTGTGTCGATGGTGAAGATGGCTCTGGACAAGCTGTCGAGCGAGGAGATTGTGGAGCTGGACGACGACAAGAAGGCCGCTATGGTCTCGAACCTGCTCGTGGTGCTGTGCGGCGACGACTCAGCTCAGCCAGTAGTAAATACGGGAACGCTGAATCACTAAAGAGTGAAAAGTGAAGAGTGAAGAGTGAAGAATCATGGCAAAGAAGGAGACGAAGAGTTTTATTCTACGTGTCGACGCTGAGACGATGAACGCGATAGAGGTCTGGGCTGCGGACGAGTTCCGCAGCACCAACGGCCAGCTGCAGTGGATCATCACCGAGGCACTGCGCAAGGCGAAGCGTCTGCCGAAGAAAAAGGCGTCGGAACCCTCTAACAACACAGAAGAATCATGAAAATAAGTTTCTGGAAAATCAATAAGAACTTCCGCTGTTCCACAGCCATGCAGCGCACCACTGGCACCATCATCTTCGACACGGTGTTCCTCGTGCTGCTGGTTGTCGTCTGGGGCATCATCATCTGGCTCATCAAGCGCGCCCCCAGCGTAGTGCCTACGCACTTCGGACCGTCGGGACAGCCCGATGCCTGGGGCTCGCCAACCCGTCATCTCATACCGCAAGCCATCATCACGGTGGTGGCACTGATCATGCTCGTCGGAGCCTACTTCCCCAAGTCGACGCTGAACCTGCCAGGCTATGACAAGGAGAAGGCCAATGCACGACAGCACCAGCTGGCTGCATGGCTGATACGCATCATGGCCGCCTTCATGCTGGTGCTCATGCTGCTGATTGCCCTCAGCACCTTTGTGCTGACCAGTCATAGCGTCGTCCCAATGCTGTCGGTCGTCGTCGTGATGGTAGTCGTGTGCCTCGTGTTTAGCGTAATGATGTACAAGGCGAAATAAGAAACCTCCTCCCACCCCCTCCAAGTAGAGAGGGGGATTGGGACGCGCAAACACCCCAAAGAAAGCCTTTTTCTACACAAAAGAAGCCTCCCTTTCGGGGGGCTTCTTTGATAATGGGAGAGGCTTCTCCCCTCCCTGCTTGGGGAGGGGGCAAGGGGGAGAGGCTTACAGATGCTTCTTCGGATACAGGGCGTCCCACCACGTGGGGTCGCCTTTTAACCATTTTGCAAACCACGCCATCTGTGTGGCGAGCCACTTCTCCTTCTTTGTGTACTCCAGAATGTGGTGGTTCTCGCCCGTCACCTCGACGAGTGCGACGTCGCGTCCCAGCAGCTTCAGGGCCGTGAACATCTGAAGGCTCTCGATGAGGGGCACGTTGGTGTCGGCATTGCCGTGAAGCAGCAACAGCGGCGTGTGAATCTTGTCGGCATTGAACAGCGGCGACTGGTCAACGTAGAGCTGGCGATGACTCCAGGGATAGCTGTTGGCCATCGACACCTCGCTGTAGTTGTAGCCCCAGTAGCCCTCACCCCAGTAGCTCGTGTGGTTGGTGATGCCAGCATGCGAGACGGCAGCGGCAAAGATGTCGGTAACGGTCTGCAGATACTGAGTCATGAAGCCGCCATAGCTGGCACCCATACAGCCTACCTTCGTTGCATCGATGAAGGGGTGCTCCTCGCAGATTTTCTTTACGCCCTCGATGATGTCGCCAGCAGGCGTTCCACCAGGGACAACGCCGTTCTTGTCGGGCGCACCGCCAGCGGTGTTCACGTGGCGCGAAGCCCACTCCTGGCCAAAGCCCGTAGCACCGCTGGGCTCGACGATATAGGCCACATAGCCCAAGGAGTTCCAGTACTGCGGAGCGTAGGGCGACTCGAAGTAACGGGATACAGGCGAGCAGCCGCCATAGTAGTAGACAATCATCGGATACTTCTTCGTCTTATCAAAGTCCTTAGGCAGATAGAGGCGTCCATAAACGGTGTCGCCGTTCGAGTTCTTGAAGTTCCAGCCCTCGCAGGTGCCTACCTCAGCGTCGCCGAGAGCAGTCTTGCCGTCGAAGAGAAGCCTCCCCCGACCCTTCCAAAAGGAGGGGAGATCACCGACATAGGCCGAGGCTGGCTCCAACGTATTATAAGAAAGGTAGGCCAAAACAGGAGCGTGGGCAGCCATATCGAAGCGATAGATATAGTCGCCTGAAACAGGCAGCTGCACAATCTTGCCCGTCTTAGGGTCGAGCTGGTACAGATAGATGTAGTCGCGACACTCAGCACGGAAGTATATCTTACCGTCGGCATACGACCAGTCAGCACCACCGTCAATCGAGGGGTCGAAGTCCTTCGTCAGCGGCGTCACCCGCTTCGTGGCAATGTCGAAGAGAAAGAGCTCGTTCTCCGTCATGCTGGGCGTCACGTCGGCTGCCAGCTGACAGCCTATGCGGTCGAAGGCTTCAGGCGTGCCACCAAACAGAATCTGTTTGCCATCGGGCGAGAAGCCGCAGCCGCCCAGGAAACCCTGACCCAGCAACAAGGTGTCGACCTTCAGCGTCTTGGCATCCATGATGAAGATGTCCTCCACCTCGGTGGGGCGCTTTGCCAGACGCGAGTAGCTGGAAGTGATGAGCAGCTTGGTGCCGTCCTGCGAGATGTCGGCCAGACGCTCACCCTTCGTGCCAAAGGTGATGCGCTGCGAGATGCCCGTCTGGACATCGTACTTCATCAGGTAGCTGCGCGTGCGCCAGCCCGGCTGACGGTCGTCCATCTCCAAGACCTCGAACACGCCGGGGTCTTCCTTGGGGCCGTCTTCACGAACACTGACGATGAGGAAGTCCTCCGTGGGGCTGACGGTATAGTCGCCAGTGGGCACACCCGTGGCCCAGCGCGTACGCTCGCCCGTCAGGGGGTTCACCTTATAAAGCACACGGACGTCCTGCTCGTGCTGCTCCTCGAGATAGGCTGTAGAGCGGGGCATCCAGCGTATACTGCTATTAGGACACGACAGGAGCGTTCCCTTGGCCACGTCGCGCAGCTCATACTGCCAACGGCTGGCGCCGCCACGCTCCGTCGTCTGATAGCTGACGCAGACATACTTGCCGTCGGGCGACAGCGAGACGCCACGCACCCGTCGACCGTCCGTCAGGTCGTGGACCATGTAGGGATGCTTCGCATCAATGGTCAACTGAGTGTCGGCAATTGGCAATGGGGTGTCGAGGGTCACATGGATGCTGTCGGTATCGTTGGGCTCGGCCAGATACTTGATGCAGAACGTGTGGTGCTCAGGAGCAAGCTTCAGCTCGCCGCCGGCCTCCTTGCCGTCGATGAAGAGCTTATGCTTCTTGGGACCCTTGACGCTGATTGTTCCTTTCAGGTAGTCGCTGTTGTTCAGATAGAACGTCAGCATACCCACCGAACGGCTGTCGGACAACGACGGCAGCACACACCCCTTAAATGTCTGCGTGGCAGGCGTCTGCAGGCTAATGCCGTTCAAGAGGGCATTGTCATCGAACTTTTTGCCCTGCACGTCGACGGTGTCAAGGGCAAAGGGCTTGCTGACGGCAAACGGCCCTGCCTGCCGGAACTCCGTAACTTCCGACTTAACCTGTGCCGACACCGTTGCAACAAGCGCGGTCAGCACACTTGTCAATAGAATTCTTCTCATAGCTTCGCGTCTAAGATTCCGTATAAGGCTTTAGCTGAATAGTGACACCATTGTAGGTAAGCGTCAGTGATACACCCGCCGTAAACTCGGTGACGGTGTATTGACGTGTGCCGCCCGAGTTGAGCGTGATGGTCAGCAGGTTGTTCTCAGTGTCGAGGGTATAGGTGAACGGCTGTGCTATAGCTCCGTTCTCGTCCATCAACGTCGAGTCGTACAGATTACCCTGATTGCCGCTGCTGAACTCAATGGCCATTGAGCTGTCGGTAGCCAGCCAGGCGGTGCCAGCCAATTGATCGGACGAAGTGAATATCATGTCGATGATGGTCAAGACGGTATTCACATCGTCGTCATCACAACTGGAAAGTGTCACGGGGGCAGCAGCCACGAGCGTCATCATGGCCAGGCTGCCGAAAAACTTTTTTGTTCTCATTGTTGTTATTCGTTTAATAATTGTAGATAGTCAATATGCTTCGCGGTATTTGTTCTCGTCCTTGTCGTCGAGCATCGAGAGGTAGGACTGGTAACGGCTCTGGGCGATGTAGTGGTCTTCGACAGCCTTCAGCACGGCGCAGCCAGGCTCGTGGGTATGAGTGCAGTCGCTGAAACGGCACTGCTTGCTGAACTCAAATATCTCCTTGAAGTAGCTGGTCAGCTCCTCGCGCTCCATGTCGAACGTGCCAAATCCCTTGATGCCCGGGGTGTCGATGAGGTACCCCCTCCGAGGGTGAGGAGTGCCTGCGGAGCCATCTCCATCCCCTTTGGGGATGGCTGGGGAGAGGTTTATCATCTCGCTGAACGTGGTGGTGTGCATTCCTGTATTATGGGCATCGCTGATGTCGGCAGTACGCAGGTTGGCACCAGGCACCAAGCGGTTGATAAGCGTCGACTTACCCACCCCGCTATTGCCGCTGAGCAGCGTAATCTTGCCATCAAGCAGCGGGCGCAGCTCCTCCACACCCTCGCCCGTCTCAGCAGAAATCTGACGACACTCGTAGCCGATGGTCTCATAGAGGTTGACCATCGCCTCCTGATAGTGCCGCTCATCGTCGCTGAGCAGGTCGGTCTTGTTGAAGACGAGCACCACCGGCACGCGATAGGCCTCGGCCGAGGCCAGGAAGCGGTCGATGAAGGTGGTCGACGTCACAGGACGGCTGACGGTGACAATGAGAAAAGCCTGGTCGACGTTGGCCGCCAGAATATGGCTCTGCTTCGACAGGTTGATGCTCTTACGGATAATATAGTTGCGACGGTCTTCGATGGCAACAATCCAGTTCTCACTGTTTACTTCCACACGGTCGCCAACGGCTACGGGGTTCGTACTCCGAATACCCTTGACGCGGAAGTTGCCCTTGACCTTACAGTCAAGCAGCTGGCCATCATCCGTGCGGACGGTGTACCAGCTACCAGTATTTCTGACGACAAGGCCTTTCATCCTACACCGTCATTATCTCCTTGTTCTTCGCCTCGATGAGCTCATCGAGCTTCTTGATGTACTTGTCGTGAATCTTCTGGAGCTCCAGCTCGGCGTCCTTCTCGTTGTCCTCGCTGAGACCGTCCTTGATGGCTTTCTTCAGCTTGTCCTTGATGTCACCACGGACGTTGCGCACCTCGACCTTGGCTTTCTCCGCAATCTTGTTGCACTGCTTCACCAGGTCGCGGCGACGCTCCTCGGTAGGAATGGGGATGTTCAGGCGGATAATCTCGCCGTTGTTCTCGGGCGTGATACCCACATCACTGTCCATGATGGCCTTCTCGATGTCGCGGATCTGCTTCTTGTCCCAAGGACGGATAGCAATGGTGCGCGGATCGGGCACACTGATGTTGGCAACCTGGTTCAAGGGTACTCTCGAGCCGTAGCTCTCGACCCTGACACCGTCGAGGATGGCCACGTTGGCACGGCCTGCGCGGATGCGGTTGAGCTCCTCCTCGAGGAACATGGCAGCCATCTCCATCCTCTCTTCACTCTTCTTTAATGTCTCTTTTACGTCAATCATAGTTATAACGAGTTTTATGCTTTTCTGCCCACAAAGTTAGGCTTTTTCCCCGAAACGGCCAAGCACTTTACGTTTTTTTCGCATTTTATTTTGTCATTCCACTGTTTTTACCTATCTTTGTGGCAGATTTTTACCTGATAGACTAAAAACATGATAACGCTGTTCGATTCCGTGCATATCTTGGCATACGCCGTTGCATTTATGCTCATCGGCACGTTTCTCGTGTTGTTTCATACCGCACTGACATATTATAAGGAACAAGACGCCACGCGCGAAGGAATGACGAAGAACGCGCAACTGGCCGGAGTCATGCGTTCCTGCCACATACGAGTATGGCTCATGAAGCCGCGCGCCAACCGCTATATACTCCTGTCGGAGAACGGCACCGTGGAAAAGGACCTTTCGCCCTTGGACTTCTCACACCTCTTCCAGCACGATGACTTCGAGGAGCTACAACAGCACGTGCTCGACATACGCGACGGGAAGAACAAGAAGGGCACCTGCCGCGCCAGAGGGCGCCGCCAGGACGACGGAAGCCGGCGCACCTATGAGGTAAACATGCGCATACTCGACAGCGACAACGCCGGTCGTCCGGAAACCATCATCGGACTGCAGCGCGATATCACCGAGAAGTTGCAACAGCAGGAGAACGTGAACAAGCTGCTGTCACTCTACCACACCTTCTTCGACTCGAGCATCATCGACATGATGTACTACGACAAGAACGGCATGCTGATAGACATCAACAACAAGGCCTGCGAGACCTTCGGCATCAACGACCGCCAGGAGCTATTGGCAAGTGGTGTAAACCTTAAAGACATTCCGGCATACCGCCAGCTTGACATCGACAGCTTCGAAGGCTGCCGCATGTCGACCATCACCAATATCACAAAGACAAGGAAAACCGACGGTGTCAAAGTGCCGGAAATCACTCGCACCGGAACCATTTACTATGACACTGTTGCCCACCCCATCTTCGACGAGAATGGACAGGTTATGGGTATATATACTGCAGGCCGAAGCATCAACGACATGGTGGACTCGTACCACCGCCAGCAGGAGAGTACCCGCAAACTGCAAGAAACGGCCAGGCAAATACAGAATTACATCGACAACATCAACCTGGCACTGCGCGTCAGTGAGGTGCGACTGATGAACTACCAGCCCGACACACACGAGCTGGAAATCAGCAACGACCTGAATACCAAACAGCTGCGTCTGACACAGGTGCGTTGCATGGGCATCGTGGCCCCCGAACACCGCAGCCATGTGGCAACCCTGATGCGAAAGATGGACCGTCGTGAGAACACACGCATCGACGTCACCATGCAGACAACCATTCAGGACAAGCAGGGACGCGCCATGTGGCTCACCTTCAGCATCATCCCCATGGTGAATGTCGACGGCACCGTCAGCCACTATTTCGGCATGTGCCGCAACGAGACAGAGATGGTGGAGACAGAAGCCGCCTTGAAGGAAGAGAGCCTGAAGGCACAGGAGACGGAGTTCCTGAAAGACTCCTTCCTGCAGAACATGAGCCACGAGATACGCACACCGCTGAGTGCCGTCATCGGCTTTGCCGAACTCCTCAGCTTCGACCATGCCCCCGAGGAGGAACCGCTGTTCATCGAACAGATCAAGACCAACTCGAACCTGCTGTTACAGCTGGTGAATGACGTTCTCTTCATCTCCCGTCTCGATGCCCACATGATCGAAATCAAGAAGGAGCCCACCGACTTCGCCTTGATCTTCGAAGGTTGGTGCCACATGGGCTGGTCGTCCCACCTTCCAGAGGTGAGCGTTAATATAGAAAACCCCTACGAGCACCTGATTGTCGACATCGACGACACCAATCTGGCTACCGTGGTGCAGCGGCTCTGCAGCAACGCTGCCGCCAGCACACGCGAAGGATACATACACGCCAAGTACGAGTACCGTCACGGCATGCTCGTCATAGGCGTCGAAGACTCCAGCCCCGGCGTCGACGAAGAGACTGCAAAGCGGAGCTTCGAGCGCTTCAGCCGCAACAGCAACGGCGAACATACCGGCACAGGTCTCTCGTTGCCTATCGCCAAAGAGCTAACTGAGCAGATGGGCGGCATCATCGACTTCCAGTCGGAGCTCGGCAAGGGCAGCACGGTGTGGGTCTCCATCCCCTGCACCGCCACGCTGTCAGAGAAGAAAGACATCATAACAGCATAAAGAGACATGAGAACAGCGGCATTCATACTCTTCACAGAGCTGACCCCCACCACCATCCTCGTGGTGGCCATTGTGACAATAGTGTTCGTCGCAGTCCTCATCGCCAATATCATCAGCATACGGCGCTTCCGCAGGAAGTCTGAAAGCACCCGCAACGTCAGCAGGATCATGCAGCATGCCTTAGAGTTAGAGAAAGTCAAGGTGGTACGTGTGAAGATGGCCCAAAAGGTTATCGTCAATGTCTATGACGACCTCCTCCCCGAAGAAGGTGTGTCCACCGAGAAGTATATGGAGAACGTACACCCTGACGACCGCCATAAGCTCTCGCGCTTCATGACTCAGATCAGCCTTGGCAAGGAGGAGAGCGGAGAGTGCCACTACCGCAGTAAATACCAGGACAAAGACGGCAACTGGAAATGGCGCTATGTCAGCAACAATGCCGTTAAGACGGGACGTTCCATTCCTTTCGACATTATCTGTACGCTGAACGACGAGAGTGCCGACATGCAACAACAGCAGCAGGAGGAGGACCTGAGCCGCCGCTATCGTTCCATCTTCGAGCGCTCTGTTGTCGGCCTGGCCATTTTCGATGAGAAAGGCATGCTTCTTGTTGCCAACGAGAACATGCAACAGGCCATGCACATGGAAGGCGAACGCGACCCCTACTATTGGAGCGTTAGCCTCTTCCGCCGCCAGCCGTTCCGCGACCTCATCATGCCCGGAGAGTCCACGGAACTGTACTTCTGTACCAAGATGGTGGTGCCCGAGCGCCACTTGAACAGTTTTATGGAGGTTCAGCTACGTCCGTTGCTCGACGACGCTGGACGGGTGTTGCACTACTCGCTGGCCGTACAAAATGTCACCGACGAGCGCAACTTCTACCTGAAGAACCGTGAGAACGACGAGCAGCTACGTCAGGCCTATGAGAGAATACAGCGTTACGAGACGGAGCTGCAGTACCTCATGGACCGCTGCGACATGCGTGCATGGAAGGTCACCTTCAACCCGCAGGAGGTGACCATCTACAAAGGTCTGAACAGCTACGACCGGAAGCTGTCGCTCGCCGAACTTCGCTCTTTCTTCATCGACAATCAGGAAGCCGTCACCAAGAGGTTCGAACACCCGGAACAGTACTTCTGCCGTCCCGTGTCGATGGTCAGACGGACACGCTCCATATTCCACGATCAAGACGAAATACACTGGAACATCATCGACAGTATTCCCATCTTCGACGACAATGGCAACCTGGAGAGCTGCTTCGGCATCATCCGTAACATCACACCGCTGATCCAGGCACAGGAACTGCTGAAGGAAGAGACGCGTCGGGCCAACGACTCGACACGCCTGAAGTCGGTGTTCATGGCCAACATGACGCACGAGATACGTACGCCGCTGAACTCCATCGTCGGCTTCAGCGACCTGTTGCCCATGATTGAATCGCCTGAGGAGAAGAAGGAGATGATACGCGTCATCATGAACAACTGCGACATGCTGCTACGACTCATCAACGACATCCTCGAAATATCGACGATGGACGGCAATGCCATCATCATCACCCCCGAGGAGGTGGATTTCTCGAAGGTCTTCGACGACATCTGCGAGTCGCTGGAGCAGCGTGTACAGTGCTCGGCTTCACCGCTTGGCTCATCCCAGACTCCTGCAGTACAGTTCATCAAGGACAATCCCTACCCCACCCTCCGGCTGTCTGTCGACCAGCGCCGCGTGCAGCAGGTCATCACCAACTTTGTCACCAACGCCATCAAGTACACCCAGCAGGGCTACATCAAGGTGGGATACAGAATCTCCCCCATCCCCTCCGAAGGAGAGGAAAGTCGGGAGGGGCTATACATCTACTGCGAAGATACTGGAACCGGCATACCGAAGGAAAAGCAGAAGACGGTCTTCGACCGCTTCGTCAAACTGAACGACTACGTACAGGGCACGGGCCTCGGCCTCAGCATCTGCAAAGCCATTGCCACACGCTGCGGCGGACAGATAGGTGTTGAGAGCGAGGGCGAGGGTCACGGCTCCACATTCTGGATTCGCATACCTATTTAATATATTATAGAGCACCATGATAGCAATCATAGTCATCGGCATCCTCATCATCGTTCTCTCCACGCTCTATCGTAAGGACTACGGACGCAGACTCGGGCAGAAGGAGACTGAGGTCGACAAAAGCAACAAGGAGTTGGCACTGCTGTTGCAGAGAGGACACATGCAACTCTGGACCTACGACGTCACAACTGGCACCTACAGTTGGATGGACGACGACCGGGCCCTCTTTGTCAGTCTCCAGCCGAAGGACTTCGCTGCCCATTATTCCGAGAAAGTCTTCCAGCATATCAGCACGGCCATCCAGGAACTGATACGTGGCGAGATTGACACGAAGACGCTGCGCATCGCCCAGACCATGAAAGACGGCAGCAAGCGCTACTTCGCCCTCGACATGTCTATACTCCGTCGTGACGAAAAAGGGGACACCAGTGTCATCGTCACTTTCCAGAACGACATTACTGAGGTGTTCATCCGCGAGAACAAGGACCGCGAGCTGCGCTTGCGCTACGAATCGATATTCAACTCTGCCATGGCCGACATGGTGTATTACGACTCCCAGGGACATATCAGTGACATGAACAAGCGTGCCTGCGAGACATTCGGCATCGACCTGGCCACGGCCAAGCAGCTCGGCATCAGTGTCGAAATGGCCGTCAACGAGCCAGGCTTCGACCATCATAACTTCGACAAGTTCCATGCCACGCAGTTCCGCAAGTCAACACTGGCCGAGAACAATGTCAAGTCCAAGAAGCTGCAGGGCAAGATGTGCTACGAGATACAGGTGACACCCGTCTTCGACGCCCGCCACCACATGGTCTGTGCCTACGGCTCCGGCATCAACGTCACCGAGATTGCTGACACCTACTACGCCATGCAGGAGACCATCCGCAAGAATCAGCAGGCCAACAAGGCGCTCAGCGACTATGTCCGCAACATCGACTTCGCCATGAAGGTCGGCGGTGTCCGCATTGTCGAATACTCGCTGGAGACTCAAACGCTGACCATCTATAAGGAGACAAACCTCGTCCAGCTGAAGGTCACGGAGGAACGCGCCCGGCGGTTCGTCGACAGCACATCGGAAGCAGCCGTGCAACACATGTTCGACAACATGCACAACCGCACCACCAACCCCTTCAACAGTCAGGTCAAAACCACCATCCGACAGCCGGGACGACTCAAGCTTCATCTCTACGTCTACTTCATGCCCACCTACGACCAGGATGGGCAGGTCAACGGCTACTTCGGCATGATGCGCGACTTTACCGAGGCAAAGACCATTGAGCGGCAGCTCGCCAACGAGACCATCCGCGCACGCCGGGAGGAGGCACTTAAGAACTCTTTCATGCGCAACATGAGCTACGAGATACGCACGCCGCTCAACAATGTCGTCGGCTTTGCCGACCTCTTCCTGCAAGAACACGATCCTGCCGACGAGCCCGTCTATATCAGCCAGATCAAGGACAACGCCACACAGCTGTTGGAGCTCATCAACGGCATCCTCCTGCTCTCGCGCCTGAATGCCGACATGGTCGAGTCAGTGCCCCGCCGCACCGACTTGGCAAAGATGCTCATCAACTGGTGTGAGGCCGGCTACGACGAACACAGACGGGAGGGCGTCGAGTACATTGTCGAACGTCCCTACGAGCAGTTTGTTGCCGACATCGACTCCATCAATCTCGGCATTGTCATCTCACAGCTTTGCAGCAACGGTGCCCGACTGACCCCCCACGGATGCGTACGCACCTACTATAGCTTTGCCGACGGCCAGCTCTCCATCAGCGTTGAGAGCCACGGAAAAGGCTTGACGCCACGACAGCTGGAGAACATCTTCGACCACTTCGGCAGCGCCATGGAGACCAAGACGGGTCTCTCGCTGCCCATCTGCCACGGTCTCATGGAACTGCTCGGCGGCACCATCGGCATCAAGTCCGACGTGGGCCGCGAGACCACCGTCACCGTCACTCTGCCTTGCCAGCCCATTGAGGCTGTACATTCAAAGTCATCATTACCCCAACGGCCCTAATTACCCTAACGATCCTTCATGAATAAATACCTACAGAAAATCTGGAACGACTACTGCCAGCCCGCCATGCGAAGAGCCGACGAAGCACTCGCCGACAGCCAGGCTCTTATCGCACTGGCAAAGAATGTTTCAGATGACTATACCCGCCGACGCCAGCAGAAGTTCACCTCCGACGCCGAACTCGCCAGTAAGTTCCAGCGGCTTTTCGACAACAGCCTCATCGCCATGTCGTTCTATGACAAGGATGGACATCTCATCAACCTCAATGACAAGATGCGCGAGCTCTGTGCCATCGACATCTTCGGCGACGAATACTTCCGCAACACTTGCCTCTTCGACGCCCCCAGTTTCAAGGGCGACCTCGACCCGCAGAGCACTGAGCCTTTCTGCGTTTGCCAACACATGTACTTCCCCGAATTCAACATCGACCGCTACATAGAAGTACGCGTTCAGCCCACTTTCAACGCCAAGGGACAGTTCAAATACTACGTCATCACGTCGCGCGACATCAGCAACGAGCGCCTCATCTACCTCCAGCAACAGAAGGAGGCTGAACAGCTCCAGAGAGTTGCCACCAAGGTGGGCGATTATGAGACAAGGCTGAACTACCTGCTGCGCAGCGCCAACATGTATGTCTGGTGGTTCGACCTCAGCGCCATGAGAATCTCCTTCACCCGATCGCTCAAGAAGCAAGATTTCTCTGAGACCTTCGACGAGTTCCTGGGCAGCATCTACGACGATGAACACCAGCAGACCATCGAGCACATGAAACAGCTGATGCAGTCGCCACAGACCTTCAGCGTCAAGCATCACTTCAAGCGCACCCCAATCAACCCGAATCCACAGTGGCTCTACATCAACGGACAGCCCGTGGTCGACAATCAGGGGAATGTCATCGCACTGTTCGGCATCCTGCGCGACGTCACGGCCATGATGGAGACACAGCAACAGCTGCTCAAGGAGCAGCATCGCGCCCAGACCTCCGGCTTCATGACGAGTGCCTACCTGGCCAACATGAGCCACGAGATCCGCACGCCGCTCAACGCTATTGTCGGCTTCTCAGACCTTCTGCAGTTTGTCGACGGACCACAAGAACGGGAGGACTTTCTCCGCATCATCCGTAGCAACTGCGACATCCTCCTCCGACTCATCAACGACATCCTTGATGTCTCCGACATGGGGCAGACACTCACCATCGAACCTGCCGACATCGACTTCGCCCAGGCCTTCGATGACATCTGCCAGACTCTTGCCCAGCGTGTACAGGATTCAGGCGTCGAGTTCATCAAGGATAATCCCTACGCAACCTATCCTACCACACTCGACAAGGGGCGTGTGCAACAAATCATCACCAACTTCGTCTCCAACGCCATCAAGTACACCAAAGAGGGGTACATCAAGGTGGGGTACAGAACCTCCCCCTGCCCCTCCGAAGGAGGGGAGATTCTCACCCCGTCCACCGATGCCTCCAACGGAGGGGAGATTCGGGAGGGGTTATACATCTACTGCGAAGACACCGGCGCCGGCATACCGAAGGACAAGCAGAAGAGCATCTTCGAGCACTTCGTCAAGCTCAACGACCATGTTCAGGGCACGGGCATCGGACTGAGCATCTGCAAGAACATTGCCGAACGCTGTCATGGCGACATCGGCGTCATCAGCGAAGGCGAGGGCATGGGCTCCACGTTCTGGGTATGGCTTCCGTGTGATTCCGCCGACACCACCTCCAACCCGGCAACAGTCTCCGCCAAGGTCCACAATGCCTTTCAGCAAACCGTCAAAAAAGCGCTGCTCTTCCTCTCGCTCGTCTGTCTGACACCAAACGCCGCTAACGCCCAGAAGTCCATCGAGCCACTTATGCCGGCACAAGCCAGCGACATGACGACGAAGCAGACTGCCCGCGTCTACGACGAGGACCACCCATTGGTCTATGAAGATGCGTGGGACCTGTGGCCATATTCATTCCTCAACGACACCGGCGAGCCTGTAGGCTACAACATCGACCTGCTGAGACTCATTTGCAAGGAGCTGAACATCCCCTACAGAATCAAGCTGAAGCCCACCCAAAATGCGTTGAACGATCTGAAGACCGGCAGAGCCGACCTGATGTGCGCCATGGACGCACATTTCCATAATGAATATGCACAGTATGGCAAGAGCGTCATCCAGATCTTTACCCACAGTGTAGTTCACAGCAAGAGCGAACCAGTGGCTGTCAAAACTGTCGATGACCTTGCTTCTCAGCAAGTCATTGTCCATACTGGCAGTTTCAGCCACCATCTGATGATGGAGCGGGGCTGGGGCGAGAACGCCATCCCCTACGACGACATGCAAGAGGCCGTGCAGTATGTACACAACCAGAAAGGTGCCCAGATTGTGTGGAACACGATGTCGCTAAAATGGCTGATTTATAAGTTCGGCTACGACGATCTGGAGCTGACACCCGTCAACATTCAGCATGGCGAGTACAAGTTCATGTCGAACGATGCCCGTCTGCTGGAACAGGTCGACAGCGTCTTTGCACTGCTCAACTCCACAGACCGTCTGCAGCCCATCCAGAACAAGTGGTTCTATCCCGAGCACAAGGAGTCGGGCATCCCCTCATGGGTATGGTATATCATCATCGCCCTGTTGGTGATGATCGTTGTGTTCCTCATCTACTATTTCTCCTATCGTCTTTACGAGCGGAAAATGATGAAAAGCGTCAAACGCTCCAACGACCGTCTGTCGCTCATCCTCAATACGAGCAAGGTACACATCTGGCTGTTCGACATCAACACACGGACACTCAGCAGCATCGCCCCCGACGGCAAACGGTTCACCATCCCCCTGTCGCCCAACTTCGCACAGTACTATCTGCTCCCCAATGATTATGAGCAGCTGTGCAGCCTGCTCGACGAGATGGCAGACCAGAAGCTGGAGCGCAAGACCATAGAGCTACAGGCACTGAAGAGCGACAGCAAGGAGGAACACACCTTCTCCGTCGACTTCTCGGTGATGCGACGCGACGGCAACGGACGCCCTACGGTCATCATCGGCTCCACCACCGACATCACGGCGTCGCGACAACGCCAACAGCAGCAGAAGGACACTATGCTACGCTACCAGCACATCTTCAACTCGGCCTTGGTCGACACGGTGTCGTACGACGAACACGGCATCATCGACGACATGAACGAGAAGGCGGCCATGGGTATCGGCGGTGACGTGCAGCGTATCGTCAACGCACACATCTCGGTGCAGGACGTGCTGGGAGACCCCGGCCTGTCGCTCGACGAGATGGACTACACCTACCTGACGCAGATATATAATTCGCCTGACGACGAGCGCCCCCTGAACCGTATCCTGAAACGCAACGAGCTGTACTACGAGTTGCAGATGGTGCCCGTCCGCGACGACGACGGCCGGTTGCTGGGCATCTACGGCACCGGACGCGACGTTACTGAGGTTGCCAAGTCCTACTGCCGACTGCAGAAGAACATCGCAGAGCTGCAGAAGGCTACCGATGCGCTGCAGGATAACATACGCAACATCGACTATGTCATGAAGAATGGCGGCCTGCGCGTAGTCAACTATTCTGCCGACACCCATACGCTGACCGTCTACAGCGAGATTAAGCACGTGCAACAGCGGCTGACACAGACACGCCTGCTGTCGCTGGCAGCAGAGGAGTCGAGGAAGACCACCCTGCGCGTCCTGAACAACATGGACAACCTTACCCGGCAACCCGTCAAGGCCGTCATCAAGTCGACACTCCGTCTGGGCAACAAGCCGCTCACCCTGTCGTTCTCGTTCGTGCCAGTGATAGGTGCCGACGGGAACGTCACCGAGTACTTCGGCATGTGCCGTGACATCAGCGACATCAAGGCCGCCGAGGAGCAACTGGCCCTCGAGACTAAGAAGGCACAGGAAGTGGAGACGGTGAAGAACGCCTTCCTGCGTAACATGTGCTACGAAATCCGAACCCCACTCAACTCCGTAGTGGGCTTTGCCGAACTCATCGCGAAGAACCCCGATGCCGACGACGAGAAAATCTTCATCGAGGAAATCAAGAAGAACTCGCGCTTCCTGCTTACCCTCGTCAGCAACATTCTCTTCCTCTCGCGTCTCGACGCAGGCATGATAGAGTTCAAGCCGGCTCCCGTCGACTTCGCCGCCATCTTCGAGGGGCGCTGCCAGTCGGCATGGCTACACTGCCAGAAGCCCGGTGTCAAGTACTACGCCGACGTGCCCTACGAGCAGCTGGTCATCGACATCGACCTGACCAACCTGGGCGTGGTCATCGACCAAATCATTACCAACGCCGCCCAGCACACCACGTCGGGCTACGTCCGTGCCCGCTTCGACTATAACGGCGAAGACCTCACGGTGGCCATTCAGGACACTGGCTGTGGCATCCCTGCCGACCAGCTCGACAAAATCTTCGAGCGCTTCGTCACCACCGACAGCAACAACAGCGGACTGGGGCTGCCCATCTGCCAGGAGGTCGTGAAGCTGATGGGTGGCAGGATACGCCTGAAGTCTGAGGTCGGCAAGGGCACCATCGTCTGGATTATCATCCCCTGCACATCGCCCGTGGAGAGTTAAGGATTTAGAGTTAAGAATTTAGAATGATACGCAGCATGATACGAGATATGTTCCGACACAGGGGAAGAGGCATAGCACTGCTCTGCTACCTTTTTGCCATGGTACCACTCACCACACTCTCTTCGCCCTCCCCCCCCCACTACACCAAGGAGAAACCGCTGGTCATTGTCTGCGACTGGGACTTCCGGCCCTTCGAGTTTGTCAACGTTGAAGGAAAGCCCGCCGGATATAATGTCGATGTGCTCAACCTCATTTTTGACCAGCTCGGCATACCCCACAAGTTCGTCATGGAGGAATGGCATGTAGCCACCGACATTTTCAAGAAGCGCGAGGCCGACCTCATCCACGCCCTCTACGTCTTCTATAAGGACCAGCCATACGTGTCAACCCACCAGTACATCAACTACTACAACCTGAAGGTGGCACGACGTGCCGACATGCAGCCGCTGTACAGGCTCGCCAACCTCCAACCGACCGACACACTACTGGTCAAGGAGGACGATTATGCGGCCATGGTCCTGACCCAAAAGGGAGAACTGCCGTTTGTCACAGAGTACCACTCGCCGAAGGACGGACTGACAGGCATCAGGGAAGGCCGTCACAAATACTACATCTGGGGAGAGATACCCCTCAGCCATAAGATTCAGGAACTCAATCTCGACAGCATCGTCCTCGACGAGATAGACATCCCTGCCGGCGAACTGCGAATCATCGGCTACAACAAGGAGCTGGTCGACATCATCGACGACCAGTACACCCGACTGGAACAGGCCGGCGAGCTGCAGAAAATCTACGACCACTGGTTCCACCCCGAGCGCGAGCACAACGACACGTCGCCCGTGGTACTGTTCGTCATCGCCGGGCTGCTCCTGGCCGCCATTGCCGTATTCCTGCTCATACAGCTCGTCCGTCGTAGGGTAAACCTGAAAGTCCGTGAGAGTTCCGACCTGGGACAGATGATGAACCAGGTGCTCAACATGGGCGACTACTTTGGCATCGAGTGGGACTTCAAGACCAACATGCTCCGCAACAAGTACGGCAAGATGATGCCCCTGGACGAGATGAAGCCAGAAGAGTTCCTCAAACGCATGCCACCGGAGGAAGCTCAGCAGCTGCACACGCTCAACGCGCAGCTGGCCAAAGGCGTCATCAGCCACTTCGATATGAACCTCAGCTTCAACCGTGGCTCAGAGGAGGCTCCCGAATGGCGTCACTTCTACGGCAATGCCATCGTCGAGATGAAGAACGGCAAGCCTCAATACATTGTCTATACCACGAAAGACATCACCGAGGAGGTGAACGAGGAGCGTCGCATCAAGACCATCGCCAGCAAGTACAAGAAGATATTCGACACCAATCTCATCGCCATGTCGTTCTACGATGCCGACGGCGTCCTGCTCGACTTCAACAAGAAGATGTCCGAACAGCTGGAAGGCAAGGGCGAACAGTACTTCCGTATGAACTCGCTCTTCAGCCTCCCCAATCTCAAGGGAGTCTACATGCCCGGCTCACGGGAAATCATGCACGTGTGCCAGCACTTTTACGAGCCACAGTTGGGACTGGACAAGTACATCGAGTTCTGCATCCATCCCATCATGGACGATGACGACAAGCTGATCTACTACATCGTCACCAACCGCGACATCACCGCCGAGCGCAACATGTACCTGGAACAGCGTGAGCACGACCGCCAGATCCATGCCACCAACGAAGATGCCAGGCGCTATGAACAGCTGTTCGGATTCCTGTTGGAGGAGAGTCAGATGTACATCTGGAGCTACCGACCGTCAGAGAATGTCGTCAACATAACACGCACCCCGGGACAGACGGAGTTCACGGAGACCATTGAGGACTACCTGGAGTCGGTCAATGCCGACGCCCGCCAGCAGGCCATTACGGAGATACAGAATGCCATGCAGCAGGGCAAGCCTTACAACACGATCCTGCCCTTCGACTACACACCACTCGACCAACAACCCACATGGTACGCCGTCTCGGGCATACCCATCTTCAACAAGGACGGGCAACTCACCGAGTACTTCGGACTGTCGCGCAACATCACCGACCTCATGAAGGCACAGGAACAGTTGCGCGTCGAGACGGCACGCGCCGAGGACTCCGGACGCCTCAAGGCCGCTTTCCTCGCCAACATGACTCATGAGATACGCACGCCGCTCAACGCCATCGTCGGCTTCAGCGACCTGCTGCCCATGATTGACTCGCCTGAGGAGAAGAAGGAGATGATACGCGTCATCATGAACAACTGTGACATGCTGCTGCGTCTCGTTAACGACATCCTCGAAGCCTCCGACATCGAGTCGCGGCCAATGGCTATTGAACCCACCGATGTCGACTTCGCACAAGCCTTCGATGACATCTGCCAGACACTGGAGCAGCGCGTCCAGGCACCGGGCGTCAAGTTCATCAAGGACAATCCCTACACAACCTTCAACACACACCTCGACAAGGGACGCATACAGCAGGTCATCACCAACTTCGTCACCAACGCCGTCAAGTACACCACCAAGGGACACATCAAGGTGGGATACAGAACCTCCCCCTGTCCCTCCAAAGGAGGGGAGATTCGGGAGGGGCTATACATCTACTGCGAGGACACCGGCGCCGGCATCCCCAAAGAGAAGCAGGCCAGCGTCTTCGACCGCTTTGTGAAGCTTAACGAGTTCGTTCAGGGTACCGGCCTTGGACTGGCCATCTGCAAGAGTATTGCCGAGCATTGCGGCGGCACCATCGGCGTCGACAGCGAAGGCCCCGGCCACGGCTCCACCTTCTGGATGTGGATTCCCTGCACCTCCACCCTCTAACCACTTACCACTCACTATTCACCACTCACCACTAATAACATGCAAATCAGCAAATACATGCTCGCCAACGAGCGCGACGCCCTCTGGGGCCTCACCGTCACCACCATCGGCTATGAAGAGATAGCCCCTGGCGATGAGTATCCTACCCACGGCCATGCCGACGGCTACTACTTCAACCTGGAACGTGGCCGCGAGCTCAACGAATACCAGCTGCTCTACGTCACTGAGGGGCGCGGCATCTTCCACAGCACCACCGTTCCCACGACACAGCTGCGCGAGGGCGACCTCTTCCTGCTCTTCCCCGGCGAGTGGCACAGCTACAGCCCCGCCCCGTCCACCGGCTGGAAGTGTTACTGGATAGGCTTCAAGGGCCGCAATATGGATGACCGCGTGCGCGCCGGCTTCCTGGCGCCGACCAAGCCCGTCTACCACATCGGTTTCTCCGACGCCATCGTCCGCCTCTACCGAGAGGCCTACGACACCGCTCTCCGTGAGTCGGCCTACGTGCAGCAGGTACTGGCCGGGCTGGTGAACCACATCATCGGCGTCATGTATTCTCTGGAGCGTAACATAGAGCTGAACCGCAACCAGGCACATGTCGACATGGTCAACCGGGCCCGCCTGCGGATACGCGAGCACTTGGAATCGTCGCTCACCATCCAGCAGGTGGCCGAGGACCTCGGTGTCAGCTATAGCAACTTCCGCAAGCTGTTCAAGGAGTACACCGGCATCTCGCCCGCCACATACCAGCAGGACCTGCGTCTGCAGCGTGCCAAGGAGCTGCTCTCGACAACCAACATGAGCGTAAAGGAGATAGCCTACCGACTCAACTTCGAGTCGCCCGACTATTTCTCTGCGAAGTTCAAGGCCAAGACAGGACGAAGACCCAGCGAACTGAGGGGGTAGAGACAAGAAATGAGAAATGAGAAATAAGTGGTGAGAAACAAAAGCGGTGAGGGAGAGCCTCACCGCTTTTGTTTTGTTTAGAAGAAGAGCATGCGCTGGATCCAGTAGATGAGGATGCCGGCCAGATAGCCGACAAAGGCTATCCACGTAATCTTCTTCATGTACCAGCCGAAGGTGATCTTCTCCAAGCCCATGACGACGACACCGGCAGCCGAGCCGATGATGAGCATCGAGCCGCCCACGCCGGCACAGTAGGCCAGCAGCTGCCAGAAGATACCGTCGACGGCCATAGCGCCGTCGGCAGCCACGGGGTACATGCCCATGCAGCCAGCCACCAGCGGCACGTTGTCGACGATGCTGCTGAGCACGCCGATGATGCCGTTAATCAGGTAGTAGTTGCCCGAGAAGGTCTCGTTCAGTGTCTCGCCGAGTGCCGTCAACACGCCCACCTCCTGCAGTACGGCGACAGCCATCAGTATGCCCAGGAAGAACATGATGGTCGAGAGGTCTATCTTCGACAGCAGGTCGCTGACGCGCTTGGCCATCGTGTCATCCTCAGCCGTGTTGTAGTGGAAAATCTCGGTCACCGTCCACAGAACGCCGAGCACAAGCAGGATGCCCATGAACGGCGGCAGGTGCGTCAGCGTCTTGAACACCGGCACAAAGCAGAGGCCGCCCACACCGAGCCAGAAGATGATGTCGCGCTGCGTCTTCGTGAACTGCGAGACGTCGGCCTTCGGCAGGTTCTGCTCCTTGTCGAACTTACCCTTCAGCGACAGGCTGAGGATGGCGGCAGGCACGAGCATCGACACCAGCGAGGGAATGAAGATCTCCGACAGCACGCCCTGTGTCGTGATGACGCCCTTGATCCACAGCATGATGGTGGTCACGTCGCCAATAGGTGAGAAAGCGCCGCCCGAGTTGGCCGATATCACCACCAGCGCAGCGTAGATGAGACGGTCCTCGCGGCTCTGCACGAGCTTGCGCAGCACCATGATCATCACGATTGACGTCGTCAGGTTGTCGAGGATGGCCGACAGGAAGAACGTCATGAAGGCCATGCGCCACATCAGCTTGCGCTTGGAGCGCGTCTTCATCGTGTCGCGCACGAAGTTGAAGCCGCCATTGGAGTCGACAATCTCGACAATGGTCATGGCACCCATCAGGAAGAACAGCGTCCCCGCCGCATCACCCAGGTGGTGCTCAATGACCTCGGCAATGTGGTGGACGACACTGTCGGCAGCCACCTCAGGATAATAAGCGCCCGGCCCCAGCATCAGCAGGGTCCAGCACAGCACACACATCAGCAGCGCAATGGCCGCCTTGTTCACTCGCGTCACGCTCTCAAGGGCTATGCACAGATAGCCGACAACGAAGACCGTGACAATCAGAATCGTTAATGTAGTCATTTCCTATTGTATTGTCTTGGTAACCAATTTGCCCGCAAAGGTAACACTTTCTTTTCAAATACCTACTACAATAACAGGCTTTTTTCCTGCACTTTCTGAACTTTCTGCACCCGCCCACTGATTATCAAGCAGTTAGACACCAGTCCTACCGTTTATTCCTGCACCAGGCCTACACCCGAAGTTGCACCTGGCAACTGGAACGGGCTCTACGGGAAACGAAAGTCAGCCCCTCAGATTTGTTCCACGGCCTGGAACAAATCTGGGGGGCCGCCGCAGAAACGTCCCACGGCCTGGGACAAATTTGGGGGGCCGCCGCAGAAGTCTGGGGGGCCGCCGCAGAAGTCTGGGGGGCCGCCGCAGAAGTCTGGGGGGCCGGCACAATACGCACGCTTGGCGGAAAGGCGGTCGGCAAACAGGTGCAGGTTTGGATGCAGGCTTGGTGCAGGATAAATGGGCGGCTTTTGGGGCTAACCAACTGATAATCAGTCGTAGGTGCAGGAGTGCAGGTTTTTTCCGGCCGTTAGCTATACATACGCGCGCGAGGCGTCCGACCGGGGAAACCGACCGGCGCTATAAGCGGGCATGCACGCGAAGCCGTTCTGGCGTCCGGCGCTATAAGCGGGCATGCACGCGAGGCCGGGGAAACCGGCTGGCGCAAGGGGCAGATGGGGCGTAAATCAAAAATAGTAGGGATAATATCAAATTATGATGCCAGTGTCGCGTTTTTCTGTCTATCTTTGCACACGGAAACTTAAAACAGCTAATCGCAGAAGCTAAGACTACAATGGAACAACATTCATATTTCTTTGCCGTAGACCTGGGCGCAACCAGCGGGCGCACAATTGTCGGGACTATTGAGGAGCAGTCCTCTCAGCTCTCAAAGGCTACGGGTAGCGGGAATCGCCCCGTCTCCCACCACCTTAAACTGGAGGAGGTGACGCGCTTCCCCAACAACCTCATTGTGCAGGGCGGTCACTACTACTGGGACATCTACGCCCTGTACTTCGAGATGATCCGCGGTCTGAAGGAGGTGGCACGGCGCGGTCTGGACATCACGTCGATAGGCATTGACACGTGGGGCGTCGACTTCGTCTGTATAGGCGACGACAATAGTATATTAAGGAACCCGCGCGCGTACCGCGACCCCATCACCTTTGAGGCGATGGACGAATACCTGCGCCAGGAGCTTCCGGCTCGTGAGGTCTACGACATCACCGGCATACAGTTTCTGAACTTCAACTCGCTGTTCCAGTTCTACGCCATGCAGAAGGAGGGGAACTCGGCGCTGAAGAACGCCCGGAAGATTCTGTTCGTGCCCGACGCCCTGAGCTGGATGCTGACGGGCGAGGAGGTGTGCGAGTACACCATCGCCTCGACGTCGCAGATGCTCGACCCGCGGACGAAGGAGCTGGACGAGCGCCTGCTGCAGTCGGTGGGACTGAAGCGCGAGATGTTCGGCCGCATGGTGCAGCCTGGCACCGTGATAGGCACGCTGACGGAGGAGGTGCAGCAGCTGACGGGACTGGGCCCCGTGCCCGTGGTGGCCGTGGCCGGTCACGACACCGGCTCGGCGGTGGCTGCCGTACCGGCCAAGGACGAGCAGTTCGCCTACCTGAGCAGCGGCACGTGGAGCCTCATGGGCATCGAGACGAAGGACGCCATCATCAGCGACCTGAGCTACGAGCGCAACTTCACCAACGAAGGCGGCATCGAGGGCACCACGCGCTTCCTGAAGAACATCTGCGGCATGTGGCTGTACGAGCGCTGCCGACTGGAGTGGATTTCAAGTGGTGAGAGGTTAGAGGTGAGAGGTGAGAGCGTACCACTGAGCGATGTGTCTCACCCCGAACTGCAGGGGCAGGCCATGACGGTGGAGCCCTTCCGCAGCCTCATCAACCCCGACGACCAGATGTTTGCTGCGCCTAAGAGCATGATTGAGGCCATTCAGCAGTACTGCCGAGAGACGCAGCAGCCCGTGCCCGAGACGCCGGCCGAGATTTGCCGCTGCATCTTCGACTCGCTGGCCCTGCGCTACAAGCAGGTGTTCGAGTGGCTGAAGGAGTTTAAGAGCCCCACGGAAAACCGCGGGGAACAGGGGCCAAGCCGCGGGGAACAGGAGCGGATTGACGTGCTGCACGTCATCGGTGGCGGAAGCCTCAATAAATATCTGACTCAGTTCACCGCCAACTCGCTGGGCGTCACCGTGCTGGCCGGCCCGCAGGAGTGTACGGCCATCGGCAACATCATGCTGCAGGCAAAAGGCGCCGGCATGGTCGGCGACATCTGGCAGATGCGCCAGATCATTGCCGAGAGCATCGACCTCGTGAAGTACGAGCCAGAAGCCGACAAGGAGTCGTGGGATGCTGCCTACGAGAAATATCTGAACATTACTAACAACAAGAAATAACACAGAATCATGGCAAAACCATTAGTTGAGACAAAAGCACGCGTTGGCGTGTTCTCTATTGCGCTGCAGGCTTACCTGCCACAGTTCCCACAGCTCGTCCCCGAGTTCGAGGCCCAGTACGAGGCCTTCAAGAAGACGCTGCCCGACACTATCGAGGTGATTGACGGTGGCATGGTGACCACCAAGGAGCAGTCGATGCTGGCCGGCGACAAGTTCCGCGCTGCCGACGTCGACCTCGTTATCCTGCAGATGCTGACGTACTGCACATCCTATAACATGCTGCCTGCTGTTCGCGACCTCGACGTGCCCGTCGTCATCGTGAACCTGCAGAAGAAGCTGGCACCCGACTACGCAAAGACCGACATCCCCACATGGCTCGGAGAGCTCTATGCCTGCGGTGCCATTGGCGAGATGGTGGCCGACCTGAACCGTGCCGGCAAACGCTCGGCCGTCATCACTGGTGTCGTGGAGGGTGGCGACCCGGGCTGTCAGGCCGAGATTGAGGACTGGTGCCGTGCTGCACAGGTGCGTCGCCGTTTCCGCGACACCAACATCGCCCAGATAGGCCGTCCCTACCCCGGCATGATGGACCTCTACATCGACGAGACGAACCTGTACCACCGCATGTTCGTCTACACCAAGCAGTTTGACTGGGAGAAGATGTGGGCCATTGCCGACAACATTACCGACGAGGCTGCCATCCGCGCCAAGGCCGAGGACATACTCGCTACCTTCGACATCGAGGGAGGCGGCACCGTCGAGAAGGTGTGGGACATGGCCAAGTACGTCGTCGCCTTCGAGCAGTGGGTGAAGGACGAGAAACTGGGTATGATTGCCTCACACTACGACGGCTTCGCCCAAGGCATTGCCGGCAAACTCGACTCCATGCTGATTCCCGCCTTCTCGATGCTCATCAAGCAGCACACAGCCTGCGCTGTCGAGGGCGACATGAAGGTGGCTATGGCCATGTCGATACTGAAGACCATCAGCGGCACAGGCACCCTGGCCGAGATGTACAGCATCGACTTCCCGAAGGACATCTGCATCATCGGCCACAGCGGCTCTGGTGACTTTGACATCTCGCAGGCCAAGAAACCAACCATGAAGATCGTGCCCGTGTTCCACGGCAAGGCCGGCGGCGGCTACCTGACACAGTTCTATCCGCCCACAGGCCCCGTCACCTATCTGGCCATCACACAGGACAAGAATGGCGTGTTCAAGTTCGTCGTGGCCGAGGGCGTCAACGAGGAAGGCCCCATCTTCACCTTCGGCGACACCAACATGCGCACGAAGTTCTCGCTCTCATGCCGCGAGTTCGTCAACAAGTGGAGCGAGGCCGGACCTACCCACCACATGGCTGCCGCCGTGGGTCACCACATTGACACCATACTGAAGGTTGCCAAGATCTTCGATATCGAGTGCGACGTCGTCTGTCGTTAAATGGTTAACAGGTAAAAAGTAGAAAAGTAGAAAATGGCAAAATCCAGTTCTTTGAAGAGCACCCTCGCCGTGTCGCTCAACAACTATCTCGATGCCGGTGCCATCGTTGCCGGCTCCAGCGGCATCACCCTATGGCAGAACTACTTAGGATTGTCGGAGATGCACCTCGGATGGCTCAACGCCCTGAGCGCCAACGCCCTGGGTGCCGCCATCGGCGCCATCATCGGCGGTTTCCTGGCCGACAAGTTCGGACGTAAGTTCATCTTCACCTACAACCTGCTGGTCTACATGCTGGGCGTGCTCATCGTCATGCTCTCGTTCAGCTACCCCATGCTGCTCTGCGGCTTCCTCGTCACGGGTATCAGCGTCGGCATCGGCGTGCCCGCCTCGTGGACATACATCTCAGAGTCGTCGGAGGTGCACAACCGCGGCCGCAACATCTGCATCTCGCAGATGTCGTGGGGTCTCGGTCCGATGTTCATCCTCTTCTTCGGCATGCTGCTGGCACCGGGCGGACTGCTCTATGGCCCCGTGGAGTCGCTGGGCCACGCCATCATCGGCGCCGACGCCGCACAGACAGCCGTCGAGGTCTTCTCTTCCCGTGTGGTCTTCTGCACCCTCTTCATCGTGGCCTTCGTGGCCTGGACGCTGCAGCGCCAGCTCGAGGAGAGCGCCGAGTTCACCGCCAAGCAGGCCGACGACAAGGGCAGCAGCATCGTCGATAACATCAAGCTGCTGTTCACCAACAAGATTGCCGTCAAGACGGTTGCCTTCCTGGCCACCATCTACCTGACGTGGAACCTCGTCGCCTCCGTCATGGGCTTCTTCATGCCCCATGTCTATGAGACGGCCGGCGGCCTGAGCAACGAGACGGCCAACATGCTGAGCTGCGTCAGCTGGGTCTTCGTCGTCGTCACCACGTTCATCATCTCGTTCTACGTCGACAAGGTGGCCCACCGTCTGTTCTACGTCTTCGGACTGGCAGCCGCCCTCAGCGCATGGCTGCTCGTCATCGGCGGCGGCATCACCGGCATCGCCGGCATCTGGGTCTTCACCATTCTGTGGGGCATCAACAACGGCAGCTCCGTACAGGTCTTCTACGCTCTCTGGGGCTCCGAGCTCTTCCCTGCCAAGTTCCGTGCCGGCGCCCAGGGCTTGATGTTCTTCATCGTCCGCGGCCTCTCCGCCGTCTGGGGTCTGGTCTTCACCTTCATCTATGGTGAGAACGGCGAAGGCTTCACGCTGGCAGCCTACTGCATGGTGGCCCTGCTGCTCATCGCCCTCATCGTCGGCCTCATCGGCATGCCGAACACCCGCGGCCGCTCGCTTGACGACATCACCCGCGAACGTTACGGAGAGAACTACTAAGCACAGCCAAGAGGGTGCCAACACACTCTCTTCCCATCAAGTAAAAGCGGGAGGCTCAGGCCTCCCGCTTTTACATAGAAAAGAAAGACTCCGGCACTTCCCAGTGCCGGAGTCTGCTTTAGTAGCGTTTTGTTTGTAGCTGTTTTATACTGGTTATGTCTGTTATCAGCGGGGAAGGTTGAAGGCGACGGTCATCTCCTTCATCTGCTCGTCGCTCATGCCCTCGGGCTCGAAGCCCATGCAACGGGCGTTGATGTAGATCTTCGCTGCCTTCGAGAGCACGTCAATCTGGTCGAAGGCATCCATGACGTCCTTGCCCTTGGCAAAGACACCGTGCTTCTCCCACATGACGACGTCGTAGTCCTCAAGCTCCTTCAGCGTGCCGTCGGCCAGCTCGTTGCTGCCGGGCAGGGTGTAGGGCACGATGCCGAGGCCGAGCGGACAGAAGGCCTTGGTCTCGGGAATCATCGACCAGAGGATGCGCGTCAGCACGTCCTTGCCTAAGAAGGCACGGTTGTGGCTCATGGCGACGAGTTCGATGGGATGGGTGTGGACGGTAGCCTTGTAGCCCGAGCCTGTCTCTATCTGACGGGCATGGACGGTGAGGTGCGAGGGCAGCTCGCTGGTGGGCATGACAGGATTGTCGGCGATGATGACGTAGGAGGCGCAATCGTCGAGGATGCGGATGACGGAGCCGTTCTGCATGGGCTCGCGGGCAAGGTCGCGCATGCGCTTGCCTGTTCCTTTGCAATAGAAGTAGCAGCCCTTCAGTGCGGGCAGGCAGACACCAATCTGCTTGACGTCACTGATGGCGGGCAGCTGCCGAATCTCGTCGTCAACGTATTCCGTAATGTTCACTGTGATGTTGCCGCCGTTACGCTCGGCCCAGCCGTTCTGCCACAGGTAACCTGCAACCTCGGCTATCTTGTAGACTTCCTCTTTCAGGGCGGGACGACCCTCTAAGATACTCTTCATAGTTAATGCTCTTTATTGGCTGCAAAGTTATACCTATTTCACGGTATCTGACCACGAAATATGATTTTTACGCCGAGAATTATGATTTATTGAAAAAAAAAACGTACCTTTGTCCTCGTGAATCAGTTTAAGGAGAATGTCATACTCGTAGATGCCGACTACGTGGACCGTGTGGCCTTTGACCTCACGGTGAACTTCGAGCGAATGATAGGCCGACGGATAGCCAAGGCCGACCTCGCCAAGTGGGTCGACTGCGTGGCGCTGGACGGCGGACTGCGTCCCAAGGAGGGACAGCAGACGCAGGTCATCGTCATTCACCCGGCACAGAAGACGGCGCTCGACAACTTCGTGCCATCCGTGCTCAAAAGTGAGATTGACGGACAGGCGTTTAGCGACAACCTGGGTGAGTTCGTGTTCGAGACCCATGCCGTCGAGGACATCAGCGATGCCGACAGCCTCTTCACCGAGGCCCTGCAGGTGGTGTGCAGCCAGCCCGAGGTCAGACGCATCATCGTGGTGCCGGGCGACAATATATATAATATGGTTCGCGAGGTGCTACGGCGGGCCGACGACCCCGACAAGCACGTCACCGTGCTCACCATGCAGCCGGAGGCTGGCGGACAGTTCCGTCAGGAGCTGCTGGGCTACTCGCTGATGGCCGCCCTCGGCATCCGATCGGAAGAGCTGAACGGAATGACATAACCTCGAAACATCGGAATAACGAAATAACGAAACATCGGAATAACGAAATAACGAAACATCGGAATAACGAAACATCGGAATAACGAAAAAACAAAATAGACTATGAGTAGAGTACTAATGATTGGCGCCGGTGGCGTCGCTACGGTAGCAGCGTTCAAGATTGCACAGAATGCTGACGTGTTCACGGAGTTTATGATTGCCAGCCGTCGCAAGGAGAAATGTGACAAGATTGTGGAAGACATCCACAAGGCTGGCTACAGACTGCACATCAAGACCGCCCAGGTCGATGCCGACGACGTAGAGCAGCTGAAGGCGCTGTTCAACGACTTCAAGCCCGAACTGGTCATCAACCTCGCCCTACCCTATCAGGACCTGACCATCATGGAGGCCTGTCTGGCTTGCGGCTGCTCGTATCTCGACACCGCCAACTACGAGCCGAAGGACGAGGCACACTTCGAGTACTCCTGGCAGTGGGCCTACCGCGAGCGCTTCGAGAAGGCCGGACTGACAGCCATCCTCGGCTGCGGCTTCGACCCGGGCGTCACCAGCATCTATACGGCCTACGCTGCCAAGCACCACTTCAAGGAGATTCAGTACTTGGACATCGTCGACTGCAACGCCGGCGACCACCACAAGGCCTTCGCCACCAACTTCAACCCCGAGATCAACATCCGCGAAATCACCCAGAAGGGACTCTACTGGGAAGACGGCAAGTGGGTGGAGACCGAGCCGCTGGAGATTCACAAGGACCTGACCTACCCCGAGATAGGGCCGCGCGACAGCTACCTGCTGCACCACGAGGAGATAGAGTCGCTGGTCATCAACTATCCGACGATTAAGCGTGCCCGCTTCTGGATGACCTTCGGACAGCAATACCTGAAGCACCTTGAGGTGATCCAGAACATCGGCATGAGCCGCATCGACGAGGTCGTCTACGAGGCACCGCTGGCCTCCCCCAGCCCTTCCGAAGGAGGGGAGACTGCGACTCCCACAATGGTCAAGGTGAAGATAGTGCCCCTGCAGTTCCTCAAGGCCGTGCTGCCCAACCCGCAGGACCTCGGCGAGAACTACGAGGGCCAGACCTCCATCGGCTGTCGCATCCGCGGCATCGGCAACGACGGCAAGGAGCACACCTACTATGTCTACAACAACTGCTCGCACCGCGCCGCCTACGAGGAGACGGGCATGCAGGGCGTCTCGTACACCACCGGCGTACCCGCCATGATCGGTGCCATGATGTTCTGCAAGGGTCTGTGGAAGAAGCCCGGCGTCCACAACGTCGAGGAGTTTGACCCCGATCCCTTCATGGAGCAGCTGAACAAGCAGGGACTGCCTTGGCACGAGATTCACGACGGCGATCTGGAGTTGTAATAATTCTACGACATATCGACATATCGAAAAAAGGAACAACAATATAACGAAAAAACAACAACTATGGCAAAGAAAGAAGAAAGCAACGAGCAGCTGACCCCGCAACAGGAGAAGATGAAAGCCCTGCAGGCTGCGATGGCGAAGATTGAGAAGGACTTCGGCAAAGGCAGCATCATGAAGATGGGTGATGAACAGATAGAGAACGTGGAGGTGATTCCTACAGGCTCCATTGCACTGAACGCCGCACTGGGCGTTGGCGGCTACCCGAAGGGACGCATCATCGAGATCTACGGTCCGGAGTCCAGCGGTAAGACGACGCTGGCCATCCACGCTATTGCCGAGGCACAGAAAGCCGGCGGCATTGCGGCCTTCATTGACGCCGAGCACGCCTTCGACCGTTTCTATGCGGATAAGTTAGGGGTCGACATCAACAACCTCTACATCTCACAGCCCGACAACGGTGAGCAGGCACTGGAGATAGCCGACCAGCTGATACGCTCGAGTGCCGTCGACATTCTGGTTGTGGACTCTGTGGCTGCCCTGACGCCGAAGAAGGAGATTGAGGGCGACATGGGCGATTCAGCAGTGGGTCTGCATGCCCGTCTGATGTCGCAGGCTCTGCGCAAGCTCACAGGCACCATTGCCAAGACCAAAACCACCTGCATCTTCATCAACCAGCTGCGCGAGAAGATTGGTGTGATGTTCGGCAACCCCGAGACGACCACTGGCGGCAACGCCCTGAAGTTCTACGCCTCGGTGCGTCTGGACATCCGTAAGGTGACCAGCATCAAGGACGGCGACAACGTGATTGGCAACCAGGTTCGCGTGAAAGTGGTGAAGAACAAGGTGGCACCGCCATTCCGCAAGGCAGAGTTCGAGATTATGTTCGGTGAAGGCATCTCCAAGATTGGTGAGATCCTGGACTTGGGCGTTGAGTACAACATCATCAAGAAGAGCGGCTCATGGTTCAGCTACGAGGACCAGAAGCTGGCCCAGGGACGTGACGCCACGAAGGAGCTGCTGAAGGACAATCCCGAGCTGTGCGAGGAGCTGGAGGCCAAGATCATGCAGGCCATCAAAGACTAGTAAGTCCGGCCATCGTCACATAATAAATCCCGCCCAAGACGGACGGGATTTATTATTTTGTTGCTATTTGGTAAGAGGAGTCCCCGGTCGGCTCTGCCATCCAGAGGACTTTGAATTCGTGGTTTTCTTTCGAACCGTCTTCTTTGCCGGCTGTTTCTTCTGCGAGTCCATAGCTGTGTTATAGCTCTGCACAAGACCGTTACGGCCGAAGTGCACAATCAGCAACTTACCCTTCGAACGGAGGTATATCCAGTCGTAACGGCCGGTGTTGTCCTCCGCGGTACGGTCGGGCTCACCCACGGCCAGCTGGACTTCGTCCTCAGACATGCCTGCAATGACACGTCCGGCACGGATTGCGGCACGGGCAGCCTGGCTGGTCTGTCGTTCAAGACCCTCACCCATGGCAAAGAGATAGCCGAAATACTTCTCCTTCTCTGCTGCGTCCAGGACAACATCTTCGGGGGTATAGAAGATGACATCCTTGAAATACTGACGGCGCGAATCCATCTCGGTGAGGGACAAAGTGACATACCCGTCATCACGATGAGCGTTGATGCCATCGATGATGAATGTCGTCAACTTAGGTACACGAACGGTACGCTCACGGCCGTCGCCCTTGGTAATCATACCAGTGACATACTTGGTGTGGATGGCTTTGCCTAAGTAGTCATTATGACTGCCGGTGACTGCCATCATGTCATCGAGCACGCTGAACGAGCCGTAAAAAGCGTGACGGGAATTGTCCATCAACAAGAATTCGTCATCGCGCATGCCGCTGTTGGTCTTCGAGAGAGCAACGTTCTGGAAGAACTCGTTACCCTTGGCGTCCTCCACAATAATCTTGACCGGGAAGCTACGGGTGCCGACACCTACAGCCGTTACAGTAACCTCCTGATTAGCAGCAACCTTCACCTCCTTAGCCCCGTCACTGTCGTAATCGGTATCGACAAAGTATACTGTGGTCTTGGTTATCAGCTTCTTACCCATCAACTTGTCACGGGCCATGTCGACATCGCCCAGGTAGGCCAGCGTCGGCACACCCATCTTGCCATAGCAGTAGTCCTCAAAAGAACCATTGGGCACTTCGTAATAGTACATCTTATTGTCGCCCAAGCATTGGAAGTTAATATGGGCATGCCCCTCGGAACTGACAGAATGTCCCTTGTAAATCATGATTTGATGACGTAATGTCATACTGCTCACCTCCTTGCCATTCTCGTCGCAGAAGGTCTTGACAATCAAGTCGTACTTCTCGGGCATGACCATGAACTTCATGCCAGGCTTCCAGTCGCAGAGGCTTTGGAACTGGAAATACTTGCCGACAAAATCCTTCGGCTCATTCTGTTTGGCATCGGGAGCCCCCCCCGCAAGAGTTCTCTCTGGCGCCACACTCTTCTTGGCACCTTTCGTCTTGACTATGTAGTCGCTGGCCGTCTGAGCCTGCCCCGCCAAAAAGGCTAACGAAAGTCCCATCGTAAGAATAATTCGTCTCATATCAACGCGTTTTATTGGATTCCGCCTGCAAAAATACGAAATAAATTCGATACTTGTGCCAAAATGACGTGACAAAGCGACATTTTTATGAAAAAAAAGCGCTTTTGGCACATGCTTTGCTGTATTATCGGCAGATTATTGTCCGAATTAACGTGAATTATAAACTAAAAAATGATACAATTATGGGAAAGATTATTGGAATTGACTTAGGAACTACCAACAGCTGCGTTGCCGTTTTCGAGGGCAACGAGCCCGTAGTGATTGCCAACAGCGAGGGTAAGCGTACAACACCTTCGGTGATTGGTTTTGTGGAAAACGGTGAGCGTAAGGTCGGTGACCCCGCCAAGCGTCAGGCCATCACGAACCCGAAGAACACCGTGTACTCTATCAAGCGTTTCATGGGTGAGAACTGGCAGCAGACCGAAAAGGAAATCTCGCGCGTACCTTATACTGTAGTCAACGAGGGAGGCTATCCCCGTGTCGACATCAACGGTCGTAAGTACACGCCGCAGGAGATCTCGGCCATGGTGCTGCAGAAGATGAAGAAGACTGCCGAGGACTATCTGGGCCAAGAGGTGACAGAGGCTGTCATCACCGTTCCCGCCTACTTCTCTGACTCTCAGCGTCAGGCCACGAAGGAGGCCGGCCAGATTGCAGGCCTCAACGTGAAGCGTATCGTCAACGAGCCGACGGCCGCTGCTCTGGCCTACGGTGTTGACAAGGCTAACAAGGACATGAAGATTGCCGTCTTCGACCTCGGTGGCGGTACGTTCGATATCTCTATCCTGGAGTTCGGCGGTGGTGTCTTTGAGGTGCTCTCTACCAACGGTGACACCCATCTCGGTGGCGACGACTTCGACCAGGCCATCATCGACTGGCTGGTACAGGAGTTCAAGAACGACGAGGGTGCCGACCTGAAGAGCGACCCGATGGCCATGCAGCGTCTGAAGGAGGCTGCAGAGAAGGCCAAGATTGAGCTGTCTTCTTCTACGAGCACGGAAATCAACCTGCCATACATCATGCCGGTAGCCGGCGTGCCCAAGCACTTGGTGAAGACCCTGACACGTGCTAAGTTCGAGCAGCTGGCTCACGACCTCATCCAGGCATGTCTGGCTCCCTGCCAAAAGGCCATTGCCGATGCCAAACTGACAACTGCCGACATCGACGAAGTCATCCTCGTAGGTGGTTCAAGCCGTATCCCTGCTGTGCAGACGCTGGTGAAGAACTATTTCGGCAAAGAGCCTTCAAAGGGTGTGAACCCCGACGAGGTGGTGGCCGTAGGCGCTGCTATCCAGGGTGCCATCCTGAACAAGGAAGGTGGCGTAGGTGACATCGTGCTGCTCGACGTGACTCCGCTGACACTGGGTATCGAGACCATGGGCGGTGTGATGACCAAGCTCATCGAGGCTAACACGACCATCCCCTGCAAGAAGAGCGAGGTGTTCTCAACCGCAGCCGACAACCAGACCGAGGTGACCATCCACGTGCTGCAGGGCGAGCGCCCGATGGCTGCCCAGAACAAGTCTATCGGTCAGTTCAACCTGACTGGCATCGCTCCCGCCCGTCGCGGTATTCCTCAGATTGAGGTGACCTTCGACATCGACGCCAACGGTATCCTGAAGGTCAGCGCCAAGGACAAGGCCACTGGTAAGGAGCAGGCCATCCGCATCGAGGCCAGTAGCGGTCTGTCACAGGACGAGATCAACCGCATGAAGGCCGAGGCCGAGCAGAACGCCGAGAACGACAAGCGCGAGCGCGAGCGTGTGGACAAGCTGAACCAGGCTGACTCGATGATCTTCCAGACAGAGAACCAGCTGAAGGAAATCGGTGACAAGATTCCCGCTGACAAGAAGCCCGCCATCGAGCAGGCCCTCCAGCAGCTGAAGGACGCCCACAAGGCTGGCGACATCGCCGCCATCGACAGCGCCATCGCCGCCCTCAACGCCGCCTGGCAGTCGGCCAGCGAGCAGATGTACCAGCAGGGCCAGCAGGCCGGTCCTCAGCCCGGCGCCGATGCCGGTCAGCAGTATCAGGGCGGCCAGCAGACCCAGTCGAATCCTAACGACGACGTCCAGGATGCCGACTTCGAGGAGGTGAAGTAAGATTAGATAAGCAACGATAAGAAAGTCATAAGAAAGTGGTGTAATCCAAGTGGTTACACCACTTTTTGTTATTGTTAAACTTTGTTTCATTTCTTGCTATTTTCGGATTTTTACCGTAATTTTGCGTCATATTTGCGACACGACTTAATTGGCGATGAGATGCAACTTAAAAATACTTATACGGATTAATACATATTAAAAGGACGAAAATATGCCAGCTTTAAAATTTCAGATTAAACGGAAATGCGAAATGTGCGGAGCAACCTTCATTGCAAAGACGCTCGAGTCTAAGTACTGCTCTAAGCACTGCATTGACATGGCCTATAAGCAGAAAAAGGCAGCAGCTAAAAAGGCTGAGCAATTCAAACAAATTGCCCAGAAAGTTCCGGATGCAAGAGAATATATCTCTGTAGCGGAAGCTGTAGCCATGTACTCCATCGGGCGAGACAC
>CAMVPA010000019.1 GCA_947169245.1 uncultured Prevotellaceae bacterium
CGCCACCACCCTGCACCATCTTACGCATCTCACCCTTCGAGGGGAATACGGGAGCGACGGTGGTCAGCAGCTCGACAGCGGGCTGTCCCAGCTGGTCCTTGGAAATCTCATGCTTCTCGACACCGTCGAAGACGTCGAGGAAGGTCTGCTCGTCGAGCTTCTCGAGAGCTTCCTTGGTGCTCTTGCCAAAGAGGATGTTCGAAGCCTCGATGGCCATGTCGAGCGCCTCCTTCGAGTGTACCAGGATGGTGGTCTCCTCGGCCAGACGCTTCTGCAGGACACGACGGCCAGGATCCTGCTTGTGCTCTTCAACAAGGGCGTCGATGACGTCCTTCTCAAGAGACGTGAAGATCTTGATGTAACGCTCGGCGTCGTCGTCGCTGACGTTGAGCCAGAACTGGTAGAAGCGGTAGGGCGTGGTGCGCTTCGGATCAAGCCAGATGTTACCGCTCTCGGTCTTACCGAACTTCTTGCCGTCGCTCTTGGTGATGAGCGGACAGGTGAGGGCGAAGGTCTCGACGTCGTTGCCTAATGTGCGGCGGATGAGCTCCGTGCCAGTGGTCATATTGCCCCACTGGTCGTTGCCGCCAAGCTGCAGCTTCACGCCATAGTGCTGATAGAGGTACAGGAAGTCGTAGCCCTGCAGCAGCTGGTAGGTGAACTCGGTGAACGACAGACCGTCGCGGGCAGTACCGTTCAGACGCTGCTGCACGCTCTCCTTGGCCATCATATAGTTAACGGTGATGTGCTTACCCACCTCGCGAGCAAAGTCAAGGAACGTGAAGTCCTTCATCCAGTCGTAGTTGTTGACCATGATGGCAGCGTTAGGCTCCTTCGACTCAAAGTCGAGGAACTTGGCCACCTGAGCCTTGATGCACTCCTGGTTGTGGCGCAGTGTCTCGTCGTTGAGCAGGTTACGCTCCTGAGACTTGCCGCTGGGGTCGCCAATCATACCCGTGGCACCGCCCACCAGGATGACGGGACGGTGTCCGCAACGCTGCAGGTGACGCAGCATCATGATGCCACAGAGGTGGCCGATGTGCAGTGAGTCGGCTGTGGGGTCGGTACCCAAGTAGGCCGTCACCATCTCCTTCTGGAGCAGTTCCTCGGTACCAGGCATCATCTGTGCCAGCATACCGCGCCATTTCAGTTCTTCAACAAAGTTCTTCATATTCTTATTCTTATTTTATGAGTCTTATGGGGGCCCATAGGGCTTATAGGACCTATAGGGCTTATGGGCTTTTGGTCCCATGAGTTTACGGCACCGGGTCGTAGCCGCTTCCGCCCCAGGGATTACAGCGGAGGATGCGCCAGATGGCGAGTCCCAGGCCCTTGATGGGGCCGTGTTTCATGATGGCCTCCTTGGCATACTGGCTGCACGTCGGCGTAAAACGGCAGGACGGCGGAGTACAGGGGCTGATGCATACCTGATAGAACCGTATGGGCAACACCAGGAGCCATGAGAGGAGACGTGACAGCTGTTTCATAGGCGATACGTTACCGTCAACTGTTTCCAAGACGTTCGGAGAGCCGGCGTACCAGGGTCTCCACCCTACCTGCCACCTCGCTGGTCGGCAGATGTCTGTCTGAGAGCCACACAAACGCCACCAACAGGGCCTTGTCGTCGGGCAGCGCGTCGTAGAGCTGCTGTTTGTGATGACGGTAGGCCTCACGAACCTGACGCTTCACGCGGTTGCGGTCGACAGCATGGTGGAACCGCTTCTTCGGCACACTGACCAGCATCTGTACCGGTTCGTCGCCCTCCTGACGCTCACGGAGGTTGTAGACGACTCTCAGCGGAAAGGCTGCCAGCGAGTGGCTCGCTGACAATCCGAAGAGCATGTCTATCAGTCGTTGGCTGACGAGGCGCTCCCGTTTCTTGAATGTGGCGCGAACACCTTCCACCTTATTATATATTAGTCTTCCTGCATCAGCAGATAGTGCTGCAGGGCTCCCGTCATCGAGGGATACTTCTCTGACGGCGCCTCAATGTCGAGACGCAGGCCGGCATCCTTGGCAGCCTTGGCCGTAGAGGGACCGAACGTGGCAATGGCTATCTTGTCCTGCTTGAAGTCAGGGAAATTCTTGATCAGCGACTCAATACCCGATGGACTGAAGAAGATGAGCATGTCGTAGTCGAACGTCTTGACCTCTTCGGGTGTGAAGTCGTTGCTCACCGTCTTATACATGACGCACTCCGTGTGCTGCAGCTTCTTGGAGTCAAGCAACAGGCGGATGGAATCATTATGGACATCGCTCATCGGCACCAGATATTTCTCGGTCTTATGCTTCACCATGGTGGGCAGCAGGTCGTCGATGCGGCCTGTCGAGCCAAAGAAGACCTTCCTCTTGCGGTACTGGATATATTTCTGGATATAAAGGGCAATGGTCTCCGTCACACAGAAGTACTTCATGTCCTCGGGGATGGCCACTCTCAGCTCCTTGGCCAAGGTAAAGAAATGGTCAATGGCATGGCGCGAGGTAAACACGATGGCAGTGTAGTCAAGGATGTTGACCCTCTGCGTACGGAACTCTTTCGCCGTCATGCCCTCTACCTTAATGAAAGGGCGGAACACCAGTTCGACACCGAATCGCTCTGCGATGTCGAAGTAGGGAGATTTCTCACTGGCGGGTTTCGGTTGCGACACCAAAATCTTCTTTATCATCTTTCTGTTGTCCTAAAAATTTATTTTCAGCATATCGACCAAGAGCGCCCAAATACCGACGAGCACTGCGAGGGGTACGATTTCGAGGGCACAAAAGTACAAAATAATCTGCAGAAAACCGCCGTTTTGACGGAAAAAGATTACATAGCCCTTATAAAAGGCCCAAATTTTGCCCAAAACGACGACAAAAACGAAGAAATAGAGCACATTTTGGAGTGACAATCCGAAGTAAGCAAGCAGGAGGACGACAGGCATGAGCAACACCCCCTGAGCGGCGGAGGCTTGCAGAAGCGCCTCTAAAAACTGTCTGTTTCTTTTACCATCAAAGAACACAAGATCGACCATGGTGTAGAGGGTGCTCTTCATCAGCGCATAGACTATCAGCATACCCATGAAAATCAGTATCAGCTGATAATCGGAGTCGATGATGAAGGTGGTGGAGATGTACTCCTTGGTCAGGAAGTAGACGACAATGCTGGAAAGCAGGCATGACTGCAACGTCAGCAGGCCCCGGAACCGCTTGAACTGGGGGGTGACGACGAGCGTCAGGACGAAGCACAGCAAGAGCAGACCCGTAATCAGGTTGTCGTTGCGCACGACGTAGGGCACCGGGTCGCCGGCTACTCCAAAGTGCCCGCCGCTGACCTCAGGGTGCAGCAGCGAGTCTTTGGAGAAGTAGGTTTCCTGATAGTACTTCGGCAGATGAACCTCGCACGGCAGGGGTTTACCTGTCTGCAAGAGGGGGATGGAATCCTGCTGTGAGAGCATCGGCTACAGCCCGAAAGCCTTTTTGATGTCGTCCACGCGGTCGAGCTTCTCCCAGGTGAACAGCTCGACGTCCATCTCCTTCGTTTCGTGGTAGTGGCTGGTGAACACCTTCTTCACCGTCTCGGGCTTACGGCCCATGTGACCGTAGGCCGCCGTCTCCAGATACATCGGCTGGCGCAGCTTCAGCGTACGCTCGATGGCCTTCGGACGCAGGTCGAAGAGCTGCTCCACCTTGCGGGCAATCTCGCCGTCGCTCATCTGCACATGGCTGCGGCCGTAGGTGTTGACGTAGATGTTCATGGGACGGGCCATGCCAATGGCGTAGGCCACCTGCACCAGCATCTCGTCGGCCACACCAGCGGCCACCATGTTCTTGGCAATGTGACGGGCTGCGTAGGCGGCCGAGCGGTCGACCTTGCTCGGGTCCTTACCGCTGAAGGCACCGCCACCGTGGGCGCCCTTGCCGCCGTAGGTGTCGACAATGATCTTACGACCCGTCAGACCGGTGTCGCCGTGGGGGCCGCCGATGACGAACTTGCCCGTGGGGTTCACGTAGTACTTGATGTCAAGGCCGAAGAGGTCGAGCACTTTTTGGCTGTGAATCTGCTGCTTAACACGCGGGATGAGGATATTGATGACGTCGTCCTTGATTTTGGCGAGCATCGTCTCGTCGTCGGCAAACTCGTCGTGCTGCGTCGAGACGACAATGGTGTCGATGCGCTCGGGGATGCCCTCGTCGCTGTACTGCACCGTCACCTGACTCTTAGAGTCGGGACGCAGGTAGGTCATCACCTGACCCTCCTTGCGGATGTCGGCCAGCGTGCTCATGATGAGGTGGGCCAAGTCGAGCGAGACGGGCATGTACGACTCCGTCTCGTTGGTGGCGTAGCCGAACATCATACCCTGGTCGCCGGCTCCCTGCTCCTCTTCGTCGGCACGGTCGACGCCGCGGCTGATGTCCTGGCTCTGCTCGTGGATGGCACTGAGGATGCCGCACGAGTTGCCGTCAAACTGATACTCGGCCTTGGTATAGCCAATCTTGTTAATGGTGTTGCGAGCCACGGTCTGCAGGTCGATGTAGGCCTCGCTGCTGACCTCGCCCATCAGGACGACCTGTCCTGTGGTGACAAACGACTCACATGCCACGTGGGCATGTGGGTCGTAAGCCAGGAACTGGTCTAATATAGCGTCACTTATCTGGTCGGCCACCTTGTCGGGATGGCCTTCAGAGACAGACTCGGATGAAAACAAATAACTCATTTTGCTATTGGACTATTTTACGATTTGACTATTGACTTTATTCCTCCGGCGTCATGATGACCTCGGCGCGGTTGCCGGCTTTCAGCAGCTCGCGGACGAAGGCGGCGATGCTCTCAGGCGTCTGGGCGTTGACCAGCTTCTCGTAGTCGGTATGGAAGTCCAGGCCGTACTTGCGCCATGTGGTAATCATGCTGTTCCAATAGCCGTTGGTCTTCAGCTGGTCGCCGTGGTTCTTCAGCAGATACTCCTTCACCTTCTGCAGCTTGTCGGGGTCGCAGCCCTTGGTGAGAGCCTGCACCTCGTCTCGCATGATCAGCTCTGCCGTGTCGGCCTTCTCGGGCTTCATGGGGCAGTAGACCAGTATCTGGGCCGTGGTCTCAAAATCGTCGCGCGACATGCTGGACTGCGATGCCACGGTGTAGGCAGCGCTGGCGTCCTCGCGGATCTTCTTCAGATACTCCATGCTCAGGATCTGTCCCACCATCGAGGCCTTGATGCTGTTCTCCAGGGTGTAAGGCATGTCCTTCGAGTACCAGTGCATCAGGGCGATGGCCTTCGGGGTCTCAGCCTTGTTCTTGAAGTCGTTGATGACCACGTTCTTGTAGTCGGTATCCACCTTGGGACCCTTGACCACCTTCTTCTGTGAGGGCAGCGAAGCCAGGTACTGCTCGATGAGCGGACGGATGGTGGCCTCGTCGAAGTTACCGATGATGGTGAACGTGAAGGCGGCGGCATTGGCCGTGCGCTCCTTGGCTATCTGGAGGATGCGGTCGTAGTCGACCTTGGCCAGGTCGGCCACTTCCATTGCCTTCATACGTGGGTTGTGCGATGTCAGCGTGGCCGTCAGCGAGTCGCTGAAGACGGTCTCAGGCTGCAACAGGCGGTTCTTCAGGCTGATCTCCATGGTCTTGAGCAGCTGGTCTACCGACTGCTGGTCCTTCTTGATGTTACCGGTCATGTAGAGGTACACCAGCTGCAGCATGGTCTCGACGTCGGTGGGCGTCGAGCTGCCGTTCACATACTGGCGGTTCAGACCCATCGTGAGCGTAGCGCCGGCAATCTTTCCGGCGAGGGCCTTCTCCAGCTCGGTGTGCGAGAAGTTACCCAGACCGCTGGCCTCGATGACGTCGTCGAAGGCCTTCAGGCTCGAGAAGTCCTTCTCGCCGTAGAGTGACGAACCGCCGAAGCCTTCGCCGTTGAGAATCACCTGGTCCTTCTTCAGGTCGGTCTGCTTCAGCAGCACCTTCACGCCGTTCGACAGCGTCAGCTCGGTATAGCCGAAGAGGTCGTTCTTCACCTCTTTCTTAATAGAGCCCTTCTTGGGCAGGGTGGTCATCAGGGGCTCGTCCTTCACGTTGTCGACAAAGGCCTCCAGCTTCTCGGCGCGGGCAGCCTTGATGGCGCCCAGCAGTCCTTCCTCGGTGGGATAGACGGCGTCGTCCTTCTCCTGGTTGAAGCTCAGCACCACCATGTTAGAGTCGTTCTCGGGCACCAGTTCCTTCATCACCATATTGATGTTGTCGAGCGGTAGCACGGGCACCACCTGCTTCATCAGCTGGTAGTAGTCGTCGATGCCGGGGATGGGCTCGTTGCTCAGGAAGTGCTGCACGTACTGGTTGACGAACTGCGAGTTGTAGCGCTTGTCCTTGTTCGAGTACTGCTTCTCCAGAGCGCTCAGCGTGTTGGCCTTCGAGCGGCTGTACTCCGTAGCGGTGAAGCCGAACTCAGCGGCACGGCGCACCTCGGCGAAGACACGCTGCAGGGCCTCGTTCATCTGACCCTCCTTGGGTACGACGCCGATATCCAGAGCGTCGACGGTCTTCGACAGCAGGTAGGTGCCGTCGCCCACCTGTGCCTGCAGGTAGGGGCAGTCGGGCTCCTGGGCCTTCTCAGCCAGACGGTTGTTCAGCATGCCCAGGGCCGTATCTTTCAGATAGTTGGCCAGCAGGTAGACCAGCGACTTCTTCAGCGAGTCGGGGAAGGCCTCGTGCTTGATCATCACGTCGACCATGTTGATCATCTGCTCCTTGTCCTTGTCGATGACCACGATGGGCTCGACATTGTCGGGCACGGGCTCGGCCACCACCTGGGCGGCGTCGGCACCGGGCTTGGCAATCTGTGAGAACATGGTCTTGATCTTCTGCTCCACCTGGTCGACGTCGATGTCACCGACCACGATGATGCCCTGGTTGTCGGGGCGATACCACTTCTCGTAGTACGACTGCAGGAAAGGACGCTCGAAGTTGTCGATGATTTCCATCAGACCAATGGGCATGCGATACCCGTACTTCGAGCCAGGATACAGTTTCGGCAGGTCACGCTCCAGCATACGCATCTGGGCAGAGGTACGCAGGCGCCACTCCTCATGGATGACGCCACGCTCCTTCTCTATCTCCTCCTGCTCCAGCAGCAGACCGTCGGCCCAGTCCCAGAGAATCATCAGACAGGAGTCGACGATGCCTTCGCGTGTCGTGGGAACATTACTTATATTGTATACCGTCTGGTCGATCGAGGTGTAGGCGTTCAGGTCGGTACCGAACTTAATGCCAACGCTCTCACACCAGCGCAGCAGCTCGTTGCCCTTAAAGTGTTTCGACCCGTTGAAGGCCATGTGCTCCAGGAAGTGTGCCAGACCACGCTGGTCGTCATCCTCCTGAATGGAGCCCACCTTCTGTGCGATGTAGAACTCTGCGCGCTGCTCCGGCCACGCGTTGTGGCGGATGTAGTAGGTCAGTCCGTTGTCGAGCTTACCGATGCGCACGTCGGGGTCAACAGGAATGTCCGGCATCTGCTGTGCCGTTGCGGTCATTGTTGCCACCAAGGCGACAATAGCCATGGAGAAGAGTCTCTTCAGTTGATTCATGTCGTTCTTATTTATGGATTATTGATTTCAGCCTGCAAAGGTACTAACTTTAGTTAAGAATGAAGAATGAAGCGTTAAGAAAATCACTTAGCCCCCTCATTTTTCTCAATTCTTAACTCTCACGACTCACCACTCACCTCTTCCTGTTCCTCGGATGGTGCTCCAGAATCTCGCGCCGCAGGGTCGTGGTGTCGATATGGGTGTATATCTCGGTGGTGCCTATCGACTCGTGGCCAAGCAGTGCCTGGATGACACGCAGGTCGGCGCCGCCCTCCAGCAGGGCAGTGGCAAACGAGTGGCGCAGCGTGTGCGGCGAGATGGTCTTCTTGATGCCGGCCGCTTCGGCCTGCCGTTTGATCATGATGAGAATCATCACCCGTGTCAGGTGGGCGCCGCGCCGGTTCAGGAAGACGTAGTCCTCCTCGCCGGGTTTGATCGTCATCTCGCGGCGCACGATAAACCAGTATTCCAGTTCCTTGATGGCACGTGGCGAGATGGGCACCAGCCGTTCCTTCGAGCCCTTGCCCATCACCCGCACGTACTCTTCCTCCATGTAGAGGTCGGTGAGCCGCAGGTTGACGAGTTCAGACACGCGCAGTCCGCACGAGAAGAGCACCTCGATGATGGCGCGGTTGCGGTGGCCCTCCCACTTCGACAGGTCTATCGAGTCCTCCAGCTGGTCGACCTCGACCGTCGACAGCACCTCGGGCAGGTGGTCGCCTATCTGTGGCGACTCCAGCAGTTCCGTGGGGTCGTCGTCGCGGTAGCCGTCCAACTGCAGGTAACGGAAGAACGAGCGCACGCCGCTCAGAATGCGGCACTGCGAGCGCGGGCCTATGCCGATGTCGTGCAGCCCCGCAGCAAATGTCTGCAGGTCTTCCAGCTGCACCGTCAGCGGGTCTTTCTGCTCACGTTTCAGAAAAGCCAGCAGCTTCTCCAGGTCGCGCTGGTAAGCCTCCAGCGTGTTCTTCGAATAGTTGCGCTGCAGCTTCAGGTAGCGCACGTAGCCTTTCACCATGTTCACATCAGCCATCACGTCGCAAATCCTAATCGGCGAAGCCGACAACTCTTAACTCTTATTTCTTAATTCCTTTGTCGCATCGGCCAGCCACTGGCGCTCGGCCTCGTCGAGGTGGGGCGCCAGCCGGTCGTAGACCATACGGTGGTAGTCGTTCAGCCACTGTATCTCCTCAGGGGTAAGCATGTCGACAAGGATGGGGCGCTTGTCGATGGGACAGAGCGTCAGGGACTCAAACTGCAGGAACTCGCCGAACTCCGTCTCCTTGTAGGGCACAACGAGCAGGGTGTTCTCGATGCGCACGCCGAAGCGGCCGGCCAGGTAGATGCCGGGCTCGTCGGTGACGGTCATCCCACTGACCAGCGGTGCGGGCTTCCACTCCATGCGCAACTGGTGGGGCCCTTCGTGGACGCTGAGATAGGTGCCTACGCCGTGGCCCGTACCGTGCAGGTAGTTCAGGCCCTCGCGCCACATGGCCTGTCGCGCCAGGATGTCGAGCTGCGTGCCACTGGCACCATTGGGAAACTTACAGAGCTCCACCTGGATATGACCTTTCAGCACCAGCGTGTAGACGCGTTTCTGCTCCTCGGTCAGCGGGCCGAGGGCAATGGTGCGCGTGATGTCGGTGGTGCCGTCAAGGTACTGCGCACCGCTGTCGAGCAGCAGCAGACCCTCGGGCTTCAGCGGTATGTCGGTGTCGGGCGTCGGCTCGTAGTGGACGACGGCGCCGTGTTCGCCGTAGGCAGCAATGGTGTCGAACGACAGTCCGCGGTACAGCGGCTGCTCGGCCCGCAACGCCTCGAGCTTTGAGGAGGCCGAAATCTCGGTCTCATTGGCCCCATAAGCCCTATAAGCCCCATAAGCCTCATCCAACCACTTCAGAAACTTCACCATAGCGATGCCGTCTTTCAGCATCGCCGAACGAAAACCAGCGATTTCATCGGCGTTTTTCACCGTTTTCATCCGTTTCACTGGTGACTCCTCCTCTACAACATTCCTCGCTCCACGCACCTCACTCCTCGTTCCACACTCCACGCTCCTCGCTCCTCGCTTAAAGAGCACACTGTTCACCTCGTCGGGATCCATCAGGATGTTGTACTCGAAATAGTCGTCCAGCCCCTTCTTGATGTTCCCGTAGCTGCCGACCCCTACCCCTTCGGCCTTCAGGTAAGCCTCAACCTCGGGCGTCAGCTTCTCCTTATTTATATATAGGGTGACAGAGGTCGTCGACAGCAACAGGTAGCTGACAAACACCGGCGTGCAGTGGACGTCGGTGCCGCGCAGGTTCAGCGTCCAGGCAATGTCGTCGAGCGATGCCATCAGCATACCGTCGGCGTGCCGCTCGCGCAGCGCCTTGCGAATACGCCCTATCTTGTCGTGTGCCGCCTCACCGGCATACTTCAGCGGATATATCTCCACGGGGTTCTCGGGAATGGCCGGCCGGTCGGTCCATATCTGTGCCAGCGGGTCGAAATTGGTGCGCAACGTCAGACCACCCTGATGGCGCAGGTCGGCAACGAGCTGGCGCACCTCAGCGGCCGACATACAAGTGCCGTCGACGCCCACCTCGGTACTCATTCCTCCTTTCTCCTTTCTCATTTCCTCCCCTATCCACTCAGCAATGGTCGGTGTGCCGGGCATCTTCAGTTTCATCAGTTGAAACTCGGTACCGCGCAGCTGCTCCTCGGCAGCCAGGAAGTAGCGCGAGTCCGTCCACAGGGCGGCGCTGCTGTGAGTCACCACCGCCGTGCCTGCCGACCCGTTGAAGCCGCTGATCCACTCGCGGCCCTTCCAGTGGTCGGCCACATATTCACTCTGATGAGGATCGGTACTGGGAAAGATAAAGGCTGCCAGCCCCTCGCGTCTCATCACCTCGCGCAGAGCCTCCAGTCGTTGGGCGATATTACTCATATATTCTCATTATTCTTTTTCACCTTTGATGTTTCACATCGCGTTCGCTCATATTTCACCGCCTCTCATGTACTGCACCGGCGTCATGCCCGTCAGTTTTCTTGAACGTGCGCTGCAGGACGGTGCGGTCAGCAAAGCCGCAGTGCCGGGCGACGTCATCAGCACCACAGCCGTGAACTGCATCATCCCGAGTGTAATCATGGTGCAAAGGTAGTGCAAATCGAGCGAAAAACCAAAATTCTTCGCTCATTTCTTTATTTTCTGAGGTGCTCAGGCGAGCAAGCTCGGAGTCTTTAAGTTTTTCCAAACCGATGGAGCAGCGAGAGCCAACATGCTTGCATGATTGGCCGAGTCGTGACAGAGGTCGACGTAGTCATATGCAGCCTACCTTCGAGCGTAGCTCAAAGGTACGAGATAAATTCGAAACGACAAAACAAATGGCAATAAATCGTCCCGCCGACCTTGAGCATGGCGAGGACGTGAATGATCCTGCCCGCAGCTTCCTAGGACTGCCCGACTGGAACGGACGAAAGGTAGTGATTAAATAACGACAAAGGAAATATAGAATGTTCCAGGCCGCAGACTTCTCAGGGGCCGCCGCAGACTTCTCAGGGGCCGCCGCAGACTTCTCAGGGGCCGCCGCAGACTTCCCAGGGGCCGCCGCAGACGATCTAACTATATAATAGTTGTTTAATGGGGTTTCGACCCTCACTTCCGGCACTTCCTGCACCCGAGCCAAGTGCAGGAAGTGCAAGAAGTGAGGGTCGATTCGTTGTTTTGCCACTCTATATGCGCGCGCGTGCGAGGCTGTCGCCATCGCCCGACTTGACATACCCATAGAGGTTGGGGGGCACGGGTAGTTGCACGTGCTGTTGATGGCGCAGAGTGCAGACAGGTGCTTTTGCCACGTGGAGTTAGCAAAGCGGCGGGGGAAAATATTAATCTCTGTTAATACGTGGGAACTATGGAGTTTTTTGTGTAACTTTGCGCCACTGAATTTAAATAATAAAACACGCAAACAATTATGGCAACACTAACAAACGACAAACTGGTCATCGTCGGCGCAGCCGGCATGATTGGCTCGAACATGGCCCAGTGCGCACTGATGATGGGTCTGACAACGGAACTCTGTCTGTATGATGTCTTCTCTCCCGAGGGCGTAGCCGAGGAGATGCGCCAGAGCGGCTTCGACGACGTGAACATCGTAGCCACGACCGACGCCGAGGAGGCTTTCAAGAACGCTAAGTACATCATCTCTTCAGGTGGTGCTCCCCGTAAGGCAGGCATGACGCGCGAGGATCTGTTGGCCGGCAACTGCAAGATTGCTGAGGAGCTGGGCCAGAACATCAAGAAGTACTGCCCCGACGTGAAGCACGTCGTCATCATCTTCAACCCCGCCGACCTGACTGGTCTGGTGACGCTGCTCTACAGCGGTCTGAAGCCCGGACAGGTGACCACACTGGCAGGTCTGGACACCACCCGTCTGCAGTCGGCCCTGGCCAAGAAGTTCGGTGTGATGCAGAACGAGATCACGGGTTGCGCTACCTACGGTGGCCACGGTGAGCAGATGGCCGTCTTCGGCAGCCACGTGGAGATTGCTGGTCGCAAGCTGACCGACATCATCGGCACCGACGAGTTCCCCGCCGAGGAGTGGGAGCAGATGAAGGTCGACGTGACGAAGGGTGGTGCCAAGATCATCGAGCTGCGCGGCCGTTCGTCGTTCCAGAGCCCCTCGTACCTGAGTGTCGAGATGATTCGTGCCGCCATGGGCGGTGAGGCGTTCCGCTTCCCCGTTGGCACGTATGTGAAGACCGACAAGTACGACCACATCATGATGGCCATGAAGACCACGATGACCAGTGAGGGTGCCAAGTTCGAGGTGCCTCAGGGTACGCCCGAGGAGAACGCCAAGCTGGACCAGAGCTACGAGCACCTGTGCAAGATGCGCGACGAGTTGGTGACGCTGAACATCGTGCCGCCCATCTCGGAGTGGAGCAAGATTAACCCGAATCTGTAACGAAGTGGTAAGTGGAGAGAGGTGACCTCTCACCTCTTACCTCTAATAATATAAGCAATGGCTCTTATTAAATCATACCGCGGTCTCGCTCCCAAATGGGGGCGAGACTGCTATTTTAGCGAGAATGCGACGATAGTGGGCGACGTCACGATGGGTGACGAGTGCTCGGTGTGGTTCAACGCGGTGGTGCGCGGCGACGTGGCTCCCATCACCATCGGCAACTGCACGAACATACAGGACGGCAGCTGCGTACACGTGACGCACGAGACGGGACCGACACACATCGGCAACTACGTCACCATAGGCCACAACGTGACCGTACATGCATGCACCATCCACGACAACGCCCTCATCGGCATGGGTTCTACCCTACTCGACGGCTGCGAGGTGGGCGAAGGCTCTATCGTGGCCGCCGGTGCCCTGGTGCTGCAGAACACGAAGATTCCCGCCGGCGAGATATGGGGCGGCGTGCCCGCCAAGTACCTGAAGCCCGTACGGCCGGGACAGACGGACAACGCCAAGCACTACGTGGCATATTCCAAGTACTATTTGGAAGAGCAGCAGGGGAAATAGTCCCCTGCTGCTTATGCATTATTTGACGACAACCTTATGGCCGCCAGCGACGTAAATGCCTTTAGCCAGCCCGTCAAGACTTGTGGCGGCAGGCTTTACCAGTACGCCACTGAGGTTGTAGACGCTGAAGGGCTGGTCGCCGGTCGGCATTCCGTTAATAGCCGTCGCGTCGTCGAAAGTTAACCCGATGAAATCACGACTGTTCATGACACGCGTCGGAACCTGCAGATAGGCTTCTTGGGCATATACATAAGAACCTCCCTCGTCAGCCAGATAGAAGCCAAATCCTTGACTCCCTTCCCTGAACACATAGTTTGTGTAGGCATTCTGAGTCCTAGGTACGTTTTCGCCTTTCAGCAAGCCTTTCAACATACTCACATAGATAGTCGATGATTGGGTCTTAGGCACCAAGTAGGCTTGCGGTGCACCAATAAGCAACAAGCCTGTCTTTGCAGGAACATCGTTGACGTTCATCATGATGGCCTCCCGCGAATCGTTATTAAAGCCTGGGACAATATATGCTTTCAACCCCTCAACAGCCGTGAAGTCAAGATCGTTCTCGTCGCAGTAGGTCATGATGTCTGCAGTCTGGACGATGGTTACATAATGCTCGTTAGGTCGCAGCTCAAAGACGATGCTGCCCAATATGAACTCCGTCCCGTCACTGGTTATATAGCCATATTCAAACATGTTCTGGCCTATGCTGGGTTTGGAGAGACTTGCACTGCACCACGTTGACTTTCCTGGCTTCAGTCCATTACCCATATTAATGCTGAATGATGTCCACGGATAATCCTCATTCGCAATCCACTCCCCAGTGTCTGACGGCTTATAGAACTTTACCAAAAAACTACCTTCAAATTTGGTCGTTCCATTGTTCTTACAGGACATTTTATATAATGGTTTTTCGTCGTACACGATACCATCAATAGCATTCAAAATAGAGAAATCCATCTCTAATTGGGGTCTGTCAGGCTCTTCTCCGCTTAACGTGAAATAGCCTCCGAAGAACTTGTTGCCGTCGAACTTCGTCTTGTAGTGTTCACGATATTGCTCAGGAACGTCAAGTGTTGAGGGGCTGTCAGCAGTGCCCACGCCCTCGAAGAACTTGCTATTGATGCTGACAGGGATGTCGCCAGTGAAAGTGATGGTTTTCAACATATTGCAGCCACCAAACGCAAAACTCACATTGGTTTCCTCGTCAGATACGAACTTATTACTCAAAATAAGGCTAGTCAGACTGCTACAGTTGAAGAACATCGATTGCATTTGCGTAACTTTGCTTGTATTGAACTTGCTCAAGTCCAAATTCTTCAAACCACAATTCTGGAACATATAGCCCATATTGGTAACTTCGCTCGTGTTCAAATAATCAAGGCCTTCAATCTCTTCCAGCGACCCAAAGCCATTGAACCAGGCAAAAGTGCTTGTTGGGCGGGCATCGGCAAATGATGGGTCAAAGACAACCTTGGTTACAACCTCAACTATATCATAAAAATAATTACTGTACTCAGGCATTGTCTCACCCTCATTCAGGTCAAACGTCCGCCCCCTGCTGCTGCGCTGGTTGTCGTAGTAGAACGTCAGCGTACCGCTGTTGTTGTAGGCCACGTAGGGTTCGGCCTCAACAGGCTCGTCGCCCATCTCCACAATACTCTTGAAGCTCTTCCAGCCGTACTGGCTCTGGAACTTTGCTTTCGTTCCCTTTGGCACGTAGAGTGTGGCCGAGGTAAACACATCGTTGTGAGTATTGGGGTCTTCGTATTCAAAGGCGGCATCCTCTATGTAGAACGGATTCTGCAGATACAAAGTGACAGTCTCCAGATTGCGGCACCCGTTGAAGGCACAGACAGCTATATCATTCACTGTGGCAGGAATGGTCAGCGACTTCACGCTTTGGCAGTTCTTATAGCGGTTGTCCACCATTGTCATCGTCTGCGGAATCTCCACCTCTGTCAGTTCCTGACCGTTATAGTACAGCTTGAAATCTGAATGTTCCACAATGCCTTCTTCAATCTCATCGTCATCGCATGTCATTTGCAGTTGCAGCCACAAGTCCTTGCTGCCCAAGCTGATGTTGATGGTCTTCTCAGTATAGGCAATCATAAAGGTGCCCACATTTTTCAGCGAGGCAGGCAGCGTCAGCACATCCAACTTGGTGCAACCCAGAAAAGCCGAACTGCCAATAGCAGTACAACCATCGGGAACCACCACGCTGCTGAGGCAGACACAATCGCGGAAAGCAGCGTCGCCAATGGTCTTTACGGAACTGCCCATGGTGAGGTTTCCTGCGCTCTTGCAACTCAAGAAGGCACATTGGCCGATGGTCTCAACCGAACTGGGCAGTTCGATGGTCTTCAGGTTCACACAATAATAGAAGGCATACTTGCCTATTGTCTTGACGCCCTCCGGCAGCGTTATCTGCTCCAACGACTGCTGGCTATAGAAAGCCTCATCGTCGATGCTTGTCAAACCCGTGAAGTATTGTAACTCGTCAAACGATGTAATGTTTGCGTGTAGCAAGCCATCCTTCGGGCCATTGCTGCCCTGCCAGGACTTCGTCTTCTGCGGGTTCAGACAGAACACATCGCCCAGCGACTTGACAGCCGCCGCCTCCTGCTTCGTCAAACAGCCGTCCTTGTTCGTATCCCAGTAATAGAGACAGAGCTTTTCCACGATAGGGTCGGCAAAGGCAATGGCATCCTCGACGACAGGCCCACTGCCGCTCAACGTAAAGTAACCACCAAAGAACTTTCCGTCAGCGAACTTTGCTGCATAGTGGTCGCGGTATTGCTGAGGAACTTCAAGCGTAGCGGGAGCATCAGCCTTGCCCACACCATCGAAGAACTTGCTATTGATGCTCGAAGGGATGTCGCCAATGAAGGTTACCTTGCTCAGCTTTGAGCAATTATTAAATGAGCTTGATTCATTTGCAGTAAACTGATGCCCTAACACTATACTTTCGAGGTTTCGGCAATAATCGAACATAAACCCCATTTTTGTATCATTCCTTGTGTCGAAATTCCTCAAGTCAAGAGTGGTTAGGTGCTTACAGCTAACGAACATGAGAGTCATGTCTGTAACCTTCTCTGTATTGAAACCACTCAAGTCAAGGCTGGCCAGATTCCAACAGCTGTGGAACATACCGTACATATTCGTAACATTCTTCGTGTCGAACTTACTTACGTCAAGACTGGTCAAACTCTGACAACTCGCGAACATCTGCCACATATTGGTAGCACTGCCTGTATAGAAATTGCTTAAATCCAAGGATTTTAGCCTTTCGCAGCCAGAGAACATTTGCGACATGTCCGTAACATTGCAGGGGTTGAAACTACTCAAATCAAGAGTGGGTAGAAAGTAGCATCTCATGAACATACCTTCCATGGTTGTAACCTTCCTCGTGTCGAAACTGCTTACGTTAATATCTGTCAGAGAGAAACTCATGGCAAACATAAAGCTCATGTCTGTGACATTACTCGTATCAAACGTGCTTAAGTCGAGGCTGGTCAAGCCACACATACTGAACATGCTACCCATATTTGTAACCTTATCAGTTTTCAGATTTTTTATTCCTTCTATTACTGACAAGTTACAATTATAGAACCAGCAATATGTAGTAGTGGGATGGGCATTGGCAAACGACGGGGAGAACACCACCTTCTTGATGTATAATCTATTCTCCAACCAGTCGGGCGAATTGGTTCCTTCGTTCAGGTCGTATTTCGTGCCAGGTCTGTCGTTCCTGTTATTGTCGCAGTAGAAAGACAGTGTTTCGTTGTTGAATACCGCGTACGGCTCTGCTGCTCCGACCACTACCGGCAGCAGGGTCAAAAGGAGGAAAAAGAACTTCTTCATATTGGTATTGCTACTTGATTACTATTTTACTTCCGTTCACAATGTAGATGCCGCTCGGCAGGCCCTCTACAGAAGTTGCATCGCACTTCACCAGAATGCCGCTGAGGGTGTAGATGTTGAAGGCAGGGCTGTCGTGAGTTGTTTCGCTGATGCCGGTAGTGTCGTCCAACTTCACGCTGATATACTCACTATTGCCGACTGCCCGTGTGGGAATCCGCAGGTAGGCCTGATGGGCATACACATAGTTGTTGTTATAAGGCGGATAGAAGCCTAAGCCATTAGAGCCGCGCTCAAACACATAGTTCGAATAGCCATTATCGGTGGTAAGAGGCAATGTCTGCCCTTCCAACACCCCCACCAGCATGTTCACATAGACAACAGACGACGCCTGCTTGGGCACCAGATAGACACGCGGAGCGCCCACCAACAGCAGACCCGTCTTGGCGGGAACACTGTTTACCCGCATCATCAGGGCCTCGCTCCTTGCGGTGTTGAAGCCTTCGGCAGTATAGGCCCGTAGTCCGTCGACGGAAGCGAAGTCTAGGTCGTTCTCGTCGCAATAGGTCATCATCTCGTCGTCCTGAACAATGGTGACGTAGCGGTCGTCGACTTTCACCTCCACCTCCGTGCTGCCCAGGATGTACTCCTTGGTGTCATCGGCATTCCGATAGCCGTATTCAAGCTTGTAGCGGCCATCATTACAGCTTCCATTGGTACCAGTCTGATAGGATTCGCCGCCATTCAGCGTCCTGGAACTGCCAGAATAGATATTACTTCTCCCCGTCCATTCGCCATCTGTCAGCTGGCTCTGGTAAATAGCAGGATAGAATTTCTGTCTTTCGGCACTGATGTTGGTATATTCTACAGAGGTTATCAGCTTGTTCTCGTACACCACGCCGTCGATGGCATTCTTCACAGAGAACGTTGCTGTGAGCTGTGGCTCGTCAGGAACAACTCCGCCTGGCTCTATGACAAAGGTGTCTGTAAAGACGTCGCCCCAGCCGTTGCTGTTCTTGGCACGGAAGGAGAACGTGTGCTCGCCCTCGGCCAGTACTGAGATGTCGAGTGTCAATTTGAACACGCTCTGTGCGCTGCCCACGGTCTGCGAGGTGGGCGTGTTGTCGTCAATCCAATACTCGTATTCCTCTATCACCAAGTCCTGCGTCTCCATCTGTGGAATGAAGAAAGCGCTGCGGTGCAGGCAGCCGTAGTCTCCATTGGCATTGAAATCGCGATGACAGAAAAAGTGGAGACCAGCCGACAACTGGCTGATATCAACATTAGCTACAGGGACAATGACTGAGTCATCGTTACCGCTGGCATTAGGATGAACGTCAGTATTAATGTAAAGGCTGGCGGCGTGGGCATAGTCATCGTCTATCCAGTATTCCACCCTGGCCACATCAGTACCTATACGCTCAGGGATGTAAAAGCCGTAGCGGTTCAGGTAGCTCCAGTTGTCCAGGTTGTCAACGGCGCGGAAGTTGAAGAAGTGTAGACCGGCAGCGAGTCGGCTCACATCGACATTGGCCTTGACGTTGGTACCGCTACCCGTGATGCGGCTGGCGTAGTTGTCGTCAATCCAATACTCATAGCTGCCTATGGTGACATTGCCCACAGGGTCGGCAGGCACGTAGAACAGGGTGCGGTAGAGTGTACCCCACGCATCGTCAGTGTTCTGCGCTCGGTGGTTGAAGAAGTGGATGCCTGGCGCAAGCCCCGCTGTTGAGATGGTCATGCTGGCTGTGGCGCCACCACTCACAGTCAGGTGGTGGCTATAGTCGGCGTCAATCCAATACTCATGCCGTTTGATGCCCTGCGCCGCCATCGTCATCGCCGCCAGAAGCAGGCAGGCGAGACTGATTATTCTGGGTCGCATAAGCAGTACTTATTTAGGTGAAACGGTCAGGGTAACGCTCAGTTGCTTTTTCTCAGTATCCACTTTCATGTTGCTCTCCGTCACATGGGGCACAGCGGGCGTAAGCGTGTAGGGGGTGTTGCCACCCAACGGGCCGATAATGGTGCCGTCGTTGCCGTAGTAACCAAGGGAGGCAAGGTCGGCAGTGGTATAATCGAGGGGGGTATTACCATTGTAGCAGTTTTTGAACTCACAGAAAACAAAGCTATTGTCATAAACAAAACCCTTATAATATGTATTTATCAATACAGTATTGTAAAAGCTATTCTCGTAACCTGGTCCACCAAATTGATTAATAATAGAATTGATAATGGTTCCACCATTATAGCGAAGGTATGATAGTGTGCAATTTATAAATGTAGTGTTCTGTGCGGTACTACTACTTGCAAGATTAGATTCATATATGCCATGAGCCCAATAAATAACACTATTAGTAATTGTCAGTCCTTTTATATATGGGAATGCGCTGTTATCATAAGTCCGGCTTATGTCTAAAGATTCATAGATGTTGCATCTGTCAATGTAGGAGTCATAAGTATTTGCCTTAAAATCAACGTATCTCAAAAAGCATTGCTTAATACGCATACCCTTCAAAGGCTCATTGACATTGACACGTCCAGTAACCTTTATGTATTCCAGAAGGTTTGCAGTTAACACAGGGGTATTGGGAATGTTGATATTGACGTCACCACTAATGATTGTCATTTCGGCACCTGCCCCTCTAATGTTGATTTTCTTTTTGATAGTGAATCCTGAGTAGGTACCCTCACTCAGGTACACCTCGTCGCCGTCGACAGCGGCCTCCATAGCATCGTTGATTTGTTCAGCATCGTAGGTAGTCATCTTGCCATTGTGGTGGAGCACCACGGCTGAAGTGTTGTACGCTGAAGCGGCGATGCTCACTACGAGCATGCAAGCCAGTAACAAGATAGTCTTTTTCATATTCATATTGATTTTAGTTATTGATAAAATGCTTTTTCCCGTTTATTCTTCGTCTTTTATCATGGTGCAAAGATAGCACTATTTTTTTGTAACACAAAAAAATGAAAGACTTTTTTCTATCTATTTTGCCTCAACGTCGCCACGACGTACTCTGACTGGGTGCCGATGCGGAACTTGCCGCCCCAGAGGCCAATACCGCTGCTGACGTAGTAGCGGGTGGCTCCGCGCTGGTACGGACCCCACGAGCATTTGTAGACGTGGTCGGTAATCCAAGAGATGGGCCATACCTGACCGCGATGGGTGTGGCCGCTCAGCTGGAAGTCGATGCCGGCCTTCTCGGTACGGTCGAGGTCGTAGGGCTGGTGGTCGAGGACGATGGTGAAGGCCCCCCCCTACGGCCCCCGAGGGGGCTTCATTAGTTTGAGCAATTGTTGTCGCTAATGGCTTGCGCCGCCTGTTGGTGCGGTCGTCGCGGCCGATGACGATGATGGCGGAGTCGACGACGGTGGTGCTCCCCGTAAGGCAGGCATGACGCGCGAGGATCTGTTGGCCGGCAACTGCAAGATTGCTGAGGAGCTGGGCCAGAACATCAAGAAGTACTGCCCCGACGTGAAGCACGTCGTCATCATCTTCAACCCCGCCGACCTGACTGGTCTGGTGACGCTGCTCTACAGCGGTCTGAAGCCCGGACAGGTGACCACACTGGCAGGTCTGGACACCACCCGTCTGCAGTCGGCCCTGGCCAAGAAGTTCGGTGTGATGCAGAACGAGATCACGGGTTGCGCTACCTACGGTGGCCACGGTGAGCAGATGGCCGTCTTCGGCAGCCACGTGGAGATTGCTGGTCGCAAGCTGACCGACATCATCGGCACCGACGAGTTCCCCGCCGAGGAGTGGGAGCAGATGAAGGTCGACGTGACGAAGGGTGGTGCCAAGATCATCGAGCTGCGCGGCCGTTCGTCGTTCCAGAGCCCCTCGTACCTGAGTGTCGAGATGATTCGTGCCGCCATGGGCGGTGAGGCGTTCCGCTTCCCCGTTGGCACGTATGTGAAGACCGACAAGTACGACCACATCATGATGGCCATGAAGACCACGATGACCAGTGAGGGTGCCAAGTTCGAGGTGCCTCAGGGTACGCCCGAGGAGAACGCCAAGCTGGACCAGAGCTACGAGCACCTGTGCAAGATGCGCGACGAGTTGGTGACGCTGAACATCGTGCCGCCCATCTCGGAGTGGAGCAAGATTAACCCGAATCTGTAACGAAGTGGTAAGTGGAGAGAGGTGACCTCTCACCTCTTACCTCTAATAATATAAGCAATGGCTCTTATTAAATCATACCGCGGTCTCGCTCCCAAATGGGGGCGAGACTGCTATTTTAGCGAGAATGCGACGATAGTGGGCGACGTCACGATGGGTGACGAGTGCTCGGTGTGGTTCAACGCGGTGGTGCGCGGCGACGTGGCTCCCATCACCATCGGCAACTGCACGAACATACAGGACGGCAGCTGCGTACACGTGACGCACGAGACGGGACCGACACACATCGGCAACTACGTCACCATAGGCCACAACGTGACCGTACATGCATGCACCATCCACGACAACGCCCTCATCGGCATGGGTTCTACCCTACTCGACGGCTGCGAGGTGGGCGAAGGCTCTATCGTGGCCGCCGGTGCCCTGGTGCTGCAGAACACGAAGATTCCCGCCGGCGAGATATGGGGCGGCGTGCCCGCCAAGTACCTGAAGCCCGTACGGCCGGGACAGACGGACAACGCCAAGCACTACGTGGCGTACTCGAAATTCTACCTGAACGAAGATTAGATGGTAGAGCGTGGAAGGTGGAGCGTGGAAGGAGGAATGTGGAAGGTGGAGCGTGGAAGGTGGAGCGTGGAAGGTGACTAAAGCTGAATGTTGGAGAGAACGATGTCGGTTGCACCGGCAAGATTCTTGACGAACTGACCAGCCTTCTTGCCTTCGGCATGCAGATAGTCGGAATCGCTGGCAAAGCGATCCATCTGTGCTGCAAAGTCCTCGTAGCTACTGATCTCGAAACCGCCACCCTTCTTCAGTCCCTGCGCCTCCTGGAACTTTTGGTTATTAGGACCGAAGAACACGGGCACATCCCACACGGCAGCCTCCAACAGGTTGTGGATGCCCACGCCGAAGCCGCCACCGACATAGGCCACGTCGGCATAGTGGTAGATGCTGCTGAGCAGACCGAAGCAGTCGATGAGGAGAACCTCTCCCGGCCTCCCCAAAGGGGAGGAGGGCCTATCGGAGTCCTCTGCCCGCAGGCACTTCCCTCCTTCGGAGGGATTGAGGGAGGTATATCTTCTTACCTGCCACCCTTCCAGCTTCTGTTCTATCTGCTGCAGGTGGGCTTCGTCGATGACGTGGGGCGCTATGATGAGCTTCCACTCGGGGTGCTCACGGAAGTAGCGGATGAAGATGTCCTCGTCGGGCGGCCACGAAGAGCCGGCAACAAAGACCGGTGGCTCGAGGGTGCGGGGGTGCGGGGGTACGAGATTACTATCAGCGCTTAAACCATCCTCGCGCCCACGAGCCACCGTACCCACATGCCCCCGAACAAATTCTTCCACAACGGGCAGCTGCTTCGCCTGCTCCTTAATCTGCAGGACGCGGTCGAAACGGGTGTCGCCAGCGACGGTGACACAGGTGATGCCAATCTTGGCCAGCAGCTCACGACTCTGCTCATTCTGCACAAAGAAGTGAGTAAAGCAGTTGAGTACACGACCGTACTGGCTTCCGTACCAGCGGAAGAACACCTGGTCGGGACGAAAGATGCTCGACACACTATAGACAGGCACATGGCGATGCTTGAGGATATGCAGGTAATTGTACCAAAACTCATATTTGATAAAGAACGCCATGACTGGACGCACAGCGCGTAGGAAACGGATGGCGTTAATTGGCGTATCAAGGGGCAGGTAACAGATAATATCGGCACCCTCATAGTTCTTGCGCACCTCGTATCCTGAAGGCGAGAAGAACGTCAGCAGAATCTTGTACTCCGGATGCTCGCGGCGCAGACGTTCCATCAGCGGACGCCCCTGCTCGAACTCACCAAGCGAGGCGGCATGGAACCACACGTACTTCGCCTCCGGGTCTACCTTCTCCTTCAGCACGCCGAAGGCAGCGCGCTCGCCACGCCACATCTTGCGCACCTTCTTGTTGAAGAGGCTGTAGACAGCGACGCCGTAGAGGTAGAGGTATATGATGAGGTTATATATCATCAGCCGAGCACTTCGATGGCACGTTTCATTCTTGCAAGTGTCTCCTCCTTACCAAGGAAGGCAGAGAGTTCGTACATATCAGGTCCCTGGCCTGTGCCGACAAGGGCGATGCGCCATGCGTTCCAAGGTTTGAAGCCCGTCTGCTCCACCCACGGGTCAACAACGGCTTTCTGGCCCTCCACACTCCAGTCGTTGATGGTTTCCAGCACTGCCAGCATCTGGCGCATCTGCTCTGCCGTACCCTCGTTCCAGTTCTTGCGGATAAACTTGTCGCCCTCCCGGTCAAAGTCGGTGGGAGCCACGAAGAAGAACTTGGCCAAAGGCCAGAGGTCGCTGGGGAAGGAGATGTTGCGCTTTCTGGTGTTGCCCTGCTTGTCTGTCACTTCGACGACCTTCGTCTTCATCATACGAACCACTTCAGCTTCCTGTGCAGCAGTGGCTATAATACCATTCTCCCTCAGCACCTTGTCGAAGGCCGGGCACCAGTCGGTGTCAGGACGCTGCAGGAGGTACTGGCGGTTGAACCACTCTGCCTTCATAAAGTCGAACTTGGCACCATTCTTCGAACATTTGGAGATGTCGAACAGGCTGACCATTTCGTCCAGTGTCATCAGTTCCTGGTCGTTGCCAGGATTCCAGCCCAAAAGTGCCAGGAAGTTGATGACGGCTTCGGGCAAATATCCTTGTTCACGATAGCCTGAGCTGACTTCGCCCGTCTTGGGGTCGTGCCACTCCAGCGGGAACACGGGGAATCCCAGCTTATCGCCGTCGCGCTTGGAAAGCTTTCCATTGCCGACGGGCTTCAGCAGCAGCGGCAGGTGGGCGAAGCGGGGCATGGTGTCGGTCCAGCCGAAAGCCTCGTAGAGCAGCACATGGAGGGGTGCCGAGGGCAGCCACTCCTCGCCGCGGATGACATGGGAAATCTCCATCAGGTGGTCGTCGACGATATTGGCCAGATGGTAGGTGGGCAACTCGTCGGCACTCTTGTAAAGCACCTTGTCGTCGATGATGTCGCTCTTGACGCGCACCTCACCACGGATGAGGTCGTCGACAAGTACCTCCTGCCCAGGCTCAATCTTGAAACGTACCACATACTGGTGGCCGGAAGCCACCAGCGCATCGACCTCTTCCTGCGGAAGGGTCAGCGAGTTGCGCATCATCGTGCGGGTCTTCGAGTCGTACTGGAAGTTCTGGATCTCTGCACGCTTGGCCTCCAGCTCCTCGGGCGTGTCGAAGGCGATGTAGGCCTTGCCGGCGTCGAGCAGCTGCTTCACGTACTTCTTATAGATGTCGCGGCGTTCGCTCTGACGGTAGGGACCCTTGTCGCCACCGAAGCTGACACCCTCATCGAACTGGATGCCGAGCCACTTGAACGACTCGATGATATACTCCTCGGCACCGGGCACGAAACGGCTGGAGTCGGTGTCCTCGATACGGAACACCAAGTCGCCACCGTGCTGGCGTGCAAAGAGGTAATTATACAAGGCGGTACGTACGCCGCCAATATGTAAAGCGCCCGTTGGACTGGGTGCAAAACGCACCCTTACTCTTCTGTCTGACATGGTTAGTTTGTTATTTTTCTGCAAAAGTACTACTTTTTTTTGATTTATACGTTTTTTTTTCGTATTTTCGCGTCGGAATTCCATAATAAAAGCAAAAATGAGCACATTCAAGCGGACCAATACCCTTCCATGGCGCGATTTCATGATACGCACCGCACTGGTTGTCATCTCTGTCGCCATCATCGTTATAGCACTGCCACGCGACAATGGCGTGAACCTCAAAATAGAGCAGGGAAAGCCTTGGCGCTACGCCGACTTCACGGCACCATTTGACTTTCCCATCTACAAGACCGACGAGGCAGTGAAAGCCGAGCGCGACAGCATACTACGACTCTACGAGCCCTACTACACCTACAGTCAGGAACGGGAGAACAAGGCTGTCAGACAGTTTGCCAAGGACTACAGCCAAGGCATTCCCGACATGCCCAACGACTTTATCAGCATCATCGCCAACCGTCTGCACCGTCTCTACAGCCGGGGCATCATGAACACCGACGAGTACCTGAAGCTGAGTCGCGACACGTCGGCGATGATACGCATCATTCACGGCAAGACAGCCGTCAGCGTACCCATCAACAAAGTGCTGTCGTCGGTCAGCGCCTACGAGGAGTTGTTTGCCGACCCCATCCTGGCCAACTATCAGGAACAGCTGAAGAAGTGCAACCTGAACGACTACATCGTGGCCAACCTCGTCTACGACAAGGAGCGCAGCGAGACCAGCCACCGCGACCTCATGAGCAGCATACCGCTGGCCACGGGCGTTGTGCAGCGCGGCCAGAAAATCATTGACCGTGGCGGCATCGTCGACGACAAGACCTTCAACATTCTGCAGTCGTTCCTCAAGGAGAGCGAGCTCAGGCAGAAGAACGAGAAACAGCTGAGCCGAACGCTATTGGGACAGATTGTCTACGTCTTCCTGCTGATGACGGCCTTCACCATCTTCCTCACCATCTTCCGCAATGACTACTTCGAGAAAATACGCTCCACGGCGATGATCTACTCGCTCATCATCCTCTTTGCCGTCTTTGCCTCCATCTTAGTGAGCCACAGTCTGTTGCATGTCTTCATCATCCCCTTTGCCATGGTACCTATCTTCATACGGGTGTTCATGGACTCGCGGACGGCCTTCATGGCACACACCACGCTGGTGCTCATCTGCGCCTGCATCCTGCAACACCCGCTGGAGTTCATTGCCGTCGAGCTGATGGCCGGACTGGTGGCCATCTTCTCACTGCGCGAACTGAGCAGCCGCTCACAGCTCTTCTGGACGGCCATCATCGTTACTGCTGTCGCCATAGCCACCAACCTGTCGTTGGAATTTATCAGGGCAAACAGTTTGACGGTATTCGACTTTAGCGACTACAACTACCTGCTGCTGAGCGGACTGATGCTGTTCTGCTCCTACCCTCTGCTCTACATCATCGAGAAGACCTTCGGCTTCACGTCGAACATCACGCTCATTGAGCTCTCAGATATGAACAAGGACCTGCTGCGGCGCATGAGCGAGGTGGCGCCAGGCACTTTCCAACACTCCATACAGGTGGGCAATCTGGCCGCTGAGATAGCCAACAAGATTGGCGCCAAGAGCCAGCTCGTCCGTACGGGCGCCCTCTACCACGACATCGGCAAGACCGTCAACCCCATCTACTTCACCGAGAACCAGTCGGGCTACAACCCGCACGACGGACTGACCTACGTGGAGAGCGCACAGATGATCATCAGCCACGTCACCGAAGGCATGAAGCTGGCCGACAAGTACAACCTGCCGGCAGTCATCCGCAGTTTCATAGCCACCCACCACGGTCAGGGCAAAGCCAAGTACTTCTTCGTGAAACAGAAGAACGAGTTCCCCGACGAGCCTGTCGACGACCTGCTCTTCACCTACCCCGGACCGAACCCCTCGACCAAGGAGCAGGCCATTCTGATGATGGCCGACTCGGTAGAGGCAGCTTCGCGCTCGCTGCCCGACTATTCGGAGAAGAGCATCCGCGAACTGGTGGAGCACATCATCGACGCACAGGTGGCTGAGGGCTACTTCCGCGACTGCCCCATCACGTTCCGCGACATCCAGTATGCCAAGACCGTTCTCATTGAAAAGCTGAAGACCATCTACCACACCCGCATCAGCTATCCGGAACTGAAGAAGTGAGGAGTGAGAGGTGAGTGGTAAGAGGTGAGAGGTAAGTGGTGAGATTTCTGCACAGATTTGCACATCTGTGCAGGTTTGTGTGCAATTTCCGTTAATCTTCGTTAACTTTGTGCCCGCAAACACCGAACAACCGAACAACTTTTGTATCTTTGCAGCCAATTTTAACAACTATAGGTTTTTAGGATATGAAAGTAAAAGCAATTCTGACCAGCGTGATGCTGGCAGCTACCATCACCGCAACAGCCGGTGGAATCTTAACCAACACGAATCAGAGCATTGACTTTCTTCGCAATCCAGCTCGCGATGCAGCTATCGGTCTGGACGGTGTTTACAGTAACCCCGCAGGAGTGGCTTTCATGCCCGAGGGTTTTCACTTCGGCTTCAACTGGCAGTACGCACATCAGACGCGTACCGTAGAATCAACAAGTCCCTACTTCGCACTGGGCCGCAAGAACAACGGACAGACCACGAAGACCTTCGAGGGCGTGGCCGACGCTCCCTGCATCCCCTCGCTTCAGGCTGCCTACAACACGGGCAACTGGTCGTGGCAGGCCAACTTCTCCGTCCCCGGCGGTGGCGGCAAGTGTGAGTACGAAAGAGGTGTAGGCTCGTTCGAGACCGCTGTAGGTGCCATTGCACAAAAGCTGAGTGCCACCTCTGCCATGCTCAACGGTATGATTTCTCCACTTGGAGCCAGTGTTCCCTCAGTAAGTGGCTACGACGTAGATGGCTACATGAAGGGTAAGCAGTACTATTTCGGTGTGCAGATTGGTGCAGCTCGTAAGATCAATGAGAACCTTTCGGTATATGGTGGACTTCGTCTGCTTTATGGTTCTGCCCGCTATGAGGCTCGTCTGAACAACATCCGCGTGATGGACGGTGCCAATGGCCGTACACTCCCTGAATATATTATTGGAGTGACAGAAGGTCTCACCAATGCGAAAGCCAACCTGCAAACAGCTATTCAGACCAAGGTCGGAGGCTACATGGGAAATGGCATGAGCCAGCAAGAAGCTATGGCACAGCCCGATGTGGTAGCCTTGGTTCAAAGTGGCCAGAAGCTACAGGGAGCTGCCGACCAAGTTGCCACCGAAGGCGAGAAGTTGGCTCCATACGCCAATGGCATGAACCTGAAGAGCGATCAGACCGGTTGGGGTATTGCACCTATCATTGGTGTGGACTACAAACTGGGTGATTTCAACTTCGCAGCCAAGTATGAGTTCAAGACTCGTATGCGTATGAAGAACAACTCAGACCTTGAGTCGGCCATGATTCCCGCTACTGCCAAATACGTTGATGGCACCAGCGTGCCAGAGGATGCTCCTGCTTTGTTGACTATTGGTGCACAGTGGAGCGTACTGGACAACGTACGTCTGAACATGGGCTATCATCACTTCTTCGACAAGCAGGCTCACTGGTATGACAATTCACAAAAGTTACTAGATGGTGGTACCAACGAGTATCTGGTAGGTGCTGAATGGGATGTCAACAACAAACTGACCATCTCTGGCGGTCTGCAGTGCACACGCTATCAACTGACCGATGCATACATGAACGATATGTCGTTCGTTACGCCTTCTTACAGCTTTGGATTCGGTGCTAAATATAAGTTGAAGGAGAATGTCAGCCTCAACCTGGCCTACTTCCAGACCAACTACGAGGACTACGACATGGACACACCAGAGCAGAACATGGAAAGCATGGGCATCAAGATCCCTGCTGGTCATAACACCTTCACCCGCACCAACCGCGTATTGGGGCTCGGTGTTGAGGTTACGCTCTAAAGCGGATCAACGTCATAATATACTTGAAGTGAACCATAACGCTTGTCTTGCAGCAACTGCTGTCGGGCAAGCGCTAAGTATTTGCGCACCTCGGCCATGTTCAGGCCGGGCTCCAGTTTCAGCATGAGCTTACGGATGGCCAGAGTCTTGACGACGGCGACGGCAGGTTTGTCGGGGCCGAGGACACGGGCACCGAACCACTGCCGTAACAGACTGCCAATGGTCAGGGCGGCGCCCTCGACAAGCGACTCCTGACGATGCTTCAGATAGACATAGACAAGACGGCAGAACGGCGGATAACGGAAGGCCACACGCTCGTCGCAAAGGTCGTGGTAGAGGCTGGCATAGTCGTTGTGTACAACCTGACGGATGATGGGCAGGCGGGGCTGGCGCGTCTGTAGGACGACGAGACCGCGACTACCACGACGACCGGCACGACCGCTGACCTGCGCCATCATCATAAAGGCATGCTCGTAGGCCCGGAAGTCGGGCATGTTGAGCATGGCGTCGGCATTGAGGATGCCCACCACCGAGACCTTGTCGAAGTCGAGCCCCTTGGAGACCATCTGGGTGCCGATGAGGAGGTTGGTACGACCGGCACTGAAGTCGCTGATGATACGTTCGTAAGCCTGACGCGAACGGGTGGTGTCGAGGTCCATGCGGCTGATGCGGGCCTCGGGGAAGATGTCGCGTACCTCGGCCTCAATCTTCTCGGTGCCGTAGCCACGTGTGCGCAGCTCGCCGCTCCCGCAACTGGGACATACCGTGGGCACCTGATAAGCGGCACCACAGTAGTGGCACGACAGCTGGTTCATGGAACGGTGCAACGTCAGCGACACATCGCAGTGCTCACAGCGTGGCACCCAACCGCACTGTTTGCACTCAATCATCGGGGCGTAGCCACGACGATTCTGAAACAAGATAGCCTGTTCGCCCCGCTGCAGCGCCTCACGGACGCGTGCCAGAAGCAGCGGCGAGAAGGGACCGCTCATCATCTTGCGGTGCTGCAGGTCCTGAATATCGACGACCTCGATCTCGGGCAGTTCGACACCCTGATGACGCTCCTTCAGCTCTACTAGTCCATACTTGCCTATCTGGGCATTATGGTAGGACTCGAGAGAAGGGGTGGCGGTGCCCAAGAGAACCTTCGGTTCAAATGATGAATGAGAAACGGGGAATGATGAGTTCGTTTTTAATTGCTCATTTCTCATTTGCGAGAGCATAATCGCAGCCGAGCGGGCATGATAGCGTGGAGCAGGGTCCTGCTGCTTGTAACTGGTCTCGTGTTCCTCGTCGACAATGACGAGACCGAGATTCTGGAAAGGCAGGAAGACGGCACTGCGGGCACCGAGGATAACGTCGTAGGGATGGCCGGAAAGCTGCTTCTGCCATATCTCAACACGCTCGGCATCATTATACTTGGAGTGGTAGATGCCAAGACGGTCGCCAAAGACACGGCGCAGACGATCCATCATCTGAACAGTCAACGCAATCTCTGGCAGCAAGTAGAGCACCTGACGGTGCTGGTCGAGTTCGCGCTGGATGAGGTGGATGTATATCTCTGTCTTGCCGCTGGAGGTGACACCATGGAGTAGTGTCACCTGGTGCTTCATCATGGAAAGCAGTATCTCATTATAAGCCTGTTCCTGCGGTGCCGTGAGGCGCTTGATGTTCTCGGGATGCGGTTCGCCGCCATGGTTCAGGCGTCCCACCTCCACCTCGTAGGCCTCCAGCAGGCCACGCTTGATGAGCTGGTTCAGAATAGGCAGGTCATGTCCCTCGTTCAGCAACTCGTCGCGCGCCACCTCAGCAATATCAGCACTCACACCATCCTCGTACCTCGCACCTCGTACCTCGTACCTCGACCCATCCTCGTACCCCGATATTCTATCCCACCCCGACAGTGCGAGATAGTCGATGAAACAGCGCTGCTGCTTCGGGGCCCGCGCCAGCATGTCGAGGGCGATGTGCAGGGAACGTTCGTTGCGGAACTGGGAAGTCAGGCGGATGTAGGTCTCCGTCTTGGGACGATAGCCCTCCTCAGCCTTCAAGCCGGCGGGGAGCGCAGCCTTATAGACGTCGCCAATGGGCGACATGTAGTAGTCGGATATCCACTGCCATAGCTTCAGCTGACTGGGCAGCAGGATGGGCTCACGGTCGAGTACCTGCAGGATGGACTTGACCGACGAGAGTTCAGTGTTGAGCGTTGAGTGTTGGGAATGGACGATGCCGACATAGGTCTTGCTACGCCCGAACGGGACAAGTACGCGGACGCCGGCCTTTACCTGTTCCTCAAACTGCGGCGGAACGGAATAGGTGAACATGCCGTCAAGCGGCACGGGGAGGATGACATCGGCGTACACAAATCAGAAATAATAGGTAAGCGAGATATGCCAGGCATTGAGCTTCGACTTGGCACGGCTCCACTCCTGATTCTTCAACTCGGAGCCCAAGGTTTCCCAGGTGAAGTCGGCCGTCTTGCCCATCGGCACGTTATAGAACACCGACGCCTCAAGATTCTTGCCTAAGGTGAGACCACCTCCGAAATTCATGCTGAGCCGGGTGTTCTGGATGCTATACTGCCTGTTGTTGTCATCAGAGTCGCGCCAATGGAAGACGTCGTCGCCCACGTTGAAACTGAACTGCGGGCCAGCGCACAGGAAGACGCCAATCACATCGCCGATGCTGACACCGTAACGCAGATGGGCCGGGGCAAGGATACTCTGTTGCATGAGTTTCTCGTCATCGACCTTCAAATCCCGACGATTGTAGAGAAGCGACACGTCAATGCCAAGGCCGACGACAGGCAGCTGGAACTTCATCTCAGGTCCGAAGTAAAAGCCGGCACGGTTCGACTCTTTCAGCGCCGAGCTGCTGAACTCCATCTGTGTCAATTCAAAACCTCCCTTCAGGCCAAAGCGCACCTTGGCTTGCGACTCAGTAACGAAGAACGAACAATGAAGAGCAAACAGTGCTACCAGCACCATCCACCTCTTTCCACTTACATTTCTCATCTTCTCATTTAGGGCAAAGCCCGTCATTTCTCATTACTCATTTGACTTTCCCTTCGGCCGTCGACCGTTGGTTCTCCTTTCTCATTTCCCATTCGGGCCGCAGGCCGCATTAGTGGCGTTGGCGACGTACGGAGACGCGGGCTGCCGGCGAGGCTGCCGAGGTCGTCGTGGAAGAGCTACGGCTGGCACGCTCCTTCTTGGCCTTGGGCACCTTCTCGGCACGGGCTTTCTTGGCCTTGGCAGCGGCTTTCAGGTTCTGCGGGTGGTTGTCGGCAATGCTGTCGAGTGAGTCGCGCTTCGCCTTGTCGCCGAAGATATTGTTCTTGAAGGCGTCCAGCTCGGCCTCGATGCGCTGCTGCTCGGCCGTGAGGCGGCTGGCATCGCCGTCGACAAGCTGAATCAGGGTCTTGCCAAGCATGTTGTTGGTCTTATAGATTTTTCCCTGATACTTGTTCAGCGTGAAAAAGTCGTCCATCGACATGACGGCGGCGTTGTTGACGTTCGACGTCATGATGGTCTGACGGCTCAAGTAAGGCTCCAAGTCGGAGTACTTCACCCAGAACAACGGGTACTGGGCCGCCTCACCACCGAAGTCATCCTCACGCATCATCACTGGGCAGAGGGCCAGCGGCTTGATGTGGAAGGTGGCGTTGGACTGGTCGTAGTAGGCACTCTCCTTCAGGAAGTACTTCATCACCTCCTGCGAAGGAATGTCGCTGTTGTCGACCTTCACCTTGCCATCCTTCTCCTCATAGAAGATGTGGTAGTTGTCGAGCATGGTCTTCACCGTCACCTTGGCACCGTCGGAGAAGTCGTCGTTACCGTCGTTGGCCACGCTGTACTCGTAGATGGGGATGTAGCCGTTGAGGGCCAGTTTGAAGATGTAGGTGAAGAGGTTCATCTCCTTGCCCTGCGGCTGCACGGGATAGTACAGGCCGGCATTGGCATCGGCGCGAAGGTCAATCTCGCGGTAGATGTCACGACGCCACACCACATCCTCAGGCATGTCGAGCGCCACGGGATAGCTGATCTGCATGCGGCGCGTCATGCCCTGTGAATTCGACGTACCCTGCTTCGACTGTTGTGCGCCCTGCTTCGTCTGCGTCGTCTGCTGCACGCGGCTCTTCTTGGGCTGGGCTACTGCCGTACCAGCCGCCAGTACGATCATTATCAGTGCTATGAATTTTCTCATATTACGGTATTTCGTTATTTCGACATTACGTTATTTCGATATCTTGGCGTTTCGGTATTCCGATGCTATTTCACAATCACCTCCATCGAGTTCTGGAGCGTGCGCTGGATGCCGTCGGGACCGACAGCAACAACACGCGAGATGTAGAAACGGCGGTTACGGGCCAACTTGCGGAAGGTGTCCTTCTGTCGCTCAGAGAACTGGGCGCCGTTGCTGGCCATGGGCACAGCGTTACCCATGTTGTCGAAGAAGACCGTCTCGAAGTTGATGACCTTGAAGGCGATGTCGAGGATGCCGTCATCGATGGCTGCGCCGATGGCGTCGATGCCCATCAGGTTGCCCTTGGCCATGCCGCCGCCCTTGAAGCGCGAGGGATTGCCCTGCTCATCACGGATGGCGATGTAGGGCGTGGGGTCAGGCAGTTTGCGCACGCGGAAGGTGAACTGTCCCATCTGCTGCGGACGACCGGTGTTGGTCGACGTAACGGTGATAGTGACGTTCTCGCCGACCTTCGTCGGACGGGCAATATACTTGCCGGGGCCAGTAGGTTGCAAGGAGCCGCCACCCGACATCGTTGCCTGAATCTTGTTCAGAGGCACACCGGGCACCGAGACGCTGATGGGGTTCGAGTAACCGGCGTAGAGCATATTCATCAAGTCGGCCGAGACGGTGGCACTGGGGTCGACGACGGTGTACTTCTGCGAGAAGTCACGACGAATCTTGTCGCCATTGCCGTTGACAGTCTCAATATAGCCAGCCAGGGTGAAGTCGCCCGTACGGCCGCAGACCAACTCGTAGGTATTGTCGCGCAGTGTCATCTTCTTTCCACCGATGTAGATGTCGGGCACCTGTGTGGTGTCGACAGCGGCCATGACAATCTTTGCCGAGAACTTGTCGCCACGCACAACGGTCTGTGAGTTGGGGATGACGAAAGCCTCCAAGAGGTTGACGCGGATGTCCTTCACGTCGATGTTCTGCACCAACGTGTGAAGCACCTCCTTCTCGGCACTGCGCACGTCGCCCTGCAACTTCGACAGGATGGTGACGGCGGCAATGGCAGGCATGGACTCGAACTGCGTCTCCTGCCAGTTCTTACCCAAAGTGCGCTTTTTAGCCGACACCTCAGTGGTCAGGTCGTTGGCGATGTTACGCTGCTTGGCCGTGTCGGGAATCATCGTCAGGATACGAGTGCGATAGGAGTCGATGGCGGCCTTGAGAGCAGCGCCACGGCCACGGCCCGGTGCCAGCATCACCTGATTGGAGGCCTCCAGGTCTTCCTGATTCTCCAGATTGTCAGGGTCGCCATTCTTTCCGTCGGCCTCGCGGGCGATGGCCAGCTTCAGTTCGGCGGCAAAGTTATAGAGCGAGTCGCTCATCTGCTTCACCTTCTGAGCCTTCTCATACCACTCCCTGACTTTCTGGGGGTTGGCCTGCATCTGCTGTTCGAAGGCTTCGTAGATGGCCCTGTTATCTTTGATAGCGTTCTCCGTCGTCCTGCCGATGCTCTCGCCGACGATGGAGAAGCCGTTGAGCACCTCGTTGGAGACGTTCAAGGCCAGCATTGCCATCAACACGACATACATCAGGTTGATCATCTTCTGGCGCGGAGAGACGGGTCTTTTCTTTATTGCCATAGTTATTGTTGTTTTATGGGACCTATGGGGCTTATAGGGCTTATAGGACTTATGGAGCTATGGGGCCCTTCGGCATGTTCACCGTCATGGCCTCAATCATGCGGGCGTAAATCTGGTTCAGCTCGGCTATCTGTTCGGCCATGCGGCGTGTCTGTTCGTTGATTTCGTCGATGGTACCAATCTGCTGGCTGGCACCCTTGAGCTGCATCTCGTAGATCTTACAGATGCCGGTAAGCGTGCGGTTCAGGTTCTCCATCTCCTCGCTGTCGCGCGACAGGCGCTCGCTCTGCTCCGACACCTTATGCAGCATCTCGGTCAGGTTCTTCAGCTCGTCGACGTAGTTGCTCGTGGCCTCCTCCAATTCGGGATTGACAGGAACAGGCGGTATCACAGCACCACCAGCCATTGTCGTCACCGACGACGACACGGCTGCAATGGCCTCAGTATCAACAGTTGCCTGTTCGGCACCCTCGGCCAAGGCAGCCGCCTGTCCGGCACCCTCTACCAAAGCAGCACCTTGTCCGGCACCCTCTACCATAGCAGCACTTTGTCCGGCACCCTCTACCAAAGCAGCACCTTGTCCGCTGTGCTGCGGCGTTGCCGCAGCTCCACCGCCGATAATGACGGTTCCGCCGCCAACAACCGCCGGGCCACCGCCAATGACGCCACCACCGCCAACAACTGCCGGGCCACCGCCAATGACGCCACCACCGCCAACAACTGCCGGGCCGCTGCCAATGGCGCCGCCACCGACATGTTCTTCATCCAGGTCTCCTTCTTGGGCTATCGTGCCGCCCTCGAGGGACGCCTGTGGTACGTTGACGACCTGTCCTTCAACCACGTGCGTCGGCAGTTCCATACCGTCGGCCGTCTTATCGAACGGACGGTCGAAGGCGGCAATGAAGAACACGACGACCTCAGTGCCCATGCCGAGGAACAGCATGAAGTTGGCTCCCGGCAGGTGGGTCAGCTTGAAGAGCGTACCAAGAATCACGATGGATGCACCCCAGCTATAGGCGTAATTCATGAACGTCTGTCCTGGCACGCTGTCGAGCCACTTCTGCAGACGGTAGATGACGTTGAATTTACTATACTGTGTCATTTGCTTTCGATATTTAATGATTGCTTCATTTCGACATGTCGATATTCCGACATCTCGATATTACGACTTTATTTCCTTTTCTTTCCTCCAGTATCCCTGGTCTTCTCGCTGGTGGTGTTGGCCAGACTGCGCACACAGCGGAAGCCGATGTACGAACGGGGCTGGTTCTGGAACTCACTGCTGCGCCAGGCCGAGCGGATGTAGCTCTCGGGGTCTTTCCACGAGCCGCCACGCACCGACTTCTTCTTCAGGCGATAGGGGTCTTCCTTGGCGGCATTGTACTTCAGCTGCGGGTTCACGTCGTTCATGGCGTCGACACCAGCCTCAGTGAAGATGGTCGACGTCCACTCGGCCACGTTGCCGGCCATGTCGAAGAGACCGTTCGAGTTGGCACTATAGATGCCCACCTTCGATGTAATCAGGTTGCCATCCTTGACGTAGTTGCCGTTGTCGGGCTTGAAGTTGGCAAAGAAGCAGCCCTTGCCTGTGGCCACGTCCTCGTTCTCCCACGGGAACTCGGTGCCGTCCTTGCCGCGGGCGGCATACTCCCACTCGGCCTCGGTCGGCAGGCGGTAGCGCTGCACATAGCGGGCGGCGGGGCCAAGACCCTTCAGCAGATACTCCGTGCGCCAGGCACAGAAGGCGTTAGCCTGCTCCCACGTCACGCCCACCACGGGGTAGTCGTTGTAGGCGGGATTGGAGAAATAGTTACGCATATAGACCTCGTTGTCGGCATTGGGGAAGTCGTTCACCCAGCACGTCGTGTCGGGGTATATATTAACAATGTACGTATTCAGGAAGTCCCACGGTCCGCTGAGTTCGCGGTTCAGCGTCTCACGGACAATCTTGCCGTTGTCGTCGATGTAGGCCGTATCCTTCGAAATCCATACTTTCTCATTGGGGTCGACGGTGACGTCGGTGTTCAGGTTGCGCTCCTCGGGATTCATGCGGTTGCGGCGCAGGGCAGCGGTCGTGTAGTCGAAAATCTCGTAGCGGTAGTTCATCTGCGAGGCATCAAGCATCTTTTCCCCTGTCACGGGGTTTGTGACATAGAGGCTCTCAATGGCGCGCAGCTCGTCCTCGTTGGGCTTGCGAGGCAACGACTTCTTCCAGTTCAAATGCGGCGGCACGGGGTCGCCGTTCTTGTCCTCTTCAATCTTGTACGACTCGTCGCCACCGTAGTTGGGATCGGCCAGACGCTCGCGCAGAATGCTGTCGCGGACGTAGTACACGAACTGCTTGTACTCGGAATTAGTAATCTCGGTATCGTCAATCCAGAAACCATCGACGGAGATGTCGCGGACAGGCGTCTGCTTGCCCCACAGAGAGTCCTGATTTTCGATACCCATGCGCAGATGACCGCGCTTGACGAGCACCATACCGTATGGTGCCGGCTCGGAGAAGGCCTTGCCACCCGAGCCCGTCACTTCGCCGCCTTGCTGCGAAGCCAGCTTACTGCCAAAGCAGCTCGTCAGCAACAACAGCGCAGCAGCGCAAAGTCCTATTGTCAGTCTTTTCATATCTATAGTATTCTCACTGATTGATGTCTATTACGACCTTTCTTATAGAGGTTCAGCTCCGTCTGGTATCCCACGTACAGCTCGTGACTGCCGTTGCCGATGTTGATGGCCGACGTATAGGCCTCATAGCTGTAGCCCAACGTCACACCGTGGAAAATGCCGCCAAGCAGCAGAGTCACGGAGTTAGAAGGGCTGTAGGACATACCCACATACATCATTTTTTCCTCATGCGTGTACTTCAGGCGCCCCGTCAGCTGTCCTTTGTAGGTCACACCGTCGCTGATGCCGAAGACAGAGGTTTGTATGGTAAGAAACGGATTTCTTAGCTTAATATTGTATCCACCCGTAAAATAATATGAACGCGAGACGGCCAGCTCGTTCGTCTCGCCCAGTTCGATGGTGGGTGCCGTCAGGTGCTGAGCCGACACGCCGACATACCAATTACGATTGCTATAATACAGGCCGGCACCAAGATCGACCCCCGTTCCAGTGGCCTGACCAGTGGAAAAGGCATTGTCGTCGGCCTCCTCAAGGTCCAGCTCCGAACCGTCGAATGTCTCGCTGAGCACACCGCCCTGCAAGCCGACGCTGAGGGTACCGCCAAACAACTTCTGCTTATAGGCATACTGCAAACCGAGCTTCTTATGCGAAAAAAGGCCGATTTCATCGTTCAGTATCTGCGCTCCCAGGCCGTGGCTTTTGCTACCAAGGTAGAAAGGCATGTCGGCACCGATATACATGGTTTTAGGATTGCGCTTAAAGCCTACTAACGTCATGTTGTAGGCCGCCGACACGCTCAACAGCTTTGTCCTGCCAACAGCTGCAGGATTATACGACGTCTCCATCGCCCAGTAGTGGCTGAACGACGGATCATACTGTGCATGAATGCCCAAAACAGCGCTCAACGACAGTAGCACAATGAGCACGTTGCGTCTTAACATCTCTACTATAACGAAAAAAAAAGTCCTTTATTGTACGTTTTTTCCGAGATATTCCGTACTTTTGCACCGTCAAACAACCAATTACTGTTATGAAAGCCTCTCATTCAATCATCGTAGCCGCCGCCTGTCTCACCATGGTTACTGGCTGCACCATCAACACAACCATTTCAATGACTGACACCCAACTCTCGACTCCCGGCAATCCATACATGCCTCTTTGGGAACACATTCCCGATGGGGAGCCCTACGTCTTCGAAGACCCCGACCAGCCAGGTAAGTACCGTGTTTATGTCTATGGTTCGCACGACGACCTCATCAGCGAGTACTGCGGTCGCGACCAGGTGGTGTGGTCGGCCTCAGTCGACTCGCTGAACAACTGGCGCTACGACGGCACCATCCTCGTGGTCGACAAGAACGCCAAGGGCGAGCCCTTCGACTCGGCCGGTACTGCCGACGTGCTCTATGCGCCCGACGTCGCCTTCGTCAAGGCGCCCACCGCTTCTACTGCGCCAGACGGTTCCCCCGTCGGGACCTACTACCTCTTCCCCAACGACCAGACGGGCTTCCGCAACGGACTGATTGCCAAGAGCTCGCGCCCCGACGGCCCCTTCGAGGTGTGCAACTGGAACAAGGACAATCCCAACCAGGTGGACGGTGTCCTGCAGTTCGACCCCGCCGTCTTCGTCGATGACGACGGCCGCGTCTACGGCTATTGGGGCTTCGAGCGCAGCTACGCCGCCGAGTTCGACCCCACGACGATGGCTACCGTCAAGCCCGGCACAGAGATTGTCGAGGACATGATCTCAGGCCGTAACCAGCCCGGACGCTTCAAGTTCTTCGAGGCCTCGTCGATTCGTAAGATCAAGGACAAGTACGTCTTCATCTACAGCCGCTTTACCGAGGACGGTGAGTTCGGACTGCCCACCAGCAACTACACACTGGCCTACTGCTACAGCGACCACCCGCTGGGTCCCTGGACCTACGGCGGCACCATCATCGACGGCCGCGCCCGCGAGAAGGACGAGCAGGGCAACGTCATCGCCTCGGCCACGCCCGACGGCAACACCCACGGCTCCATCTGCGAGATCAACGGGCAGTGGTACGTCTTCTATCACCGTCAGACGGGCACCGACGAGTATGCCCGCCAGGCCATGGTGGCCCCCATCGACGTGAAGGTTGAGGAGGGCGCTGGCGGCAAGGTGGAGATCAGCGAGGGCGAATACAACAGCCAGGGCTTTGCCCTGAACGGCCTCGACCCCTTCGAGCGTCACTCCGCCGGCATTGCTTGCTGGTACACAGGTCCGAAACCCGCTACCCACGAGTGGCCCAACAACACGTTCTACGGCTCCTACGTCGCTGCCAGCTATGGTGGTGAGGAAGGCATGACGAAGCAGGAGGCACTGGCCTCGACCGAGAAGTACAAAGCGCCCTACGACCTGCGCTACAACACCAACGCCGTTGTCAACAATACCGACGGCAGCATCGTGGGCTACAAGTACTTCAACTTCGACGCCGAACGTCTGGCTAATATCGGAAACCTGATGCTTGTCCTGCGCCTCTACCCCGAAGGCGTTGACGGAACCATTGAAGTGATGCTGGACCGCCCCTGGGAATCGCAGGGTGGAAAGAAGCTTGGCGAGACACAGCTGAAGGCCGATATGGAAAAGAAGCTTTGGTACACGGCTATCGGCATCTCCAACGAGGCCAAAGAAAACGATCTCGCAGGCAAGCATGCCATCTTCTTGAAGTTCAAGTCCGACACGAAGGACAAGTCACTCTGCACACTCATGGACCTCGTATTTGAAGAAGCCAATCAGTAACAGCCTGACATTATCGATTACCAACGAAACCATTCGGCGTATGAAACAAAGACATGCAGTCATCGTGCTTTTCGCACTGATCATCGCGTCAAGTCTGACAAGCCTTGACAGCTACCGCTATACAAGCGAGAAGGTGAACGAGGATATGGACCGGGCACTTGCACTGGCTTTAGAAGAGCAGCAGAGTGATGTCATCAATCAAGATACCATCCGAACGTTCAACCGCCACCTGCAAATGGCGGAGTTGCGTGGAAAGACGACGATTGCCGTTGACACACGTAGCAAGCAGTTCAAGGTTTATGCCCATTGCTCTGAGGCAACCATCTTCAGTCTGTCCGACCAACGGCCTGCTGCACTGCTTTGGGCATTGACAGGACTCTGGGCGATGTTCTTATGGCATCGGAGGCAAAAAGTCTCCTTGTTGGCCGGCAACAACTATGGCGGGCTGACTTATTCAGAGACCGAAGGACTGTTCTATGCTGCTGACGGCACTCAAGTTCAGCTAACACCGATGCAGCACCGATTGATGGAAATGTTTTTCCGCTCACCCGCTCATTCCTTGTCGAAAACGGAGATTTGTGAAGCTCTATGGCCCAAGAAACCAGATGCCAGCGAGACGCTCTACACGCTTATCCGAAGGATGAAACCAGTCATTGAGCAACATTCCAACCTGAAAATCGAAGCAGACAGAGGTCGCGCTTACGAGCTCAAAGTCAAGTAGATAGCTTCTTGTCAGGCAATTGACAGGCAAATGTCAGACAAATGTCAGGCATTTGTTTCCCTTGATTTGCTTTGTTGTTATTACCTTTGCCCGAAAAAAGCAAAGTATGATGCAACAAACAACATTTTCAAGGATTAACACATTGGCGGCGTGGCTCACTTTTGCCATAGCCGCTACCGTTTATGGGCTGACTGCAGAGCCGACGGCCAGCCTTTGGGACTGCCCGGAATTCATTGCCTGTGGCTACAAATTAGAGATTGGTCATCCGCCTGGAGCACCTGTCTTTATGTTAGTAGCCAACCTCTTCGCGCAATTGGCCAACGACGCTTCGCAAGTGGCGTTGATGGTCAACCTGCTGTCAGCGCTCCTGAGTGCGGGCTGCATTTTCTTCTTGTTCCTCACAACCACACATCTTGCCCGAAAGCTGTTCTGTCCTTCATACGATGGCTTAACCGTCGCAAAAGCCATCAGCATAGAGGCATGCGGTCTGGTGGGAGCGTTGGCTTACACCTTCAGCGACACATTCTGGTTCTCGGCTGTCGAGGCTGAGGTCTACGCCTTTTCCAGTTTTCTCACGGCGCTGATGTTCTGGCTGATATTGAAGTGGGAGGACGAGGCCGACACCCCACAAAGTGACCGTTGGATTATCCTGATTGCATATATCACCGGCTTATCCATCGGCGTACACTTGCTTTGCCTGCTCTGTCTGCCCGCCATGTCGTTTGTGGTCTATTTCCGAAAAACCAAGAGTATCACAAAGGCGGGTATACTGAAAACTGTTCTGGCAGGCGTCTTGCTGATAGGCATCATTCTCTATGGCCTCATACCCGGTGTGGTAAAAATTGGCGGCTGGTTTGAGTTGCTGTTCACCAACGCTTTAGAATGCCCATATAACACCGGACTCATTTGCTACATCATCCTGTTAACAGTAGCGCTTGTCCTGGCATATTATAAGGTACGTAGCAGGATTCTTAAACTGTCGTTGGCCTGTCTGATGATGATCATGGCAGGCTATAGCAGTTATGGCATCATCTTTATCAGGGCCAATGCCTGTACACCAATGAGCGAGAATGCGCCAGGCAATATCTTTGCATTGGGCAGCTACCTGAACCGCGAGCAGTACGGAGACACTCCGCTTTTCTATGGTCCTGCGTACTGTAGCGAAATGGACTATGAGACAAAGGGGAACTACATGATGACAAAGCGGGAAGAAGGCAAAGCCATCTATCGTCCTGCGGCTGACTCCACGAAACAGCATTACGACCTGATTCGTCACGACATCCATTATGTCTACAAGGACAACATGTTCTTTCCGAGAATGCACTCTGCACGACATGCCAAGGCATACGAGGAGTGGATGGGAGGAGTCAAGAAGCAAAACGGCGTTCCTACCACAGGCGAGAATCTGCGTTTCTTCCTCACCTATCAGGTGAACTTCATGTATTGGCGCTATTTCCTGTGGAACTTCGTAGGCCGGCAGAACAACATTCAGGGTCACGGGGAGGCAGAACACGGCAACTGGATAACTGGTATTCAATGGATAGACAACTGGCTGTTAGGCTGCGACACTACTGTCTTGCCTTCTGACCTACAAGAGAACAAAGGCCATAACGTATTCTTTGCCCTTCCGCTTCTGCTCGGACTTCTGGGAATGGTCTGGCAATGGCGCAACAGGCGTGAGGGCCGGCAGCAACTGCTGATAGTCTCGCTGTTGTTTGTCATGACAGGACTGGCCATTGTCCTTTACCTCAATCAAACGCCACTCCAACCACGTGAGCGTGACTACGCCTATGCGGGTTCTTTCTATGCCTTTGCCGTCTGGATCGGCATGGGCGTGGGAGCCATCATCACTTGTTTGCAGAAACTGCTGAAAAGCAGAAGCACGACTGCAGCTATCGTAGGAGCGTCTTTAGGTGTCCTGGTGCCGTTGCAGATGGTCAGCCAGACATGGGATGACCATGACCGCTCGGGGCGCTATACCTGCCGCGATTTCGGGGCCAACTATCTTGAAAGCATGCAACGCGAAGGGCACCCCATCATCCTGACCAACGGCGACAACGACACGTTCCCCCTCTGGTACAACCATGAAGTAGAGGGGCTACGCACTGATACACGAGTCTGTAATCTGGGATACTTGCAGACCGACTGGTATATAGACCAAATGAAGCGTCCAGCCTATGACTCCCCTGCCCTGCCCATTAGTTGGCGTCACGAAGACTATCAGGAGGGACGAAGAGAAATCATACCCATCCGACCAGAATTGAAACCCGAGATACAGGCACTCGCGGCCGCTAATCCTGAGGAGGCCAAGAATCTATTGGGCGAGGAGCCATTTGAGCTGAAGAACATCATCAGAAAATGGGTGCTCAGTAACCAGGAGGAGATGCAGTGCATACCTACCGATAGCGTGACTGTCACTTCTGATGCCAGCAAGATGGTCATCTCACTGAAAGACAAGAAAGCGCTATACAAGAATGACCTGATAGTATTGGAAATGCTATCCAAAGCCGATTGGAGCCGTCCTATATATACATCTATCAGCTTAGGTTCCGACAATGTCTCTTTCCTCAATGACCATCTGGTACTGGAAGGACTTGCCTATCGCGTCTCTCCCACAGCCACAGGCAAGCACGTGGATGTAGAGAGGCTCTACGACAACGTCATGCATCGCTTCCGCTATGGAGGGCTCTGTCAGAAAGGGCTCTATGTTGATGAGGATGTCAAGCACATGGCCAACACGCATCAGTTCATCATGAGTATACTTATTGACTCATTGCTCAAGCAAGGAGATACGAATAGGGCTTTGGCTGTATGCCAAAAATGGCAGAAGGAGATGCCACAAGAGAACGTTCCCTATACCGAGGCGGCTCTTTCTATGGCTCGCTGTTATTATCTGACTCGCCACCCCAAGCAGGGCGATGAAATCATCAACAACCTGCTGCGTCGCTCTGACGAGTGGCTCACATGGATAGAGACCATTGACTCCTCACGCAGATCGGGTTCCATCTATACTTGGTACTCATGGATAAAAACGATGGGGCAGGCACTCATCGTGGCAGAACAATTCGACCGCACCAATATTCAACATCAATACAACAACCGATATGAACACCACATCAAGCAATATCAAAAAGGCTGAACGACGTTTCGTCTTCAGCCTTGGAAGCAGACAAATCATTATTGGAGCTGCTGTTCTTATCGTAACAGGCTATCTCCTAATGTCAGGTTCAGGGAGCACCGCCCAATCTTTCAATGCCGACATATTCTCATTTCGCAGAATTGTCCTTGCTCCTATAGTTTGCCTGACAGGTTATCTTATGATTATTATTGGAATACTACGTAAAGATGCTTAATACTCATCCTCGTTGAAGAGAAAGTACATCATCTTTCCAATAAAAAAACAACCATCCGGACCACCTAGTGGCTTGTTGACCATCTGCTGCAAGGCTCGATGGAAGGTGATGTAATATCAGCCAAAGGCGTGTCAATCCCAAAAGCTACCATCTGATTGACCAAATCACTGAGGACACACTTCATCAAGACCTGTTGCCAGTTCGTAACCCAGGTTTTTCTCAATCCTCCGAACTGCCTTTATTTACAAAAAGGTTTGCGTTTTTTATCCAAAGTTACGAAATAATACTTACAGAATTCTTATCCATACTAAAAATGAATATAAATAGAATTTAATCTGAAATCTTCGGGGTTGGTTCCTGCAAATATCCCGTAATGCCGACAACTTTGACGGATAAATCTCGTCCAGTTTAAAGAAATAGTATTTGAACAACCTTCGGTCATGTTTTGGCATCTTAATTAGAAATTGCTTCAATTCATACCATATACAAAATCCATTTCGAAGCATAAACTTATCCATCCGAAAAGCGACCTCTGCCCTTTGTTCTAATTCTCCTGGCCTGGTGCAAAAATTAGCCATAATAGAATTAGGACGAAATGTAACTACATAGAGGACTTCATTGACGACTTTTATTTTGTCAGCGTAATAACCTGTCAGCAGAGAGAAATAATTATCATCAGAATACAACACTTCATCAAAACGGATATCGTGCTTGACGATTAGACTCCTTTTAATCATTTTACCCCATGGCACATAGATCTTTGCCCTTAAAGGCCATTCATCGCCATCAGCCAGATATTTATCAATCCTTTCGTTCACGTATGAACTTCTGTTAGCTCTTATACTGATATTATCTGAAAGAACTGCCTTATTCTTGAAAAATATGACATCCGCTTCAGAATCTATGTATGAGTAGATGATATCAGACATATTATCAACATAAAAATCATCAGAATCTGCAAACAGAATCCACTTTCCTTGTGCGTGCTCCAAAGCTATATTCCTGGCATAGCCAGGTCCACCGCCCTTAGTTGTTCTGATAAACTCCAAATAGGGGCGCGACAGTTCCTGGTACTTATCCAAATATGTTTCGGCATCCGCACTGTTGTCATCCACCACTATCACCTGAATATCCTCAGACACGGGGATGGACTTCAAACACCGCATCAGCAGATCCGGTATCTCTTTATGGGGTATGATGATACTAAACGTAGGGCTCTTAATCATAAATTGTCAATCTATAGGTGCAACATCTAAATATATACTCTCTTTTTCCAAAGGTGACAATAGCCCAATTCCCCTCAGGATGTTTCCCGCACAGTGCCTCGCACGTTGTCTCACCGTGCGGCTTTCTATTTTTATCCCCTTCCACTTTGTCATGTCCTGGTATTTATCCCAAGTACTGTTAAACGGATGCGGTGTCTCTATATACCTCTTCCAGGGTTTATAGCTATTGGTATAGTGTACGATACACGGATCCGCAAGTGCTTCCGTCAGTTCTTTCTCAACTTTCCGATAATCAAAATTTCGGTTTTTTAAGAGGAAACCACGCTGAAGATTGTATTTTATCGGCATCAAAATCTTTTGCTTACAAAACACCACGTTCAAGACATCTTGATCCCAGTATTTTATCGAGTCAGCACATCTTTCCATACATGACTCGAAATCTCTCAACACTTGATGCTCTCGCCAGTATTTCAGATTGACAAGTAGCACACCAGAATTGAAATAGCCCAGTTCAGAGGGATATTTCAGACGGTTGTAAAATTCTATAAGTCCACTGCTGGCATCGCTGACCGCTGCTAATGCTTTGTTTTCCAAGTTAATGTTCCATAAAGGCGAGAGTGAATGCCTCACTATGAGGTCACCATCCAAATACAGTACCCTGTCCAACTCCTGTGGAAGCAGTTCTGCAAGATACAGGCGATAATAGGCCGCTTTGGTTATATCGTTTCTGTTCATGCCTTTTGGAAAAACTTTATTTTGAATCGCACCTTTCGTGTTGTAGAACACTACAGACTTCCCACTGTAAGGAGCCATGAGCGCTTGCAAATCCTTACAGACTCCTGTCTGCACATTGTCATCCACAATGATGTGGAATACAATATCCGTTTCCGGATTATTCTCACACACCGAGATCATCATCACGCCTGTCGGCATGACAAATCGCTCATCTGTGCAAACTGCAATGTCTATCTTTTCTTTCATCTGTCCTAACACCTGCAATGTTTTCACTATTTTACCATGAACTCACAGAATCCTTGCCCATAGTAATAATGAATATAAATAGAATTTAACTTTAAACCTTAGAGGCTTGCTTTTACTAATATCCTGTAATGCCGCCAACTTAGAAGGATAAATCTCGTCCAGTTTAAAGAAATAGTATTTGAATAATTCCCTGTCTTGTCTTAGCATCCTCAAAAGAAAATGCACGAACCACCGGTCTCTACAGAAGCCATTCTGATACTTGAATTTATCTATTCGGAAAGCCACCTCTGCTCTTTGTTTCAGTTCACCCGGTTTTGTACACCAATTGGCAATCAAAGAATTGGGACGACGAGTCACGATATATATGACCCTGTCGACAACCTTAATCATCTTAGCATGATAGCCAATCAGCACAGAGCAATAGGCATCATTGCCATACATTACCTCGTCAAAACGAATACTATACTTGACAATCATATTTCTTTTAATCATCTTGCACACAGGGCCATACATTTTAGCCCTTAAAGGCCATTCGTCACCGTCCATCAGGTATTGGTCTATTATTCTATTTACATGCGGGTCTCGATTGTCCGCTACGGTTATATCGTCAGACAGAACCGCCTTGATTCTGAAGTATATGACATCTGCCTCTGAATCTTTATATGAGTAGATGATATCAGACATGCCCTCAACAAAGAAATCATCCGCATCGGCAAACAGCAGCCATTTACCCTTGGCATGATCCAATCCCACATTCCTGGCATAGCCAGCACCTCCGCCTTTGGTTGTTCGGATGAATTCCAAATAGGGACGCGACAGCTCTGGATACTTATCCAAATAAGTATCTGCATCTGCACTGTTGTCGTCTACTACTATCACCTGAATGTCCTCAGACACAGGAATTGACCTCAAGCACCGCATTAGCAGATCCGGTATTTCTTTATGAGGAATGATGATACTAAACGTAGGGTTCATAGTCATCAATTATTCTGTTTCTACACCCCCGAAAATGGGCATTCAATTCATGGAGACGTTCCAGTAGTGTACCAAGAGGAGTACCTTTAGTCATCTTCGCGAAAGCATCGACATCCTTGGGGAAGCACTTTCCACCATAGCCAAACTTTCCATCAGGACCAGGAACATAAGTATGAGTATCGTTAATATAGCCTGAGAGGAGTATGCCGGTGTGTACTTTGCGCCAGTCGCCCCCCATCTGTTCACAATATTCTCGGCAGGCGTTGAAATAGGTTATCTTGTAGGCAGCGAACACATTGTGCATATACTTGGTCAGTTCAGCCTCTAATGGAGACATAACCGTGAACTTCTTACCTACAAATATTTTGGTAAGCAAGTCTTGCGCACCAGTGAACACCATTGTCTGCTTACGGAAGTCCTCCATGGATGTTCGTTCAGTAAGGAATTCTGGCATATAGAACACCTGATGGCCTGTTTCCTTGGATAGCCTCTCACTGGTGCCCGGAAGAATGGTGGTGCGAACAAATACCGGCACATCTGGGAGGCTGGCAATCAACTCCTTCATCAACGTTAAATCCTGGGTGCCATCATCTTCTGTAGGTACATGAATCTGCAAAAAAGCAATGTCAATATTACTCACGTCATCATTGTAACCCTTGTATGGGTCACTGATGAAAAGTTTACACTCAGGATTGCTTTGTTCCAACCATTCTTTAAGGGCCATGCCCACGACGCCGCATCCGATAATTCCAACATTAATCATACTGATAATAATAGTTGTAGATACAGATTTCTTACATAATTGTTGAATTCGTAATAATCACATAATCTTTGTCCATACCATAAATGAATATAAGTAGAACTTAATTTTGAAACTTAGGGACTTCTTCTTGCTAATATCCCGTAATGCTGAAAACTTTGTTGGGTAGATTTCATCAGTTTTCCTAAGATAATAATTGAATAAAGGCCGGTCTTCTTTTAGTAACAGCAACAGATATCTTACAACAGACCTTTCTCTACACATATCATGCTGTATCAATAGCTTATCCGAACGAAAGTACACATCAGCCTTAATCCTTAGCCCGTCTATATTGTTTTCAAAACTATAACTCAAAGAATTGGGCCGATAAGTAATAACATAAAGGACTTTATCGACAGCCTTAATAATAAATGCGTTACAACCAATCAACAAAGAACAATAATGGTCTTCATAACACATTATCTCGTCAAAACGAATGTTATGTTTAGCCACCAAACTTCTTTTGACCATTTTGCACACTGGCCCATACATCTGTGCCCTTAGAGACCATTCATCACCATCAGCCAGATATCGATCAATAATTATGTTTCTGTAAGCCCCTCTATTACATTCTATGCTCAAATTATTCGAAAAAACCGACTTGTTCTTGAAGTATATGACATCCGCTTCGGAATCAGCGTATGAGCAGATAATATCATACATATCTTCGACAAAGAAGTCGTCGGCATCGGCAAACAATATCCATTTACCCTTAGCACGATCCAGTCCAACATTTCTGGCATAGCCTGCACCTCCGCCTTTCGTCGTTCTTACGAACTCCAGATAGGGGCGCGACAACTCTGGATACCTTTCCAAGTAGGTGTCAGCATCGGCACTATTGTCATCGACTACTATCACCTGAATATCCTCGGACACAGGTATGGACTTTATGCACCGCATCAGCAGATCCGGTATGTCTTTATGAGGAATGATGATACTAAAGGTTGGAATCATAATCAATTATTTTAATCAACTGGAGCAACATCGACGTACACACTCTTTTTTGATACAGGCGCCACCCCTGCTTTCCTAAGGATGCTCACAACAAAACTCTTGAAGCGCTGCTTCATCGTGCGGCAATCGTATTTAATCCCCTTCCACTTTGTCATGTTCTGATATTTATCCCATGTACTATTATATGGATGCGGATTCTCCCGATATATCTTCCATGGTTTGAACTTATTGGTGTAGTGAACAATACATGGATCAGCAAGTGCTTCCGTCAGTTCTTTCTCAACTTTCCGATAATCAAAATTTCGGTTTTTTAAGAGGAAACCACGCTGAAGATTGTATTTTATCGGCATCAAAATCTTTTGCTTACAAAACACCACGTTCAAGACATCTTGATCCCAGTATTTTATCGAGTCAGCACATCTTTCCATACATGACTCGAAATCTCTCAACACTTGATGCTCTCGCCAGTATTTCAGATTGACAAGTAGCACACCAGAATTGAAATAGCCCAGTTCAGAGGGATATTTCAGACGGTTGTAAAATTCTATAAGTCCACTGCTGGCATCGCTGACCGCTGCTAATGCTTTGTTTTCCAAGTTAATGTTCCATAAAGGCGAGAGTGAATGCCTCACTATGAGGTCACCATCCAAATACAGTACCCTGTCCAACTCCTGTGGAAGCAGTTCTGCAAGATACAGGCGATAATAGGCCGCTTTGGTTATATCGTTTCTGTTCATGCCTTTTGGAAAAACTTTATTTTGAATCGCACCTTTCGTGTTGTAGAACACTACAGACTTCCCACTGTAAGGAGCCATGAGCGCTTGCAAATCCTTACAGACTCCTGTCTGCACATTGTCATCCACAATGATGTGGAATACAATATCCGTTTCCGGATTATTCTCACACACCGAGATCATCATCACGCCTGTCGGCATGAAAAATCGCTCATCTGTGCAAACTGCAATGTCTATCTTTTTATCCATCTGATATGTCTTTTTAGTTTTGTTAAAACATCATACAAGAAAAACCCTATCCTCTGGTGCCCTCGCAGGCACATGATGATGCATCTGTTTTTTGAGCACCATCTTGATGGTTCAAATTCTCCTATTAGTCGCTCATTGATTTCTGGATATACATTCTTAAACTCATATCTAGACTGTCCTTGCGAACTAAACAAATTCATTTTCACTCTCTTTTTCAACTGATACCATGCTTCGTCGAATCTGCTACTTGACAAAATCGGAGAAAACGAATTGACATATACCATTATGGAGTGATAGTACTGGTCGTTTATCGACTTTGTTAAACTGTCGCCATTTACTGTAGCGTCATAATGGTACAAGGCCTCTGGTAAATGCGAAACTTTTATGGGATAAGTCAGCAATTTGCTGACCACATACACATCCTCCATAAATGACATGTCTGGAGGAAAAGACACTTGATAGCGACTGAAACTCTCACGCCTTATAAGTCTATTCCATAAGGTTCCCCAATAGCCCCATTTACCAATTCGGACCATCTCCGCTAATAAGTCTGTATTATCCGTTGACGCGCCACACCCCTTATGATAGGCTGTCTTTTCGGCGCAAATATGTTCAAAGTCACATATCACCATATCAACATTGTCGGCTATAATCTTTCGATGTAGTTTTTCCAACCATTCTGCCTCTACCCAATCGTCAGAGTCAGCAAAGATGATATATTCGCCTTTTGCGGCATCCAGTCCCACTTGCCTTGTGATACTCACACCACGATTGGCTTGATGAATGACTCTAAACCGTGAGTCTCTCACAGCATAGTCATCGCAAATAACCCCACTCCGATCTGTACTGCCATCATCCACAAGAATACAATCCCAATCAGAGAACGTCTGGTTTACTATACTGTCCAGACACCTGTGAAGATACTTTTCAGCTTGATGCACTGCAACGATAACTGTAATCTGTGGTACACCCATATTTTATCGATGTTAACCTATCACGAATTTACTACCAGGAATCAGCGAGATGAGTTTCGTAGTGACTACACAACACAGGAACGTGAGCAGGCCGATAACAGGAATCGCCAGCCATACGGGCAACTGCGGATGGGCGACATCGCCGCCGATGATCCATTCTGCGATAAATGTGAGGAAGAAGATGTGCATCAGATACATACCGAAGGAGAGTTTGGCGAGACCGTTAATCCACCGGGGAGCCTTCTGGATACAGGTGAACAACAGGAAGGCACCAAAAGTAGCAAGGAGCACATTGGGCGTGCATGCCCCCCACGACCATTCCAACGCCAACCTCGTTATTTGTATGCCTGGCACTGCTTTCCACCAAAAACTCCATGCAGTAAAAAGAGCGCCAAGTAAGAAGCAAATAGAGCCAATGAGCAATCTTTTCCGTTGATTCCATTTCAGATGCACACGTAAGTAGTGAGCCAAAACGAGATAACCTAAAAAGCCTGAGCAGTACCACAAAGCATGGAACTGATTCCAAAAACATTCGCCCCAGAGTTTGGGCGACACATAACGGTGCAGCCAAGGGATGAATGTCGAGAAGGCAAATATGCCAAGGAAGATCAATTCGTCTTTGGCGCTGGACTTTTCGAGCCAAGGAGACACCACGGGGATAATGAGATAGATACTGATAAGCGGATACATGAACCACAAATGAGCTCCATTCATAGGGAAGTTGAAGGGCACCATCTGAAGTTGAGATATAGCCTTGCTCCAGGTGAATGCCCCCCAAGTTGCAGGCAACACGGCATAAAGCACTAAGAAGCAAATGAAAGGAGGCAGAATGCGCAAGAAGCGCCGATGATAAAACTGGCTCATCGTCACACCGGATTTCAAGGGTACTAACAGAAAGGCTGAAGTCATCATAAACAGCGGTACGGATATACGACAAAAGAATCCATCATAGACTGATATCCAAAGGCGAATGTCTTCGTTTGCAATCAAGAGGGCTTGCCCACCACCCAGAAATTTACCATTGGCGTGACCAACCATCACTAACAGACAGGCAATCACGCGGATGTAATCTAAAAATGCTATTCGCTCTGCATATGGACGAGCACATTCCCGGAAGTCTGACAGAGATAAATTACGAGGTTTTTTCAAGTCTTTCATAAACTATGATAATATCTTTATTGCCTTCGTTAAATTCACTACATTCTGCTTACAGCTTTCATTTACGGCCTCACGTGTCCTGCCGGCAGGCTTCAAATACTTGTCTCTCAAATAAGGCAACAGTTTCTTATGGATATTGACACAGCAAAACATTTTTTGCTTCGACTGCCTATTCATTACCTCAACCAACGGTTCGTCAACCGTGTTGTTCATCATGAACATTGTTTCTGGCTCTATACGCTCTGTGTCAGCCGTCATCCGCTGCATAACACTTTGTACAGAAACCCCGTTCCCGTCAAATTCTTTTGAAATATAATAGAGTGAAATATAGTCGCCTATTCCTTTGTCTCTGCTGTCAGTCCATTTGCTATCATCCCAGTCGGAAGCGAAGAATAATCCTGTCAGTAGGCTTTTTGAGAAAGCAATTACAGGAGACGGTGCGCCAATATGCTGCATAAGTGCAAACAATACCACGTCATTTGTGTGTAAGTTTTGTTGCTGCATATAACCCTGGACTTCACTCAAGCACTCTGCCCGGCGTATTATTTCTTCCACAAAATCATGATAATCGGCTTTCCCCATTCTTGCCACCCAATCGGTCTTTTGCTGCCAGTGATGCTGTGACGATGCAAACATCTTACAGTTCGCTTCACTGGCACCTCTGAAGATCAGGCTCTGTTCTGAAGCCTTAAGCCGCATTATTACCTCATCCAGCTCAGCTTCGCAATTCACATATTCATTGGCAAAGTAATGAGTTTCTTTCTCAGCAAAGCTCTTGTACTCCGGTAGTTTCTGTATCAAAGTTCTGTAGTCTGTCAATTTCTCTTTAAACGGGCAGGCATCGAAAATTCCTTTATAATCAATCTTATCACTTGCTGCAATGGGAAAATCCTTGATTACGATTTTTTCAATGTCGGCTTCACTTCGCACATAATGGGCCGTCGTTTCCGTTCGGCCAACGCTTGCAAAATAATCCAAATACTTAAAATCGTCTAAATGGTCAGAAAAGCGGACCCACATGTTTGGCACACGATAGCTGTCTGCCATGATCAAACCATGGAGCGAGCTTGAGATAATCTTTTCACAACTGCATATCTGGCGGGGAATATCCAACCAGTCGTCATAGCCCCGCATTTTTATTACAAGTACTTCTGGATGACTCCTGCAAAAATCTGTCAAAGCAGGATTATCAATATCTTCAAAATGCGGTATGATACCTAACCAATACTTTTTCTCAAAACTCGGACGGTAATATCTTGAAATCAAGAGCGCTGGATCTCCGTATCTTTCAGGACATTCAATTCCATGCCCCAATAATTCTTGTCTGGTCAACGGCCCTCGCACTGAATGTACCTTCTTCGGAATACTTATTGGCCCCTCCTTTTTTTCCAGGAAACCACTCCCCCATACTTCATATTTCTTCGATGGAAAATAGAAATAGCGATTTTCACCCAATATAGAGCCTATGCAACTATATGTATTGAGCGAAAATAGAGGTATAATGTGTGAAGATTTAATAACTTTGAATTTATATTTAGAGATACTCTCAAAGAACAATACATTTATGTCATCACCCCAATTGTTATGGATCATTCTGTCTCCATCAAATCTGCACCAGGCAGTAATAAAAACTCTTCTTTTAAGAAACCAGCCAATGTCATTGAGTTCCCGTAATGCTACACGTATAATGCGGGAAATTGATTTCACATAATTCCTAAAACCGCATAGTCTCAGTGTTTCTTTCAACAAGAACGAAATGATCTTGACACTGCCGTGAGAATGTTTTAAACCCCATTTTATCAAATCATATTTTTCCTTCTTAGATGCTGCTTTTTTTGAAAAAAATATATAGGTAACTGAAAAGAGATAATACCAGAAATCTTTGGAACGTGGAAGATAATTAATTGATCTAAAATAAAATTGCTCTTTCTGCTTTAGGACATCAACAATAAATTCTATAGTTGCTGCTGATGACAGATTTTGACCTTTTGCTGCGATTCTATAACAAGCCACCATGTCATCTAAGATATATGCGTCTCCATTAAAAAGGGCTTCAATATAAATCGAAGAATCATTCATCTCTATCATATTCGCATTTAAGGCTGTTCTCCTAAATAGCGTTGATACAGTTGAATACGGCTTCATATATTTATGTTGAAACTCTTGCAAATATTCTTTCCTGCCGATTTTCCCAGACAAGTTAATATTGGTATCTTTCCATTTTATGGCATTTCTGTTTTCATCATCATATCGCAGTCTGGCATTGCCCGATACGAAAGAAATAGTAGGGTCATTTCTTAATATCGATATGGATTTCTCTAAGAAATGGTCATCTAATAAATAGTCATCATCATCTGGCATGTAAACATATTCACCTGTGGTTATAGAGAATCCTTTTTTGTGACTGTCACTCGGTCCCTTTATCGAAGATGCTTGTTTTATATATATGATATTAGGAAATAAATCCGTTATCCCATCTGTTTCATCTGGTTCTTCAATGTCATTTACGACGACAACCTCCATTTCAACATTTTTCTGTTGAAAGATTTTCTCAAGTGCGAAGATGAGAAGGTCTTTTCTTTTATGTGTAGCTATAATTACACTTACCATATACAGATTATTTTCTAAAATGTGAGGAAACATTCAATTCTAATTTAAGAATGCCTGGCAGCGTTTTACTCAAATACGGATCTTCGTAAAACGAGTCTTCTATTACAAACGGATGGAAATATTTACCCCATACCAGGTGTTTATTATTCTCCCCAAACCAGATTGACATATAATACTTACCGTGATTGAGCATAAATGGCGGCAGAGAGAAATCCAAGATATATTCACCTATCTTCGAGTCGTGCTGTGGACTGACAACTTTTCCACTATGGAATATGATGGTATCGTCTGCTGTATATAGTCGAAAAACAGCATCCAAATGAATATTGGGAACGTAATTCATAAATGTCAATCGGAAGTGAATTCCCGAGGCAACGCTTACCACGTCGCCTTTTACCGGCAGCACCTCAAACGACTTGATGCGAACTTTGTCATTGCCAGGGGCCGCTGACAAATCATCATAGAACACGCTTTGCGAGGGTGTGGTGCCATCATCGATGTACATTCGGATCGTGTCTTCAATGCCGCCTGAATATTTCACTGTACCATCTTCGAGCAGGATACCTCTTTTGCAGAGTTTCTGCACGGCCGCCATATTATGGCTGACGAACAGCACAGTCCGGCCTCCTCCCTTCGATACATCCTGCATCTTGCCGATGGCCTTCTTCTGGAACTCGACATCGCCAACAGCGAGTACCTCATCGACCACGAGGATTTCTGGCTCTAAGTGGGCTGCAACAGAAAAGCCCAAGCGCACCTTCATACCAGAGGAATAGCGCTTGACGGGAGTGTCGATATATCGCTCGCAACCTGAGAAATCGATAATCTCGTCGAGTTTGCGGGTGATTTCTGCCTTCGTCATGCCCATGATGGCACCGTTCATATAAATGTTTTCACGACCCGTCATCTCAGGATGGAAACCTGTGCCTACCTCAAGCAGGGAGGCAATGTGTCCACAGACCTTGATCTCGCCAATGGTAGGGGCCGTCACGCGGGAGAGCAGTTTTAGCAGGGTGCTCTTGCCCGCACCGTTCTTGCCGATGATGCCCACCACATCGCCTTGCTCCACGCTGAAATTGATGTCCTTCAATGCCCATACTAAATCGCTCTCACCTTTCTTGGAACGGACGTTGGTATCACCAATCTTCAGATAGGGATCTTCCTTTCCACGTACATTCATAGTCCACCAGCGGTTCAGGTCGTGGCTGAACGTACCTGTTGACACCAATCCTAAGCGATATTGCTTGCCTACATGATTAAACTCTACTGCCTTCATACAGTATCCATAAAATTACGTTGTACCTTATTAAATATAACGACGCTGAATAGCAGCAGTACACTCATAAACAAGAAACTATAGCCTAAGGCGAACCAAGAAAAATAGCCCTGTCCCAACGTGGCGTACTTAAACGCCTCAATGACGGCGGTCATCGGATTGGCCAGAATCAGCGTGCGGAGCGTGCCATTCTCCACCATACTGAGGGGATAGACGATGGGGGTGGCGTACATCCAGAGTTGAACCATGAAAGTGAAGAGGATGGTGAAGTCGCGATACTTGGTGGTCATCGAGGAAATCAGGATGCCAAAGCCAAGCCCCAGGCCTGCCATCATCACTATCAGCAGGGGAATGAGCAGCAATGCCCAGTTGGGGGCTATCGGAGCACCGCTCACAAAGAAATACAAATAGAGCGCCACAAACAGTCCGACTTGAATGGTAAACCGCAGCAGATTGGAGATGACCACAGCAATGGGTACTACCAAGCGGGGAAAATAAACCTTACCAAACATGCCCTGGTTGTCAACGAACGTATTTGACGACTGATTCAGACAGTCGGCAAAATAAAACCAGCAGACGTTGCCCGCCATATAGAACAGGGCCTGTGGCATGCCGTCGGTACTCATCTTGGCAATGCCGCCGAACACCACCATGTTCATGAGGACGGTGAGGACGGGCTGGATCAGGTACCACAGCGGCCCCAGGATGGTTTGCTTATACTGCACCACGATGTTGCGCCTGACGAATAACTCTACCAGATCGCGGTAACGCCATATCTCGCCCAGGTCAATATGCCACAATTGCTCGTGAGGCCTTATCCGCAAAGTCCAGTATTGCTGCTGTTTCATTTCTGTCATTCAAATTTTTCTTTTACTAATCCAAACCTGACTGCAAAAATACGTTTTTTTTTCCTAACAGGCAAACAATTAGGAAATATTTTCGAAATAAAACTTATCATTTCGTGTTTTTTTGAGTTTCCTCTATAATATTGCCCTTATCATCAAGACGCTTAAGACAATTGCTGCTGATGGTGACTAAAAAGGATACACCCGCCAATCTTCAAAAATAAAATGGCATATTTTGCACATAAAACGAGGTGTGCAAAAAATAATAATTTGCACACCTCGTTGATTTTCAGTTACTTACGCCTACGAGAACCGATTAATACTCATCCTCGTTGAAAACTTGGTTTCCGACGATTCTATACTGATTTTCAATTACTTGCATCATCCTTAACTATTTTTAGCCAAATAAACCGCACGGTCTGAGGCGGTCAGAGGCGATTCATTGGCAGGTTGGACAAACATATTGCTTCCTTAAAGTAAAGTCAAACTGCAGTCCGCCGCCATCAGCTTTCTTAGCACTTATCTGACCGCCATGCAGAAGGATGGCATTCTTGACGATGGCCAAGCCGAGGCCTGTGCCGCCCATCTGTCGGCTACGGCCTTTATCGACACGATAGAAACGTTCAAAGATGCGGTGCAGATGTTCTGCTGGGACTCCTACACCATTGTCGCGGAAGGTGAATGCCCAATGGGAGCCTTGGTCTTCAGCAGAAATCTCTATTGATGCTCCATTACCCGCGTAGTTGATGGCGTTATCCACAAGATTGCGAAAAATGCTATATACGAGCGACCAGTTGCCTTGGACGCAGACGTCCTCAGGCAGGCAGTTGTTCAGTCGCATCTGCTTCGTCCCGACCACCAGAGCCGTTTCCTCCGCAATGTCAGCCATTATCCGCGAGATGTCTATTCGCTCCATCGCCAGCATATCGGGTGCATAGTCCATGCGGTTCAGCGTGGAGATGTCTTGCAGCAGAGCCGTCAGCCGTCGGGCCTGATCATTGGTGCGCCGGATGAATTGGTGTTTCGTCTCGGCGGCAATGTCAGGGTTGTCGAGGATGGTGTCGGTATAGCCGAGGATGCTGGCCACGGGGGTTTTCAGTTCGTGGGCGATGTTCTGCGTCAGTTGGCGCCGCATCTGGTTCTGCTTTTCCATCTGTTCGCGACTGATGCGCTCGTCCATCCTGTGGGCATAGCGGTAGAGCAGCCAGCCGAGGCAGCACATCACCACGACGGAGAACAAGAGCAGATGCCAGTCGCTCACCTCGTCAAACGGCTGCAGAAAGTGCTTGTCGTAGTCCTCGAACAGGATGAATATGACGGCATAGACGAGAAATATTCCCATCACACACGCCCACATCCGTTTTCCTTCACTCAATTTTTTCATTTTCCAAAATAATAGCCGAATCCTTGGCGGGTAAGAATACACGAGGCATAGTTGCCTAACTTTTTGCGCAACCGGGTGATGTTGACATCCACCGTGCGCTCGGTCACAATGACATCATCGGGCCATACACGGTCAAGCAGTTCCTGTCGCGAGAACACTTGTCCGCGATGGGTCAGGAGCAGTGCCAGCAAGTCGAACTCCGTGCGAGTGACTTCTACCTTCGTATTGTCTACAGTAACTGCCTTGCTGATTGTATCAACAACCAATCCTTCGTATTTAAGGCTCCCCTCCCTTTGGATGGGATTCCTCCTCAGTACGGCATTCACCCTCGCCACCACTTCGCGAACGGAGAACGGCTTTGTCACGTAGTCATCAGCACCAAGCCCAAACCCTTGCAGTGTGTCATCCTCCGCGTCCTTAGCCGTAATAAATATGATAGGTATGTGCGTCGTCTTTTCATCCGTCTTTAACCTCTGAGCCAGTTCGAAGCCCGATAGCCCCGGCATCATTACATCGAGCAACAGCAAGTCATATTGCTCAATCCCTTTGCCAATTGCTTCCTCAGCGGAAAAGGCCACGTCAGTCCCATACCCCGCCACATTCAGGTTGAATTGCAGAATCTCGCACAAGTCCTGCTCGTCATCAACGATTAGTATCTGTTTCTTCTCCATATCTTGGGGCAAAGGTACGAAAAAACAACGAAAAAATGCTGATTTGTCAATGTTTTCGCTTTGTAACCACAACCGACAGCAGCATTGACAGGACGAGGACACCAAAGATAACGGCAAGACTGACGGGGGTGGGCACCTCGATGAGCGGCATATTTAAGTTCATACCCAACAAGGAGCCGATGTCGTTGATGTACTCGTTCATCGCCAGCAGCATTTTTACTCCCACGAAGATGAGGATGATGCCGAGGCCGTACTTCAGATAGGTAAAGTATTTGGCGACTGCTGCCAATGCGAAGTAGAGAGCGCGGAGGCCGAGGATGGCGAAGATGTTGGAGGTGAGTACGATGAACGGGGCGCGGCTGACACTGAACACGGCGGGGATGCTATCGACGGCAAAAGCGACGTCAGTGGTCTCGATGACCAGCAGGGCGACAAAGAGCGGTGTGGCTAGCCGTCGGCCATTCTCCATGATGAAAAACCGCTCGCCGTGCATCTTTTCGGTCACTGGATAGACCTTACGGAACCATTGCACGATGATGTTCTGCGTGGGATCAGTCTGTGTATCTTCGTCGTGCGTGAACATCTTGCCGCCCGTATAGAGCAGGAACAGGCCGAACAAGCCCAGCACCCACTCAAACCGCTCGACCATCGCCGCACCGGCAAAAA
>CAMVPA010000020.1 GCA_947169245.1 uncultured Prevotellaceae bacterium
ATTCAAAATCGGGATGTTCCGCACGGAAACGATGGATGTGATTGCGCTTGGCATCAAGATGTCTGCCATGAAGCGTTGCGAGATCAGCACGACGATAGATATAATCGTATTGGTCACGAACGGGGTCAACGGAAATTGAAAGATGCGATTGAGTGAGTGCAGAGTTCAAGCTCGTTTGAACTATGCCGAGCGTGAGCATCTTCGGCGAAGCCAAAGTTGATAATTGTGGCACTTGTGAGTCTTCAAGCCCAATCAATGTCAAATCTCCATTGCTATCATCCAATAACGCCTCAATCAGTTCCTGCGACAACGCTTCTGACGTACAAACCATATACGCTCGCTGGCCCTTGAAGGTATAGCGCAGCACCACGGCGTTTTCCAGCACGCACACCTCGGTGCCGAACAGAAACTTCCACCCCACCAGGTTGGCAAAGGTGTAGTTGCAGTTACGCCGCCCCGAGTGCAGCGTCACCGTCTGCATCGCCTCGCGGTCGAACAACGTCAAAGGATGAAAATTCATTGTCATTTATTATCGCAATTCGACGGCAAAGGTACATTGTTTTTCCCACAAATCCAAATCTGAGACAACACAAAAGTTGTCTGAAACGATATGAGCATGAGGATATTTCGCATCCTCGCCCGCTTTTCCCCCAAATAATAGAATTTCCCCTCGAAATGTTTGGCTGTTTCGAATAAAAGCACTACCTTTGCAGCAACAAATCCCACCACGCTTCTCGTCGCAAGACCAGCGGACCAGGGTGGGACGTTTCTTTTAATATGGAATATACAAAGCAGCCCATCACCCTCGCTGAACAGATAAACATACTGAAGCAGCGGGGGCTTATTTTTGAGAATGAGGATGAAGCACTGGGCGTCCTCAACCACATCAGTTACTTCCCTCGCGGATGGGAGAACGAGCCGCTGTGGCAATGACATCTTGAAATCCATATACAAATGGAACAACGATTAGATAAATCTTTTTGACAGGCAGACTGAAAGTTTTGCTCGGGAATTAGACCGACAGACATAGAACGACATAAGGAAGCGTACATTCCTTTACGAACATATGGCATCAACCACACAAAATGCGAGGTCGATGCCTTTTTTTGAAAAAAGTGGAGAACAATTAAATCTTTTCTGGCATCTTTACGTTTCTATATGTAGAGACCCTTGTGGAAAAGGGGTCATTCACATCACACATCATAAACGAAGTAAACGGTGAACAAGGAAACGGAACAGCTGCTGAAGGAAATGGAAAGGATTGTCGGAGAACGGCAAGACTGGCTGTTCCGTTTTGCCTATATGCGCATCGGCATTAGGGAGGATGCCGAGGATGTGGTGCAGGAGGTGCTGCTGAGCGTATTCCGGCGATTGCGCGAGAAGACCAATCTGGATAACGTGGAACAGTATCTCATCCGAGCCATCAACAATGCGTGTATAGACTACCTGCGACAAAAGCCTCTCAGGGTGGTGCCGCTCGAAATGGCCGAACAGGTGCCTATTGACGAGAGTGACCGACAGATACACAAAGAGTTCATACGAATCAATCGTCTGCTCCATTCGCTTCCGTTAGAGCAATCGGAAATCGTAAGACTAAAGTGCTACGACGACCTGACATTCAAGCAGATTGCCGAGCTGCAAGACATACCAGAGGCCACGGCGAAATCGCGCTACCGCTACGCCATTCAACACTTACAACAAATGATGAAAAAGAAAGGAGATACGATATGAACGATTTTGAAGACATCGAGCAACTGCTCAAACCACAATGCGAGTTCAAGGCATCTAACACCTTGAAGCAGGAGGTGATGGAGAAAGCTCGCCAAGAGCTAAAGCCCCGTCGCATCGTCAGGATGTGGCCTTGGCTGGCTGCCGCATGCGTAGTGGGATTCGTGGTGATGTTCCTGATGCCTCCTAAACCTGCTTCAGAGGAAAAACCACTTGTGGCTAAGGTTGTGACGCCGAAAGCCGCAGAAACGAAACAAGCGGAAAGTACCCCAGAGCCTGTCAGCGTAAATGTTGAGACTCCTAAGCGGCAGAAGGCCAAAAGACCTCGCAAAGTAGTCAAGGACGAGCCCCAAGACGAACCCGTTCAGATGAGCGAGGAGACTCGGATGGAACTGCTCTTGGCAAGTCTCAATGCCGATGAGCCGCAGGTGGAGGACATCAATACAGATGAAGAGATTCGCCAGATACGCATGCGCGGCGAACGAATGATAAGCATGTACGAAGAAAACGAAAAATAAAAACCAGAAAACAGATATGAAACGTATTTTTCTTTTAACCATAATCGCAGCAATGCAACTGGGCTGTTTCGCTCAGGAAAATCCAAAGTTAGAAAGCCTCTATGCCTATCTGAAGGCTAATGGCTTGGTGAAATACTACACCCTCAGCAATAAAAATCAGGAGGGACTCCGTAAGCGCTACGAGTTCAACTTTGGACTTAATAACGAAGGGCCTGAACCTACAATAGATTATATGAAAAAACCGCTCGATGCAAAGGCCGACAGCGTTATACGTGCAGAATGGCGTAAGACGAGAGAAGCTTTTCATATAGTTCGGAGGACGCTCAGCGAACTGGCTGAAGATGCTGCCGAGAGCTACAGCTACGAATATCATCAGAACGGACACGACACCATTATCACCACCATCGCCCTGAAGCCTTATGAAAACGAACCGATACCTAAGAAATTTGAGTATCGGGAAAATGACAGCTATGGTACTGGCAAGTTGCCCGAGATGGTTCATTTCCGTTATACCGATTCTGACCGTGGACTTAAGAATCGTATGGGTCCCATTGGATTTGGTGAACTCAGGGTCAACACCATTGTCGATACTACCTATTATGCCACCAAGGATTTTGACGTCGACGCCCTTCACAAGGCCATACAACCATTGTTCGAAGACAAAACCATCAAGCGCCACGAGATACATTGTCAGCACGACAGCACCGTCGATGTATTTGACGATAGTCATAAATTTGATGGTTATCTAAGGGCTGAGAGAAGTGTACGCCGTCGAGGCGACAACCATCTGACAGTTTATAAATTTACTTCCGAGGAAAAGGCCAAGACGATGCTCCATCAAGTGATGGAATGCGTGCGCCAGTATATCGCAGATCATCCCAAGGAAGCCTATACCATCTATTCCGACGAATACTTCCAACCTCTGAATCTGGCAAGGATGTTCAGGGGAGAATCATGCAGGAATATGTATGAAATTGACGAGCCTCGCAAGTCGATGACCATCGATGCCATCATGGACGAGAACGGGTTCTATATCCTAATTAACGTCTGGGATGATGATGAATATCTTCCTTTTGATTGGAAACGCCTGAAGGAAAAAGTGAACGACAAGGGGGTGCTCTACGGTGACTGGTGGGATTGAAATATATCAAATCTATCATCCCCCACACGTTGTTTCTATGATGTGTCCTCCCCCGCTCGCCCAGTCGCGACGGGCGGCGGGGAGGTTTTCTTAGAGACGGCGCGAATAGTAAACAAATTGTTTAACCCTCAAAAAAAGAAAGGACGGTGAACGGCACAGAGAGAAAGACGGACAGAGATCTCAACGCCAGAGTGACACAGAATAACAATGGAACAGCCGCCGACAGGCTCCCATGGTGGGGCGTGTCGGCGGCTGTTTATTCTTCTACGGGTACGAATTTCTCCTTCTTGCGCTTGCAACGGGGACAGCGCCACGTATCGGGTAGGTCTTCAAACGGGGTTCCGGGAGGTATTCCCTGCTTGGGATCTCCCTTCTCCGGGTCGTAAGTGTACTTACAGGGGCATTTCATTTTTGCCATAATTATTATGTTTTAAATTGTTATTGATATTTTGTGAACTGATACTTTTCGCGTAGTGCCTGCTGTTGGTCAGCAGGGAGAGAGGTGAAATAGGCTTTCCAGCCCGGACAGAAGTTGATGTGCCAACGCCAAAAACGTCCCATCAGAGAGTTCGGCTTCTTGTCGTAATTAGCTCGCAATTTGCAATTTTCACATTGATGTGCCATAATCTATTTGTTTTTAAGTGTATCAATAATTGAATCGAGTTCCTGTGCCAGACGCTGATAGTCTTCGAGCTTCAACGGACAGGCTGAGAGTCTGTCGTTCATGCCGGCAGGAATTGGTATGTAGAACTGTGTCTAAGCCAGCATGGCCTCTATGTCCTTCTCAAAATCCTTCGGCTCTGTGGTGGGCGCATAGCGCTTGATGGTCTCACCGTCCTTCGAAATGAGGAACTTGGTGAAGTTCCACTTGATGTCGCTGTCCTTCTCCACACTCTTGCTGATAGCCTTGAAGAGTGTCTTGGCAGCTTTGGCCTTCAAACCGTTATATTCCTCGGTGGGAGCCTGCGTCTTCAGATACTCGAAGATAGGTTCTGCGGCAGGGCCGTTCACGTCGGTCTTCTTCATAATCTGGAAGGTCACGCCGTAGTTCAACTGGCAGAACTCCTCAATCTGTCCGTCAGAGCCTGGATCCTGCTCCTTGAACTGGTTGCAGGGGAAGCCGATGATGACCAGACCCTTGTCCTTGTACTTCTGATTCAGCGCCTCCAGTCCTGCGAACTGAGGGGTGAAACCACACTTGCTGGCTGTGTTGACAATCAGCAACACCTTACCTTCGAACTGAGAGAAATCCAGTTCCTTACCTTTGCTCGTGAGAGCCTTGAAATCATAAATCTTTGCCATAGTTTATTTATTATTTATTAATCCCTGCATTATAGCCGTCCCTTATCAAGGGACCCTAAATATATCGTTCACGATGCAAAGGTAAGGATAAAAGTTCGTATCGCAAGCGATTTATCCAAAACTTTAAGTTTGTTTAACGATGAGTCGTGCACGATATTATCTTCTAAGCGGTGGCAGTACCGAGGTCGCAGGCTCTTTCACTTTTAGATGGCGAAAAGACTATTTGCCCAAATAAACATTACGACAGGGGCGCAGACCGACTGCACCTCGTACATCACGAACCCCAGCTTCGAACAGGGCACCGACGGATGGGAGCACAAGGGAATGAACGCCCAAGGCAACAGCGTGTTCTCCATCAAAGACGGTAACACGTACATGGAACGATGGACCGGACGTGGGGAGCCGTGGGCTCAGGACGGCTGGCGCAGGAACTGCGCAACCTGCCTGCCGGCAACTACGAGCTGAAGGTGGCCGCACAGAACATTCAGGAGGACACGCCCAGCACGGCACAGACCGGCGCCTGGATATTCGCCGAGACCTCGCAACTCGCAACCCTTAACTCTTCGCTTCAGCAGACCACTGTCACCGTGCGTGACAACTATACCGTTGCGTTCAACTACGTTGCGGGCAGCGTCACCATAGGCTTCGAGGCCAAGGACGCGTCAGGCAACTGGATTGCTGTCGACAACTTCCGGCTGATACGTGTAGGCGACAATCTCACTGCCGAGCTGAATGAGGCCGTTGAGAAAGCTGACGCCGCCTACAGTAACGCCACGGGCAAGGAAGCTCAGCAGTTGCTGGATGCCATCGCCGGCGCCAAGGCCGTGGCCGCCAAGACCGATGCCACGGGTGAGGAACAGGCAGCCGCCATTGTGGCCATGGAGAAGGCCATAGACATCTACCGCCGTGCCAACGCCAGCAGTGAGAACCCGCTCGACATGACCGACTCTTCAGGCATCAGCACCCAGAAGACACAGTCGCCACAGTCGGCACAAAACTTCCACCTGATGCGCGGACGTGTCGACGTTGACGGCCATCGCGGCTACTACATCATCCACCCCGAGAGCTCCGCCAACCCGCCGTGTCTGTACGCTACAACCAACGGTAAGACAGGAACGACCGCCTGGAACATTGCCAAGAGTGCCAAAACGCAACGCTGGCTCATACTCACGGCCGAAGAGGCACAGAACTTCGACAACGGCAATATAGACCAGGCTCGTGCCGGACTGGCCGACATGCTGGCACGCATCAGGAAGCTGGCCAAGACGCCCCACACCGAAGACGTGGCCAGCGCCGACGACATCTACAGTGCTTACAGCAAGGGTACGGCCAAGGTCACCACATCGCTTTACATCAACAGCACGGCGACGGCCGTCAAGCACATCTGCGACGACCGTCAGCCTAACGCCCTCTTCAACGACGGAGGATGGGGCAGCGACAAGCAGATGAGCGACGGCACCTACATACCCAACTGCATGACGGGCGCGGAGAAGTACTTCGCCAAGGGACTCTACGACAGCAGCGTCAGCGCCCTGCTCGACAAGGCGGGCAGCTCGTTGCGCATAGGCATCAAGTGTTCCAGCGCACCCACCTACTACTGGAGCATGTTCGACCATTTCCGCCTGCACTTCTTTGGCGGCAACGACGGCTCCGAGGCTGTCGGCATCCACGCCATCGGCAACGGCACTACGGACAACGCCGTCTACAGCCTCAGCGGCCAGCGCCAGCAGGGCATGCAGCGCGGCCTGAACATCGTCATCGAGAACGGTGTGGTGCGGAAGGTTCTGAGGAAGTAAGAGGCGGGGAACGCCCTATTCTGATAATTTAACGGGTAATCGCTTGGCGGTTGCCCGTTTTTTTCGTATCTTTGCCCCCGATTTATTAAACAAACTACAGGAATCACCTAATTATTAACTAAAACGAACGAGAAATGAAGAGATTCTTTACACTCGTGGCGCTGATGACACTGCTCGTGGCAGGGGTCTGCGCACAAGAGAAGAAGTCATGGGACTTCACACAGGGATTGAGCGATGAAACCATCGCCAACCTCACTGCCGACGCTGCTAACTGGACCAGTAACGGTACCGACGCCGACGGCAACACCAACAACTGGAAGAACGCCGTGAACCAGGGAGCCAACGGCTACTGGCAGGCCAACGGCGTAGTCATCGAGGAACTGCGCGGTCTCCTCATCGACATCGGCAAGAACAAGGACAACTCCGTACATCTGGCCACGACCAAGCTGCGTCTGACGCGTAAGGGCACGAAGATTACGTTCCCGAAGTTGGCCAACGGACAAAAGATCACCATCCAGGGACGCTCGGCCAACAGCACGGCCACCAACCGTGGTATTGCTCCGGTGCAGAACTACATCCAGTTCCAGGCCGAGGAGAGCTCACCGCAGACTGGCGGCGCCTGCATCTTCTTGGGTAATCAGGTGGAGGGTTCCGAGGGCACCTATACCTTCGTGTGGAAGGTGGTGACCGAGGAGACCGACTCTGTCGACGTGCAGTTCCAGCTGACACCCGACGCCGGTATCGACTTCACCTTCTTCATGATTGACCAGGGCGACGCTCCCGCACTCGAGGACGCCCGTAAGGTGGCCTACCTGGGCACCGACGGCGACCTGGCCTACCAGTTCCTGAGCAGTAACAGTCTGATGGAGCTCACCACACTGAACGAGGTGCCCACGCTGGAGGCACTGCAGGACTACGAGGTGCTGGTATTAGGCGCCGAGACAACGGCCGAGCAGGCCGAGGCTCTGAAGCCGCTGGTGGCCTTCTTCCCCATCGTGAACCTGAACCCCGCACTGAGCGAGACGTTCGGCATGGGTACCGCCACCGCCACTGAGACCACGACACTGACACTGACCGAGGGTGCCTTCGAGAATCTGGCCGAGACGCTGGAGTATGCCGAGCCCATCACGGGCATCACCCTGAGCGACTATGCTGCCAAGGACGCCGTGCTGGGCAAGGCCGGCGACGTGGTGGCCATCCACGCCCATAACCAGAAGCGCAACGCCTACTACATGGTGCCCGCCGACAACGGCTGCGCCGAGCTGTGGAGCGACCTCGTGCCGCAGGTGGTTGTAGCTGCCGCCAAGACCAAGAAGGACGTGGCTGCCGTGGGCACGCCCGTCATCACCTACAAGCAGGAGGACGGTGTCTCAATAGTCACCATCACCGCCACCAACTCGAAAGCCATCTACTACACCACTGACGGCACTGAGCCCACAACGGCCAGCACGCTCTACACCGAGCCCTTCGAGCTGACCGCTGACGCCACCGTCAAGGCCATGGCCACCGGCGACGGCTACACCAACAGTGCGGTGGGTTCGAAGGAGGTGAAGATAGCCACAAGGCTGGCTGCTCCCACCATCGCCATTGCCAAGGAGCAGGGCAAGTCGACCGTCACCGTCACGGCTGCCGAGGGCGCCAAGGTGTACTTCAACTTCAACGGTGCCAAGACCAGTGCCCTGTCACAGGCCTATACCGAGCCCGTGGAGCTGACCGAGCCCACCACCATCTACGTGCTGGCCGAGGCCGACGACATGTTGCCCTCTGACGTAACAAGCCAGGAGGTAAGCATCGACGGCATCGACAAGACCAACATTCGCCTGGACATCCTGTCACACTTCGACGCCAACCAGACCGACTGGCTCGTGGACAACACCGAGAACGGCGGCACGGGCAATGCCAGCGCCTACTACTACTGGGGTAAGAGCGCCTGGAACTACTACTCGGACGAGGTGGACCACGAGGAAATCGTGAAGGACAGCGAGGGCAACGACTCCACTGTCTATGTGTACAAGCCCAACCCCGAGGCGCTGCGCGTCATCAACCCCAACAACGAGAACGGCTGGGTGCTGAAGTCTGAGGGTCAGGTGCTGACGGGCGAGCTGACGCTGGCTCCCGGCGAGGGCGTGGGCAACGGCGCTACAGGTCGCTTCGCCGAGGAGGCCACTGACTTCATGCCGGCCGGCATCGACAACGCCATCACCAAGGGTGTCATCACCTTCGGCGGCAAGACCAGCGGCGAGCCCTACACGGGTCGCATCGAGACCACCGGCAAGCTACAGGGTCCGTTCGACGTCGTCGTCTTCTGTGGCAACGGCAACAACGGCGAGGGTGGCAACATGGAGATACAGACCTCGGCCGACGGCGAGACATGGACCACACTGGCCAAGCTGAACATGGCCGGCACGCAGCGCTACATCAAGCGCACCAAGGCCAGCTACGAGGAGACAGGTGAGGTCTTCCTGCGCGTGGCACACGTCAGCGGCAGCACCAAGGCTCAGGTCTATGACATCTACGTACTGAACAACGGCGAGAAGTCGCAGCAGTACGGCGAGCAGCAGGAGATTGACGGCATACGCACCATCGGCAACAGCACCATGCGGAACGCCGTCTACAGCCTGGGCGGCATGCGCCAGCAGAGCATGCAGCGCGGCCTGAACATCGTCATCGAGAACGGTGTGGCTCGCAAGGTACTGAAGAAGTAAGAGGCGGGGAACACCTCTTTCTAATAATTTAACGGGTAATCGCTTGGCGGTTGCCCGTTTTTTTCGTACCTTTGCGCACAAATTGCAGACTACAATCTGAAAGGAACAACAAACCATAACATAAATTATTAACTAAAACAACTGATTATGAAGAAAATCTTTACGCTATCGTTGCTGCTTGTGCTGGCTCTGACAGCCAACGCAGAAGGTAGGATGTGGGACTTCTCGAAATGGAGTCCAACGACAGTTAGTCAGGTTCAGAACTCTACCGACTGGACGAACGACGAGAAGGGCGACGGCTCTTCGAACGTGGTTCCCAACAATGCCTGCATGTGGGTTATCGGTGGTTCGATTGCCGCAACATGTGACGAGAATGGCTACCTGATGGCTGGCGGTGCCGTCATTCAGGAACTGGAAGGTCTGAAGTGGACCGCCATCGACGCCAAGAAGGTTGCCTTGGCCTTCGATTACAACATTACCACTGATACCAATAAGTGGGGACCGTACAAGGGAAATTCCTACCTCTGGCTGAATGGTAAGACCACCGCCGTACACTTTACGATTCCGGCAGTTGAGCCCGGCACAGTCATCAAGATGGGTATCGAATCGCACAAACCGAGCGACGCACGTGGTATCGACTTGTATGTAGACGGTACCAAACTTGACAAAGACCCTGCCGACTATCCCAAGGAATACGCCGAATACTCTTGGACGATTCCCGGAGAGGCCGGCGGCGAGCCTGTCGACGTTGACGTGCAGCCCAGTAACGGTTGCCATATCTACTTTATTCAGGTAGGTGACGGCGGCAGCCAACAGGTTGAGGAGGCCAAGAAGGTGGCTTACTTCGGTGCTGAGGAAGGTCTGGCCTACGCCATGCTGACCGGTACGCCGACCATCGACCTGACCACAGTTGAGGCTCCCACACTGGAGTCGTTGAAGGACTTCGATGCACTGGTCATCGGCGCCAACGTGACTGCCGAGCAGGCCGAGGCCCTGAAGCCGCTGGTGGCCTTCTTCCCCATCGTGAACCTGAACCCCGCACTGAGCGACGTCTTCGGTATGGGTACCGCTACACCCACAAGCACCAACACGCTGACAATCGTCGACCCGACAAACGCCATCTTTGAGGGTGCTGACGAGGAACTGACCTACGCCGAAAACATCACCGGCGTCACGCTGAGCGACTATGCTGCCAACGACGCCGTGCTGGCCAAGGCTGGCGACGTGGTGGCCATCCACGCTCACAACGCAGGCCGCAACGCCTACTATCTGGTGCCCAACGACGAGGGTAACGAGTATCTGGTAACCTCACTGATTCCGCAGACCATCGTGGCTGCTGCCAAGACCAAGAAGGACGTGGCTGCCGTGGGCACGCCCGCCATCACCTTCAAGCAGGAGGATGGTAAGTCCATCGTCACCATCACTGCTGCCAACTCGAAGGCCATCTACTACACCACCGACGGCACCGACCCGACGACGGCCAGCACGCTCTACAGCGAGCCCTTCGAGCTGACTGCCGCTACCACCGTCAAGGCCTTTGCTACCGGCGACGGCTTCACCGACAGCCAGATTGCTTCTAAGGAAGTGACCATCGCCAGCAAGGCTGCCGTGCCCACTATCGCCGTAGCCCGCGAGCAGGGTAAGTCGACCATCACGCTGGCTTGCGCCACCGAGGGTGTCGATATCTACTACAACTACGCCGGCCAGTCGGCAACCACCGCTTCGGTGAAGTACACGGAGCCGTTTGAGCTGACGACTCCCGCCACGCTGACCGTCTTCGCCGGTGAGGCCAACGGCATCTTGGCCAGCGAGATCGGACAGCAGTTCATTGGCATCAACGGCATCAACGCCAGCAACGTACGCTGGGACGTCATCGCCCACTTCAATGCCGACGCTGAGAACTGGCAGGGCAAGGGTCAGCAGACCGACGACAGCGGCGCCATCATCAACGCCAACTACTTCTTCACATGGGGTAAGAACGCCGGTAAGTATTGGGACGAGACCTCTGCCGAAACCATCAAGGCCAGCGACGGTGTGACCGACTCTACCATCTACACTAAGACTCTGCCCGCATCGACCTACGAGGCTGAGGGCTGGATTCTGAAGTCCATCGGACAGGTGATGACCTTCGAGAAACTGAACATCGGCTGGAACATCGGCGACACCAGCATGCGTAACCCCGACACCGCTGAGGATGCCATCGGCGTGAACGACGAGATGGGCATCACCGAGAACGCTCTGACCTTCGGCAAGCAGCCCAGCGACGGCCCGTTCAATGCCAGCCTGGAGACCACGGCGAAGTATCAGGGTCCGTTCGACGTCATCGTCTATGCCGGCAACGGCAACGAGGGCCAGATTCCCACCATGCAGATTGAGACCTCGGCCGACGGCGAGACCTGGACGAAGCTGGGCGACGTGAACTACTCGCTCATCAAGCGCAACTGGAAGAAGACCCAGCTGAGCTATGACGGCACCGACGAGGTCTTCGTACGCCTGCTGCACACCGCTGCCAAGTCGAGCGGCCAGATCTACGACATCTACCTCATGAACAACGGTGAGAAGTCGAAGCAGTACGCTGAAGGCGGTGAGATTGACGGCATCAGCACCGTACAGAACACCACCATGCAGAACGCTGTCTACAGCCTGGGCGGCGTACGCCAGCAGAGCATGAAGCGTGGCCTGAACATCGTCATCGAGAACGGTGTGGCACGTAAGGTTCTGAAGTAAAAAAGCAGGCACTCGGCACAGCCGAGAAACCACTAATAATGCCCCGAGCTCACACGAGTCCGGGGCATTTTCATTCCTCCTACTTCATCACATCAAAACTCCAACTCCTTGCCCTGATAGAAGCGGATCAGCGCCTGCTGGTAGAGCTGCTCATAGCGGGCCTGTACCAGGTCGCTCTCAGCACGCAGGTAGTTGTTCTTCGACTCGTTGAACTCGGTGATGTTGGCCTTGCCGTTCTCGTACTTGGCCTGCATCAGCGTAAAGGCGTCGTGGCTACTGCGGGCGGCAGCAGCGCTGCTCTCACACTTGGCATTGGCAGCCACAGCGTTGTAGTAGACCTGCTGAATCTCCTTGTAGAGCGTCTTCTTCGTGTTGTCGAGCTGCAAGAGTTGGTTCTCACGGTCGATTTCGGCCGAGCGCACACTGTTGCGCGTCTGGAAACGGTTGAAGATGGGCACGCTGAGGTTCAGACCTATGTACTGCGAGAAGTTGTTCTTCAGCTGCTTGGCAAATCCGTCGCTCTTGAAGCCGCTGGTGGTGTAGTAGTTGGTACCCAGACCACCGCTCAGACTGAGCGAAGGCATGTAGCCGGCCTTGGCAATATCAATGCTGCGCTCGGCAGCCTTCACCCCTATCTGTGCCGACTGCACCTCGGGCTTCACGGTGAGCGCTTCGGCGTAGATGGCATCGGGGGAGGGGAGTTGGGCCTCATGGGGCTTATTGGCCTCATTAGCCTCATTGGCCCCAATAACCGGCCGTACCACGGTGAAGCCATCGGGCGTGGGGAGCTCCAGGAGCTGGGTCAGATTGAGGATGGCCAGCTGCAGGTTGTTGTCAGCCTGGGTGGCGGTCAGCTTGCTCTGCGCCAGTGTGGCCTGCTGCTGCGACAGTTCGGCGCCGCTGGCCTTGCCGTTGTCGACAAGCGCCTGCAGACGGGCCACCTGCATGGAGTCGATGCCAATCTGGCGGCGGGCCACCTCGGCCATCTCGATATCGTAGAGAATCTGTACGTAGGACTGCGCAACCTGCATGCGAATGTCGTTCTTCGCCTTATCCAGAGTGGCGGTGGCCGCCTCGAGGTTCAGCTGGTTCAGCTTCACCTGGTTGGGAATCTGGAATCCCGTGAACAGCGGCACGCTGGTGCCCAGCGAGAACGAGGTCGACGACGTGTTGGTGTTGGTATAGGTGTTCTGCGCCGTCAGTCCGCGACCGAAGCTGAAGTTCTGGCTGGTGCCAGCACTGAGGTCGGGCAGCCGCTGATTTTTGGCCGTCGACAGCTGCAGCTCGCGCTGGCGCAGCTGGTTCTCCTGCTGCTTGACGCTGATATTGTGGCTCACAGCATAGTCGCAGCACTCACGGAGCGTCCACTGCTTGGGCTGGGCATGAAGGCTTATAGGGCCCATGAGCCCCATGAGGCATATAGGAATTAACTTCTTCATGGATTACTTGTCTTTATTGTCGTCAGTGATAATCTCCGGGCCACGCACCTTGTCCTTGGCAGTGATGCCCTTCTTAATCTCGATGTTCACGCCATCGGAGAGACCTGTGGTCACCAGCGTGCGCTCATACGTCTTCAGCTTGTCTTTGCCCTTGATGACATAGACGAACGTAGAGTCGCCGCTGAACTCGATGGCGCTCTCAGGCACGGTAAGCACATTCTCAGCGCGGTCAAGCACTATCTCGGCGTTGGCACTGTAGCCGGAACGGAGGGTGCCGGAATAGGCTAACTGGACGGTCTTACCGTCTTTCTCCTGCTTCAGCGAAGCCAGTTTCACGGCAGCCTTGATTTCAAACTGGTTGGCGCCGTTCGACTCAGTAGCTTTCGGAGAGATATACTCCAGGGCGGCATCGAACTGCAAGTCCTGCAGGGCACCGATGGTAATCTTCAGCGGTATGCCTATGGTCAGCTGTCCCACCTCCGTCTCGTCGATGTTGCCGCGGAAGATGAGGTCGTTCATGTTGGCCACGGTTGCAATGGTGGTACCGTCGTTGAAGGTGTTGGAGTTGATGACGGAGTTACCCACCTTGACAGGGACGTCGAGAATGATGCCGCTGATGGTCGAACGAATCAGCGTTGACGAGGCCTTGGCGTTCGACTGCGACACACCGTCGCGCACCACCTGGAGTGCATCGACAGCGGCCGACTTCTCCTCAGTGGCCTGACGCAACTGCTGGCGCGACTTGTCGAACTCATCGTCAGAGATGAGGTTCTGGTTGTGCAGGTTTTCCACACGCTCAAAGTCCACCTGTACCTGCTTCAGGTTAATGTCGGCCAGACGCACACGGCTCTCGGCACTCGACAGCTGACCCATGTCAGGAATCACCTTCACCTTAGCAATGACATCGCCGGCATTGACATACTCGCCAGGCTCCTTGTAGAGCTCGGCAATGATTCCAGAAATCTGGGGCTTGATGTTCACCTCGTTGCGAGGCTCAATCTTACCTGTGATAATCGTTGTCTTCTCGATGTTCTCCGTCTTCGGGGTAAACTCATTGTAGACAACTTCCTTGGGTTGGCTTTTCTGCCACAGGAACATGAACGTTCCGATGAAAATCAGCGCGATAATCAGCGCGATAATCAGTTTGCTGTACTTTTTCATTGTTATGTTGTTTTTATTTGTTGTCGTTGGGTTTTCGGGCGGCAAAACCGCCCGACACACTATTCATCGCGCATGGCGTCGACGGGCTTGATGCTCATGGCGCGGGCCGCCGGAGCGAGGCCGGCCAGCACACCCATCGCCGAAACGACGAGAGCGGCGAAGATGGCTATCCAGAAACCTATCTGGAAGTGGGCGGCCAGGATGCCGTCTTCAGTATTTGCCAACTCAAGCATCTGAAGGATGAGCACGGCAAAGAGGATGCCGCTCATACCCGCCACCAGCGTCAGCACGATACTCTCGGAGATGATCTGCGTGAGTATTACCCTCGGCGTGGCACCAATGGCCCGACGGATACCAATCTCTGTGGTACGCTCGCGCACGGTGACCATCATGATGTTCGACACACCGATGGAGCCTGCCAGCAGGGTGCCGAGACCCACGAGCCAAATGAGGAAGTTGACACCCTTGAACAGGTTGTCGAGCAACTGGAACAGCACCTCGGTGTTGAACACCATAGCGCCCTGCTCGTCTGTCGGGTCGACGGTATGGGCACGGGCGATGGTCTCGCGGATGCGGTCGGTGATTTTCGACATCACTACGCCAGGACGGCCGGTAACAGCAATCAGGTCGACGGAATTGCCACGGTTGTAGGCCTGCTGCATGAAGGTCAGCGGCAGGGTGACACCCGTACCTGTCTCGCCACTGAAGTTGACACCCTCGCTCATGTTGTAGTCGACACCCACAATCTGGTAGTAGATGTTGTCAATGCGTATGCGCTTGCCACAAGGGTCACCGCCACCGGGAAACAGTTCCTTGTAGGTCTTCTTCTGGATGACGCACACCTTGCGGTGGTCGCGTATGTCGGCCTCGTCAATATATCGGCCGTAGTACATCTTCGGTTCGTTGACGCGCTGGAAGTCGGGCATGGCTCCGCTGACACCGATGGTGGCCTTGCGGTCGCCGTAGTAGGCAGTGCCGCCGTTCGAGAAGAGCAGGGGCGTGACGACGTCGAGTTCAGGCACACCACGACGCAGACGCTCCACGTCCTTGTAGTCCATGGTCCACATGCGGCCTTTGCGGAATCCCTTGTATGCCTTGCTCGTGGGCTGTGCCCACACCAAGGCGCTATTGGTGGCAAAGCCTGCGAAGTTCTGCTGGAGCAGTTCCTTCAGTCCGTTGCCGCCTCCCATCAGTGCCACGAGCATGAACACGCCCCAAAAGACGCCGAAGCCCGTCAGGAACGAGCGCGCCTTGTTGCGAGTCAAGGTGTCGAGCACCTCTCTGTAACTGTCTATATCTATTCTCATTATTCTTGTTTTTTTGTCTTATAGGGCCTATGGGGCTCATGAGCCTCATAGGGTTAGTCGGCACGGAGTGCCTCAATAGGACGTATGCGGCTGGCTTTGTAGGCTGGAATCAGTCCTGCGATGGTACCAGCGATGATCATCACCACGGTAGCCTCGAAACAGACATCCAGTCCGACGGTGGGGTCAAGGAACATGGTAGCCTTGAACAGACCGGTGTCGATGGTCTCGTGACCTATCGTCGCGTCCATGTACTCATTGGCAGCCACGCCCAGCACCATACCTATATAGCCGAAGAAGGTGGTGATGATGACACTCTCGACGATAATCAGCTTCAGGATGCTCCATGGCTTGGCGCCGATGGCCTTGCGGATGCCGAACTCATGGGTACGCTCCTTGACGGTGATGAGCATGATGTTCGAGACGCCCACAATGCCCGAGAGCAACGTGAAGAGGCCCACAATCCAGAGGGCCGTACGGATGATGCCGATGCCCTGCTCCATCTGCAGGTTCTGCGTAAAGCGGTTCCACAGCCACACGGCATCCTCGTCTTCCGGATGGGCCTGGTGCTCAGCGTTCAGACGCCGGCGGTAGTCCTTCTCAAAGTCTTCGTTGGCTTTCTCGGTAGGCAGGCCATGGAAGGTGAACTCAATGCGGCCGGCATCGTCGGTGTTGGCACCAAAGATGCGCTTGATGGCAGTGTAGCTGCTGAACGCACCGGCACGCCCATTCTCCTGTTCTTTGTAAATGCCCACTACCTTGAAAGCAAGATTACCCACGTTCACGAAGTCGCCGACATGGCACTTCAGTTCCTTGGCCTGCTTGTTGCCCAGTACCAGCACCTTGCGGCTCTCCTGCACGTCAATCTGATTGATGAAGCGGCCATGGAGCATCTCTGTCTTGTTGATCTTCGTGTGGTTGGGGTAAACACCGCTGATAGACGTACTGATGTACTGCTGGCCGAGACTGATGGTAGACGACGCATTGTACTGAGCACCTACCTCGTCAACGTTCTCAGAGAACTCCTTCTCGGTAATCTCCATGTCGCGTCCGTGCAGACGGATGTCGCGGCCTTCCTTCAGTCCCTTATAGGGCTTTGACGTCCAACCGCCGTAGACCACCATCGACGACGAGAGAAAGCGGTCGCTCTGCTTCAGGTTGGCATTGATAAGGCCGTTGCCCGCTCCCAGCAGCACAATGAGCATGAAGATGCCCCACGCCACTGCGAAACCCGTCAGTGCCGTACGCAGCTTGTTGCGCCGGGCCGTCGACCATATTTCTGTTAATATATCACGCATAGTTATTTCATTAAGCCTCCGCTGCCGAAGGGCGAGGCATCGTGGTTCAGGTTCTCCTCAATCTGTCCGATGATGCCGTCCTTGATGTGTACTATCTTGTTCGTCTCGTTGGCTACGCCGCTCTCGTGAGTCACCACGACGATGGTCATGCCGTCGTCCTGGTTCAGCCGCTTCAGCAACTGCATCACCTCCACAGATGTCTTCGAGTCGAGTGCGCCCGTAGGCTCATCGGCCAGAATAATCTGCGGACGGGTGATGAGTGCTCTGGCTATTGCCACGCGCTGCTTCTGTCCTCCCGACAGTTCATTGGGGTAGTGGTCGGCCCAGTCGAGCAGACCCAGACGCTCCAGATATTCTAATGCCATCTGATGACGCTTGCGCCTGGATACCCCCTGATAAAATAATGGCAACTCAACGTTTTCCACGGCAGTCTTAAACGAGATGAGATTAAACGACTGGAAGATGAAGCCTATCATGCGGTTACGGTAGTCGGCCGCCTTGCGCTCTGAGAGGTTCCAGATGGGCACACCAGCCAGCTCGTAGGTGCCGGAGTCGTAGTTGTCGAGGATGCCCAGGATGTTGAGCAAGGTCGACTTGCCCGAGCCGGAAGCACCCATGATACTGACGAACTCACCCTTTGCGATGTCGAGGTTGATGCCCTTCAACACGTGTAGCGGCTGTGCGCCCTGATAGGTCTTGTTAATGTCTTGTAAGTGAATCATATGGTTGTATTACTTCTTTAATTCTGTCCGTTAGACGCACGTCGTGCGCGTTTTGTTGCAGGATTGTAAGCTAAAAAAGCTTAATTCTTTGGGAGCTCCGCGTCTCCTCCCCCAGTCGGGGGAGGCCGGAAGGGGGCTTCAGAAGAAGAACGGATCGGCTTCTTTCTTGCCCTTGGGGAACTTCCGGAACTGGTAGGTCAGTTTCAGCAAGACGTACTGCGACACGATGTTAGTATAGGTCTCCGTGCGTCCCTGAGCATTGATGTTGTATTGGCGGTTACTCAACTGCCCCAGCAGATCGAAGCCCTCGATGCTGACAGTGAGCGCATTCTTTACCAACTGGCGGCTGAGCTTGGCACCCCATATCAGTTCGTCGCGGTTCATCTCGGGGTCGCTGTAGCCGCGGCGGCAGTAGTTGACGATGCTGGTCGACAGCTGCAGCTTCCAGGGCAGTTGCAAGAGTGCCCGCAGACCATAGTTGAAGTTGCCGGCATTGACGCGCTGGAAGTCATCGCGGCTGCTGGTGACGTTGTTGTACGAGCCGCCAATGCTGGCACCCAGCTCGTGGTTGCCCCTACCCTCGCCGGCAGGCAGCTGGAGGGTGGCCGTCAGCCTGTCGTCGATGCTGGTGTTATGGACGATACTCTCAGTGCTGGCAGCGGCGCCCGCCACGCTGTTCAGGTCGACGCTGTGGTTGTAGGAGACACCTGCATTGTTCTCGAATTTCAAAAGTCCCTTCTTGAGTTTGGCCGTCTGACCATAGCCGAAACTGACCGTAGCGTTCCAATTGCCGTCGACGTTGACGGGCTTGGTCGTAGTGCGTCCGCTGGTCTTGTCGTAGACCATGCTGGTGGCCACGGCGTTGTAGGTATGGCTGTAGTTCAGGTTGACGTTGATGTTCTGCATCTTGGGGCCTCCCATGCGGAAGAAGTAGCCACCGAGCCTCAGCGTTCCCGTCTTGCGCAGGTCGGGATTTGAGTAGCTCACGTTCAGCGGGTCGCTGTCGTCGACATAGCTGACCATGGTCATGATGTCGGGCACGCTGGTCTGGTACGAGGCGTTCAGTGCCATACGTGTGATGGCGGGCTGTTTGTCGTCGAGGCCCACAAAGACGGCGCCGCCCTCGTGCTTGGGGGCGTACTCTATACTGAGGCTGGGATTGAGCAACCAGTGGTTCTGGGTGAGGTACTGCTGCGTCTGGCGGTAGTAGTCCAACTGCGTGTGCATCTGCTCTAACGGAAGTTCCAAGAGGATGTTGCCGTCGCCCAGGAAACGAGGGGCCAGCGTCAGTGCGGCATGCAGCTGCTGGCTGTTGTCGTGGCGGGTGTAGTTATAGCTGTTGGGACTGTCGAGCACACTGCGCAGGGCCTCGGCAGTCGACGGCAGCAGGTCGATGAAGGTGGAGTCGCGCCCCGGCAAGCGGTCCAGTCGGTAGAGCGAGTTCTCGTTGTCGTTGTAGGTGTGGCTGTATGCATAGCCCAAGCGGAGGTTATGACGCCCCAGTCCGACGTTGTAGTTGGCACTGAGCGACGTGTTCCAGTTGGTCGAAGGGGCGTCGGTGTAGTTGTTGCGGAAGTCGCGCAGCCCCTGCGTCTTCATGTAGTTCAGGTCCTGCAGCTGGAAGCTGTGCGACTTCGAGCGCGAGTAGTTGCCACCTGCCTGTAGCGACACCACGTCGGCCCACAGTTTGACGTGCGTCTGCAGGTTACCGCCGATGCTCAGGTTCTCGTTGTTGCTCTGGCTCTTGGTGGCACGGCGGTTCAAGGTCAGCTGACGGTACATGTCAGGATGCAGGAAGAGGTCGTCGAGCAGGTCACCGTACGCCGCAGGGTCGGCGTCGAACTCAGCCGAGCGGCTGTTGCCCCAGTTGTCGCCCGACGAGTAGCTGGCATTGTAGCTGGCCGTGGTGAGCAGCTTCTTAGGCGACCAGCTGAGATGGCCGTAGCTGCTGAAGCTGGTGGAGCGGCTGCGGCTATAGCTGGCCGAGCGGGCGTAGGTGTCGCCGCCGCTGAGGTAGGTCTGGCTCGACGTCCATGTGTCGGTGTGGTTGTTGTTGTTGTGCCTCCCGCTGACGCTGATGCCTGCCGAGAACTTGTCCTCCCAGCCGCCGTAGCTGTAGCCTACGTTGGCGGTGCGGGTGGTCTGTACGCCCTGTGCCGCCATCGGCTCAAAGTCGGCCATGCCGCCGTTCATGAACATGCGGCTGCTCTGGTCGTTCAGGTTGTTCAGGTTGGCGTTCAGCGACAGCTGGTGCATGCCTGCCCGCCGGCTGACCGTCAGCTTCAGCCCGTAGCGGTCGTCGGTGCCTGCACCGGCCTCGACGTTGCCGAAGGTACTGATGGCGTACTGCTTCTTCAGGCGGACGTCCATCACATAGCTCTTGTCGTTCATGTCGCGCTCCATCATCTCCGTGAGCTTGCCCTTGCGGTCGAACACCTTGATCTTGTTCACCGTGTAGGCAGGCAGGTTCTCAAGCGCCGCCTTGGGGTCGCCCTCGAAGAAGTCGCGGCCGTCGACCAGCAGGTTGTCTATCTTCTTGCCGTTCACCTTGATCTCGCCGTCCTTGTTCAGCTCAGCGCCCGGCAGCTGGCGTATCAGGGCGTCGAGCATCGAGCCCTCGGCCAGGTTAAAGGCGTCGGCATTGTAGACGACGGTGTCGCCACGCATCACCATCTTGATTTTCGTCCCCGTAACCGTCACCTCCCTTAACTGCTGCGACTCACGCTTCATCTCAATGCGCCCCACGTCGACATCGCCCTCGCGCTTGTACTTCACCTCGAAGGGCGTGTACTTGGTCTTGAAGCCGATGCACGAGGTGCGGATGAGGTACTTGCCCTTCTCCTTGACAGGCAACTGGAAGAGGCCGAAGCGGTTCAGCAGCAGCGTGTCGCCGCCTACGGGCTGGTAGGTAGCGAGCACGGTACTGTCGGCAGCTGAGAGCAGACTGATGGAGACGTTAGGCACCACCTCGTGGGTAAACGCCTCCACCACGCGGCCCGACACCATGCGGCTGTCATTGTTCTGGGCAGCGGCATTGCTGGCAGGCCACAGCAGTGCGATGGTGAGCAGAAGCAGGTAATACCGTCGATTCACAATTCTATCTTTTTACCTTTTTACTTTAATATACGCATAGCTTCTGCCTATTGTTGCGCATCGTATGCAACTTTAACATCTTCTAACGTGATGCCCAGCAGCTGCATCTGTCGGAACAGCTCGGGCAGGCGCTCTTTCATGAACTCCTTCTTGCGCTCCTTCAGAATCTGCTTCTTGGCGCCAGGCGTTACGAAGTAGCCCAGTCCGCGCTTATTATAAATGATGTTCGCGCGAGCCAGCTCGTCGTAAGCCTTCACGGCTGTGTTGGTGTTCACCTCCAGCAGCACACTATACTCACGGACAGACGGAATACGGTCGTCGTCCTTGTACTTGTCGGCAAGGATCTCATCGCAGAGGCGGTCGGCCATCTGGATGTAGATGGGTTTATCATTCGTAAAAATCATACGTTTGCAAATTTATGGGTTACTACTTGCCAGCGGCAGAATAGACGATAGGCCAGCCAGGTGCATACGGTGATGACGCAGGTGTGGATGCACATCCAGATGATAATGCTCATGGTTGGGTCTAACTGTGTGGGGGTGTCGCGGTAACCTAATGAGTTGACCGTCCAGACGATGACGGAAAAAGCGATGGCGAACACGACTGAGGTGGCAATGAAGTGGAACTTCTTGAAGAACACACCGCCCAGCAGGAAGATGGAGTGGATGACAACGAAGGCCAAATAAATATTCACGACTTCCATGAATGACGTATACTTGTCAACGCTCGGAAGGTTATGAACCAGCACCTTTGCCATACTGTAGACCGGATATCCGGCCGCTTCCAGCCAAGCCATGTGAATACCGTCAGCCAGAATAATCGGCAGGACACCGCCCACCAGCATAAAGGCCAGCATATAGATCCAGCGCGACAGGAACTTCTCTAAGTTGGTGGCTGGCAGCATGAGCCAGGCGATGCGCTGCTGTTTCTTTTGCTCGCCGCGATAGAGCGTACTGGCCGTGATGAGGAAGAAGATAAACATGGCCATCATGCTGAAGCCGGCAACTGCCTGGCAAAGGCCTTTCACATAGGTATCCCAGTCATTCACGGCAGAAACATGCATGCCGATGTTCCATGCAAACCAGAAGAAGAACAGGTAGAGCAGCAGCATACAGACGGCGCCCCACATCATGGCCTTGCGGCCTTCGGCGAAATCGAGCTTCAGCACGCGGCCGAAGCGGGTCATATTGAAGTTTTTCATTTTGTTAATCCTTTCGTTACAGCGTTAAACAATAGTTCCAAGTTCACTTGTGTCTCGGCCTGGCCTTCCTGGCGCACGGCCATCACGGCGTTGCCCTGCAGCGTGGGCTCAGCGTAGAGCACGCCCTCCATCTCGCTGGGCTGGCGGTACTCGAACACATATTTATCCATAATCTCCTGCACTGAGGCGTTCAAAAGCAGCTCGCGCTGGTTCAGCATGAGAATGTGGTCGAGCAGCGCCTCCACGTCGTGCACCTGATGGGTGGAGATAATGACAATCTGGTCGTCGCTCATGTTCTGTGCCACCGTCTTGCGGAACTGCGACTTCGAGGGAATGTCGAGGCCATTGGTCGGCTCATCCATCAGTAGCACCTTCGTGTTGGTGGCCAGGGCAAACGACATGAAGACCTTCTTCTTCTGTCCCATCGACAGCGCCCCGAGCAGCAAGTCCGTATCCAACTCAAAGTCGCGCAGGCAGGTCTCCAACCGCTCCTGACTGAAACGCGGATAGAACGGGGCGTTCAGCTCCACATAGCGGCGCAGCGTCATCGACGGCAGGTCAAACTCCTCGGGTACGAGGAAAATCTCCTCCAGCACCTCAGCCTGTCTTTTGTATGTTGCGATACTATCGCAACACACCGAACCGGACTTCGGGCGCAGCAGTCCCGCAATGAGGTAGAGCAGCGTCGACTTGCCCGTACCGTTCTTACCTAACAAACCGTAAATCTTGTTTTCCTCCAGCTGCAGGCTGAAGCCGTCGAACACCTGACCTTTCTGGCCAGGGTAACGGAAACTCATGTCTTGTACTTCGATTCTCATGTTGTAATATAGCTGATTGTACTTATGTTATAGTGTACTACTTTAATAGGTCACCGCAAAAGTAGTACTTATTTCCCATACCGCAATGGATTCCGGCAAAAGTTTAAGCTTAATTAACCATCGGACACAAACGGCGACAAAAAGACGCCGTTGGTATTATTCGACTCAAAAAGATTTGTCACGGGCTTTGGTAATTCTGTTTTTTTTACTTACCTTTGCATCATAAATACTTTAAGAACTGTCAACAACCAATGAGACCACTATTCATTACCCTACTTCTATGTGGGTTATTTCTCGGTCATGTGGCGGCTGAAGCCAAAGCCAGAGACGAGAAAGCCGAACAGCTGCTCAACGACTTACGCAAATACTTCAACGACCCACGGGAGGACTCCTTCTATGTGGCTGCCGAGAACTACAGACAGTATTATCTGCAGCAGAAGAACGAGCGTCTGTATTACAAGGGCTACGAAGACGAGATACTGCACGACATCAACTTCAACCATTTCTACCGTGCCATGAAGAAAACCAAGGCCATGCAGGCCGACATGTTTGAACGGAAGTGTACGGACGAGTACTACAGAGCCACCTACCTCATCGGTATGATCTACTCCATGAAAGGCAATATCGACATGGCGAAACACTACTTCGAGAAGGCCATCGACGAAGTGAACCACTCCAATCCCCTGAATCTCATCAGCATTTACATCGACCTGGCCAACATCGAGATGGATAAGGAGCCGAAGGAAGCGCTGAAGCATCTCGACACGGCGACAGCCATCATACGGTCGGCCAACCTGAAGTACGAATATAGCGATGCCATCGGCTTCAAGGTCATCATTGCCTTTGCCATGAACGACTGGGATCTGCTGGACGAGAGCTATCGCATCTACCGCCAGCTCGAAAAGGACTATCCTGACGAATTCAGCACCACCTATTATAATTATGTGATGATATGCAAGCTGGCCCGCGACGGACGTTATGACGAGGCCATGGCTTACACGCGCATGCTGACCAACGCCACCGACCGATACAAGTTCCAGTTGGACATCTGCAAGGTGGCCGGTGACAGTGCCCGTGCCTTCAGGGCACTCGAGCGATTCCAGGAGGCAAAGGACTCGGTCAACAACGTCATCATGAGCGAAGAGCTGATAGAGACGGCCAAGGACCTGGACGTGGCCAAGGAGGAACACCGGAACGAGATGTCAAGGCTGAAGGAGCGCACCTACATCATGATTATCTGTCTGGCAGCCGCTGTCATCGTCATTCTGGCCTGTTTCATGCGAAGCCGCAGGATACACCTCAAGCGACTGAAGCAGAAGAACAAGGAACTGGAGATAGCACGCGACAAGGCACAGGAGTCGGAGCGCATGAAGATGAACTTCCTGAACAACATGAACCACGAGATACGCACGCCGCTCAACATCATCAGCGGCTTTGCACAGATTGTCAGCTCGCCGGACTTCATTACCTCGCCCGAGGAACGCAAGGAAATATCCTACCGCATCCAGAAAAGCTCCAATAATATTACATGCATCATTGAGGAACTGCTCGACATCTCGAGCAAGGCGTGCGTACGCTACATTGCCAAGGACGACAACATCTCGTGCAATGTGCTGTGTCGCGACATCATCGAGAAGTTTGTCATTCCCAGCAACAGCAGCATCGACATCGTGTTTAAGTCGGACCTGAGGGATTCGTTCATGATTCAGACCAACTGCGAGGAACTGCGCAAGATTCTGAACTGTCTGCTCAGCAACGCCTGCAAGTTTGCTGACGGGGGGACGGTCGTGGTCAAGAGCCAGTTAAACAGATCAACCAAGCAGGTGGAGATCAGCGTGACCGACAAGGGCGAAGGCATACCCGACGAAGACAGCGAGAAGATTTTCAATCACTTCTACAAGATTGACAACTATACCGAGGGAATCGGCCTGGGACTGCCACTGGCCCGACGGACGGCACGCCAGCTGGGTGGCGACGTCAGGCTCGACACGAACTACAAGGACGGTGCGCGCTTCATCATCTCGCTGCCCGTGGAGTAATGAATAATGAGTAATTTGTAATTAGTAATGAGTAATTAGCCGACACGGAGTGTCTGGTCGCAGTAGTCGACCACTGCCGTACGGTGGGTAATGAAGATAACGGTTTTGCGGTGGTCGCTGAGCACCTGCTCCAACAGGCGCCGCTCGGTATCCATGTCGAGAGCCGACGTAGCCTCGTCGAAGAGCATCACCGGACGGTCGCGCAACAAGGCACGGGCTACGGCAATGCGCTGAGCCTGACCTTCCGACAGTCCGCCGCCCGACTCCGAGCAGACAGTGTCAAGCTGTTCGGGCAGTGTCTCCACAAAGTCGGCGCAGGCCATCTTCAAGGCATGCCACAGCTGGTCGTCGGTAGCCTTGGGATTAGCCAGCAGCAGATTGTCGCGTATGGTGCCGCTGAGCAGCGTGTTGCCCTGAGGCACGTAGACCAGGTTACAGCGGTGCAGCGGTGTGATGTCTACGCCACGGTTCTCATCATAAATCTCCACATGGCCCTCGGTAGGTTGCATGAGCGACAGAATCAGTCGGATGAGCGTCGTCTTACCGGCGCCCGTCTCACCGAGAATGGCCGTACACGACCCTTGTTTGAAGTCGAACGAGAGGTCGTGGATGACAGACGACGTCGCACCGTCGTACTGATAGAACACATTCCGCAGGCGGATGCCACAACCTCCCTTGAACAGGTCGCCCTTGCCCTGTTGCTCCTCGGGAACCTCTTCCAGTTCCAGCAGACGCTCGGCGGCGGTGAACACACTGACGAAGGCCGGCGCCAGACGCGTCATCTCACGTGCCGGTCCCTGGATGCGTGACACCAGCTGCATGAACGCCGCCATCTCGCCGAAGGTGATGGTGCTGGCACTCAGGCGGACGGCACCCCATAGGAAAGCTATCAGATAACCCAGCGAGAAGCCGCCGTTGACGAAGAGGTTGGAGGCGATGGAGAACTTCGTGCGCCGGCGCACATGGTCGCGCAGCTCGGCCTGTTCCTCCTTCAGATGACCCACCATCAGACTGCCTGCCTCCAGTGTCTTCAGCAGCGTCATGTTCTGCACCACCTCGGTCAGCAGGTTCTGGATGCGGCTGTCGGTCTTTCTGACGTGGCGCGACAGCTTGCGCATCTGTGCCACGTAGACGCGGCTGACCGCAACAAACAGCGGCAGGATGCCCACGGTGGTGATGGCCAGCCATACGTCCATCTGCAACAGATAAGCGAAGGCGCCCGTAAACATCATGACCACCGACACGGTGTTAGGCAGCGTCTCGGTGATGAAGTTGACAACGGTCTTCACGTCCTGCTCCAGACGGTTGATGATGTCGCCCGTGTGGTAGGCGTTCTTACCCCGCCACTCCGAGCGCAGCAGTCGGTCGAGGATTTGCTGCTGCATGCGGTTCTGCGCCTTCACGCCCAGGATGTTCTTGATCCACACACGCAGGATGTTCAGTGCAAATTCGGCAAGAATCAGCACACCCATCATCGCCACGCCCCAGTAGACCGAGCCTTCACGGTCGCCCGAGGCAATGTCGATGGTGCGCTGCATAGCCACCACCATCAGCAGACTGACACCAACACCGCAGATGCCTATCAGCGCATTGATAATAGTCTGCTGGCGGTTGCCTTTTAGCACCCGCCACAGCCACCGTAACAACTGCGGTACTGTGAAATGGCTGTCAGGATTCTGTAGCTTCTTTAATATCCCCAATTACTTATTCCCAATTACTCATTCATCACCTCACGTCCGCTCCCCACATCATCTTCTCACGCAGCGTGTTGAAGTAACGGTGGTCGGAGCGCTTCACCACCTTAATATAATAAGGTGCACGCCGCAGCGTAATCTTCGTCCCCTCGCGGCACTTCTCCGAACGCCCGTCGATAGCCACCAGGAACGAGTGGCTGCGGCTCTCCACGTCGAGCTCAATCACCGACGAGTCGGGAATCACGATGGGACGTACGTTCAGCGAGTGTGGGGCGACGGCTGTCATCGACAGCACCTTCGTCCCCGGCACAATGATGGGGCCGCCGTTCGACAGCGAATAGGCCGTCGAGCCCGTCGGCGTCGACACCACCAGACCGTCGGCCTGATAGGTTGTCAGCAGCTGGCCGTTGATGCGGGCACTGATGCTGATCATCGATGCCGTGTCACGTTTCAGTATGGCCACGTCGTTCAGCGCACAGCTACAGTCACCCAGCGGCTGGCCGTCGGCCTCCACCTGCATCAGTGCCCGGTTCTCTATGGCATAGTCGTCGCGGTGCAGCGCCTCCATCGTCCGCTCAATGTCGTCGGGGCTGATGTCGGCCAGGAACCCCAGCCGCCCCATGTTCACTCCCAGTATGGGGATGTCCTTCTTCCCCACCCTGCTGGCGGCCTTCAGGAAAGTGCCGTCGCCACCCATGGAGATGACGAAGTCGGCGGTGAAGTCGTCGTCCTGCAGAATCTTCGTCGCTTTCACGTCGAGACGCTGGTTGTCTTTCAGGAAGTAGTAGTACTCCATGTCGACGTAGAGTTCCGCATCGTAGTTGGCGATGCACGACAACACCTTCTGGATGCTGGCCGACTTCTTTGCCTGGTAAATATTGCCGAAAAGGGCGAATCTGAGTTTGCGTTGTGTCATTTTTTCCGCTGATTGTTTCGTGGTTTCAAAAAAATTATGTATCTTTGCGACTGCAAATATACATATTTCCCCTGAAACAACGAAGAGATTATGGCAAAAGTTTATGTTTTTCTCGCTGACGGCTTCGAGGATGTCGAGGCCCTCATACCCATTGACGTGCTCCGCCGCGGCGGTGTAGAGGTCGTAACAGTAAGCACCACGGAGTTCCCACTCGTCGAGTCTGCCCACGGTGTCAACATCGAGGCCGACATACAGTTTGAGCAGTCTGACTATCAGGATGCCGACCTGCTGATGCTGCCTGGCGGCATGCCCGGCGCCAGCAACCTCTACGACCATGAGGGCGTCTGCAAGGCCGTCTGCGACCAGGCTGCCGCAGGCAAGAAGATTGCCGCCATCTGCGCTGCTCCCGCCGTCGTCCTCGCCGAGCTCGGGCTGCTCGAAGGCAAGAAGGCCACCTGCTATCCCGGCTTCGAACAGGCACTGAAAGGTGCTGGTGCGCAGTACACGGGCGACCTCGTCACCGTCGACGGTAACATCACCACCGCCGAAGGCCCTGCCGCCGCCTTCCCCTATGCCTACGAGCTGCTCAGCCAGCTGGCGAGCCCCGAGGTGAGCGACCAGATTGCCGAGGGCATGCGCTTCAAGCACCTGATGGAAAGAAAGTGAAGAGTGAAAAATGAAGAGTGAAGAATTCGTGATTATCGTGGCAGGCGGTAAGGGCCTGCGCATGGGTAGCGACATCCCCAAGCAGTTCCTACCTATTGGCGGGCGGCCTGTGCTCATGCGCACCATCGAGCGCTTCCGCGAGTACTCCCCCGCCCTGCAAATCATCCTCGTACTGCCCGAATCCCAACAAGACTATTGGCGTCAGCTCTGCAAGGAGTATGACTACCCCCTCCCCTCGGAGGGGGCAGGGGGAGGTTTTTACCGCTTGGCCAATGGCGGCGAGACACGCTTCCACTCGGTGCAGAACGGCTTGGCCCTAATACCCGACGACGCTGAGGGCGTCGTCGGCGTCCACGACGGCGTACGTCCCTTCCCCGCCATCGATGTCATCCGCAACTGCTACGAGACAGCGCGCACGGCAAAGGCCGTCATTCCCGTCATCCCCGTGGTCGAAACGCTTCGCCACGTCAATCTCCCCTCTCTTCCCTCCCCCCCCACCCAACACCCATCACCCAACACCTCCGAAACCGTACCTCGTGGCGAATACCGTCTGGTGCAGACGCCGCAATGCTTTGATATACAGCTGCTAAAAGCCGCTAACCGCCAGCCATACACCGACCTGTTCACCGACGATGCCAGTGTGGTCGAAGCTTTTGGCTTCGACATCACCCTCGTCGAGGGCAACCGCGAGAACATCAAGATTACCACGCCTTACGACATCACTCTCGCCGAGGCCATCCTCACCACTCACCCATCACCCGTCACCCGTCACCCATCACCTCTCACCCCTTGAACATCTTAGACCAGGACATCATGTACTTGCCGGGCGTAGGCCCCAACCGCAAGAAGATGCTGAGCAAGGAGCTCGGCATAGAGACCTATGGTGACCTGCTGGAGTACTACCCCTACAAACACGTTGACCGCTCGCGGGTCTACACCGTCCACGAACTGACGGGCGACATGCCCTTTGTGCAGGTCGTTGGCCACATCCTGAGCTTCGAGACCTTCCCTATGGGACCGCGCAAGGAGCGTGTGGTGGCCCACTTCACCGACGGCACCGGCATTATGGACCTGGTGTGGTTCAACGGCGGCAAGTTTGCCGCGCGTACCTATAAGATAGGACAGGAGTATCTGGTCTTCGGACGCCCGTCGGTCTTCAATAACCGCATCCAGGTGCAGCATCCCGAAATCGACGAGTGGAAGGAGGATACTCCCGCCTCAGAATCAGCCCCTGAAGGCAATCTCCCTCCATCTGCCACCCTCCACCTCCCACTAAGATTGCAGCCTTACTACAACACCACGGAGAAGATGAAGAAGGCGGGGCTGACCTCACGTACCGTGGAACGTCTCACCAAGACGCTCATGGAGAAGCTGCCGCCGCTGCCCGAGACACTGCCCGACTTCATGATCAGCCGCCTGCACCTCGTCAGCCGCGACGAGGCTTTCCGCACCATCCACTACCCGCAGTCGGCCAAGGACTTGGAGCGTGCCCGTCTGCGACTGAAGTTCGAGGAGCTGTTCTACGTCCAACTGAACATCATCCGCTATGCCAGCGACCAGCGCCGCAAGTACCGCGGCTACGTCTTCACACATGTCGGTGCCACGTTCAACGACTTCTACCATAACCACCTGCCCTTCCCGCTGACGGAAGCCCAGAAAAGAGTCATGAGAGAGATCAGGGCCGACGTGGGTTCGGGCCGCCAGATGAACCGCCTGCTGCAGGGCGACGTGGGCTCGGGCAAGACGCTGGTGGCGCTGATGTCGATGCTGATAGCGCTGGACAACGGCTATCAGGCCTGCATCATGGCACCGACGGAGATACTGGCCGAGCAACACCTGAAGACCATCATGGACTTCCTGCAGGGCATGGACATCCGCGTGGCCCTGCTGACGGGCATCGTCAAGGGCCGTCGCCGTCAGGAGATACTCGACGGACTGCTCGACGGTACCGTACAGATACTCGTGGGCACCCACGCCGTCATCGAGGACACCGTGCAGTTTGCACGCCTCGGACTGGTCGTCGTCGACGAGCAGCACCGCTTCGGCGTCAAGCAGCGCGCCAAGCTCTGGAACAAGAGCCAGAACCCGCCCCACGTGCTGGTGATGACCGCCACGCCCATTCCGCGAACGCTGGCCATGACGCTCTACGGCGACCTCGACGTCAGCGTCATCGACGAACTGCCGCCCGGCCGCAAGCCCGTGATGACGCAGCACGTCTACGACCGCTCGCTGCCGTCGCTCTACGACAGCATCCGCCGACAGATACACCAGGGACGACAGGTCTATTTCGTCTTCCCCCTGATTGAGGAGAGCGAGAAGACCGACCTGAAGAACCTGGAGGACGGCTTCGAGGCACTGCGACTGGTATTCCCGGAGTTCCGCCTGAGCAAGGTGCACGGCAAGATGAAGCCAGCCGAGAAGGAGGCCGAGATGCAGAAGTTCGTCAGCGGCGAGACCCAGATACTCGTCGCCACGACGGTCATCGAGGTGGGCGTCAACGTGCCCAACGCCTCGGTGATGGTCATCTTCGAGGCCCAGCGCTTCGGACTCAGCCAGCTACACCAGCTCAGGGGACGCGTAGGCCGCGGCGCCGACCAGAGCTACTGCATACTGGTGACCAACATGAAGCTATCCAACGAGACACGCAAGCGCATCGACATCATGTGCGAGACCAACGACGGCTTCCGCATTGCCGAGGCCGACCTGAAGCTGCGCGGCCCCGGTGACCTGGAGGGTACGCAGCAGAGCGGCATGGCCTTCGACCTGAAGATTGCCGACATTGCACGCGACGGACAGTTAGTACAGATGGCCCGCGACGAGGCGCGACAGATCATCGAGGACGACCCGCTCTGCACCTCAGAACGCTACGCCATCCTGTGGCGCAGACTCAAGGAACTCAAGAAATCGCTTGATAACTGGGGAGCGATATCGTGAGAGGTGAGAGGTGAGAGGTGAGTAGTGAAAGGTGAGAGGTGAGAGACGGGGGACGTAAACGATTGAGTGTTAAAAGACACCAAAACCTGTTAAGAGATTACGGGAAGCCTTGGCTGCCCCGTTTTTTTTTCGTACCTTTGCCGACGTGTTCCTGCTTTTGCATGGAAACCGTATCAAAAACCAAGGAGAAATGAAGGAACTTAAGACGATATTTACAGCCGTATTGATGATGTTAGCAGCCGTCCCCGCAATGGGACAAGACCTGTTGGCACGTCAGGCTCCCATCGACCGCAAGATGAAGGCCGTCGACAGTGTGGCACTCTTCCGACTGATTCAGTACGAGCAGATGGAGTCGCCCGCCGCCGACCTCTATCAGGACTGGGAGAACTTCTACGCTCACCGCGCTACGGCTGTGCCCGACTCATTCCGCATTGACCTGCACGACTTCTGCATGCCGACCGACAGCCGCGTGCTCACCTCGAACTTCGGTTCGCGCTGGGGACGCCAGCACAAGGGTCTCGACATTAAGGTCTATATTGGCGACACCATCCGCGCTGCCTTCCCCGGTAAGGTGCGCGTGGTACGCTATGAGGCCGGTGGCTACGGCAACTACGTCGTCATTCGCCACTACAATGGACTGGAGACCATCTACGGCCACATGTCGAAGCACCTCGTGAAGCCCGACCAGGACGTACGCGCCGGCGATGCCATCGGTCTTGGCGGCAATACCGGCCGCTCCACTGGTTCGCACCTGCACTTCGAGACCCGTCTCTGCGGTGTTGCACTGAATCCTGCGCTGATGTTCGACTTCCGCAATCAGGATGTCGTTGGCGACAGCTATATGTTCCGCAAGTCCACCTACTCGCGTGAGTCGGCACAGGCCACCCGTCTGCGTGGCGTCGGCGGCACGGCCGTCCAGGAAGACCGTCTTGACGACGGCACTGCCAGCACCACGGCACAGCGTTCAAGCAGAACAGCCAACACTCGCCTGCACAAGGTGAAGAAGGGCGAGACGCTCTACTCCATCGCCCGCAAGCGTGGTACCACCGTAGCTGCCATCTGCAAGCTGAACCACATCGACAAGAACAAGAAACTGAAGCAGGGACAAATCCTGAAGTTCAACTAACCAAACGAAGCAACTTCGCAGGCAAAGCCGCCAAGGACCGAGCAAGCGAAGTCTGACGTAAGACCCCAAAACCTGACCAATGAACAAAAAGATCATCCTCTTAGCGCTGCTGATGCTGCTTACCGCAGGCGACTTCGCCAACGGTAAGGTGCGGAAGAAGCGTGCCACCGTACAGAAGCCGAAGATTGAGTTGCAAGAGCGCGTCGACGAGATTGACAACTACGACTTCCTGTACACTGAGGGAGGGGATGACCTGAACTACGACGTCATCACCATCAACAACATCATGGACGAGGCCATGTCGCACCTGGGTGCCCGCTACCGCAGCGGCAGCAAAGGGCCGTCGGCCTTCGACTGTTCAGGCTTCACCAGCTATGTCTTCGGACGCAGCAACATGGAGATAGGCTGCTCCAGCCGCGACCAGTATGCCAAGAACATGCCCATCAGCCGCAGCGAGATGCAGCGTGGCGACCTGGTGTTCTTCACCAGTCCCGGCTCCGGCCGCAGCGTCGGTCATGTAGGCATCGTCGTCGATGTCGACCCACTGACCCAGACGTTCAGCTTCATCCACGCCAGTTCGTCGAAGGGCGTGACCATCACCAACTCCAGCGAGGGTTTCTATGCCCGCCGCTTCGTCGGTGTGCGCCGCGTGTTGCAATAACACAGCCTTGTCCGCGAGAGACTGTTCCCTATATATAATAATGTATGCTTAAGAGATTGTTCTCAATCATTATAATAGCTGGCTACTGTGTGGCCAGCTATTCTGTTTCTGCCGACACGCTGACCGTCGCCATGACCGGCGACATCATGATGGGCACCACCTACCCCGACACCATGTTGCCACGCCACGACGGCGCCATGCTGTTTCGCGACGTCAAGACCGTGCTGCGACGTGCCGACCTCGCCGTAGGCAATCTGGAGGGTGCCATCTGCGACGGCGGCGAGAGCACCAAGGAAGGGCCTAACACCTATGCCTTCCGCACACCCACCACCTACGGCCAGTGGCTCAAGGATGCCGGCTACGACTTCGTGAGCATGGCCAACAACCACGCCAACGACTTCGGCGAGGAGGGCATCCGCTCCACCGAGCACGTGCTGCACGAGCAGGGCATCAAGTTTGCCGGACTGGCCGGACGCGTCGAGAGTGCCATCATCGAGCGCAAGGGACTGAAGATTGGGCTCTGCGCCTTCGGCCACAACGTCTACACCCTGCGCCACACCGACAAGGAGCTGGCCACTGTAGGCCGCATCGTCGACGACCTCGTCAGCCGCACCGACATCGTCATCGTCTCGTTCCACGGCGGCGCCGAGGGCTCGCGCTACAGCCACCTGCCCGACTCCATGGAGACGTTCTTTAAGGAGAAGCGCGGCCACCTACGCTGTCTGGCCCACTTCTGCATCGACCACGGTGCCGACATCGTCTACGGCCACGGTCCCCACGTCGTCCGCGCCACCGAGGTCTACAAGGGACGCTTCATTGCCTACAGCCTCGGCAACTTCTGCACGCCCTACGGCATGAACCTCAAGGGCATCTCCGGCTATGCCCCCGTCATCGAGATAAAGACCGACCGCCGCGGCCGTTTCCTGCGTGGCAAGATCCATTCGTTCATTCAGCAGAAAGGCGTTGGACCGCGTCGCGACAACACTAACAGCGTCGCCCAACAGATTCGTCAGCTCTCCCTTCAAGATATCACCCATAGCGAGGCAACCATTGACCGGAAAGGACGCATAGAGCGGAAATAGCTCACTCGATGGCACGTCATATCGATGGATCTTCGTTTTATCTTCTGGCTGAAGAGCTGATGCTTGAATTCAAAGAAAAAGAAAACGAGAAATTGAGGTAACGAGGTAACATTCTCTTCGGAAACGGCCTGTGGCAAAGGGCTTGATGGACGTTACCTCTTTGGGGCAGAGGTAACATCGAGGTAATATGCGCCTCGTGCGCAAAGCAAAGCCTCAAATGTGCGGGTTGTTTTTATGTATAAATATCGTTAGAAACGAATTTGGTAACCAAAAACTTTGGCGATTCAAAAAAATGTCGTATCTTTGCGGCGAACATTAAAACATCAAAAGAAGATGACGATTGTAAGTACAAGAGACTTCCGCGCCAATCAAACCAAGTACCTCGGTATGGCGAGTCGTGGCGAGCACGTCGTGCTAAAGTCCCGTCTCGGTAGCTATCGTCTGATTCCTCTGGAAGAAGAATCGGAAGAGGAAAAACGTGATGTGACAGCAGAGATATGCCAGGGGATGAAAGACTGGAAAGAGTTCCTTGAAACAGGAAAATCCGACAAGTTCCGTCCTGCATCTGAGTTAATCGATGAGCTACGAAATATCTAGACATCAGGACTTTGACGTATCCATCAAGCGTCATCACCGCAAATGCCATTGTCGCTGAACATGAAGGCCGCATCGCCCTTCTGACCATTTACGACAAATCAGACGCTTCCACTGTCAAACTTAACGTCATCAAGCAGATGGCGCGCGAGCTTGGTTTTTGAAGTCTGATTGTACCACAGAAGGGACTGTGAAGTGTGAGCGAATAGCAAAGATACGATATGGACAAGAAAGATTTCATTACCCTTGAAGAGTCTAAAGACTTGTTGATTGGAAAGCTTGGCTCTCCTGAACGCGATGCGTATGAGGAGGAAATAAAACTTTATGCTATTGGAGCTGCAATCAGAGAGACACGGAAACAGCGAAACCTCACCCAAGAAGAACTTGGACAGATGGTTGGTGTGCAAAAGGCCCAGATTTCCCGAATTGAGAATGGTAAGAACCTGACCTTCGCAACTGTGCTGAAACTGTTCAAGGCCATGAACATCAGCGTCAAACTGGATATTGACAAACTTGGAAGGGTTGCTTTGTGCTAACTCGCCACACTCTGCCCGACTTAGGCCGCTTGCCTAGGCAAGAATGACACAGCCCCCCCCCAACACAACAAAAAAATCCACCGTTGAGGACGATGGATTAGGACCTAATGTTTTCACAACGGAATAATCCTTATTTGGGATTCGTGAGATTGAAGAAATGATCACATTCTCCGACCCCATGATTCAAGATTAATTTGTTTTTCTTGCTTCCGACGGCGAAATTACTAAAAATAGTTTGAATTTGATACTTTTTTGCCTCAAAACTTGATTAAGTCAGGAAAAAAAACTATCTTTGCACTTGATAGGACTGAAATCCCACAAAGGGACGAAGTCAAGTATTAACCCTTCAAAGTAAGTCCGATATGGCAAAACAAATATAACAGGTTTGGCAACGAAAAAGTCCTAATCTACTGCAATAGATTAGGACCCGTAGGATTCTCTCCCGATAGACTTTCCGAGTTGCCCCAGAATTAACCGGGACCTTCATAGTTCCTAATTGCAAAATTAAGTATTTATTCTTGAAAGTAGCGCAAGAAGGTTCTCAAATCGGGAAAATTTTAAATATTTTTAAATTAAACAAGAAGGAAATGGAACAGAATCTATTTTTTTCGGGTTATGAGAGCCATTCAAGTTCGACCTCATTACCTTCTAAAAAGGGTATAATAAAGAAAAGAAGGAGAACGTTCAAGCTGAACAAGAATGAACTTTTCCATTCTGAATTGTATGGAGAGGTACCGCAGTTGTTTACGACCCCTTTACCGGCTCTGGCACCTTATTGTGGCGAAACACCCACAAGGTTAGTTCCGTTCAATGAGGCCTATGCCTACAAGGACTACAATTGCACAGTACATTTCTTCATTGACGACCTTCTCTTCATCAGGGTTCTTCGAAATCCTGAAAAGTATTTGGAGTTCTTTAAGAAGTGTCACTCTGTGATTGGTACAGATTTGTCTCAGTATTCAAACATGTCTGCTGAAGAAAGATATTTCTGCGCATATATCAATAGTGCATTCTCTGCTTACCTACAAAGAAATGGTGTCATGGTAATTCCAAACGTCACATGGTCACTTCCAGATAGCTATGTTTATAGCTGGTCCACCATGCCAAGACATTCCGTTATTGCCATCAACTGCAAAGGCATCTTAAGGCACGATTTATCCAAGTATCTTTGGTATAGAGGCTACGAAGAGGCTGTATTCGCGCTCCAACCCACTCTCATTGTCCGCTACGGCACTAAAATGCCTGGTGAGAATACATCTATTAGTATATATTTTGAAAACGAACGATTTAACTACATGCGTTATGGGAGGTAATGGAAGTTTTGCACTTGGAACTACTCAATCTGAGGCTGGTAGAAGATGGAAAACTATTATGGTTACACCATCTGGCATTAAAGTTTTGGAGCTAAAAAACGCAAATGATTCTATCAGTCTACCTGAGGAAAGTCATACACCAAATTCTGTATATGCTATTTTTAACAAAGGTGGAAAAGGACTTAAAGGAGTTGCTAAATATGGTGATGATGGAAAGAAATTATTCGAAATCCACACTACAGACCACAAAGGCCTTGGGGCACATTATCACTCTTGGAAAGATGGGCATCCTTTGGATGCCAAACCCCTGACAGAAGATTTAAAGAAACTATTAGAAAATGCTTCAAATTTAAAATAATAATCATATGGCAAAAGCAGATTACGTAATGAAAGATTTGGCTGGTTATTTGTTTAATGGCAAGTATATGCCTGACTACAGTCATAATGGAAGCCTTTATCACGGTTACAAAAATAGTATTGAGGAAACTTTGTTTTACGATTTTGCTGTTCAAGGTTATGATTTAGCATTTAGTTATAGAGGTAAACGCTATTTCTTTATGTCAGACCCTGAGTATGTAGCATTATCCGACGAAAACTTCACTCAAGAGTTCCTACGTTTCGATAATGGCAATGCCGCACTAGAGCAATTTAAAATAGAAGGCAAATCAATTATTGAGTTAATTGATAGTCTCGAAGACGTTGAGTCATATTAAAAATTGTAACCTTGAATCAAGAAATAAGATGAACGTCATCTATTACGATATGCCCATTTAGTGAAGATGCAGGACTCCCAGAGTCCTGCATCTTTCTCACTCGTTATTCCCCAAGAAAGCTATGCGCTTCAACGGCAGCATGTTCTTGTCATCATCCGTCATCTTGTCGTAGAACTCCAGCCACATATCGATGAACTCGTCACCATCAATCAGACGGATGAACTCACGCGAACTGGTTCCTGTAGTCTTTGCATCGGGCGAGAATGTGCCACTGGTAACGAACAGGGCAATGTCGCCAGCACGAAGCACACCCAACAGGGCGCGAATGTCCGAGGCACCAATTGCGGTATCGGGCTTATGCTTTACCTGTACCTTTATACGTGGTGTCTGAGCACCCAGAGGATCTAAATAAGCTGTAATGTCAATACCACCATCCTTGCCTTTGGGAGCTATGAAAGGCGTGTGATAACCCATGGCCCGTAGCAAAGCCGCTACCATATCCTGAAATTCGTAAGGACTCTTAGAAACGATAAATTTCTTGATACCTTCGCGAGCATTCGATTCCAGCAGGTCAAGATTCATGCTGTTATCCTTTTCGGCGGTCTCATCGTTAGGGTCTTCATCAGGAGTTTCCACTTTGGGAGTCAGACGCCGCCATTCATGATAGGCATCGTTAGCAATCGTCATTACCTCCTCAGGTGTCTTTTTCAACACGGCCTCGCCTTCAGGCGTCAGATACCAATTACCACTCTTCTTAACAATGAATCCAGCCTTCTGATAGTCTATAGAGTAGAACTGAAAACTATTCGTCCAACGAATGTATTTCATCTTTCCTGCTGGTTCTTTCTCCCAATCCGTCAGTTCGACGTTCTCATTCACAAAAGGATAAAGCTCCTTAGCTGGCATACTGCCACCACGACGGCTCATTTCTTTCATCACTGCATATAGCGTTTTGGTAGCACAAGCTTTTGTCCTGCTGAATTTTTCTTTTGCCATATCTCGTAGTTTTTATCTGTTTCCTTTCGCCCTATTATGAGTTTTGCACAACATCTGGCAGTTCTCTATATCTGTACTTCCGCCCTTGCTCCATGCTGTCACATGGTCGGCATCCATTTCCTCCAATTTCCAAATGCGCTGACGGTTGGCATCGTGGCCGATGGCGCAGTAAGGGCAGTTGCTTGCTCCCTCGGCTTTAGCTTTGTCTGTCTGTTGCTGATAAACCTTTCGCATGGTGGGCTTGTCAAACAGTCGGACATTCAATAGTCTTGTGTCCAGACAGCCACCAAGCACATACTCAAAGATTCCTCGACGATTGGTAACAAAATCATCGTGCATCAGTTCATAAACCTTTGCCGACAGTTCCGAGTGATTCAAAGGCAAGTGATGGAAACGCTCGTATAGTTCGCCCCAATTCAGTCCCTGCATTTCATCATAGACATCATCGAACTTGCTATCAACCCAGTCTATAACCGTGTTGAAGTAGGTTTTAATCTCGTTGATATTCTCATCGCGTCGATGAGCAGACATATAACCGTCCACGTTGCCCTTGCTTACCCATTCCAAAGCTGTAGCCAAGAACATCTGACGGTTAGCAGGGCCTTTCACATACGATTCCCATTTCTGAATGTTGGCGTTTTGTGAATTGCTGAATTCAGCCTTGCACAGCGTAACGAATGGACCACTAAAGATCGCATTCAATTCCTCCTGATGGTTAAGCGGAATGCCTGCTATATTGATGGTCTTAAACCACTCCTTGATTTCTTCCTCAGCATGTTCGCCTTCACCCTCACAGACATAGACCAATAGCTTCGTTTGCAGAATCTTCTGCTGCATTCCTTCGTTCAGTCCGTCGAAAATCTGCTCCAAACCATTGATTTTAATGGCAAACTTATTCCGCAAGAAACGACCAAGCGAAGTAATACGCTGCTGCCCGTCCAGAACTTCTAAGCGTCCACCATCCACTTTGTTAAAGTAGATAAGACCGAGAGGATAGCCTTTCAGTACAGACTCAATGACTGCCACATCCTTCTTGCCATCTGCATAGATATAGTTACGTTGGTACTCTGGCTGAATGGTCAACTGACCAGCCAAACCATAAAGACCTTTGCCTTCTAGTTCGTTATATTCGAAGCCGTCGCAAATCTGCTCAACGGTGTAGATTTTCAGTTCAGTCTTCATAGTGATTGCTTTTTACGGATTAGTAATCTTGCGAAAGTAGATTTTAGTTGACCATCAACCATAATAGCCCCTCGTCTGTTTAAGTCACCATATAATGGAGTGTCTTTGGAAGTAAACTCCTTTGTCTTGATGCCATATTCATTACCTCTATCAGTGATACCAAGTATTTCAAATTGTTCAGGACAATATTTGTCAAGGAATGATGTGGGTACGCCCATTACTCCATCATAATCGGAAGGGATTGCATCTGTGTATGGAATTTCGATTGCATCATAATTTTCATAATGAACGTATCTTTTCCTTTCTCGAATATCTTTGTGCTTACTGTGTTTAAAGTTATCAGCCATTGTCATTAAACGAAGGGGCTGATGACGTCGACCATGATCGATGTTAGTGTACCAACAAGAATTACCCAACCGAGTGTAGTTTCCTACATAGCCTAACCTTTCAGCCTTTTTCTTGTCACTCTCTTTTACGACTGCGCCTTCAGGGACTCCAAAAACCATGTCTGTAACAAATCCTGTTACTCCCAACCATATTCTATTTGACATTATCAAGGGGAACACCTCTTTATACGTGATAGCATTCATGTTGCCAATGATTATGAAATGCTTTTTAGACTCCATCAACCAAGCCACGAACTCCCTAAATAGCGAGAACGGGGGATTGGTCACGATAATGTCTGCCTCGTCTCGTAGTTTCTTGATTTCCTTGCTACGAAAATCACCATCGCCCTCCAGATACTGCCACTGTAAATCTTCGATGTTGATACGATTATCGCCAGTCACATCGCGTGTTAGCACGAATATCTTACCATTCGTCTTGCTCTTATCTGGATTGAAGTAAGGCTGCTGTGTCTCGAAGAGCGTTGGCTGATAGGGCATTTTGTACTTCTTGCTTTCTGGTGCATAACTGGTAGAGATTAACTTCTTCAATCCCAGCAGTTCAAAGTTCTGAGCAAAGAACTTTGTGAAGTTGCTCCACTCGGGATCATCGCAAGGCAGTAGCACCGTCTTACCACGAAACACATTGGGGTCGAAATCCAAATAGGCGTTTATCTCCTTCTGTATGTCGGGATATTGCGTATAGAACTCATCGTTCTTTGCTGACTTAGCATTAGCGAGGTTAGTGTTTGCCATACTCAATTGATAGTTTTTGTCTATTAGCATCGACTATCAATCACGCCATGGCGCAAAAAGAGCGTGATGCACTTTGCGCATAGCAAGAGGCAAGCCTCGCATTGGTACCTCTGTCCCGCTTGTAATACACCACGCCTAAGCGTTGTGCATCGCCATTCAAGCGGAAACAGAAAGCCCCAAACGAGCTATCCGTCACTTATTATTCCGATGCTTTTTATACCAATTAAAAGTTTGCGAGGCTTTTTGGCTATGCGCGAAATAATAGCGAATGCTTCTTCGTTAGTCCGGATTTCTCCCCGAACCGATGGCAAATATACGAACTTTCCTTGGAACAGCCAAGGAAATAAGAAGAAAAGTTCAAAAATACATGAATGAGACAGAATTAGATAGCTATTATTCCTGAAACTTCCAAGAAAAACTGAAGCTACACAAAAAGAATTTTTCACAAAATGAGGTAACGAGGTAATATCCTCTTCGGAAACGGCCTGTGGCAAAGGGGTTGAGGGGCGTTACCTCTTCCCAGAAGAGGTAACATTGAGGTAATATGAGTCAAGTATTTTAGCATGTGACAGGAACCTGGTACGTGTCACCACGAAGAAGCGGCCTCCATTGCTTTTGCCGTCTCGAGATTCCTCATCATATAGTCGGCAAAGTCTTTGGAGTTCATCGGAGACTTCTTGAATTCTACGATTTTCTTCATCGTACGCTCCATTGCCTCTTTGTGAAACTGATTGAGATATGTCATGACTCATCTTTTGAAGTTTGGTTGTAAAGATAGTACATTTTGATGATAAATACAAGAAAAGGAGAAAGAAGTTTCGACTAATCAAAGTTTTAACAAAGAAACTTGCGGTGATTCACGATTTTCGCGTCCCTACCCCCCAACCCAACTATTCCTTCTGAAACGCCCTGTAGATGGGCGTTTCACGATGAGGGGTTGAAGTCGGTCAACCCCACTTCAACCCCTCATTCTACCCCACTTTCATATAGCCCGCAAGGCGTCAGAGCGGGTACGCCTACAGCCTCCTGCTATGCAGCCTTTTGCAGAACAACCTTGTAATAGGAGATTCCCCCTCGGTCAGTACAAGAATAGTCCATAGCCCTTAGTGCCCTTCCTATCTCAATCTTCGAGTGATGGGTATTTGGCACCGACGGGTACTTGGCTCGGATGATGGCCAGCATCTGAGTGCTGTTCATCGCAGCACCAGCCTCGTTCTCTTCCGGCTTGCGGAAGCAGACCTCCACCATCTCGCTGATGTCCTTCTTCTCCATGTACTCCAGATTGAGCTGCTGGATGCGCGTCACCTCCTCGTTGTTGAACCAGTAAGGCGACTTCAGTTCACGCAGTTCATAGACTATCTGGGCATAGAGCTGGTCGTAGTCAATCTCGCCCGTGTTGTCGATGAACAGACCGTTGGGAATGGTCATGCAGATATAACGGCGCGAGCCCGTCTCGTCCTTCAGCGGATGCGGATTGTTGGTCGTAGCCACGAACGAGGCATAACGTGGACGGTCTTCCTGCGAGGCACCATAGATGGGGCGTCCGTTGACCTTCGACTTCGAGAGTGTCTGCTTCAGCGCACTCTGCTGCGAGGGACGGATGGCATCCAGCTCGTCGAGGTTCACCAGCAGGTTGTTCGTCAGAGCCATCTCCTTGTCGAACTTGTTCGAGAGGTTCAGGTGGTCCAGATAGTACTGGCGCAGGTGCTGGGGCAGCAGGCGGTTGAAGAACGTCGTCTTACCACAACCCTGGGCACCAATCAGCGTCGGTACACATTCATTGCCGTGCAGTGTGTCCATCTGCAGCCAGTGAGCCACAGCCGAACGAATCCAGATGGTCAGGAACGACAAGTGCTCAGAGCTGAGTCCCGGCAGGCGGCTGAAGAGCTGCGCCACGTGGTTCTGTCCGTCCCACTGCGGCAGCTGCGAGAGGTAGTCGGCGATGGGGTCGTATGCGCGTACCTCTTCCGACTGTACCAGCAGCTGAATCTCCGACTTCGGATTACACTCCTCGTCGAGTCCTTCGCGCATGGCCCGGATGACGATGCTGTTCAGCGCCAGATCCGTCAGCGGTCGCCAGCGCTGGTCGCTGTCGGCTACCGTCTCGTCGATGCTCGACTTGGTTACAAATTCTACCTTCCCGTTCAGCTGGTTGCGACGGAAGAGGTAATTCTCCTTGAGGAACTGCTCGATGACGAGCATGCCTCCCTCTGGGGCGCTTTCAGCCCCTGTGCTTTTTACGTTTTCATTTTCCATGCTGTTAGTTTTTTTAGTTGTTTGTGTTGACAATGGTTGACTAATAAGTGTTTCTCATAGCTCCCAAATGTCACTGTTTTTTCATTCTCTAATGATACTGCAAAGATACAAAATTTTCGTGAGCTGTGCAATAGGCTAAGGCTAAAAAAGTGCTAAAAAAACAAGCGTTTCTCCGTTCTATACATATATTAACAGTCGGCTTCCGAGAACGACAAAAATGAGGGGTTGAAGTGGGGTCAGAGTGGGGTTGAAGGCCTTCAACCCCTCATCACCAAACGCCCATCTACAGGGCGTTTCAGAAGAGACAGTGGGGTTGTGGGGTTGAGAGCCGAGTATTTTCAAATAGTCATGGAGTATTTCGAAATAGTCGTGGAGTATTTTCAAATAGTCGGCCCCTCAGAAACGAAAGAAGCCGCCGCAGAAATCTGCGACGGCTTTTTGGTATTTTAGAATCCGTTGGGATTACTCTGTCTTACCGTTGATGGAATAGACGTAAGCCTTCTTTGAAGACGTCTCATAGGTCGTTTTATACTTCGTCACTTTGCCGCAGAGCACGACCTCGTCGCCTTCGGCAATCTGGCCCATGCCTTCAGTCCACTCCTTGTTGCCAAGCCAGTAGACAGAGTATGCCTCGAAGTCCTTGGCGGGGTCGTCGTTGAAGACACCATCCTCGGAGATCCAGAAGATGGCCGTGTGATACTGCTCGCTGAAGGCCGACTGAATCTTCGACACCTTACCCTTGACGTAGACGTCGTCCTTGCCACCCTCGTCGATGTACTTGATGACCTCGGCCACGGTGAAAGGATTGTTGACAGTGCCAGGGGCATTGTCGGCCTTGGCCTTCTCGTGCGAGAAGTACATGCCGACAGCCTCGACCAGTCCCTTGTAGGTCGTCTTGTAGGCTACGATCGTCAGGTTGTCGCCGAAGTCGATGCCCAGGCCTCCAAACTGACCCTTGGCACCACCCCAGCCCAAGGTTACGCCATAGACGTAGACTGAACCGGTAGCGTCGGTCAGGTTGAAGTTACCGTACTGCGTGACATCGTTCTTGGTTCCATCCTCAGTAGCTTCGCTGACAACACCAGAGATCATGTAGTACTTCTCCTTGTCGTCGGCAACCTCGCGGAACTGAGCGATGGTGACGGTCTCAACAGAATACTTGAGGGCCTCGAACGTGCCGCTGGTCAGCTGCGGGTTGTCGTTGTAAGCACCACGCTTGCCGACAACGGTCACGACATCGCCCACCTTGGCGCCCGACTCCTTGAAGCCGGCTGCACGGTAGACCAGAGCCGTTCCCGTGTGGTCTGTCACGTAGAAGCTCTGTCCCTGGCTGTCGCTGGCATAGAGCTCGGTGACGATACCCGTCACACGATACTGTGTGTCGCCAACCTGAGCAGCCAGGAAGTCGCTGACTGAAACCTCGAGGATAGCTCCCTTCTGAGAGATGGTGGTCTCGGCGCTATACACCTTACCAGTGGTGTCGGTAGTCTTGAACGTGACGGTGGTCGAACGGTCGCCGCCAGTGTTGGGAGCAGCCTTGAACTTCACGCTCATGTTGTTGCCGTCGGTTGTGATACCTGCAACGGAGAGCCAGCTCTGAGCCTCAGCGGGGATGTCGATGGTGATGCCAGCACCCTTGCTGACGACGGCTGCCGTCGTGATGCCGCCTTCGAGAGGCAACTCGGTAACATCAAGGGAATCGACCTTGATGAGCGATGGTGTAAAGGAGATAACCTCGCAGGTGCCCTGCTTGGTCTCAGGCGTATTGCCACCATAGTTGATGAGAACGCCCTTGATGACGAGCTCGTCACCGACGGAGAACTCATTGCCCTTGGTGAAATTGTCGCCGTTAAGCCACTTGCCACGATAGATCTCCAGCCAAGTTCCATCTTTGTAGGTGCCGTCGTCGGAGATGTAGTAGGTGGCGTTGCCATACTGCGGACTAATCTCAACAATCTTGCAGACGATACCCTTCACATAGAGAGCGGCCTCGCCCTGTGTACCTGCATTAATCAGATTAAGGGCCTCGGTGACAGTCAGCAGTACGGGTTCCGTCTCCTCAGCATACTGCAGGACGTTGATGCGCTGCGTCTTACCGCCGCAGCTGATCTGCAACTCACACTCGCGGGCTGCATCGGTGGCATCAGCGCGGAACGTGATCTCAGTAGTGCCGGCAGCACCCTGAGCGGCGCTGACAGTGAGCCACTGCGGTGTAGCGGCAATGATGGTGTCCTTGCCCTGAATCCACTGCTGCTGAGCCAGAGACCAGTCGGCTTTGGCGGTCAGGGTAATGGTAGCCGAGCCACCAGCCTGTGGTATGGCCACGTAAGAAGACGACACACGCACCTCATCAAGATAGGTGGGATCCTGGTCGTCGGTGCAGCTGGTAAATGCTGCGGCAATGCCGCAACTAATCAGACAGCCACAGAAAAGCTTCAATATCTTGTTCATAATCTTCTGTTTACGATGTTCGCTATTCTATTAATTAAAGATGTACTTGATACCGATAGAGGCATACCAGCACTGGCCGAGCGTGTGGTAGGACTGCCAGGGTTTCGTGTTGCCGTTGATCTTCTTCGGTGTGGAGAAGGTAGCATAGCCGTCGGCATCAACACCCTCGTACTTCAGGATGCTGGAGTACTGGGCACCGTTCTGCGGTGTCGTGCTGTAGTCCAGGTTGGCAAGCTTGCTCACACCCCACGACGAGTTGAAGAAGTTCAGCACGTTCTTCATGTCGAACGAGAGCTGCAGCGTGTGCTTGGTCTTACCGAAGTCGACTTTGAAGTCGTGCTTGTAGCCGAAGTCAATACGGTGTACCCAAGGAGTATAGACGCTGTAAGCCTCGGTGTACTTGCCCTGACGGCTGCTCAGGTAGTCGTTGTTGTGGACGAAGTCCATGAAGCGGTCGCGGTCGTCGTCGCTGACGAAGCGGAACTCACGGTTAGCCACCTGCTGATCGGTAGGAATGTAGACCAGGTCGTAGTTGTAGGAGTCACCGTTCATGTCGTTGACCATGATGTAAGAGGTGTTGTAGCCGCCACGCCATGTCTCGTAGATGAACGAGTAGTGGTTGTTCGAGTTGTCATGAATGGTAGCGCTGGCCACGAAGCGGTCGGGAGTGACCCACTGCGAGTTGTGCAGCTTGATGTTGTTCGGTCCCTCGACGGTAGGCACATAGTAGAAGGCCGACTCGGCATCGTTACCGGGCATGCCCGTCAGTTCCTTGTTCACGGTGTGGGTGTAGGCAGCCATCAGGCTCATCCACTCGGCAGGCTGTGCATTCAGCGTGATGTTGCCCGTCCAGCCGTAGCCCTTCGAAGTGTTCTCAAGGACGAAGGCCGGCTTATTGCTGCGGTAGCTTGCAGGATAGATGGGACGGTTGTCGGCACCGTTGAAGCGTGCAAAGCCACCCACTTCGGGTGTTGACCAGTCAGAGATATAGACAGCGTTGATGGTCTTGTTGAAGATGAACTCACCAGTCAGCGTGAGGGGGAACGACACGGGAATCTGGTAGTCGACAGCGATGCTCGTCTTCCATACCTGAGGCATCTTGAAGTCGGTGTTCACGGCTGCAATGGCATCGGGTAGCACGCCCTGGTCGGGAGTGATGTCGGCAGGATAGCCCAGCTCAACGAGCTTGTTATACAGGGCCTCGATAGTGGCGTTACCATTGGCGTCGGTCACAAGACTACCCTTGAAGTTCGGGTCTTTCGTGACATTACCGGTGAAGGTATTCATAGTGAATCCCTTGGTCTTGGCGTTGGCACTGTTCACCATGGCACGGTTCTGCACCATACCACCGTTAGTGGGCATGTTGGTGAAGAACACCAAAGGCAGACGACCGCTGAACAGACCAGTACCACCACGCACCTTCAAAGACTTGTCGCCAAAGACATCATAGGTGAAGCCCAGACGGGGAGAGAAGGTGAGTTTCGAGTCGGGCCACGTGCCAGTATCGATATGGCGTCCGTTATAGTCCAGAGCCAGAATAGCATTGTTGGTCATCAGGTCGCTGTTGTCGAAGAAGAGACCGTCGATACGCAGACCGAGTGTCAGCTTCAGCTTGTCGTCAACGTTCCACTCGTCCTGTGCATATGCGCTCACCTTATTATATGTAACGCGAGCAGCGGGATTCGCCTCGCCACCATAGCCATAGGTAAGGTTCACGATTTCAGGAGCTGCGCCAGTGAGGAAGTCCTCGAGCGACGTGTAGCGATAATAGCCGGTACCGCTACGCTGGTAAGCATTGTCGGCCATCTGGTGCTCGAAGCTCAGACCGCCCATGATCTTGTGCCTGCCCATATAATAGGTGATATCGTCCTTGGCGTTCCACACAGTATTGTGGACACCGTTGTTCCATGTAAACAGCTCATAGCCCAACGATATGTAGTTGTCGTTGTCCTTCAGAATGTCGATGAAGGGGAACGTTGAAGAGTCTGAGCCACGGACGTCGTCCAGCTTTGAGTAAGTTGCCAGGAACTGGTTCGAGAGCTTCTCGCTCAGACGGCTGTTGAAGTCGATTGACCACGACTTCACGTCGTTGTCCTGCGAGTAGAGACTGTTGGCATACGCCATCGAAGCCTTTGACAGACGGCTGCTGGACATACGCGAGCCACCGTCCATAGACGATGCGTTGGTCGGTTTCCAGGCAATGTTCTTCGTGTAGTTGTAGCGCAGGGCCAGATGATGTTTGTCGGTGATGTTCCAGTCCAGACGAACCAACAGCTTCTTGTTGCTGTTCTCGGCAGGATAGTCGGTATAGGAACCGGTGTCGTAGCCGTACTTCTCGCGAACGAAGTCCTTCACAGTCTGCAGGTCGGCCAGCGTTGTGCGCGAAATATAATTGTCGGGATCAGCAGGATGATCGTCATCGGAACCGCGCCAGCGGTTGACCACGGTAGGAGTCTTCTCCATTTCGCCATTGACGAAGAAGAAAAGCTTGTTCTTGATGATGGGACCGCCGAGGGTCAAGCCATAGATGGTGTTCTGATCCTTCTCGCGAGCACCAGAGATTTGCTCACGGTCCACGGCGTCGCCTTGCATCTGCTCGTTCTTATGATAGATGTATGCAGAACCCTTGAAGGTGTTCGTACCCGACTTGGTGATAGCATTCACGCCACCACCGATGAAGTTGGTCTGGCGAACGTCAAACGGCGAGATGACCACCTGCATTTCCTCGATGGCATCAATAGAGATGGGGTTGCCACCGCCGGGCAGACCAGCTGACAGGCCGAAGTTGTTGTTGAAGTTGGCACCGTCGACAGTGAAGTTACCAAGACGACCGTCAGTACCGGCAAAGCTCATGCCGCTGCCACCATAGGGCGACAGACGCGTAATGTCCGTCAGATTACGATTCACCGTAGGCATGTTGATAATCTGCTGCGAGTTGATGTTAGTCGAAGCACCCGTCTTCTCGACTGTAAACTTCGAAGCTCTGCCGCTGACCACAACCTCACCAAGCTCGTTGGCATTCTCCGTAATCCAGACATTCAGGTTGTAAGTCTCAGCCAGCTGGAGCATGACGCCCTTGATGGTCTTGTTCTGGTAGCCAATGTAGCTGACGGTCACCTCGTAAGGGCCACCGGTACGCATACCTTGGATAGAGAAACGACCCGTCGTGTTGGTCACTGCGGTGTAGCGCGTACCTGAGGGGGTATGCACTGCGACGACAGTGGCACCGATCACTTCCTCGCCAGACTGACTGTCGAAGGTCACTTTACCAGCCATGCTCGATGTCGTGATTTGCGCCATAGCTGTCAACGAGAGTGTCAACAGCAAAGACACCAGAAAGAACAATCTTTTCTGCATAGAATTAAGTAATTTAAATTAATGACTGCGGCGGCACTCGTCCGCCTTGTTTGTTTTCGAGTGCAAAGGTAAGCAAAATATCTGGATTCCGCTCGAAAACAGCCAACTTTTTTAATGAAGGGTGTTTTTTCTGGATCGACTGGCTACTCTGGTGCATGGAGACCCTGCAGAATCTGGAGAATGTGCGATGAGCGTGAACAGCGGGGCCGCCGCAGACTTCCCAGGGGCCGCCGCAGACTTCCCAGGGGCCGCCGCAGAACGCTGGGAGGCCGCCGCAGGATGGCAAGGCAGCTGCGGGGGACGGTGCAAGATGGCAAGGAATAAGGGGGACTTTGCGTCCCCCTTATATATAGTTGTTAAACGCCCTTTTCACCCTCACTTCCTGCACTTCCCGCACCTGACGTAAGGCTGACGGGAGTGCAAGAAGTGCAAGAAGTGCGGGCTCTTTCCGTTTTAGACTATCTGTGAGTAGTCTTCAAACCGGGTGTGTACGGGAGCAGGTGCATAAGCTTGATCGGGAAAGATTAGATATGAACCATTAATCCGAGATTAAACGATAGCCGAGAATAACCGAAAGACTCGTTATTCTTCTTGTAGTTACTGAATCCCTCGGGCTCAGAATAATAGGATGAACGGCTCTCAACCTCCAGTGCGAGGCCCAGATGCTTGTTCAGCAGGTACTCTACACTGGCAGCCGTCTTCATGGCAAAGCCACCTTGTCCTTCGCCAGCATCCGAATAGTGACCATAGCCTATGCCAAACATTGCCTTGAGCAGCCAGTTTCCGCCAACTGATCCGCCATAGATGAGATAAGGCAGCACGTAATCCAGCTTCAGTTCGCTCTCCGTGTTTCCATAGCCTATAGGGTAGCTCGCCTCGCTATGCTGATAGTCGACACCAATGCCGAAGCCATTGGCAAACACGCAGTTCAGTTCGCCCGTATAGCCCTGACTGCCTTTCCAAGAATACTCGCCAATAGGCGTGTAGACTTTGGAGGTCACCCAGCCGCCATTCACACCTAAACCCAGCGACACGTCAACATTCCTCTTCTGGTTGTCTTTCTTTACTAACTCTCTCTGAAACTCCTGATACTCCTGAAAGTCCTGGGCGCTGGCTGTTGCACACACGCCACCAACCATTAGCGCCAATGCCAATCTTTTAATGTTTTTCATCTTGTTCTGTTTCTCTTATCTTTTCATATTCATAGCTCATCCTCCTCGTACTCGAAGTCGTCAAGGTCTTCAATATCCTCAATGTCGGCCTCGTCGATGTACTCGATATCCTCGTCCTCACCCTCGTCGGCCAATTCCTCGGCAAAGCGGGTCATGTCTTTGTCGCGGTGGGCTATCGACTCGGTGGTGGTGATGGCGGCGAGCTTGTTAGACTCGGCATTCATCTCGTCCCACAGCACGTCCTTCAGCTCATCGAGGCCGAAGCCTGTGACGGCGGAGATGAAGACGACGGGCACAGATTGCTCAGCTTGGTTTTGCCAAGCTGCCTCCAGCTCGTTTCGCAGCATCTCGATGAGCTCCTCGTCCAGCAGGTCGCACTTCGTGACGGCCAGCACACGGTGCTTGTCAAGCAGTTCGGGGTTGAACTGACGCAACTCGTTGAGCAGTATCTCGTACTCGTGCTTGATGTCGTCGGTATCGCCGGGCACCATGAAGAGCAGCAGCGAGTTGCGCTCGATGTGGCGCAGGAAGCGCAGGCCGAGGCCCTTGCCCTCGGCTGCACCCTCGATGATGCCGGGGATGTCGGCCATGACGAACGACTTCTGGTCGCGGTAGCCGACGATACCCAGCGAGGGCTCCATCGTGGTGAACGGGTAGTTGGCAATCTTGGGCTTGGCATTGCTGAGGGCGCTGACGAGTGTCGACTTGCCGGCATTGGGGAAGCCCACGAGTCCGACGTCGGCCAGCAGCTTCAGCTCCAGGATGACGGTCATCTCCTGAGCGGGCTCTCCCGGCTGGGCATAACGCGGCGCCTGGTTCGTGGCCGAACGGAACTGGAAGTTACCCAGTCCGCCACGACCGCCCTTCAGCAGCACTATCTCCTGACCGTCATAGGTGACGTCGCAGACATACTTACCCGTCTCGGCATTGTAGACGACGGTACCGCAAGGCACGTCAATATAAACGTCCTTGCCGTCGGTGCCGTGACACTTGTCCTTACCGCCATTGCCGCCGTGCTCGGCGAAGATGTGGCGCTCATAGCGCAGGTGCAGCAGCGTCCAGTAGTTGTGGTTGCCACGCAGGATGATGCTACCGCCCTTGCCGCCGTCGCCGCCGTCGGGACCGCCGTTGGGGTTGTACTTCACGTGCTTCAGGTGCATCGACCCTCGGCCGCCCTTGCCGCTACGGCACAGGATCTTAACGTAGTCTACGAAATTTGATTCCATAAGCCCACCCAAGCCCTCCCCAAGGGAGGGATGTTTGATTACTATAATTATTCAATTAACGCTCTTATCAGTTTTGACATGACAAACTCCAGATTATTCAGTACCTGATTGTTTGTGAACCTGATTACCTTATACCCCTTTTGTTCCAAATACCTCGTTCGCTCTGAATCCAGCAACTGTTGTTCTGGCGACAAATGGTATCCGCCATCAACCTCAATGACCAAATGATTCTTCAATGACACGAAATCAACAATGTAGCAACCAATAACGTGCTGTCTTCTGAAATGGACTCCCAGTTTGTTGCCACGCAACTCTTCCCACAATACCGTTTCGGCCTGTGTCATCGGCCTACGGTTCTGCACCGCATTATTCTCAACGGCACAATAGGCGTATGCATTGGCAGTAGACCACCGTTTTCTGTCCTGCGAATCATCCATCGAATTTCGGTATTCAAACATCCCTCCCTTGGGGATGGCTTGGGTAGGCTATCAGATACTGTCAATTACAGCGCAGATGTCACCGAAGATGCGGTCGAGTTCACCGAGGCCGTCGATGTGGTGATGGATACCCTCCTGACGGTACCACTCGATGAGGGGCTGCGTCTGCGAGTGATAGACGACGAGACGCTTCTTGATGGTCTCCTCGTTGTCGTCGGCGCGGCCACTCTGCTGACCGCGCAGCAGGAGACGCTTCATCAGCTCGTCCTCGGGGACGTCGAGCTCGAGCATGGCGGCCACGGCATGGCCACGCTCGGCAAGCATCGCCTTCAGGGCCTCAGCCTGCGGGATGGTGCGGGGGAAGCCGTCGAAGATGACGCCGGCATGGTCCTTGCCAAAGCTGTCGTAGACGGAGGCGAGGATGCTGACCATCAGGTCGTCGGGAATCAGCTGACCGTTGTCAATAAAGCCCTGGGCGGTCTTGCCCAACTCCGTACCTTTCTTAATCTCTGCACGCAGCACGTCGCCGGTAGAGATGTGGTTCAGTCCGTACTTCTCAATGAGCTTGTCGCTCTGGGTGCCCTTGCCTGAGCCGGGAGCACCGAAAATCACAATATTCTTCATTCTGTATAGTATCTAAATGCTTAATTCTTACTCGCCAAAGGCGACACTTCTAAATCCTTAACTCTAAATTCTCAACCCACCAACGAGTAGATATCCTTCAGCCCACGGCCCTGCTGGTCGTAGTCCAGACCGTAGCCAAGGATGAAGTCGTTGGGAATGCTGAAAGCGACATAGTCGAGCTTCAGGTCTTCCTTCAGGCGGTCGGGCTTGAAGAAGAGCGTGCACACCTGCACAGAGGCAGGATTGCGGGTGCCCAGCTGCTCCATCATGCGCTTGATGGTCAGACCACTCTCGACGATGTCCTCGACGATGACGACGGTGCGGCCGCTGAGGTCTTCGTTGATGCCAATGACCTCCTTGATGGTGCCGGTCGACGTGGTGCCCTGGTAGGAGGCCAGCTTGACGAAAGAGATTTCGCAGGGGATGGTCATCTCGCGCATCAGGTCGGCGGCGAAGATGAAGGCGCCGTTGAGCACACCGAGGAAGAGCGGATTCTTGCCTTCCAGTTCACGGCTCATCTGCTGAGCCAACTCTTTGATACGTGCTTTGATTTGTGCCTCCGGCAGGGAGACTTCGAACGTTTTGTCCTTGATTTTAATGGTGCTCATGCTACTTTTTCCTAAAATTTGGGGCAAAATTACTAAAAATCTGCCAAACTCTGCCACAGATTGGCATATTTTTCGTATTTTTGCCCTCGGAATGAAGATATTTACGAGTGCTCAGATACATGAGCTGGACAAATTCACCATTGAGCATGAGCCCATCAAGTCGATTGACCTGATGGAGCGGGCAGCTAAGGCACTGACCAAAGCCATCACCGAACGGTGGCGCACGGCGGTGCCCGTCGTGGTGTTTGCAGGACCGGGCAACAACGGCGGCGACGCCCTGGCCGTGGCCCGTATGCTACAGGACGAGGGCTACAGTGTGAAGACGTACCTATTCAATGTGGAGGCCCATCTCTCTGACGACTGTCGCGAGAACAAACGACGCTTGGAAGAGAAACGGGGAAGCCAGTTCACGGAGGTGACGCAGGAGTTTGACCCGCCACAGCTGGAGTCGGGCATGCTCGTTGTCGACGGTCTCTTCGGCTCCGGTCTCAACAAGCCACTGTCGGGCGGTTTCGCCTCACTGGTGAAGTACATCAACGCCTCGGCAGCCGAGGTTGTCAGCATCGACATCCCGTCGGGGCTTATGACCGAGGACAATACATATAATGTACGTGCGAACATCATCCGTGCCGACGTCACGCTGACGCTGCAGCACAAGAAACTCTGTATGCTCTTTGCCGAGAATCAGTCGCTCATCGGTGAGCTCAAGGTGCTCGACATCCGCCTGAGCAGGGAGGGTATCGAGAAGATTGACGCCCACTACACCATGCTCGAAGAGAGCGACGTAAGACCCCGGTTGCTACGCCGTGACCCCTTCTCGCACAAGGGAACGATGGGTAACGCCCTGCTCATTGCCGGCAGCTATGGCATGGCGGGAGCCGCCGTACTGGCAGCAAAGGCCTGCCTGCGCAGCGGTGCCGGCAAGGTCACCGTCCACTCGCCGAAGAAGAACGTGAACATCCTGCAGACGACGGTTCCCGAAGCCGTGCTGCAGATAGACCGCGAGGAGACAACCTTCTCGGAGGCCACCGAGACCGAGGATTTCCAGGCCGTAGGCATCGGCCCTGGCCTGGGCACCACCGAGCAGACGAGCATTGCCATGATATCCCAGCTGCGGCGCACGCAGTGCCCCATCGTCTGCGATGCTGACGCTATCAACATGCTGGCCAACCACCACGCGTGGATTCAGCAGCTGCCGAAGGACATCATCCTGACCCCCCACCCCAAGGAGTTCGACCGTCTGGAGGGACACTCGGCCGACAGCTTCGAACGGTTGTCGAAGGCCCGCGACCTGGCACAGCGCATCAGCGCCTACGTCATCCTGAAGGGCCACCGCACGGCACTCTGCTGTCCCGACGGACACATCGTCTTCAACTCTACCGGCAACGCCGGCATGGCTACCGCCGGCAGCGGCGACGTGCTGACAGGCATCCTGACGGCCCTGCTGGCCCGCGGCTACCAGCATCGCGACGCCTGCATCGTCGGCATGTACCTGCACGGTCTGGCCGGCGACATCGCAGCCCGCGAGATGGGCGAAGAGAGCCTCATTGCCAGCGACATCATCAAATACCTACCCAAAGCATTCAAACGACTCATCGATTAATATGAAACATATCATCCTTTCAAGCCTGCTGCTCGTCAGCAGCGCAATGGCTGCACAGACACAAGTCAGTACCTACACACCCGGCGTGACACCCGAAGGCGCAACCTTCTTCCTGCCGAAGACGGTCATACGCATCAGCGTGCTCACCGAGAAGACGACCTACACACCGGGCGATTATGCGGCCTACGCACAACGCTACATGCGTCTGAACAATGTCAGCACCGACGCCAGCGTCACCCACCGCATCCTCGCCGTCACACAGATGGCCATCGGCGTGGCCGACACCACGAAGGCATACTCCGTGAAGTTCAACCAAAAGACGTCGGCCACCAACGTATCGCTGTCGGCCGACGGCGTGTTGCTGGCCGTCAACGCGAAAGCCGTAGAGCCGACCCTTCCGGCCCGTTTCCGTGCAGCGCCGAAGACGCCACAGCCCGACCCGCACCGTTTCCTGGGCGAGGACATCCTGGCGGCAGGCAGTCTGGGAAAGATGGCACAGCTGACGGCAGAAGAGATCTACGACCTGCGTGAGAACCGCAGTCTGCTTGTCAAGGGACAGGCCGACTTCATGCCCCACGACGGACAGCAAATGAAGCTGATGCTCGACCAGCTGGAGATGCAGGACCGTGCACTGACCAGCATGTTCAGCGGCACGACCGTGCGCGACACCGCCGAGTACGTCTTCACCCTCTGTCCCGTCATGAATTTCCAGACGCAGACGCTGTTCCGCTTCTCACGCCATTTCGGCATGGTCGATGCCGACGACCTCAGCGGCGAACTATACACCATCACCGTCACCGACATGAACAGCGTGCCGAAGATGACACCCATCAACAAGAAGAAAGCCGAGAACGGTCTCTACTACAACGTTCCCGGCCGTATGCGTTCGGTCATCAGCCACGGCCCCGACATGGTCAGTCAAGAAGAGTTCCCCGCTGCCCAGTTCGGTAATGTTGAACTGCTTAGCGGAGAACTCTTTAACAAGCATTTCGGTACCCGGCTCTGGCTGAATCCCGTAACGGGCGCCATCGACAAGCTCGAAGCCGAGCAGCCGAAATAGCATTTACCCTTATCGGATGAACAACAGCTCGCGATACTTGGGCAGGGGCCACAGGGCATCGTCGACAATCAGCTCCAGCTTGTCAATCTGGTAGCGAATCTCGTCGAGCTTCGGCTCCACATTGTCGTGATAGGCGATGGCCTTCTCGTGTTCGTCTACAATCTTATTGGCCAGCTTACGGGCGTTGACCAGATCCTCGACACCCTTCTCAATGGCTGAGGTGCGCTCGGCAATCTCCTCGATGATCTTGATGTTGCGGGCGTTCAGCTTCTCGGCCTTGTCGATGGGGAAGATGGTCGAGATGTTCTCCACGTTAGACAGCAGTGCCGTCTGATAGCTGGTGGCCACGGGGATGATGTGGTTCATCGACAGGTCGCCCAGCACGCGGGCCTCAATCTGAATCTTCTTGGTATAGGTCTCCCACTTCACCTCGTTGCGGGCCTCAAGCTCTTTTTGAGTCATGACACCTAGGCTCTCGAACATCTGGATGCTCTCGGGATCGAGGTAACGCTCGAAGATCTTCGGGCACGACTTCTCAACGTCCAGTCCGCGCTTCTCAGCCTCGACGACCCACTCGTCGCTGTAGCCATTGCCGTCGAAACGGATGGGCTTACAGGTCTTGATGTCCTCGCGCAGCACGTCGATGATGGCATGGAACACGGCGCTGTGCTCAGTGCCGGCAAGCTTCTTCTCGAACTCAGGAATCTTGGCGTCGACACGCTTCTTGAAGTTAACCAGAGCCTCAGCAACGGCACTGTTCAGGGCAATCATGGCGCTGGCGCAGTTGGCCTCGCTACCAACGGCACGGAACTCGAAGCGGTTGCCGGTGAAGGCAAAGGGCGACGTACGGTTACGGTCGGTATTGTCGATGAGCAACTCAGGAATCTCGGGGATGTCCATCTTCAGTCCCTGCTTGCCACTCATGGCGAGAATGTCCTCCTTGTCGGCCTTCTCGATGTGGTCCAGCAGTTCGCTGACCTGCTTGCCGAGGAAGCTGGAAACGATGGCGGGAGGAGCCTCGTTGGCACCCAGACGGTGGGCGTTGGTGGCACTCATGATCGAGGCCTTCAGCAGTCCGTTGTGCTTGTAGACACCCATCAGCGTCTCGACGATGAACGTGGCGAAGCGCAGGTTCTGCTCAGGCGTCTTGCCAGGAGCATGCAGCAGGATGCCATTGTCGGTGCTCAAAGACCAGTTGTTGTGCTTACCAGAACCGTTGATGCCTGCAAACGGCTTCTCATGCAGCAGCACGCGGAAACCGTGCTTGCGAGCCACCTTCTTCATGACCGACATCAGCAGCATGTTGTGGTCGACGGCCAGGTTGGTCTCCTCGAAGATGGGAGCGAGCTCGAACTGGTTGGGAGCCACCTCGTTATGGCGCGTCTTGCAGGGGATGCCCAGTTCCAGGGCTTCAATCTCCAGCTCACGCATAAAGGCAGCGACACGCTCGGGGATGGCACCGAAATAGTGGTCGTCCATCTGCTGGTTCTTGGCCGAGTCGTGGCCCATCAGCGTACGTCCCGTCAGCAGCAAGTCGGGGCGGGCTGCGTAGAGACCCTCGTCGACGAGGAAGTACTCCTGCTCCCAGCCGAGGTTCGATGTAACCTTCTTCACACTGGGGTCGAAGTAGTGGCACACGTCGGTAGCGGCCACGTTCACGGCATGCAGGGCACGCAGCAGCGGAGCCTTGTAGTCGAGTGCCTCACCTGAATATGAAATGAAGACAGTAGGGATACACAGTGTGTCGTCGATGATGAAGACAGGCGACGTGGGATCCCAGGCCGAGTAGCCACGGGCCTCGAATGTCGAACGGATGCCACCAGAGGGGAACGACGAAGCGTCAGGCTCCTGCTGCACCAGCAGCTTGCCTGTGAACTCCTCGACCATGCCGCCCTTGCCGTCGTGCTCAATGAACGAGTCGTGCTTCTCGGCAGTTCCTTCCGTCAGGGGTTGGAACCAGTGCGTGTAGTGTGTCACGCCCTCCTCGGTAGCCCACTGTTTCATGCCCTCAGCCACTGCATCGGCTACGGTTCTGTCGAGACGGGCACCATTGTCCATCACATCAATCATCTTCTCGTACACGTCCTTGGGCAGGTACTTGTACATTTTCTCACGATTGAAGACCTTGCTTCCGAAATACTTAGCGGGTCTGTCACTTGGTGCTTTTACGTCGAGCGGCTTCTTCTTGAATGCCTCACCGACAACCT
>CAMVPA010000021.1 GCA_947169245.1 uncultured Prevotellaceae bacterium
TCAACGACAAGAAGCACAAAGGCTATCGCACTTGCTATGCCGCCGAATGGAGCAACGCCGCCGACCCCGAGGTCTACACTGCCAAGCTTGTTTATGTCTATGGCCGCAAACCCGAGTCTGCCTCGGGCGGAAAGCCCAAGCGGTCTGTGAGCATCATGCGGAGCATTCGCCGCTCACCTTCTGACCTTATAGAACAGAGCCGTCAATGGAACCTGCCCGTCAACGTATCCATTGACAGTCTGATGCAACAGCAGTGGAATATTCCCGATGTTGACAGCCTGATGCAACAGCAGTGGAATACTCACAATGTCGACAGTCTGATGAGGAATCTCAACCCCATCATGCGCCAGTCATACAGACTACAGCCAAACACCGTCACTCAGGACATTCCCTTCGACGGCGACAAAGACAAGTGGATGGCCCTGGCCATGCAACGCGGCGTCAGCGGTCTGAGCAATGGCGACTGGCACCGCTTCTTCGGACTCCTGACGCAGAAGATGATGGACAAAGTCAACAAGGAATCGAAGGAAGACTTGGTCGTCGCCGCAAGCCTCATCCTTGACCTCTGCAAGAATGCCTTATTGGATGACGACGAGCGTGAGGTGGTGGCGAAGCGTCTACAGCAGGTAGCCGAACGCTTCGACAGCGACGATTACTCGTACATTAACGACATGCTGACACTGGCCGCGAAGAAAGTGCAGAAGAAGTGAAAAGTGGTGGCCCGCCGCAAAGATAACTTGGGGTATTGTTTTGTAGTCTCGTTTTTTTTCCTTACTTTTGCACGCAAAAAGTAAAAAAAGGAAAATGAGAAAGATTCTGTGTGCAGCGATGATGTCGCTGTGTGGTATGTTGGCCTCGGCTCAGATGCATATCAACATGGGCGAGGGCAGTCCCTTGCGTAAGCTGCAGATAGCCGAGATAGCAACCACCAACCTCTATGTCGACAGCGTCGACGAGAACAAACTCGTGGAGGATGCCATCCGCGGCATGCTGGAGAAGCTGGACCCACACTCCAGCTACTCCACGCCCACTGAGGTGAAGGCCATGAACGAGCCCCTGCAGGGCAACTTCGAGGGCATCGGCGTGCAGTTCAATATGATTGACGACACGCTGATGGTCATCCAGCCCGTCACCAACGGCCCGTCGGAGAAGGTGGGCATCATCGCCGGCGACCGCATCGTCAGCGTCAACGATACCGCCATTGCCGGCGTCAAGATGTCGAAGGAGGAGATTATGAAGCGTCTGCGCGGTCCCAAGGGCACCAAGGTGGTGCTGGGCGTCGTGCGCTCGGGCATCAAGGACCGTCTCACCTTTACTGTTGTCCGCGACAAGATTCCCGTCAAGAGTGTCGACGCCGCCTACATCATCCGTCCCGGCATAGGCTATATCCGCATCGGTAACTTCGGCGCCACCACCCATCAGGAGTTCTGCGACGCCCTGAAGGAGCTACAGCAGCAGGGTGCCAGGAACTTGGTTCTCGACCTGCAGGAGAACGGTGGCGGCTACCTGCAGGCGGCCGTCAACATTGCCAACGAGCTGCTCAACGAGGGCGACCTCATCGTCTACACCGAGGGTCGTCAGGTGCCCCGTCAGGACTACCGCGCCGACGGTAACGGCATCTTCCGCGATGGTAAGATTGTGGTGCTTGTCGACGAATACACCGCTTCTGCGGCTGAGATTGTCACCGGCGCTGTTCAGGACCAGGACCGTGGTCGCGTCGTTGGCCGCCGCACCTTCGGCAAAGGTCTTGTGCAGCGTCCCATCGACCTGCCCGACGGCTCGATGATACGCCTGACCATCGCCCACTACTATACGCCTGCCGGCCGCTGCATCCAGAAGCCTTACGAGAAGGGTAAGCAGAAGGACTATGCCATGGACGTTGTCAACCGTCTGAAGCACGGTGAGCTGACCAATCAGGACAGCATCCACTTTGCCGACTCCCTGCGCTTCGAGACGCTGCGCGAGCACCGTGCCGTCTATGGCGGCGGTGGCATCATGCCCGACTATTTCGTGCCCCTCGACACCACGCGCTACACGCCGTTCCACCGTCAGCTGGCCGCCAAGAGCATCATCATCCAGCAGAACCTGCGCTATGTCGACAACAACCGCAAGCAGCTGAAGAAGAAGTACCCTGACTTCCAGCAGTTCAAGCAGCAGTTTGAGGTGCCTCAGTTGCTCATCGATACCATCATTGCCGAGGCAGCCAAGCAGAACGTCAAGCCCAAGGATGCCGACGAGCAGCAGCGCACCCTGCCCCTGCTCTGCCTGCAGCTGAAAGCGCTCATCGCCCGCGACCTGTGGGACATGAGCGAGTACTACTCGGTCATCAACGAGCAGAGCGACATCGTCCAGCGTGCTTTAGAAGTCATTACACAATAACTAACTTATGATGAAACGATTCATTTATGCAGCCCTGCTGGCATGTGTCACACTGACAGCATCGGCAGACGAGACAGACAACAGCGTATTTACCTTGCAGAACGGCGACGCCGTGATGACCGTTGACATCAGCAAGGGCGGAAAAATCCTGTCGCTGAAGTACAAGGAGCAGGAGGTCATCTCACAGTCGCGCTTCCCCGAGTCTTTCGGCAGCACGTTCTGGACCAGTCCACAGAAGGAGTGGAACTGGCCGCCGGTGCCTGAGTTCGACAAGCAGGCTTACACCGTGAAGCAGCGCGACAGCCGTCTGGTCATCACCAGTCCCGTTTCCCAGCGTCTGGGTATGAGCGTGGGCAAGGATTTTTCTGTTGACGGCAAGGACGGCGCCTTCGTCATCACCTATTCTGTCAAGAACGAGGGCAGCGAGCCGCGTCGTGTGGCACCGTGGGAGATTACGCGCGTACCTAATAATAATGGGGTCATCTTCTTCGCTGCCGCCGACAGCATCTGGCCTGCCGGTCTCATGACCTTCGAGAGTGCTTACGGTGCTGCGTGGTACAAGACCGACGAGGCACCGCAGAACCGTAAGGTGAACGCCGACGGCCGCGGCTGGCTGGCCTACTGTGCCGACGGTCTGCTGCTGGTGAAGAAGTTCCAGGATCTGAAGGCCGACGAGCCGGCTCCCGGCGAAGCTGAGATTCAGGTCTATGTGAATCGCGGCAAGACCTATATCGAACTGGAGAGTCAGGGTGCCTACACGCTGTTGCAGCCCGGCGAGAATCTCACCTGGACCGTCCGTTGGTACCTGAAGCCCGTCGCCGCCGCAGCCCAGCCCTCAGCGGCTTTGGTTAAAGCGGTGAGTGGTGAGAGGTAAGTTACCGTAGTGCCAGGGCGCGGTTCTCTGCCGCTTCCATCAGCTCGCGCTCTCCCGGCCCCTTGTCGTTCTGTCCGCAGAGATGTAGTATGCCGTGGATGATGACGCGGTGCAGCTCCTCGTCGTAGGGACGGTGGAAGAGTTCGGCGTTCGTGCGGATGGTGTCGAGCGAGATGACGAGGTCGCCGTTCAGCACGTCGCCTTCGCAATAGTCGAAGGTGATGATGTCGGTGTAGTAGTCGTGCCCTAAGTACTCGCGGTTCACCTGCAGGATGTGCTCGTCGTCACAGAACAGGTATCCCACCTCGCCCACTTTCTTGCCGTAGCTCTCGGCCACGCGCCGTATCCACGCCGTCGTCTCGCGCCGCTTAATCTTGGGGAAGCGCACCCCTTCTGCGTTATAGCTAATCATAATTGCTAATTGCTCATTACTAATTACTCATTATTTCGCCAGAAACTCGCTCACGTCGACGCCGAAGTGTGCCAGCTCGCGCACGGCACTACTCGAGACGCTGGCCAGCTCGGGCTCACAGTAGAGCAGCACGGTCTCGATGCCGCCAAGACGGCGGTTGAAGTCGGCCTGCCACTGCTCATGCTCGAAGTCGCTCACCGAGCGAACGCCCTTGACAATGAACTGCGCACCCACCGACTTGGCGAAGTCCATCGCCAAGCCCGTGTAAATCTGTACGTCGATGTCTGCTCGTTGCTGAAAGACTTGCCGAATGGCATCAGCGCGCTGTTCGGCGGGACTCATGTTTGGCTTGTTGACGTTGTCGCCAACAACACCGATTACCAGCTTGTCGAAAAGTGGTAAAGCACGGTTCACGATACTCTCGTGACCAACGGTAAATGGGTCGAAAGTGCCCACAAAAACTCCTGTTCTCATGTTTTTGTGGGCAAAGTTACGAAATTAATACGAGAAAATCACTTTTTCTTGAAAGTATCTTGCGAATACTCCTTGAAGAAGTCGTGATTCAGTATCACACTTATCTTCTGCAGCAGGCCTGTGGAGATGTCCTTGCGACTGAAGATGTTGTAGACGTTGGTGCGCTCGCAATTGATTTCATTGGCGAGCCAAGTCACTGGCTTACGTCTCTCTTCCAGTACCTGTTTGATCCTTGATCCGATGTGCATATAACAATTTATTAGTAAGTGGTTTAGTTTTACTTTCACTTTCTGCCGCAAAGGTAAGAAAAAAAATGAAACAAACAAGACATTTGGCGTGAAACTATTTAGACAAGCGCAAATATTACGCAAAAAGTTGCGCAATTTACTCAAAAAGAGTGGGTTCCATGATGTTTCCCGAATAGGGATTGCGGCCGAAGTGACGGTAAGCCAGTTCCGTCACCATACGTCCGCGGGGCGTCCGTTTGATGAATCCTTCCATAATGAGGAAGGGCTCGTAAACCTCCTCGATGGTTCCGCTGTCCTCGCCAATGGCCGTGGCGATGGTGGTAATGCCTACGGGACCGCCCCGGAACTTGTCGATGATAGTCAGCAGAATCTTGTTGTCTATCTCGTCGAGTCCGTACTGGTCGATGTTCAGTGCCGTCAGCGCCACACGGGTTATCTTGGTGTCTATGCGTCCGTCGCCACGCACCTGGGCAAAGTCGCGGACACGGCGCAGCAGGGCGTTGGCAATACGGGGCGTGCCGCGGCTGCGGCCAGCAATCTCGAGCGCAGCGTCCTCGGTGATGGGTACACCTAATATATTACTGGAGCGCTCGATGATGTGCTGCAGCGTCTCGGGCTCGTAGTACTCCAGGTGCATGTTGATGCCGAAGCGGGCGCGCAGCGGCGCCGTCAGCAGACCGCTACGCGTGGTGGCACCCACCAGCGTGAAGGGGTTCAGGTCAATCTGGATGGAGCGGGCCGACGGACCTTTGTCAATCATGATGTCGATGCGGTAGTCCTCCATAGCCGAGTAGAGGTACTCCTCGACGACGGGCGACAGACGGTGGATCTCGTCGATGAACAGCACGTCGTTCTTCTCCAACGACGTCAGGATGCCGGCCAGGTCGCCCGGCTTGTCGAGCACGGGGCCTGAGGTTATCTTGAAGCCCACGCCCAGCTCGTTGGCGATGATGTTCGACAGCGTCGTCTTGCCCAGTCCTGGCGGACCGTGCAGCAGTGTGTGGTCGAGTGGCTCGCCGCGGTACTTGGCAGCCTCGACGAACACCTGCAGGTTTTCCACAATCTTCTGCTGGCCGCTGAAGTCACCGAAGCTCAGCGGTCGCAGTGCATTCTCAAAGTCTTTCTCGCCGTTTGAGAAGCGTTCCTCGTGGATGTCGAAGTCGTCATTCATCATGGTCGTGGGTGCAAAGGTACGAAAAAAGAAGCTTTCACACCACCGCTGGTCGCTTACAGCGAGTCAATATGATAAAAAATAACATTATTTAAGCAAAATCGTGCCATTTCAGCGGATTATTTTGTATCTTTGCACCCATGCAAGGTACAACAGCATCCGAAGAAGTCTACTATGCCATTGCCTTGACCCGCATGACGGGATTCAGTCAGCAACAGGCGCTACAGCTCTACCGAGAGCTGGATGGCGCTTGTGCCGTCTACGAACATCGGCACGACATCGGCGACATCCTGCCCGACAGCTCGCCGCGGCTCGTCGGGTCGCTGAGCAACTGGGACGACGCCCTGAAGCGGGCAGCAGTCGAGATGGAGTTCATCACCCGCCACGGCATCCGCGCCCTGACGCTCAATGACGACAACTATCCAGCCCGTCTGCGCGAGTGCGACGATGCTCCCCTCATCATATATTATAAAGGTAATGCCGACCTGAACCGTCGGCATGTGGTAGGCGTCGTTGGTACGCGGCGCTGCACCTCCTATGGGCAGGACCTCACGCGCCGCCTCGTCAGTCGCCTGCGCGAGCTCTGTCCCGACGTGCTCGTCGTCAGCGGTCTGGCCTACGGCATCGACATCTGCGCCCACCGCGAGGCGCTGGCCAGTGGTCTCGACACCGTTGGCGTGCTGGCTCACGGCCTGGACACCATCTATCCTAACCACCACCGCCAGACGGCCGTGGAGATGGTCAGTCACGGCGGTCTGCTGACGGAGTATATCAGTCAGACGGAGCCCTTCGCCAACAACTTCCGCCAGCGCAACCGCATCATTGCCGGCCTGTCGGACGCGGTCCTCGTGGCCGAGTCGGCCTACAAAGGCGGCGCCCTGATAACAGCCCGCATCGCGCAGGACTATGGCCGCGACGTCTTCGCCTTCCCCGGTGCCGTTGGCGCTCCCTACAGCGAGGGCTGCAACCGGCTGATACGCGACAACAAAGCCGCACTCGTCACCTCGGCCGACGACATGATTGCCGACATGGGCTGGCAGACTGCCAGCCAGCAGCCCGAGGCCGTGGAGCGTCAGCTCTTCCCCGACCTCACCGCCGAGGAGCAGGCCGTCGTCGCCCAGCTGCAGCAGACCAACGACCTGCAGCTGAACATCCTGTCGGTGAAGACCAACATCCCCATCGGTCAGCTCACCGCCATCCTGTTCCAACTGGAGATGAAGGGTGTTGTGAAGGCGCTGGCCGGCGGCACGTACCACTTGATTTGCAATGCGTAGCCTTTTTAGTGGAACGGGGTTTTGATGGTTTTTGTTAACAACCGAATGATGAAGATAGGAAATATTGAGTTTGGAGAGCGGCCGCTGTTTCTGGCGCCCATGGAGGACGTGACGGACATCGGGTTCCGCATGCTGTGTAAGCGTTTCGGTGCGGCTATGGTCTACACGGAGTTTGTGTCGGCCGAGGCATTGATACGCGATGTTAACTCCACCGTCCGCAAGCTGACCATCAGCGACGAGGAGCGGCCTGTGGGCATACAGATCTATGGCCGCGACGTCGACGCGATGGTCGAGGCGGCGAAGATAGTGGAGCAGGCTGGGCCCGACCTCATCGACCTGAACTTCGGCTGCCCTGTGAAGAAGGTGGCCGGCAAAGGTGCGGGCGCCGGCATGTTGCAGAACATTCCCAAGCTGCTGGAGATAACGGAGAAGGTGGTACGGGCCGTCCGCCTGCCTGTCACCGTGAAGACACGTCTGGGCTGGAACCACGAGCAGCTCATCATCCCCATACTCGCCGAGCAGCTGCAGGACTGCGGCATCCAGGCGCTGACCATCCACGGCCGCACCCGCAGTCAGATGTACACCGGCCAGGCCGACTGGACGCTCATTGGCGAGGTGAAGCGCAATCCGCGCATACATATTCCTATTATTGGCAACGGTGACATCACCTCGCTCGACGAGGCCGACGCCGCCTTTGACCGCTATGGCGTCGACGCCGTCATGGTAGGCCGCGCCACCTTCGGCTGTCCCTGGTTCTTCAGCCGTGAGCCGCTGACGCTCGACGAGAAGATCGACATCCTGGAGCAGCAGCTGAACATCAACATCGAGCGGATAGGCCTCACGCGGAAGCCCGGCGACACCGACTTCTCCGTCGAGAAGCGTGCCATCCTGCACACCCGCCGCCATCTGGCCGCCACGCCCGTCTTCAAGTGCATCCCCAACTTCCGGCAGACGCGCATCGCCATGCTGCGGGCTGAGACGAAGGAGGAGCTGCTTGCCATTCTTGAAGACTGTCGCAGCATGTTGAAGCAATGATAATCCCCGACCCTCTGTGAAGATCGGGGATTTTAAGCCGCAGCCATCAGTTCTGCATCACCTTTCTGACATTGCCATCGCTCATGCGGACAATGTTCAGTCCGTGTTGAAAGCCATGCACTTGTCGGCCGCTGACCGTGTAAACAGCGCTGACGCTGGCTGCCGTCGATTGCACGGAGCCTACACGGGTGTCGGCGCCAACAGTTGCCTTGACGCTCAGCCCGCCATTCTCGTTGACGGCCTGCACCTGCCACTTGTCTGTCGAGGAATACCCGTCGAACGAGGTCTCTTTGGTGAATCCTGCCACCTCACCATTCTTCGTCACCACGTAACAGATGGCATAGGGGACGACATTCCACGTCAGCCGTGAGCCCTCAGCCTTGACGACAGGCGCATCGCATGCCTCGCAAAGGAGATCGGGCTGCCAGCCGTCGTTGCCACCACAGACGTTCTTGATGGTGTACTGGGCTGCCTCTTCGTCGGTGAGGAAGTTCTTGACATTGTGTTTCTCTACTTTCTGGCCAGTGTTGCTGTCGGTGTAATAGTAGTATGTCTCGCGCTGGCTCAGATCCAGCGGATTGCCGTTGGCATCCACCGTGTTGTAGTCGGCCCAGAGCTCAGGCAGCCCGCCCATGGTGTTGTACCAGCCCTTGGCCGGCAGCGGCACAAATGTCTGCGTGTTGATGAAGACGGTTTTGGGCGAACCGTGCCAGGGACGGCCCAGCCACACGTCGGTGACATTCAGCGTCCTGCCCGTCGTGTAGTCTTTGCCCGGACGAATGACGTTGTTCTGGAAGACATAACCCCACTTGCTGTCTGCCGTATGGTTCGGCGCTACGATGTAGCCACCCGACGGACGGTTGATCTCAAGCGTGTCGCCGTCGAGATAGACGTCGCCGCCATTGTATATGAAGTCGACGGCACCCTCGATGAGCGAGTTCTTGATGTAGTGACGGTTCTTCTGCGTAGAGGTGGTAATCCATGTGTCTTGGTAGGAGAGCAGGGCCACGTTGTTTAGGGCGATGCGGTCGGCGACGGTGTTCAGGGCGAGAGCCTGCGGACCTGCCTGTTTCTCGTGGCCATACGAGTTCTCGAGAGTGATGTTCTCGAAGAAGGTGTCGTCGCCCTTGACAACGACGGTGGCTCCCGGGTCTACTCTGTAGGCATTGTCGCCACCGCAGAGGCGGTTGTCGGCAATAATGGTCTTGTCGCGCTCCTGACCGATGATGTGCAGGTAGGGCTTCTTGGCTGGAATGTCGATGTGCTCGTTGTATTCGCCGTTCTTCACGAAGATGAGCCACGGCTTGGCACGACCCTCGGGGGCTGCATCGATGGCGCCTTGCAGTGAGGCGTAGTCACCGCTGCCGTCCTTGGCCACCACGGCATCGTAGAGACGCAATTCCGGCTGCTGGCGCTCCATGGTAGTGAAGCTGATTGCTGCTGGCGCCACGGCATTTCCGCTGCGGGAGGTCAGCACACCTTCAGGCATGGAGAAGGTGTAAGACGTGTTATAGCTGAGTCCGCTATATCTGAATATGGCGCTCTTACCGCTGATGATGGGCTCTAACTCTTCGCCGTTCAAGGTGGCCTTGCCCGTTCCGGCCTTTATCTTCTTGTCGAAGTTCAGGATGATACTGCCGTTGCGTGAGACGCCGGTGGCCTTGTTCTCGGGATTGCTCGAAACGAGCGTTGCCTGTTCCTCTGCCAGACTGCCGGCATCGGCCAGCACAAAGATTTCTGCAATGGAGGTTCCGTCGTAGTCGCTGGCGACGCCCACCTTTTCGCTGGTGCGGTCGGGCATCCAGCGTATCCATACGCGTTGCTGCTCATTGGCATCGGCAGGCAGGGCAAACTCCTTCGGGCCGTCCCAGCCGCGGGCAGGGGGATTGAAGGTGCCTATCTTGGTGAAGCTTGTTCCGTCAATACTATACTCTACATTGTTTACGCTATAGGTGTTGTAGTCGTCGCCGATACAGCTGGAGATGACCAGATTCTGGTAGCCCTTGGAAGAGAATGATATTTCGAAGTACCACTCCTCCGAGAGCTGTTTCCAGATGCGGGCAGCATACTTGCCGTTCTCCTGACCGTTCTCCACACCACGGCGCAACCAGCTATTGGTGGTGCCGTCGGCTTTGCGCAGCGACAGCAGACCGCCATTCTCCGAGTCGGCCTTGTAGTCGGCAGCACGTTCAGAAGTGGGATTGTCGTAGTAGAGATCCCATCCAACGATATAGTCTGTTGCCGAGAAGTTGGCCGTCACGTCCTTCTCACTGTCCATCTTGATGGTGCGTTCGGCAGCCGTCGTGTTGTCTTCCCAACCCGTGAAGGTCAGGATGCGGTTGTTGATGGCGGTCAGCTTTACTTCTGTTCCCTCTTCGTACATGCGGCGGCCGTCGACGAAGGTGCCTGCCGGTGTCACCGTGACCAGATTGTCGCGGGCTCCGCCGGTCAGCGTCAGGCTCAGGGCATAGGTGTTGGCCTTGTTGAAGGTGGCCGTCAGCCGGGTGTCTTCACTGATGGTGAACTGATAGGGATTCTCTGTGGAGACAATCTTGCCTGTAGCGTCGGCCCATCCGGCGAAGTGGTAGCCGAAGTTCTCGACGACGCTGAGCGTCACCTCGTCGCCCTGGTCGAAGACCGTCGACAGCGGCGTCACGGTGAGACTGCCGGCCGCCTCGTTGTCGAGGGCGACACTCAGCTTGCACTGCTTTACTTCCACAGGAGCGCCAATAAGCGTCCCCTCAATCATGATGTCGCCGAAGCCCACCTGCTTGGTGTTTCCCAAGCTGTAGAGGTTCAGGCGCAGGCCGCAGAGGCCGTCGCTGCCGTTGGCACCAGCCACGGGCTCGCTCACTTCAGTCACGTCAGGCGTCTTGTTGTTGCGGTTGGGCACAATGCCGCTCTTGATGGTAGTCACTGTCCCGTCGGAAGCTACCCACGAGGCGTCCACCTTTCCCCCGTCAGTGCCGTAGCGGCTCGTGTTGAACGATACCTTGGTAGGCGTAAAGACCATGCCGCGCTTGGGGGTGAAATAGAAGTTCACGCCATTTCCCTCATTGGCCGAGCCGTCCTGCTGGGCAGGCTGCACCAGCGTCTGTTTCCTGACAGACCCCACCCCCTTATAGGTGAGCGACGAACCCAGCTCCACATAGGAGGACTTGAAATAGGCGGCCATCTTCTCGTCAGGGCCGTATGTGGCCGTCTGACCCTCGCCGCCCTCATGGAAAGGGAAGCTGATGGTCACCGGCTCGTTTTCAAGTCCGGCGCCGCCTTCGGCCTGTCCGCTGATGCAGACGTCGGCCAGGCAGATGGTCTTACCCGTGGCGTCGCTGTTATACCAAGGGTAGACGCGCACCTCAAGCTGCTGGCCGCTTTCCAGGCTGATGACGGGCTGTGCCTTCACCTCATACATCGTATTGCCGGCCATCGACGTGGGGGCAAAGATGGTGGTACGGGTCTGGAAGTGGTCGGTGCTGTAGTAGACGTGGCACATCATGCCGCTACCACCGGCACCGCCGATGAACATCGAGATATTGTTGATTTTCAGTGTCTGGTCCTTCGGAGCCTCCACGCCGAAGCTGATGTAGCGTTCCGGGTCGTCATCCTCGGCCTTGGTCCAGCTTTCGCCGACGATGACGTTGCGCTGGGTCTTGCGGTTACTGTCGGTAGTGGCACCTTCGGGCCATGTGGTGCCGTCGACCTTCAGGGCGGCATAGTTCTTCACCACCATGTTGCTCCACTGTTCGTCAAGAGCGGTCACAGGGCCTTCCACGGTACAGGCTGCGTCGGCCAGCAACGGCCAGAAAGCCTTGAACGGAGCACCGCCACCCAGTTCGACGGCCTTGGCGGTCACGGGCACCTCAATGGTCTTCGTACCTAGTGCCACAGTCACCTTGCCGCTGAAGAGGCCGGCGCCCGTCAGTACCACACGGGCGAAAAACGATTGTACGAGCGTACCATTCTTATAGTTGACGCTCGTTGTCGGCGCCCACGTCTTTTTGTCGAGCGACAGTTCGACGCCATCGGTAGCCGTGATGGTGATGGCTCCGTCGGCTGGTGATAGGCCGAAGCCGTTGAGTGTCAGTTCCTTGGTCAGCGTCTGGCCTTTGTAGGCTTCGCCCATGTCAGCCGTCTCGGGCGATACTGACAGGTCGGTGGGAACGACGATGTGGTCGCTCAGGATGTCCTGCTCCTTCATGAGCTGGGCACAGAGGCGGGCCACAAGCAGGGCGCCCGTCGTGTTGAAGTGGGTGGAGCCCTGACCGTCGAACAGTTGTTCATGGCACTTCGTGTCACCATAGCTCTCATACAGTTCGGCAGTGGCTGTGGTCAGGTCGACAAACGACACGCTCTTTTCCTCGGCCAGCCGCTGCATGTGGTAGACGTAGTCCATCGTGTGGTCGTTGGCAGCTACCTTGTTGCCCGTGGTCAGACCACTGTCGGTCAGCTTTGTGAACGAGTCGCCCAGGTCGTGCCGACCGTTACGCTTGATTTTCCCGTCGCTGCCGAAGTAGCTGCGGCAGACGGGAGCCACCAGTACGGGTGTGGCGCCCTTGGCCTTCACCTCGTCGACAATCTTGCCCAACCACTGCTTGTAGGTGGTCGAGGGCGTTGTGCCGCGGGTGTCCAGGGCTGCCGCCTCGGTGGTCATGCCTTTGCTGATGTAGTAGTTGTAGACCTCCTCGCGGTCTGCACCGCCAATCTTCTCGTCGTTGTGGGCAAACTGTATGAGAACATAGTCGCCCGCTTCCACGTTCTTCTTGGCCGTCTGCCACAGTTCGTTGTAGCCGCCGCGTGAGTCGCGGCCGCCCTTGGCATAGTTGACGCTGGTCCATCCGTCGGTCAGAAACTGTCCGAAATACATACCCCAGCCACGCGTGACGGTAGCCGATTCGTCGTAGGGAGCCATCGTCGAGTCTCCCAGCGTGTGCACCTTCTTGGCACCGATGGCTGCCGTGCTGACAGCCATGGCCAAGAGCAACATTCCAATAATCCTTGTTTTCATTTTTAAGTAGTTTGTTTTTAGTCATCAAGCATTTCTGGCTGCAAAGGTACGGCTTTACAGCGATGGAATGGGGTGAAATATGCGTCAAAGAAGGGGAGAAATGCGTCAAAGACGGGGAAAAAAGCCTCAGACAGCACTTTTGTACTCTGTAGGCGACAGCCCTACGCTCTGCCGGAAGCAGCGGCTGAAGTATTTGGGGTCGGTGAAGCCACAGGCGTAGGCCGTCTCGGCGACAGTCTTGTCGGTGGTACGCAGCAGCTGACAGGCCCGCTTGATGCGTGCCTCGCGCAGCAGGTCCTGCGGTGTGATGCCCATGGTCTGTTTCACCTTGCGCTGCAGTCCCGAGCGGCTGGTAGCTGCCGCCTCGGCCATGTCGCCGACGGTGGCATCGCTGTTGCTGATGTTTTGCTCGATGAAGGTCATGACACGCTGCATCATCGGGTCGGCGGTGGCCGTAGCTGGGGTGCTGACCGTCTGGTCAGCCGATTTCCTCTCCATCAGTGCCAGATAGGCCTCCAGTGTCTCGTGTTGCTTGCGCTTGATGTGGCGTATATATAATAAGGTGGCGACAACAGCGCCTACTATGCACAGGATGAGCAGAGCCAGCAATAGGCGGCCGGACGTCGACTCCCAGAACGTCGGCTTCACGATGACGACCAGCTGTCGCACGTTGTCCGTCCACTGACCGTCAGCATTTGTCGAGCGTATCAGCAGTTGATAGGTACCGGGCTTCAGGTCAAGAAGTGTTGCCGACCGGTCATGGCCGATGTAGTTCCATGCTGTGCTGTCCCTGTCATTGGCCGTCAGCAGTGAGAAGGCATAGCGGATGAGGCTGGTGGCACTGTAGTCGATAGCAGCAAAGCGCACCGTGAGACTCCGCTCGTGGGGCTGTAGTACCAGCGTGTCGAGAGGCTCTGCGGCCCAACGGTTATCACCGCCTTGTACGGAGATGCCGGTCAGCACGACGGCCGGCGCTGCATGGCGGTTTTCCGTCATCTGCCGCGAGGACGTGATGAAGGCGCCGTCGTTGAGGCCGAAAAGCCAGCGTCCCTTTCCGAGCTTCATGGGATGGGCATCGCTGAAGCGGTATTCTTTTCCGAAATAGTTGGCATCGAGTACGCGCAGATGGCCATTGCTGTCAAGAAGGCTCACCAGATGGTTGCTGACAACCATGACACCATCGCCGTCGGTGCGGGTCAACGACAGCGCCACGTCGCTGGGCAGCAGGTGGCTGGCTGTGTTGAGGTGCTTGAAGTGCAGCACATCGGCTGTCAGGTCGCTGTCCTCAATCATGTTCACTCCGCCGCTCTCCGTACTGACAAAGAGGCGGCCGCGGCCGTCCTCCAGAATGTCCATCGTTGCACCGCTGCTCAGGCTCTCTTTCCTGTTTGCCTCACGCTGGTGTCGATGGAACCGCATTTTTTTGAGGTTCTTTTCCAGTCGCCCGATAATCAGTCCGTCGGTGGCGGCTACCATCAGAACACCTGTTTTAGTGATGTGTATGTAGCGTGCCCGCTGTCCTATGGTGGCCGGGTAGTTCTGTGGCGTTACAAACCGTGGCGTCCCGGCCTGCGGGTTGTCCGAACAGCAGATGCCGCCGCTGAAGGTGGCTATCCACAGCCGCCCGAAGCGGTCTTCGGCGATGTGGTAGACATCCTTTGCTGCCATGGCCGAGAGGTGTTCCATCATGAAGACGCCGTCACGCGTTTCACGCAGTCTGAACAGTCCGTCAGGCTTGGAGCCCAGCCACAGCGTGCCGTCGGCCGTCTGGTGCATACAATAGACGGGAGACCTGAAGCTTGTCGGACTCACTGACAGCCGTCCGTCAGAGCCAAGATAGCCCAACAGCCGGTCGTCGGCTTCGCTGTAGACGGCCACCATCATGTTTTCTCTCGTCGTTATCCAGTAGCGGCCGTTACGGTCGTGGAACAGACACTTCACCTGCGCCGGCTGCGGCATGGTGACAGGCTTGGTGCGCTCCACGTCGGTAGTCAGCTTGTAGACACCGTCGCTGCCCAGAACCCAGAGGTTGCCTTGCTTGTCATGACAAGCAAACGACAGCTCCTGCGAAGCGATGCCGGTTGGAAGTAGCACCTGTTCGGCTTTCGTCTTGTCACGGTACATCAGGCGTCCGTCCTTCGTCAGTGTCCACTCCGTGCCGTGAGCGTCAGTCCACGTCAGGGGGCTGTTATGGCCAAGCAGCGAACGGCTCTGGCGGTAGCGTAAAATTGACGTTGCGGCTTCCTGACAAGCTGTGCTGTCAAGATTATGGAAACGGTAGGTACGTGTGTCGAAACGGTAGTAGTCGTTGTCGTCAACACGACAGATGATCTGGCCGTCGGGCGTCAGCGCTATGTCGCGGATGCGGTCGGTGGTCATACGGCAGCCGTCACCCGGCATGGGTTTGAATGTCTGGAACTCGTAGCCGTCGAAGCGGCAGAGGCCGTTCCACGTCGAGAACCACATGAAGCCGTTGCCGTCCTGCAGCAGTTGCGTCACATGACTGTGCGCCAGTCCGTCGTCTTCATCGTATTTCGTGACGTGGCACACGGGCTGTGCCAAAGCCGACACAGCCACAAACAGCAGCAGGTGGAACGTAACGCGTCGGATCACTTCACGGGAATGGTAATGGTTCCTGAAAGGCGGCGCTGGTCGTCAGTGACCTTCAGCGTCAGCTGGCCGGGGGCGTAGCTGGCCTGGACGATGACGACGAGCTGGCCGTTGAACAGGCGCATCGTGGGCTCCGTGAACGGCTCCAGCGACGTGGCGTCGCCATTGCAGACGGCGCGGAACGTGCCGGCACCCTCCACCTCGAAGCGCAGCTGGTCGGCGGCATCGGGGATGAGCGTGCCGTCGGCATCGGTCAGCGAGACCGTGACGAAGGCCAGGTCCTGACCGTCGGCGGTGAGGGTGGGGGTCATAGGTCTCATGGGGCTTATAGACCCTATGGGGCTCACGGGCGAAGACTGTGTCCAGACGTCGAGCTGCAGTTTGGCGGGCTCGCCGGGCGTCTTCATGGTCTGCTCGCCGGCCTTACGGCCCTGTTCGTCGTAGACGACGACCTTCACCTCGCCGGGCTCGTAGACCACGTTGTTCCAGCGCAGGCGGTAACGGTCCAGGCGGTGCTCATCGCTCCACTTCCCGCTTTCCTCCTTCCACTTTTTGATTCTTCCCTGGCTCTTGCCGTTGACGAAGAGCTCGCCCTCCGGGTAGTCGGTGTAGCAGTAGACGGGCGTCACCTGTCCTATGCGGTTTTGGCTCTGGCCGGCGTCACCTTTTCGGGATGCCGGGCGGCCCTTCTGCTTCTTGTCCGTTCCCCACGACCAGTGCGGCAGCAGGTGGATGGTGTGCTCGCTGGTGTTCCAGTGCGAGCGGTACAGGTAGTAGCGGTCCTTGGGCAGGCCGGCGAGGTCGCAGATGCCGAAGTAGCTCGAGCGGCTGGGCCAGTACTCGTCGAAGGGCGAGGGCTCGCCCAGATAGTCGTAGCCCGTCCACACGAACTCGCCGATGACCCACGGGTAGTCCTCCTGGCGGCGCCAGTCGTCGTCGGGCAGGTTCGCCCATGCGCAGTACTCTACGTCGTAGCCCGAGCACTGTCCGTCGGCCTCCTTGATGGCCGTGGGGTCGTAGCCGGGCATCCATGAAGAGTAGCGGGCGTAGTCGTTGAGCTCGACGGGGAACTTATAGATGCCGCGCGAAGAGACCGTCGACGTGGTCTCTGAGCCCAGCAGGAAACCGTGTGTCAGCGTCTTGTAGGCCTTCTCATACTTCGGCAGACGGTAGTTCAGTCCGGGGATGTCCATGGCCTGTGCAAAGCCGCTGGCCAGGGCGTTGTCCACCATGTCCAGTCCCTGTGTGACGGGACGCGACGGGTCGAGCTTGTGGCAGAGGCTCTGCAGACGCTCGAGGATGGGCAGCGACTGCTTGTGCCTCTGCTCGGGTATCTCGTTGCCTATCGACCACATGACGATGGCGGGGTGGTTGCGGTTGGCCAGCACCAGGTTCTCAATGTCGCGGTCGCTCCACTCGTCGAAGAAGCGTGAATAGCCGTTCTTGCACTTGGGGTACTTCCACATGTCGAACGACTCGGCCATCACCATCATGCCCAGCGAGTCGCAGAGGTCCATCTGCATCTGACTCGGCATGTTGTGGCTCGTGCGGATGGCGTCGCAGCCCATCGCCTTCATGGTCTTGATCTGACGGATGAGAGCGGCCTTGTTGATGGCAGCGCCCAAGGGGCCGAGGTCGTGGTGCAGGCAGACGCCCTTCAGCTTGCGGGTGACGCCGTTCAGCTGGAAGCCGCCCTCCTTGCTCACCTTGACGGTGCGCAGTCCCACGTTCTGCACCAGCTCGTCGAGCAGCTGCCCGTTCTTCATGAGCTTCACGTGCGCTTTATATAAATAAGGTGTCTCGGGCGTCCACAGATGGGCGTTGGCGACGGTCAGGGTGAAGGTCGTACCTCGTACCCCGATAGACTGGTTTTCTCGAACCTCGTACCTCGTACCTCGTACCTCGATTGACTGGTGTCGGTGGTCGACGATGCGGCCGCGCTGGTCGCGCAGCTCCACCTCGAAGGCTAAGCCCTCGGCCGCAGCGCTGCCGGTGCCGACGGTCACCTCGACGGTGGCGCGGTTGCCCTCGATGGCTGTCGTACGGACGTACGTCTTCCAGGGGTCTATCCAGTCCTTGCCCTTCAGCACGAGCTTCACGGGGCGGTAGATGCCGGCGCCGGGATACCAGCGCGAGCTCTCCTCCACGTTCTGCAGGTCCACCTCGACGAGGTTGGCGCCCGGCTTCACGAAGTCGGTGATGTCGACGCGGAACGTGTTGTAGCCGTAGGCCCAGTAGCCGGCCTTCCGTCCGCCGACATAGACCGTGGGCTCGGCCATGGCGCCGTCGAACAGCAGTTCGGCGTGACCGCTGAAGCCGGTCGGGATAAAGATGTTGCGCTTATAGTGGCCCTCGCCAATCCAGGGCAGCGAGCCCGAGCGCCCACTCTTCTCGGTGGGCGTCTTCTCGCCGTTCTGCTCGATGGCCACCACCTGCAGGTCCCACTTCTTGTCGAACGGTCCGCTGATGGCCCAGTCGTGGGGCACGCTGACCGTCTGCCACTTCTTCTTGTCGCGGCTGAAGAGCCAGTCGTCGGTGAGGTTATCTCGTACCTCGTACCTCGAACCTCGTACCTCGAGCGACGCGCTCCACTGCTCCAGCCGCTCGTATTCCGCCTTCGTCAGACGGAGGAAGGAGCCGTGCTGTGGGCCGCTGACGCCCTCGATGTTGCGGGGGTCGCGGAAGTTGCGCATATATTTGTCGGCCTTGCACAGCCGGTAGTTCTTCGGGCGCGACGAGTACTCGATGTAGGCGATGGTCCACCCCTCTTCGCCCGCCAGCTGGAAGGCCGAGACGCCCTCGCACTTCTTCTTGCCCTCGAAGTTCACGTAGTCGTCGGCCACCGGCTCCGGCCACGGCCCCGTCAGCTTCTTGGCCGTCGACGTGAAGAGGCCGGGCTGTCCGCCCTCCTTCTTGATCATCATGTGCCACTGGCGGTCGCTGTCGAGCCAGTTGATGTCAGCATCGATGGTGGCATAGCCCCAGTCGAAGAGCAGTCGCGGCTGCGTCAGCTCAGTGAAGTCCTCGTTGGCGTAGCTGTAGTACATGCGGTCGTACTTCTCCTCGGCGCGGTTCCACATGGAGTAGTAGACGAAGTAGCCGCCCTTCCGGCCGTCGGGCCAGCGGTAGGCGGGGTCCCAGACGGCCTGCGGCGCCCATACGCGGTTGATGGTCGCCCAGTTCTTATAGACGCTGGCCGTCTTCTTCCCTTGTGCTTTGGCGTCGCTGAAGATGGCCGTTCCCCGTCTGAAGTCGAACGATGTCGACTCCCAGTGTATGAGGTCGTCGGAGCGCAGCAGCGTGATGCCGTAGTTGTCCCACTCGGCCTCCTTCTTCAGGCGCTTGAAGGCGCCGACGTTCATGTCGGTACAGAGCATGAGGTAGCCCGTGCAGTCGTGGCGGCGGAAGATGTAGGCATCGCGGGTGGCGCCCTCAATGCGGGCATGCTCCGTGTCGCTGAACACCGAGTCGCCCCCGAGCAGGTCGTGGTAGTGCAGCCCGTCGCGGCTCAGTGCGTAGGCCGTCCACGCCCGTCCGTTGCCGTTCATGTGGCAGTACAGGTAGCCATAGTCACCCTGCTGTGGGTTCTGCGCCGTTGTCGTTGCAGCCATCATGGCAGTCAGGGCCATCGTCAGTAGTTGTTTTTTCATCGTCATTTTGGGTTGTAGTTAGTATTTCCGGCAGCAAAGGTACGAAAAAGCGAGCACAAAACAAAGAAACCGTTTCTTTTTTTGTCGAGACGGAGTAACTTCGCGACTTTTGTCGCGAAGTTACGAATTCAGGTAATACTTGCAGTTTTTCTTCATTTAATTAGGTGTTGTCAGTTTTATTGTGTATACTTGCTTTGTTCGAGCAATTTGAACAGGCTGCCTGCGAAGTAAACCAAGTAGAATGTTGGAGTGCAAGAGAACTACAGAAATTGCTCGGCTATAGCAAATGGGAAAATTTCTCGAATGTAATTGACAAGGCAAAAGAAGCCTGTAAGAATGTGGGGCAAGATATTGCCGATCATTTTCCTGACGTCAGGAAGATGATAATTGCAGGAAAAGGAGCGGAGCGTGATGTTGATGACATCCTGCTCACTCGTTATGCCTGCTACCTCGTGGCGCAAAATGGAGATCCTCGCAAACCGCAGATTGCCTTCGCACAGACCTACTTTGCTGTGCAGACACGTCGAGCCGAGCTGATAGAACAACGTCTGCTGGAGGTGGAGCGTGTGAAGGCTCGTGCCAAGTTGCAGGAGACAGAGAAGAAACTCAGGCATCCTCTACGAACGTGGCGTTAACGATCAGACCTTTGCTGTTATCCGCTCCAAAGGCGACCAAGCCCTCTTCCGTCTCAGCACCAATATGATGAAGCGTAAGATGGGTATGCCTCAAAGGCGTCCCCTTGCCGACTTTCTTCCAACCATCAGTATTAAAGCCAAGAATTTCGCTGCTGAGATGACCAGCGTGAATGTACAAACCAAAGACCTTCATGGCGAGGTGTCAATTACTAAGGAACATGTTGATAACAACGCTGCCGTCCGCAAGATGCTGACAGAGCGCGGCATTATTCCTGAAGACCTGCCTGCAGCTGAGGATGTGAAGAAAGTGGAGAGACGTCTAGCCAGTGAAGAAAAGAAGATGCTGGGAAATAAGAAAAAGTAGAGCTTATACCCTCTGAGATGGTTCGAAGAAGGCTCGGAGATGACCCTTTGTGTGAATGTATTGCTGGAAGAGCCATTCCGCAAAACCCTTCAGTATGCTGGAAGAGCCATTCCATCAAACCCTTCACAGACGTCGTTTCTTATTGATAGTCAGGTACTTATGGTGAAGGGTTGCTATTTCCCTATCTCATGCTCCTGAGTATTGCTGACGAACGTCGGCAATATTGCTGACGTTCGTCAGCAATGCACCAGTCATTGACTTTCGTTCGCCGGAAGTGCCCGGAAACAGGCGACCCTTCACCGTAATGTCCTCATGCACAGGGCAATAGGACGCTGGTGAAGGGTTGCCTGTTTCCGGAACTATTTAACTATGTACGCTGTGACGTCTTGTAGGCTATAGGCCTTCCATTGGTCAGGCAGCAAGCGGTGAGTGGAGAGTGAGGCGTATTAATAATCGTCGTCGTCCCAGATGCCGCCCCAACGCCGTGAGGCGTTGGGGTCATCGTCGTCTTCGTAGGACGAGGAAGGGGATTCGGGGTTGGTGACGCCGACGGCGAAGGACTTGCTGCCTCCGTCGCTCTGTCCGACGACCATCAGGCGCTCATGCAACACTACAAGGCACAGGGCTGGTGCTACGTATGTCTTCTTTTTCATCGCTTTACTGTCTTTTTACCGTTAACAATATACATACCAGCAGGCAGGCGGTTCAGGTCGTCGCCCATGTAGACGCCCTGCAGGTTATAGACTCTTGAGGACGTCGGGTGAGTGGCGATGGGCGATTCGAGCTCGTCGATGCCGGTGGTGACGACGCCGTAGATGCTCAGGCGTGCCGATTGTCCGGAGGGTAGCAGGAAGAAGGCGCGGAAGCCGTTGAGGTTCTGGCCCACGAGGCTCTGCTTCACCTTGATGAGCTGGCTCGTCTTGACGCCGAAGTACCACTCGTCGACACCTGTCCACGTGCGTGGCGAGTAGATGCCTATGTAGTTGTAGCCGTCGATGTCTGTGGGAATGGGCTCGGGCGCCAGCTTCAGGTTGCCCTTGTACTCGAGGACGGGGTTCTCGACGGTGCACTCGGGCTTGATGAGGTAGGCCACGCCGGCCTTGATGTTCCATGCATACTCGAAGTTCATGGTGCCGTCGGCGTCGACCGACTTCAGCACGGCGAGGCTGGTGTTGTAGCCCCACGTCTTGTTGATCTGCTGCTCGCTGATGTCGAAGGGTGCGCAGAACGTGTTCCACTGTCCCTTGGTCAGCTTGCGGTCCATGGTGACGCGGTAGTACTCGCCACGGGGGTTACTGAACACCGAGACGTTGTCGGCGCTGAGTTCCGAGAGCTGTGCCTCGACGAAGGCGAGCACGCCGAAGACGGCCTCGTAGCTGTCGGCCTGGGTGACGGTGACGGTCAGCTCGTTGTCTGTCGACAGCATCGTGCCGGCGTGCTTCCAGCCCACGAAGTAGTAGCCCTCGTTGGCCTTGGCCTTCATGGTGAGCTGGTGGTTGTAGTCGTATAGGCCGCTGCCGCCCTCGATGGTTCCCATGTCGGTGGCGTTGCCGTCCTCGTCGACGATGCTGACCTCTATCTTATACTGCTTGGGCGAGAACTCGGCCACGAGTGTGGCGGGACCGGCCATGGCGTAGGTGAACTGGCGCTCGTCGCTCAGCATCTCGTCGTTCTTCGTCCAGCGTACGAAGGTGTAGCCCTCGTTGGCGGTGGCCGTCATGTCGACGTTGCTGTAGTAGTCGTGCTTGGCCGTGCCGGGTGTCACGGTGCCGGCGCCCTCGGGGCTGACCTTGACGGTGAGGTTGCACTGGCCGTCGGTCAGCTGAATCCAGCCGCAGGTCTTACCTGTCTCGCCGTGGTAGCCCTGTGCGTCGTCAATCTCGGCCGTCTGCACGGCGAGGCTGTAGTAGCCGTCGAGCGTGGTGAGCGAGGAGAGGTCGAACTTGAAGGTGCTGCTCTCGTTGCTGTTGTCGAGCGGGTCGCTGATCTGGATGCCGCTGAGGTCGACGGTGGCGCCCTCGTGCATCATCGTCAGGTCGTGGTAGTCGAAGGTGGCGGGGTTGATGGCCTTGTTGAAGGTGACGATGACCTCGCCCACCGGTGTGCGTGTGAACTCGTTGGCGCTGGGCAGTCCCGAGATGCTGCTGACGGCGAGGATGGTCTTGGGACGGTCCTCGAAGGTCAGCACGTACTGCACGTTGGTCTGGTTGGTCAGTGCCATGTCGTCGCAGAAGTGCAGCAGGTTCTCGTAGATGGGCTCGAACGAGTCTCTCAGCGTGCGGTCGGTCTGCCAGAAGTTGATGGTCGGCAGCACGGTGCCGTCGCTGCGGGTGATGCTCAGCAGCTTGCGCGTGCCACCCGTCGGGTCGGGAATGTAGCCGTAGTTCCAGCCGGCGGCGCTGGTCACCACCTCGAGGGTGTACTCCGTGTCGCTGCGCTTGGTGGCCTGTGCGCTCATGGCCTTGTGGATGGGCCGTGTGGTGCCGTCGCTCAGGTAGAGCATGTCGGGCGTGTCGTGGCTGTCCTCCTCGTCGTTCACCATGAAGCCGATGAGCGGCGGGTTCTGCGTGTCGCCTCCCGGCATCTTGATCTGGTGTATCAGCTCGTGGATGGTCACCTGGTCGAGCAGCGAGAGGTCGGGATTGTCGAACGAGGTGACGTGGGTGGCCTCGACGTTGTAGTCGATGAAGTGGCCGGTGAAGCGGCTCGTCATCCACCACTGGGCGTAGGCCTGCGAGTGGGCGGGGATGGTGCCGAAGTCGGTGGCCACGCTGCTGCCCAGGGCCAGCGTCTTGTCGCCGCCGTTGAGCTGCGACGACTCGATGGCAAACTCGGCCAGCAGTCCACGCTCGTTCTCGATGATCTCGGGCTGGTTGGTCACCATTTTGACCTTGGTGGCATCGCCGTAGCCCTTGTTGTTGATGAGCAGTGTGAACTGTGCGGGCACGATGGGCTCCACCTCCGCGGTTAGCGGGTCGTCGCCCAGGATGTCGCGCTGCATGAAGTAGGTGAGGTCGAGCTCAGGACAGGGCGACACCGTCAGTCGCTCGGTCTCCAGTTCGCGGGTTATCTCGCGGCCCGTGAAGGGGTCGACAAACGAGATGGTGCCGGCGAAGGTGTACTGCAGCGGCACGGTGGGCGCAGCATACTTCGTGGGTATGAAGATGATGTTGGCGACACCCGTCTGCTTGGCACCCAGTGACCAGCCGCTCTCGAAGTCGAGTGCTCCCGTGAAGCCCTCGAGGCTCTCGGTGTGGATCTCCATGATGCGCGATGTGGCGATGTTGCCGTCGGGGTCGGTCACCTTCAGGTTCAGGCGGACGTTCGTCATGGCCTGCGACTCCGAGCCGTTGACCACCGTCAGCGTGCCGCGGACGGCCTGACGTGTCATCGTCATCTCCTGATTGATTTGCAGTTTAACTGTTGCGCATACGGAGTTGTGGCTGTTGTCGGTCAGCAGGTTGTAGGCGATGGCAGCCTCGTCGTCGAACAGTGCCTTAGCGTCGGCATAGCCCTTACGGTTAATCTTCATCTGTACCTGGCGCATGCGCGTCTCAAGCTGAGTGCACAGGGCATTGTCCTCGGTGGTGAAGTCTGTCAGACGCTCCAGCACCGCCGCATACTGCTCGTCGTTGAGGGCGGCAGGATGGAGTGCGGCCTTCTCAGCGTCGGTCAGGGTGCCGATGCCATTGCGGGCCGCCGTTACGAGACCGCGGGCTTCCTCGGTCTCAATCTCCGGGAAGTTGGGGTTGCCCATCACGTAGTAGACGTAGGCCAGCTCGTGGTAGTTCATCTCGTGAGCCACCATCGTGTTCAGCGTCCACGCCTTCAGGTAGCTGGGCTGCCAGGCGGGAATCTCGTAGGTAGCGGGGTTTTCGCGGTAGTAGCCAGGCACCTTGATAGGCTCTTCGCCACCCTCGTTCAGCTGGGCCACCATCTCACCGTAGTAGGTGATGAGTTGCTGGGTAGTCAAAGCCTCAATCTCCGGGTCGTCGAATACCACTTCGTCCTCCTCAATCTTTACCGATTCTCTCTTCATTGTACTGCGTGACCAGCCGAGCGGGCCGCTACAGGGGCGAAGCAGAGTGGCGGCAGCCTTGCCTCTGCCCTTCTTCTTACGCATGCTGCCTGCAGCCTTCATGTAGTCCTTGGCGTGGTCGTAGAGGCAGGGCTCACAAGCCTTGGGGTTAGCACTGGTGCCGTACGTCTTACCGCCGCCCTTGCCGATAGGTTCATGTTTATTGCCACCGCCTGGGCCACCAAAGCCTAAGGTACTGCCAATCTTGTGGATGACGTCGACCAGGGCAGCAATGCTCTGACAGCCCCTGCTCGTCTTCATCAGTCTCGACACCTCGTCCTCGTCGGAGCCTCCGAAGGCTGCGCATGAGCCTCTGTACTTGGCTACGGCCGAAAGGGCGCAGTCGTATGCGTCGTTTTCGAAGTCAACCTTACGCTTCTGTACGCCCCATGCACCGCGAGCCTGCGCTGTGCCGTCGGTCACCTTGGTAATCTCGACGGGAATGATGACACTCTGCTGCGGCAGGATGTTCCATGGGCCCTCGATGAGCGGTGTGAAGCGGTAGGGGCCGTTCTCGCGTTCAATCTCGAAGCGTGCGTCTTTGGCCGTGATGAGACCGACGTTGGTCAGTGTGGCGTAGAAGATGTAAGGCGTTTGGATCTCGTCGAGCAGTATCTGCTCGGGCATATCCATCTTCACCACCGGCTTAGGCACGTTGGTCTCGTAGGTCATGGTGGTGACGATGTTGTAGACATCCTCTACCTCCGTCGGCTCGTAGGTCATTGTGACCTCGATGGCGCTATAGTTGATGAAGGCGCGCTGCTTCGTGGCACGGCCCGGCGACACGAGGACGTAGTCCAGATAGCTCTCATGCTTGGGGTGCGTCACCTTCAGCAGGTATTTGCCCTCGTTCAGGTCCTCGAAGGTCACCATACCCGTAGCGTCGGTCACAGCCTGTCGCAGCAGCTGCTGGGTGACGGGGTGCAGGATGGCCACCGTGGCGCCCTCGACGTGGGGTCCTTCGGTCTCGCCTTCGGCGGGATTGGCGGTGAACTCATCCCAGACGTCGACGGTGAGGTCGGCCGTCCGCTCCGATACGCACTCCACGCGCAGCGGCAGCGACAGTCCGCCACCGTTGGCGGCGATGATGCAGATGTTACCCTTGGTGATGCTGTTCAGCTCCATGTCGGCCGTGGGTCGCATCTGGAGCACCACAGTAGCCTCCTCGCCGGCGGCCAGCGAGGCCATGCGCTGCGGCGTGGCGGTGGTCAGCCACTGCATGTCGCCGAGGTCGATGTCGATGGTGCCCGTCTCCTGACGACCCTCGTTGCGCAGTGTGAACTCGAAGTTGCGCGTGTCGCCCTTGATCATCGTGGTGTTGATGTCGCTGATGCTGGCCTTCAGGTTGGGCGTGGCCGAGTAGACCGCGTAGTAGATGGTCTGCACCATCAAGGCGTTCTCGTTGGACTTGAAGCGGAGGTTCAGCGTCTGCCAGTCGTCGACAGACTCCGACTGCGTGAGACCCGTAATGGTGTATTCCATACGGCGCGTCTCGCCGGGAGCCAGGCCCGATATCCCGTTAATGTGGAACTCCACATTGTCGGGAGCACCCTGCAGCTCAGCCGTGATGCCGCTCAGGGGCAGGTTGCCGGGGTTGACAATGTCCATGTAGCCGGTGACGGTCTCGCCCACCTCCAGCTCGTGGGTCAGGAAGTTGCCTGTGGCGCGGCGCATGCCGTAGAGCTGCACGGTGTTCATGGTCTCGCGGGTATCCTCGCCGGGCATGCAGGCACCGATGGAGAAGACGCCCGCCATGCCGAGTGCCGGCGTCCACTCGACGCTGAAGTTACCCTCCTCGTCGGTCTTGGTGTTGATGGTCAGGCGCGTGCCGCCCTGCACCATGTAGACCTCGAGGTCGGCCTCGCGGTTGGCCATGCCGGTAGTCTTACCGCTGATGATGATGGGCACGAGGCTGGAGTACATGCCGTCGTCGCCGTGGTCGGACTTGATCTCGGTGACGCGGAGCAGCGACAGCACGTTGACCTTCACGGCCTCGCTGGTGTTGTTGTTGTAGTTCACCTCCTTCTTCACACCGCCTTCGTTGACGTAGGCCGAGACGGAGATTTCGCCCGGATGGTCGCTGAGCGCGGTCATGATCTCTACCGGCAGCTCAGCCACACCGCCCTGCTCCAGCGCCTCGGTGGTCTGGAACTCATAGACCGTGTGATCGTCGACCAGGATGACACAGGGTGTCTTGGCAGGCAGCGGGGCGTAGCCGAAGTTGTGGATGGTAGCCTTCAGGCGGGCCGGGATGGTGGCGAAGACCTCGTCGCTCAGCACTTCGAGGGCGATGGTGGCGTCGGGCAGGGTCTGGTCGGTGGTCTGCACCCAGCAGGTGCCCTGCGAGTAGCCCTCGGCGGTGGCCTTCATCGTGATGCGGTGGGAGTCGTCAGAGACGTCGTTGCGGGCTACGGCGACGTAGAACGAGGTCTCGGTCTGGCCCTGCGGAATGGTGACCGTAGCGGGGATGGTCAGCCCTGTGAAGTCGCCCAGGGCGCTGATGTTGACCACGAGGTCGTTGTCGGGAGCGTCGTTACGCTTCAGGACGAACTCGTTCTGGTCGGTGCCCTCGAGCATGTTGGGGCTCTTGGCGATGAGCGTCAGCGCGGGGCCGTCGTCGTCGACCACGGTGATGACAGCCTGCACCTTGCCGGCGGGCTTGCCAGTCTCCTGGCACAAGCAGCTGCGGTAGTAGACGGCGGCCGTCAGCGTCACCTCGTGGTCGCCGTCGACCGTTGCGTTGTCGAAGGTGTTGAGCGGGAACGTCACCTGCAGCGTGCCCTTGGGCATCGTGAAGATGTGCTTGGGACTATAGAGAATGTCGTCGTTGTCGGTCGTGGTCTCGATGGTGAGTTCGGAGTTGACGTGGGCGGCGTCGCGACTCAGTCTGGCATAGGCGGCATTGACACCGGCACCCTCGCTGACGGTGGTCGGGCCCACCTCTAGGGTCAGCACCGGCATGTCGTCATCGTAGAGGTTGGCCCAGACCTCGCCGTTGTTGTAGCCGTCGGCCACGGCGGTGAACTTCACACGGAGGTCGGGAGCCACGTCGTTGTCGTCGAGCACCTTGATGGTGGCCGAGACCGAGGCCTGTCCGGCAGGCAGCGTCACAGTAGAGGGCATGGAGAAGCGCTCGGGCTGGTCGCTCAGCAACTGGATGCTGACGTCGGTGGCAGGCACGCCGTCGGTACTGGTGACGGTCAGCGTCAGCTGGTTGCCCTCATACAGCTCGGAAGAAGTCAGCGCGGCGCTCAGGTGGGGATGCTCGTCGTCGATGACCTTACAGGTGGTGCTCACGGCCTGATAGCCGTTGGCAGCGGCCACGTTGACGTCGTAGGGCACCTCGGCACCGTTGAGCAGGTCGTCGTTGGCCACGTTCATATAGAAATAGTAGTTGGAGCCGCCGCTGTAGAAGTGGGCATTGGTCGACGACAGCGACAGGCGTGTCTCACCCTCGGGAATGACGGCGCTGATGGGGAAGTCCATGGCGCTGACGCGGCTACCGCTGCGCTCCAGGGTGAACGAGGCGCTGGCGGTGCGGTCCTGCTCCTTGTTGTCCTTGCCGGCCTCGGTAATCTCGGGGTTGTGGGCCACCAGATAGAGGCGCTTCGACAGGTTGTAGGAGCCCGCCGACTGCGTGGTGTTGTTCTGCTGGTACTCGGCCTTCTCGCCGCTCTCACTGCCGGGCACTAAGCGCACCTGCAGCTTCACCTGACCGTCCATGCCGGGAATACGGGGCACGGAGAAGACGCCCGTGAAGTCGCGCGACTCGCCGGCATCCAGCGTCTCGGTGATGTGGCGGGCAGTGCCCATGACCACAGTCTCGTCGGTGGTCGTCGACACGAGCATCATCTGCACGTTCCAGCCACCAAGGCTGTTGGCGCTGCCCACGTTGTTGACCGTCCACGAACAGGTAATGTCGGTATAGGGGTCGATGTTCGACACCTCGCTACCGCCCTCGACGGCCACAATACGCGGATTGCTGATGGTGAAGTCGGGACTGGGCGCGATGGTGACGCTGCCGCCGTCGTACTCGGTCACGAGGTTGTCGCCATTAACATCGCTCAGCACCACGTTCCTCACCTCGATGGGATAGCTCTGGCCGGTGGTCATGGGCGCATCGGCGGCAATCGTCGCCTGGACGGCAAACAGCATGCCACGGTTGGCACTGACGGGACGGTTGGTGGCCGACAGCATCATGACACGGTAGGCACGCGGCCCGTACTCACTCGTATTGAGAGAGGTGACGCTGACGCGGTGGTCGGCCAGACGAATCTTGTCGTAGGTGACGTAGCTCTCGCTGGTTCGCAGCGTCATGCCCTCGGGCATGTAGACGTCGGCCTGCAGGGCGACGATGCCGTCGCTGGTGTTCTCCACATAGAAGGGCAGGTCGACGGGCAGGCTCAGCATGCCGCTGACGTCGCCGACATAGAACTTGTTGTTCTCCTGGGCTGTGGCGGTGACGGCTGCGAGCAACATCAGCCACAGGGTGTATATCTTGATGTGTTTCATAATCTCAATGCTTAATGGTTAATGCTTAATGACCTTACGTCCGTTGCCATCGACGTAGATGCCGTTCTGGCGGGGCTCACCCTGCAGGCGGCGGCCCTGCAGGTCGTGCAGAACCCCTCCAACCTCCCCGAAGGGGAGGCTATGATTGGCGATGCCGGTGGCCTCGCTATTATTGATAGCCAGCGGGATACGGCTGCCGTCGGGCCTCACGATGAAGGCGTCGAGGATGGCGGGGGCGGAACCCGCCGGGGAAGCGGCGGGCACAGCAAAGGTGGCCAGCAGGTTGTCGCCGGCGGGCAGCTCGTCGCCGAAGAGCGAGTAGAAGATGGTGCGCTCGTTGCGGCTCATGCGGCTGAAGGCCGACAAGGCCGACTGCCACTGCGGCTCTCCGCTGACAACCAGCTCCAGGGCACCCACGGGCTCGTCGCAGTGGAGCACGAGGCGCCCGTCACACAAAGTGAGCGTAGCCTCGGTGGTTTCTGAGTCCACTGGGTCCACTGAGTCCACTGGGTTCTCAGCCCTTCTTGCCCACGAGGGCACGATGGCCATGTCGAGGAGCAGGTTGATGTGGCGCACCACGTCCTGCACGTTGATGACATCGTCGTCGGCCTTCAGGTTGCCGGCCGTAAAGTTGAAGAGACTGCTTCGGTAGTTGTTGTCGTCCTTGGCAAAGTTGATGATTGTCTGTAGATCAGACAGGTTTACCTGTAGGTTGAAGTCCACGTCACCCGGCTCGAAGTCGAAGGTCATGGCGAAGTACGACCGTTTGTTGGAGACGTTGGAGATATAGGTGAAGCTGTTACCGCCCCAGGCGTAGATGGTCTGTCCCGTGGGGTGCTGGTACCAGTTGGTGGTGCCTCCCTGGCCAGAGCCGGTGCTCATATAGTTCTGTTTGTAGGAATTCGTACCGAAATACCCGTTCCACTCTGGATTGGTGACGGCGTCGGTCAGGCCGAAGCCAATGGTTGTATGGTAAGAGCGATTCGACTCCGTGGTGCTGTGATTGTAAAACATGATACTTGGCAGCACCTCGATGCCGGGATTCTCTATCAGTGTACGGAGGTGGTTGAAGGTGAAGCCAGTCACCACATCGGTCAGGTCCTGCCCGCCAATGTTCAGATGCTCGATGGTTGACGGCAGAGCGGGGTAGGCGTCGCGGATGTGGTTGTTGGCCACGTTGAGCAGCGTCAGGTTGGGTACCTTCTCGCAGATGTGGTAGACGTTACCCGTCAGTTCGTTGTCGGCAAGGTACAACTCCTTGAGCGTCGTCTGCGGCTCCGACACCTTATTATATATAGTAGCGAGCAGACCGCTGAGGTGGTTGCCGCTCAGGTCGAGGGTCTCAAGATTGGGCAGGGTAAAGAGCTGGTAGGGCAATTCGCCTTGCAGGTTGTTCTGGGGCAGGGCGATGCCGACGATGTGGCCGTCGCGCACAGAGACACCCTGCGGCACCTCGCTCTCGGCGGCGGTGGCACCAAGCGTCCAGGGACGTGCCCACTGTGCCCCACCCGTCTGGGTAGGCAGCTGGCTCAGCACCTGCCACTCAGCGTCGGGCAGACCGGTGAAGGTGTAGTCCTCCTCGACTATGGCTTTCCAGCCACCGCAGAATCTTCCGTTGGTTTCTGTATTGTAGTGGCCAAGGGTTCCTTTAGGCACGAAGAGCGTCATGGTCGAATAGCCAAGCGGCGCCAGGTTGTTCGTAGCCGTACAGTTAGGCGACTTGATGTGTACCTCCGTCAGGTTGTCACAATTCCATGCATAGCTGCTGACTTTTGTCAGCGTAGAGGGCAGGTAGAGCAGACGCAGATTATTGCAGTAGGAGAAGCCGCCTTCCAGTTCGGTGACGCCCTCAGGCACGGTGACGATGGTCAGTCCCGGACAGTATTCCGCAATGTAGCTCACCTTCGTGACGAGTGGCGGGATGCGCAGGTCGGTGATGGCGGTGTAGGCCAGGGCACGGCTGTCAATCTCGGTGATGTTGTCGTGGAGGTTAATGGTGGCCAGTTTCTCACAATGTTCAAAAGCAGAACTGCCAATCTTGGTGACGCTCTGCGGCAGGTTGACGCTGGTCAGCGACGTACAGTACTGGCACATGTAGCTGGGCACCTGGGTGAAGCTGGCGTTGACTGGCAGCGTGATGGACTGCAAAGCGCTGCAGTAACCGAAAGCATCGTTGCTGATGGTGGTCACCGTATTGGGGATGGTGGCTTGCTGAAGGGCAGCACACTGGCGGAAAGCGTAATTGCCGATAGAGGTCAGCCCCTCATGGAAGGTGACGCTTGCGAGCAACGAGCACGCATTGAAGGCGTACTGCCCGATGCTGCCAACACTCGCAGGAATGTCGATAGACAGTAGAGCCGAGCAGCCGCTGAAAGCGTATGAGGGCAGGGCAGTAAGTGTGGTGGCGGGCAGAACTGCCGAGGCCAGACTGGTGCAACTCTGGAACACCTTGGAGCCGAGGGTCTGTACACCCTCAGGCAGGACGATGCCCTGCAAGGATGTACACTGGTCGAAAGCACTCTCACCAATGGAGGTGACACTGCCAGGAATGGTCACCGACGGCAGCGACTTGCACTGATAAAAAGCATAATCGCCAATAGTTGTGACGCCAGCGGGGATGGTTATCGACTGCAGCGACTCACAGCCGTAGCAGAAGCTCTTGGGGATGGTGGTCACACCCGTGGTGGGCATGGTGATGGTTTCCAACTTCGTGCAGTTGTAGAACAGGTTCTCAGCGTTGCTGATGGAGGCACCGGCCGGCAGGGTGACATGCTTGAGACTCGGACATTCGCGGAACAGAGAGTTCTGAACGACGGCGAGGTTCGCTGGCAGGGTGACGCGCTCCAAGGCATCGCAATTGTAAAATACCCATTCGCCAATGGTCTCCACACTGGCGGGGAACACTAGTTCCTCCAGTTTCTTGCAACCATAAAAGACATATTTGCCGATGGTCTGAATGCCGTTGGGCAGGGTGATGCCAGGTAAATTCTCGCAATCTCGAAAAGCATCGTAGTCGATGCTGGTCAACGTCGACGGCAGCGTCACGCTGGTCAAGGCTTTGCAACCATAGAAGGTGCCGTATTCGATCTTCGTGATGCCCTCGGGCACCTCTATACTGGTGACGGTCTCGCAGCCATAGAAGGCACGATTGCCTATCGTCGTCACCGTACTGGGGATGACGATGGCAGGCAGCAGCTTGCAGTTATAGAGGGGATAATTGCCGATGGTCGTCAGCGATGTCGGCAGGGTGAAGTCCGTCAGCTTCTCACAGCCCTCGAACACGCCGTTGGGCAGTGCCGTCATGCTGTTGGGCAGCACCGCCCTGGTCAGACGGCTACAGCCCTTGAAGGCCTCCTCGCCGAGGCTCGTCACGTTAGGCAGGACGACCTCCGTCAGATAAACAGCACTCTCGAAGGCTTCACTGCCTATCACCTGCACGCTGGCAGGCTGAGCCAGCGACAGGGTGGCATGACACTCATAGAAGGCCCGGTTGGCGATGGTCTCCACTGAAGTGGGGATGACAAGGTTGCAAGCGGACTTGCTGCTATTAGTGAAGGCATTCTCGCTGATGGTCGTCAAACCCTGTGGTAGCGTGATGGTGGTGAGGTCGTTGCAGCCATAGAAGGCGTATTCCCCGATGGTGGTCAGGGCGGTGCTGGCGGCATCGACACTGACCAGATAGGAACAACTCTTGAAGGCACTTTCGCCGATGGTCGTAATACCAGAGGGCAGGATGATGTCCGTCATGTTATCCATGTCGTAGAACATCTCATCGCCAATGACATTGGCCTCCATGTCATGGAGATAGAAGTCGCTGGTATATCGTCCTTCGTAGTACTGGCCCTCGCCCGTCAGCTGGGCACCGCCCAGGTCAAGCTGTCTGATCTTGCTCTGACTGGTGTTGACGAACCGTTTGATGGCGTTGATGTCGGGGCCGTTGAGCGGACCGCTGACTTTCAGACAGAACACTTCCGTGTCGTTGTTGTCAGCCTTTTGCGGCACAGCGGCTTCGGCATAACTGTTTGAGAACTGTCCGGCAGCCGTGACTGTAACTGTAATTACTCCGTCAGTGGGGGGGGTAATTCTTCGCCTTTCACACATAGGGGGACTTGAGCCAGAAACAGTACGGCCAGGCCCACAAGGCAAATAGTTTGTCTTAAATGTTTCATTATTGTAAAGTTAATGGTATACTTGATTATGCGGATGGCTGTCTCCTTTTCGGCTGCAAAGATACGCAATTTCCTGAAAACCACCAAATAAATCCGCAAAAAGAACATGAGACTTCCACAAAAGAACTGGCTTTTGGGGAAATCTCATGGAAGGATGCAGGGAAGCTAACGCTTCATCTCCTGAAGCAGGCGGTCGGCGTGGCCCCAGCGGTCCATCATGAAGAGGACGTAGCGGATGTCGACGCCAATGCAGCGGGCGAGCTGCGAGTCGAAGAAGATGTCGGAGGAGAGGCTGTCCCAGTTGCCGTCGAAGGCAAGACCGATGAGGCGGTTCTGGCCGTCGAACATGGGCGAGCCGCTGTTGCCGCCGGTGATGTCGTTGGTGGTGAGGAAGCAGAGGGGCATGTTGCCGGCACCCTGCATGAGGTCGAGCATCTCAGGCTGCACGCGGTAATCTTCGATGGAATCGCCCGTTTTCATCTTAGCCACGATGCTGGGAGCGTGGGTCTGATAGCCTGAGGGACGGCCGCCGAGGGTGTACTGGCGCACCTGACCGTAGGAGAGGCGCATAGTGAAGTTGGCGTCGCTGTAGTGGGGCATGTCCTCCTCCATGCGCAGCTTGGCGGCACAGAGGTAGCGCTCTTGGGTGTCGATGCTGTCGTTGATGTCCTGGAAGGCTACGCGCAGGTCGCCGAGTATCGAGGTGAGCTGCAGGCCGTAGTCGACGCCGAGGTCGGCGTCGAACGACTTCTTGTTAGGATAGAGGCGTGCCTTCTTCTTCATGAGCAGCGACTTGGTGTAGAGGGCGTCGGCGTAGCGCTGGCAGTCGCCGCCATACTGCTGATCGATGGTCTTGTAGAACTCGGGCAGGAACTTGGGGTTGGTGATCTGCTCGCGGTAGTTGCGGAGCATGGTGCCCAGAATCTCGCGGTCGGTGTCGAAGTCCCATGTCTCGGCGTTGTCCTTGATGTTGATGTGCTGGCGCTTGCCCTTGCCCACGGGCTGGGCACCGTTATGGACGAACATGGCACGGGTGGAGAGCTCGTCGGTGCGGCGGAAGGTCTCGCCGAAGAGCACCCAGGCCTTCGAGATCTCCATGCGCTCGGCGTAGAGGCGCTGCAGCAGGGGGAAGTCGAGCTGGCCCACGAAGAGGCCGGTGCTATCCTGCCACTGGCGCAGCAGGGCCTCGAACTGCTGCTTCTGGCCGATGAGCCCGATGGAATCGATACATTTGTTCATGCCGAGGGAGTTCTTCCAGTAGTTGGAGGACTGGGCGTACTTGGAGTCGTACTTGATGCGGACGGCCTCGGAGGCGTCCATGTGGCGCTTCATGACCTGCTGCTTGACGCCACGCACCTGGGCACGGATGGCGTTCTCGGCGTAGCGCTCCTGAATGCCGTAGCTGGAGAGGTAGCGCGAGGTGGAGCCGGGATAGCCCATGGTCATGGAGAAGGAGCCCTCCTGATAGCCCTCGTCGGAGATGCGGGCCCAGTGCTCGGGGTGGTAGGGCACGTTGTCCTTGGAGTACTCGGCGGGGCCGTTGGTCTTGGGGTCGGCATAGATGCGGAAGACGGAGAAGTCGCACGTCTGGCGCGGCCACATCCAGTTGTCGGTCTCGCCACCGAACTTACCCATCGACTTGGGGATGGTGAAGACGAGGCGCAGGTCGCGGAAGTCGCGATAGGTGGTGGTGTAGTAGCGGTTGCCCTCGTAGAAGGGCTTCAGCTCGAGGCGCAGCGTGGAGTCGTTCTTGCGCACGTCCTTGGACCAGGCGTTCTCGATGGAATCGAGGAATTCTTCACGTTTGTACTCGGGCAGCTGCTCCAAGCCCATAGCCACGAGCTGGGCGGTGACGTCCTTCTGCTCGACCATGAACGAGACGAACATGTTCTTGTTGGGCAGCTCCTCCTCGAAGGTCTTGGCGTAGAAGCCGTTGAGCATGTAATCATGCTCGACGGTGGAGTGGGAGCGGATGGCCTCGAAGCCGCAGTGGTGGTTGGTGAAGACGAGACCGTCGGGCGAGACGACGACACCCGAGCAGTAGCCCGAGAAGTTGACGACGGCCTTCATGATGGCATCGTCGGCCTGGTAGAGCTTGTCGTAGGGCAACTGGTAGCCCTGCTGCCGCATCTGCTCGTAGACGGCGTTGGGCAGGTTGTAGAGCGTCCACATGCCTTCGTCGGCATGGGCAGCTGATAGGGCGAATGGGGCCAATAGGGCCAATAGGAATCTTTTCATAGTGCGTTATTGTTTTTTGAATTTCTTTCCAATGACGGGGAGGCTCGACAGCGGCAGGTCGCGGCGGACGATGAGCGCCAGGAAGGCCACGATGAGCAGGGTGTTGGCGGCGAGCTGCAGCAGGCGGGGCCAGGTGTCGGGTACGAGGAGCATCAGGCCATAGAGCGCAGCGGTGGCCACGACGTAGACGGCGATGTCCTTCATGGGGTAAGGAATGGGGTTCTTGCGCTGGCCGACGACGTAGCTCAGGAGCATGGCCGTGCCATAGCCGGCGACGCCACCCCAGGCGCAGGCCCAGTAGCCGTAGCGCGGAATGAACAGGATGTTGACGGCGAAGAGCACCAGGCAGCCGGCGAGCGAGAACCACGCGCCATAGATGGTCTTGTCGATGAGCTTATACCAGAATGACAGGTTGAAGTAGACACCCATCATGATTTCGGCGGCCATGACAATAGGTACGACACCCAAGCCCTCACGGTAGTCTTCACCTATTATAAATTGCAGGACGGGCATCCAGCCGACGACGCAGAGGAAGGCCAGCAACGTAAAGATGAGGAAGTACTTCATGGCCGAGGCATAGTACTCGGTCTTGTCGGCATCCTTCGACTTGGCAAAGACGATGGGCTCGTAGGCGTAGCGGAAGGCCTGGGTGATCATGGCCATGATCATGGCTATCTTCACACAGCTGCCGTAGACGCCGAGCTGGACGTTGGCCCCGGCCTCGTCGGGATAGACCAGCGGGAAGAGTATCTTGTCGGCCACCTGATTGAGGATGCCGGCGATGCCGAGGATGAGGATGGGCCACGAGTAGGAGAGCATCGACCGCAGCAGCGAGCCGTCGAAGTGCCAACGGACGCGGAAGAGGTCGGGCACGAAGAACAGCGTGATGAAGCCGGTGCAGAGCAGGTTGATGAAGAAGACGTAGAAGACCGACGTCTTGCCCAGCCACACGAAGTAAAAGACGTTCAGACCGATATTCAGCAGGATGAAGAGCATCTTCAGCGAGGCAAAGCGGATGGGCCTCTTCTGGAAGCGCAGGTAGCTGAAGGGAATGGCCTGCAGGGCATCGAGAGCCACGACGACGGCCATCATCGTCAGGTAGTCGGGGTGGTCGGAGTAGCCGAGGGCGCCGCTGATGGGGCTGATGAAGCCGAAGACGAGCAGCAGGAACAGGGCCGTCAGGCTGGCGACGACGGTCATGGCCGTCGAGAAGACGGTGTCGGGCTTCGCTTTCTCGTCGTTGGCAAAGCGGAACAGCGTGGTCTCCATGCCGAAGGTGAGGAGCACGAGGATGAGGGCCGTGTAGGCATAGACATTGGTGCTGATGCCGTAGTCGCCCGACTCCTTGGGCATGTAGTGGGTGTAGAGCGGTACGAGCAGGTAGTTCAGGAACCTGCCGACGATGCTTGAGAGGCCGTAAATGGCCGTGTCTTTAGCGAGTGACTTTAAGTTTGGCATGGTGGTTATTGTGGGGTGGGGTTTGTAGGTTTTGTAGGTTCGATAGGTTTTGTGGGTTCGGTAGGTTCGGTGGGCGTTTCCCTACCACACCTACTCTCACCTACCCTCACCTACTCTCACCTACCCAAAGAACATATAGCAGATGGCGATGGCGGCGATGATGCCGGCGAGGTCAGCCAGCAGGCCGCAGGTCACGGCATGGCGGGTGTAGCGGATGCCCACGGAGCCGAAGTAGACGGCGAGGATGTAGAAGGTGGTGTCGGTGCTGCCCTGGAAGACGCACGACAGACGACCGACGAAGGAGTCGGCGCCGTAGGTGGTCATGGCGTCGACCATCATGCCACGGGCTCCGCTGCCCGAGAGGGGCTTCATGAGTGCCGTGGGCAGGGCACCTACCCACTGGCTGTCAAGGCCGGAAGTCTCGACACCCCACTTGATGCCGTCGACGAGATAGTCCATGGCGCCGGAGGCGCGGAAAACGCCGATTCCAACGAGGATGGCGACGAGGTAGGGGATGATGCGGACGGCCGTCGTGAAGCCGTCCTTGGCGCCCTCGATGAAGGCGTCGTAGACGTTCACCTTCTTGCGCATGCCGGCTACGATGAAGCCCACGATGATGGTCATCAGCAGGATGTTGGCCACCGAGGTGCTCACGAGGTTCATGGTCTCGTTGTTGAGCTGGCTGAAGCCCCAGATGACGGCTGCCACGAAGAGGCTGACGCCGCCGAGCGTGAGCAGCAGCGTGCGGTTGAGCAGGTTGATGCGCTGGAAGAGCGACGTGACGATGATGCCCGCCAGTGTCGAGAAGAACGTGGCCAGCAGTATGGGCATGAAGATGTCGGTGGGCTGGGCGGCTCCCAACTGTGCACGGTAGACGAGGATGCTGATGGGGATGATGGTCAGGCCGCTGGTGTTGAGCACGAGGAACATGATCATGGGGTTCGATGCCGACTCCTTAAGTCTCAGATAGCTGCTCTCACTGATCTCGCCCGCGTCTCTTTTCACTTTCAACTGCTCCGTTTTCACTTCTTCCATCTGCTCCATGGCCTTCAGGCCAAGGGGCGTGGCGGCATTGTCGAGGCCGAGCATGTTGGCCGCGATGTTCATGAAGATGCTGCCCGTGACGGGATGGCCCTTGGGAATGTCGGGGAACAGACGGGTGAAGACCGGCGACAACAGCCGTGCCAGCACGTTGACCACACCGCCCTGTTCGCCAATCTTCATGATGCCCAGCCAGAGCGACAGAACGCCCGTCAGGCCAAGCGAGATTTCAAATGCAGTCTTCGATGACGAGAACGTGGAGTCCATCATCGCAGGGAACACCTCGAAGTCGCCGAAGAACACCAGGCGCACCAGTGCGACGGCGAAGGCAATGAGGAAAAAAGCTATCCAAATGTAATTCAGTACCATAACGCTGCAAAGGTACGAATAAGTGAGCGAAAATGCAAAAAAATAACTATTTCTTTTGCGCTTTCCCCACTTTTTTGTACCTTTACCCGCCAAAACAACTGTTTATGAAAAAGACAAGACAAACGATGCTCGTCCTGGCGGCTGCCGTGATGACCCTCTTCTCGTGCGAGAAGGAGCAGTTCGATCAGAATCTCTATAATGAGTTAGTGGACTATCAGTTCCTGATAGACAACGTTGACAAGGAGCACGACTGGTGTCTCACACAGAGCGACACCGTCACCATCCTGACCAGCAATTACGACATCTATGCCGTGCAGGTGCTCACCTACAATCCGTTCCTCACCGACAACGCGGAGATAGCCGCCGAGGGCGTCTGCTACCAGAACAAGCAGAACACCGGCTACGAGGCGACGCTGGCCTACACGCTGCCCGTAGTCCAGGAACAGGCTTACATCGCAGCCAAGCATAGGGACGGCTCGTACATGGGTGTGGTCTACTTCCCCGTAGGTACCGACACCGTCGACCTGGATATCGAGGTGATGCAGACGACAGGTACCTTCGTGGAACCCACGCAGCAGACCTTCACCTATCTCTTTGAGGAGGGCTTCCCGCTGCCCGGCGACTTCGACTTCAACGACCTGGTGCTGCGCGTCAGCAAGAGTGCCACCAACCTCTCTTATCAGGTAGACCTGAAGGTGACGGTCGATGCCGTCGGCGCCGAGCGGTCGTATGCGGCTGCCCTCCACCTGGCGGGCATTAAGTATGACGACGTGGAGAGTGTGGAGATTCTGGAGGGTGAGCCGATGGACGTTGGCTACCCGCTGCGCCGTATGACCATTGACAGCGACAAGACGCTGCTCAAGAGCCGCAATGGCGAGGCCGTCATCAACCTCTTCGAGAGTGGCCACTATGTCATGAACCACCAACTGAACGAGGTCGGCTCGATACAGCTTCTGGACTACAACACCACCAAAGTGGTCAAGGAGGGCACGAGCGACATTGTGCCCACCGTCAGCCGTACCTACCGTATCAGCTTCAAGAACCGCGACGTGTCGCGCAACCTCACCTTCGACCAGATTGACCCGTTCCTCATTCAGGACTATAACGGCGGACTATGGGAGATTCACACCTACCGCTATAAGTTTGACGAGGTGCTCAAGAGCGTCTTCAACGGAAAGACGGAGTTCTACAACAACCATATCAGCTGGGGCATCGTCATACCGAAAGGCGACTTCCGCTATCCTGTAGAAGGCATGTCGTTAGGCACCTATAACAGCAAGACGGGCGAGACCTTCGGCCCCTATACGCGCTTTGCTGACTGGATGAAGGACCACACGCAGAACCAGGATTGGTACAAGTGGATTGCTTATTCGCAGTTGCTGTATTAAAGCCTTCAGCTATTCTCTCACCTAACACCCATCACCCATCAAAATAAGAAGCGCCCCTGCTCGCAATGAACAGGGACGCTTCTGTTTTATCGTATGAAATCTAACTTAGTACAATAGGTCCTCAGTATTTTCCTGTGCCGGATTCTTATACCACTCGGCATAAGCCGGGTCTTCAGGATGCAGGGCGAAGTTGATGAAGTCGGGATAGGCAAGCTTGATGCACACCCACTCCTTCGGCCAGCGCCAGTCGTAGGGGATGAGGACGCCATGGGGGTCCTTCTCCGTCGACACGTGGACGTCGCGCTCGGGTGACTCTATCCAGAAGTCGGCTATGCCCTTGAAGTCCACGGGCTTCTTCACCTGCACCGTCACAAGGTCGGTGATGGTCTGGAACTTGGTGTCGTCGCCGCTGCCGGTGTTGATGAACATGCCGGGGTTGCCGCCCATGGCCGAGTGTACCTCCTGTCCGCCGAAGATCTTCTCGTTGACCGTGTTGCCGTCGGCATCTTTGAAGGTGTGCCACACTTTCAGGTTGTAGCTGGCACCGGTGCAGCAGATGGTCACGTCAAGATAATCGGAATTATTCTCGTTCTCCTTCACCTTCAGCACCACGTCGTTCATGTCGTAGTCGGCCATCCAGGAGTCCTCGAAGGCATAACTGTAGATGGCTGAGGGCGTGCCGGGGTCTTCGTCATGGTTTTCCTCGATTCTGTTGGCCTCGGTCAGTGTGACTATCCAGTCGCTGTAGTAACCGTCGCAGGCAGCCTCCCACTTCGCCCACTTCTTCAGGTCGCTGGTGATGGGATGATAGCCGTCGGCAACAAGGTCCTGGAAGAAGGTCAGGTCAAGGCAGGTCACGCCCTTCTGAGTGGTCTTCATCTCGTCCTCGGTAACCTCTCTTATGGTGCCGCCGTACATGTTGGTGTTGTTGCTGTAGAACGCAATCTTCTGGTTATCAGCATCGCCGAGAAGGTAGGTGGGGTTGTAGTACACGATAGAGGTGTCGACAACGGGGGTGGTACCTTCCTTCACCAGGGTAACCTTCTTGATGGTGAGGGTAACCGGTTCGGTCAAGCCTGTGCCTCCGGAAATGTTAGGTCCTCCATTACCATTATAAGCCCAATTGACGGTAGCTACCTCTACTTGAGTGGCTCCTTCTGATATTTGTGCACTACCTTCACAGTAAAGTGTTAAAGCAACAGGACTTGGTTCTGCAAACTCAATCACCAGCTTGTCATACTCAGACCAGTCGCCGGGCTGCTTAAACGTAATGCTGTTATAATACTGGTTGTTGAATGTGCAGACGATGTATCCGTTCTCATCATAAGCCCAGTCAACATTTTGAACATCTACCATGTTCTCCTGTGCAAAGGTGGCAGTGATGTCTACTTCCTCTCTCGGTGTAGCCTCAGGAACTTCTGGAGCCGGGCCGATTGTCATCACCGTCTCGCCGTCCCATGCATACAGGATATTGTTGATGTTGGGCACTGCGCCGAGCTCGGCGTATGAGTCCTGAACGATGTTACACTCGGGAAGCAGCTCGTAGTCGAAGCCCATGAACGAACGGTTCCACTTGTCGACGACTGCCTCACCGGGATTGCCGTTGGCGGCAGCCCATTCGTCGATAACGGCAGCGCTGACCAGCGCCATCTTGTCGTTATGGTTGGTTGTGGCTTGCACGTTGCTGCCACTTGTCTCATGATAGCCGAAGCAAGAGGTGTCCCAGACGTTGACCATCAGTGTGATCTGGTCGTTGTGGTAGGTGCCGTTGTTGACGGTGCTGCCATTGTCGAGCACACTGCTTGGAGAGCAAGTACCAGCGTTGAAGTCGTTGATATGTGAGCAAGCTTCGCCCACTGTCAGTTGGTTCAGCGTCATGCCTTGATGAGTCTGACCATCGGCGGCAGCGGTAGCCTCCTTGTTGCCAGTCTCAGGGGCATCGGTGCCGCCGGTGTATACCTGCTGCACAAAGAAGTGACGGAAGTGAGGATCCTCATAGCTCAGGTTGGGATTGGCCTGGAAGTACAGCTGCACACGGAGCTTCTGACCCGTTGTCAGCGTGTCGGGAACCAACCAGCCGCCAAACTCCTTGTTGGGGTCGGCCCACTCGTTGTGGTTCATGTTGGCAGCAGCTATCAGATTGCCGTCAGCATCGTAGTACTGATGGGTCGAGGGATAGGTCTCACCAGTATTGTTGGCACGGGTTCTTGCGGTGTAAGAGCCCTCCATAGGAGTGCCGAAGATGATATCCACCACATCGCCATTGATACTTACTGGTCTGGACCTGCTGTGCTTCTTGCTGTCGACGACAGAGACATACAGCTCTGTCAGGGAGGAGGGTACCGACAAATCCAGCTTGGTGATGGAGGCATCGGTCACCTTCTTCTTAGTGAAGTAGACAGCATCGCTATTCGAGAAGGGGTTCTTGTCGTAGACAACCACGGTGTATTCATCGTCGTTGTCCAGATTGACAGTAACATTGGCGGTGACCTCTTGAGTCATCTTCCAGTTCTGGTTCGACGGAATCTCAATGCCCAGAACACTGTTTGCATTGTTCAAGGCATCCTGCTCTGTATAAAGGTAATCGTTGCTACAACCAACAGCAACAAAACACACGGCTAACGCGGCCATGCCGTTCAGCAAAAACTTCTTACCCTGCATCATAACATGTCAACAATTAATAGAGTACTCTGATAATAGTGGACCAGCCAGGGCTTGAACCTGGGACCTCCAGATTATGAGTCTGTTGCTCTAACCAACTGAGCTACAAGTCCGCTTTGTGGGTGCAAAGGTACGGTAAAATATTGAAATCTCCAAATCTTTTTTGGCCAAATAACAAAAAAACCGTAACTTTGCACCCTGTATGACTGAGGAAGAATTATATGATAAGGTGAAAAAGTCAGGACTGACGGCTGCTGAAGTAGAGGCTAACCGCACCCAATACGGTGCCAACGTGCTGACGCCTCCACGCCGCAAGTCGCTGTGGCGCCTTTATTTGGAGAAATACGAAGACCCCATCATCCGCATCCTGTTAGTGGCCGCCCTCGTGTCGTTGGTGCTGGCTTTTGTCGAGCACGACTTCGTGGAGACCATCGGCATCATCCTGGCCGTCCTCTTTGCTACCACCGTAGGTTTTTATTTTGAACGCGACGCCGCCCGTAAGTTTGACGTGTTGACGGCACTCGATGAGGAGCAGCCCGTCAAGGTGCTTCGCGACGGCATCATACAGCAGATAGCACGCCACGACGTGGTGGTGGGCGATGTCGTCATCGTCGAGACAGGCGACGAGATACCTGCCGACGGCACGCTCTTCGAAGCTATCGACCTCCAGGTGGACGAGTCGAGTCTGACGGGCGAGACGCTGACCAATAAAAGCCTCTCCCCCAGCCCCTCCCCAAGTAGGGAGGGGGGAGCCAACGAGGGGGCCTACCCAAAGGATTTGTTGCTACGCTCGTCGATGGTGATGAACGGTGGTGGCCGTTTTGTGGTCACGGCAGTGGGCGACCATACGGAGATAGGCAAGGTGGCGCGTCAGGCCACGGAGCTCACCGCCGTCAAGACGCCGCTGAACATCCAGCTCGACCGCCTCGCCAAGCTCATCAGCAAGGTGGGTTCGGCCGTCTCCATCCTGGCGTTCCTGGCCTTCCTCGTTCACGACATCCTGACGCAGCCGCTGTGGCATACCGACGACTATGTGGGCATGGCCGAGGTGGTGCTGCGCTACTTCATGATGGCTGTGACGCTGATTGTCATGGCCGTGCCCGAGGGTCTGCCCATGGCTGTCACACTGGCTCTGGCCCTCAACATGAGGCGTATGCTGAAGTCGAACAACCTGGTGCGTAAGCTCTCGGCCTCGGAGACCATGGGGGCCGTCACCGTCATCTGTACCGACAAGACAGGCACGCTGACGCAGAACCGCATGACGGTGGCAGACTTGATGATGAGTGATGGTTGCAAACACCTAACACCCAACACCCAACCCCCAACCCCCAACCCCCAACCCCTCTATCAAGCCATTGCGCTGAACACGACGGCCACCCACGACGTGGGCAACCCCACGGAACAGGCGCTGCTGCGCTGGCTCATGGACCAGGGTGTCGACTACGAACAGCTGCGCCGTGAGAACCCCTTTACAGCGCGCGAGCCGTTCAGTACCGAACGCAAGTATATGACCACGACTGTCGGCGACACCTTATATATAAAAGGAGCACCCGAGATGGTCTTCGCCCGGTGCGGACTGTCGGAAGAAGCGCTGAAACCCCTCGAAGAAAAACTGCAGGAGTGGCAACGGCGTGCCATGCGCACACTGGCCGTCGCCACCATCGAGCAGTCCTCCCGACTGTCGCTGCTCGCCATCGTCGCCATCAGCGACCCGCTGCGCGAGGATGTGCCGGTAGCCGTCGAGGAGTGTCGTGAGGCCGGTATCGAGGTCAAGATTGTGACGGGTGACACCGCCGAGACTGCTGCCGAGATAGGACGACAGTCAGGGATTTGTGATGCGAGGTGCGAGGTGCGAGGTACGAGGTACGAGATTACCGGAACGGAGTTTGCGGCACTCTCTGACGAGGAGGCGCTGGCCATCGTCCGCGACATCAAGGTGATGTCGCGTGCCCGTCCCACCGACAAGCAGCGGCTGGTGGAGCTGTTGCAGCGGCAGGGCGAGGTGGTGGCCGTCACCGGCGACGGCACTAACGACGCGCCGGCACTGAACTATGCCCACGTGGGACTGTCGTTGGGCTCGGGCACCAACGTTGCCAAGAACGCCAGCGACATCACCCTCATCGACGACTCCTTCCACAGCATCGTGCAGGCCGTCATGTGGGGACGCTCACTCTACAAGAACATACAGCGGTTCATCTTCTTCCAGCTGGTGGTCAACGTGGCCGCCCTGCTATTGGTGCTCGCCGGCTCGGTCATTGGCACCGAACTGCCGCTGACGGTGACACAGATACTGTGGGTGAACCTCATCATGGATACCTTTGCGGCGATGGCTCTCGCCTCGCTGCCTCCGTCGCGCGAGGTCATGCACTGTCCGCCACGCTCGCAGGACGACTTCATCATCACGCCCGGCATGATGCGGGGCGTCATCGGGCTCGGCACCCTCTTTGCCGCCGCCATGTTCGTCTACCTCTACAGGATAGAGATGTCCGACGGTGGCATCGACATCCACGAGCTGACCGTCTTCTTCACCACCTTCGTCATGTTGCAGTGGTGGAACCTCATGAACGCCCGTACGCTGGGCTCCCACCACTCGGCGTTCCGCTATATCTGGCGCTGCCGCGGACTGCTGCTGGTACTCCTGATGATTCTCATCGGCCAGTGGCTCATCGTCACCTTCGGTGGCAAGATGTTCCGCACCGTTCCCCTGTCGGCGCTGACGTGGCTGACCATCATCATCGGCACGTCGCCAGTGCTCTGGCTTGGCGAGGTCTACAGACTGGTGAAGCGCATTGCTAAATGAGGAATGAGAAATGAGGAGTGAGAAATGAGGAATGAGAAATGAGAAGTGAGAAATGAGGAATGAGAAGTGAGAAAGCTGCTACCATAGGCATGTTCGACGGCGTCCACCGCGGTCATCAGTTCGTCATCCGCCAGCTCCAGGAGCAGGCGCGACGACATGGGCTGCTGCCGCTCGTCATCACCTTCGACCGTTCGCCCCGTCAGGAGCAGGTGCTGACGCCACTCGACGAGAAACTGCGACTCATCCGCGAGGCGGGCGTCGACGACATCGAGGTGCTCCGCTTCACCCCCGAGCTGAAGGCTCTCAGCGCCCGCCAGTTCATGGAGCAGGAGCTCGGGCGGCGTCTGGGTGTCCGGCTGTTGCTGACAGGCTACGACAACCGCTTCGGGCACCGTCAGGCACCGTCGTCCACCGATGCAGCATCTCACGAAGAAGGATTCGACGACTATGTGCGCTACGGCCGCGAGTTGGGCATCGAGGTGTTGGGGCTGCCCGCCGAGGGTGACGTCAGCTCGTCGTACGTCCGTCAGCTGCTGACGACAGGCTGTGTGGCCGAGGCCGCCAACTGTCTGGGACACCTGTACACCGTCAGCGGTCACGTGGGCCACGGCCAGCATATAGGCACCGGCCTGGGCTATCCTACGGCCAATCTCGTTCCCGACGACAAGTGCCAACTGATACCCGCCACTGGCGTCTATGCCGTCACCGTCGGCACACCCGCCGGCCACCACCGTGGCATGATGAACATCGGCACGCGTCCCACCTTCGAGGGACAGTCGACGACGCTGGAGGTGCATATCCTGCAGCACCATGAGGACCTCTACGGCCAGCCGCTCAGCGTGACGTTCGTAGACCGTCTGCGCGAGGAGCGCTTTTTCGACAGCGTGGAGGCCCTGAAGGAGCAGCTGCGCCAGGACGCCATCAAGACAGAACAAATCATCACAGAATATGAAGAACGCCATCATCTACCTCTTTGAATTCATTGCCATCCAGCTCATCGGTGGCTTTATAGTAAAGGCGCTGTGGGGGCTGCTGGGCGGCAGCGAGGAGTCGACGACAGCCCTGCTCATCACGACAAGCAGTGTGGTCAGCGTCATCACCATCGTCGTCTTTCTGCTGACACATGCCGCCGAGGTGTCGCCCACCTGGCTGCGCAGCCGGCCCTGGGCCACGCTGTTCTGGTGTGTCCTTGCCGCCTTCGGGTGCATCATCCCCTCCGTCTGGCTGCAGGAGCTGATGCCCGAACTCCCCAACCTCGTGGAGCAGGAGTTCGACATGATACTCAAGGACCGCTGGGGCTACCTCTCCATAGGCCTGCTGGCGCCGCTGTCCGAGGAGCTGGTGATGCGCGGCGCCGTGCTGCGCTCGCTGCTACGTTCGCCACGACTGTCGCCCTGGGGCGCCATTGCCCTCTCGGCCCTTTTCTTTGCCATCATTCACTTCAACCCTGCACAGATGCCCCATGCCTTCATCATCGGACTGCTGCTGGGCTGGATGTACTACCGCACGGACAGCATACTGCCGGGTGTGGCCTTCCACTGGGTGAACAACTCCATCGCGTACGTACTTTATAATTTATATCCCAATCCGCAGATGAAGCTCATCGACCTCTTCGGCAGCCAGCGCACCGTTACAGCCGCCTTGCTGTTCTCGCTGTTCATCCTGCTGCCGGCCATTTTCCAGCTGCACCTGCGATTGAAGAAAGCTGACGAATAACAATAACAACAGACAATATGGAAGAGATGAAGACACAGTTGCCCGACAATGCGTTTCGGGAACTGAAAGAAGGAGAGAAGTACGAGCCGATGATGTCGCCCCAGGGCAACTACCCAGAGGTGAACGGCTGGTCAGTGACGTGGGGAATCTTGATGGCAATGCTGTTCTCGGCAGCCGCCGCCTACCTCGGACTCAAGGTGGGTCAGGTGTTCGAGGCTGCCATCCCCATTGCCATCATCGCCGTGGGCGTCTCCACTGCCGCCAAGCGCTCGAAGGCGCTGGGCGAGAATGTGATTATCCAGTCGATAGGTGCCTGCTCGGGTGCCGTCGTGGCCGGCGCCATCTTCACCCTGCCTGCCATCTACATCCTGCAGGCTAAGTATCCGGAGATGTCGGCCTCGTTCCTGAAGATATTCATCGCCTCGCTGCTGGGCGGCATCATCGGCATCCTGTTCCTGATACCTTTCCGCAAGTACTTTGTCAGCGACATGCACGGCAAGTACCCGTTCCCTGAGGCCACGGCGACGACGCAGGTGCTGGTTTCCGGCGCCAAGGGCGGCAACCAGGCCAAGCCCCTGTTGCTGGCAGGCATCGTGGGCGGTCTCTACGACTTCATCGTGGCCACGTTCGGCTGGTGGAACGAGAACTTCACCTCGCGTGTGGTGGAGTGGGGACAGTCGCTGGCCGACCAGGCCAAGCTGGTGTTCAAGATCAATACCGGCGCTGCCGTCCTCGGTCTCGGCTATATCATCGGCTTCAAGTATGCGCTGATCATCACGCTGGGCTCCTTGAGCGTCTGGTGGGTGATTGTGCCGGGGCTCTCGCTGCTGTTCGGCAGCGATGTGCTGAACCAGTGGGATCCCTCCATCACGACGGCCGTCGGCGACATGTCGCCAGAGCAGATTTTCAAGGCTTACGGCAAGTCGATAGGCATCGGCGGCATCGCCATGGCCGGCATCATCGGCATCATCAAGTCGTGGGGCATCATCAAGGGCGCCGTGTCATTAGCAGCAAAGGAGATGAAAGGTGGCAGCGAGACTGCCGTGGCCCAGCAGCGCACCGAGCGCGACCTGCCCTTCCGCTTCATTGCCATTGCCTCGGTAGTGACCATCGTGCTCACGTTCCTCTTCTTCTGGTTTGGCGTGATGGACGGCAACATGCTCCAGGCTCTGGTGGCCATCGTGCTGGTGGCGGTCATCGCCTTCCTCTTTACGACGGTGGCGGCCAATGCCATTGCCATCGTGGGCTCTAACCCCGTCAGCGGCATGACGCTGATGACGCTCATCCTGGCCTCGGTCGTGATGGTGGGCGTTGGCCTGCAAGGCACCAGCGGCATGGTGGCTGCACTGATCATGGGCGGCGTCGTGTGTACGGCCCTCTCGATGGCTGGCGCCTTCATCACCGACCTGAAGATAGGCTACTGGCTGGGCACCACGCCCCGCAAGCAGGAGTCGTGGAAGTTCCTCGGCACGCTGGTGTCGGCGGCGACGGTGGGCGGCGTGATGATGCTGCTCAACGAGACCTACGGCTTTGCCAGCGGACAGCTGGCAGCGCCTCAGGCCAACGCGATGGCTGCGGTCATCGACCCCCTGATGAACGGTGTGGGTGCTCCTTGGGTGCTCTACGCCATCGGTGCGGCCATCGCCATCATTCTGACACTCTGCAAGGTGCCGGCACTGGCCTTCGCCCTGGGCATGTTCATCCCCTTGGAGCTGAACGTGCCGTTGGTGGTGGGCGGCGCCATCAACTGGTATGTCACCACCCGCACTAAGGACAAGGCCCTGAACGAGGCCCGTGGCGAGAAGGGCACGCTCCTTGCCTCCGGCTTCATTGCCGGCGGTGCGCTGATGGGCGTGGTGAGTGCCCTGCTGCGCTTCGGCGGCTTCAACCCCGTCAGTGAGTCGTGGCTGGCCAATCCTCTCTCCGAAGTGCTGTCGCTTCTCGCGTACATATTATTAATCATCTACTTCGTCCGGGCTACGAAGCAGACCGAGTAAAGTCCTAAACACGAAGGAGGACAGGCTGCTCGACTCGCAACCTGTCCTCCACTCTTAGATAATCCAAGGTTTTCTTAGGTCTTCCTATGATCTCCTTGGTTCCTTGACGATAGGCGTGCTGTTACCAGCCGCTGCCCACCTGGTTCTCTGATTTGCTACCACATCGCTGACCGGCTCATAGTATTCCACCCGCACGTCCCGCACCTCCCACACCTAAATTTTCGGGGTTTGGGGGTACGGAGGCGCGGAGGTACGGAGGTTCGGGGGCACGGAGGCACGGAGGTTCGGGGGCACGGGGGAACGGAGGCACGGAGGCACGGAGGTTCGGGGGCACGGGGGAACGGAGGCACGGAGGTTCGGGGGTACGAGAATAGACGGAGGCGATGTCACCATTAAAAGTTGTCCCAGGCCGTGGGACGTTTCTGCGGCGGCCTCCCAGCGTTCTGCGGCGGCCTCCCAGATTTCTGCGGGGCCGCCGCAGCATGGAATTCTTTCGAGATTCAACCCAAACTCGCCCTTCCTCCATCCGAGTCATGTCAGCGCTTTAACTATTCTCGCACCTCGTACCCCGAAAAGAACGCACCTCGTACCCCGAGAATTTAGGTGTGGGAGGTGAGGGAGGTGCGGGTGGTTTTGCGTATCCGTCAGTGGAAGGTGTGGGGGGTGAGGGACGTGCGGGTAGTTTTCCGCTTTCGCGCAGAGTCGCAGAGAGCACAGATAAATAGTATAGCGCTCACGCAGCCCGAGTCTGAGGTAGAGAACACAAACTCAAGAGACCACCACCGGAATTCGGTAGTGGTCTCTTTTCCTGAACTTAGTATGTTATGAAAAATTTGAGAGAACGAAAGCTTCACAGCTTCCTTGGTTGTTGTGTTTTAATGAATGATTTTTTAGAGAAAGCATAGAAATAACTCGTGTCAATACTTCTGTAGTGTCGGCGCCATCACCTGTACCGTGTCTACCAGATTCTCGGCCTGTACGGGCTCGCCCATGTTGAGGGAGTCGGCCTTCAGGGCTTCCATGGCGGCCTTCGGGTCTTCATAGCCCCACTCCCAGGGTGCCTGAGCGGCGTTGCCGAGTGTGAGGATGATGGCGACGACGGCTGCTGCCTTGAACAGCGGCATCAGCCGCTGGGTCAGCGAGATGGTGCGTGCCTTGACGGTCTTCTGTTCCTCGGTCATGGCGAGGATGCGCTTGTCGAAGTCTTCGCCCAGCGGCTCCTGCTTTACGGCAGCAGCGTCGAACAGTGCCTTATACTTCAGCAGCCATACAGGCACCTCTTCCTGAGAGAAGAACGAACGCAGGATATTCTCCTCCTGCAGTGTGGTCTCACACTGCCAATAGCGTTCCAGTAACTGTTCAATGTACTTATAGTCCATATCTGTCTGCTTCAATATATTTCTGTTTGATGGTCTGTCGTGCCCTGAAAAGGTTCACCTTGACCTGTTCTTCGGTGATGCCCATGACTTCGGCAATCTCCTTGTAGCTTTTCCCCTCTGTCTCGCGCAGCAGCATGACTATGCGCTGTTTCTCAGGCAGGTTATCCATGAGACGCCTTATCAAGAGGATGCGGTCTTGCTGCATGGCGTGCTCCTCAGGGTTCGAGGTGTAGCTGTGGTCGGCCGTCTCATGGCTTTCCTCGTTGAGGCTCTCGTCCTGTCGCCCCATTCTCCGGGTCTTGTCGAGTGCCTGGTTTCTGCAGATGGTGAGACAGAAGGCCTCTATGGACTTTATCTGCTCCCACTGCTCGCGGCGGTTCCAGACTTTTATCATTGTCTCCTGAACAACATCCTCTGCCTCCGCATGATTGAGAGTGATGCGGAGCGCCAGTCTGTAGAGCTCGTTCTTCAGTGGCAGAATGTCGTTCTGGAAACTGATTTTCTTCATCCTCTCTAATAGAATGACGATTGAAACAGCCGAAAGTTACACTTCAGAGAGTTTTTTTTCTTACCTCTTACCTCTCACCTCTTACCTCTTACCTCTCATCACCTCTAATCATCGTGCCTCCCTGACTACCGATGGCAGAGGCTTGTGTGATGATGACCTGCCTGACGCCGGCCTCGACGGCGCTGAGGGCGTTCTCTATCTTGGGCAGCATGCCGCCGCTGATGGTGCCGTCGGCCTTGTACTGTTCGAAGGACTTTCGGGTGATGACGGGAATGACGCTCAGGTCGTTGTCAGGGTCGCTGAGCACACCGGGCTTCTCGAACGAGAAGATGAGTGTCACGTCGTAGAGGCTGGCCAGTGCCTTCGCCGTCTCTGAGGCCATGGTGTCGGCGTTGGTGTTGAGGATGTTTCCTTCGCCGTCGTGCGTCAGCGGAGCAATGACGGGGATGAGTCCAGCTTCGATGAAACGGGCGATTTTTGCTCCGTCGGCCTTCTTGACGTCGCCCACGAAGCCGTAGTCGATAAACTGGGGTGATTGGTGTTCTTGCGTCCCGCTGGTAGCAAGCGAGCAAAGCTCGAGCGCGGTTTTGGGTGTTGACTTTACAGCAACAGGCGGGCGTTTCACGGAGCGGATGATGTCGCCGTCGGCACCGCAGAGCCCAATGGCGTCGACGCCCAGCGCCTGCAGGGCTGCCACGACGTGCTTGTTCACGAGTCCGCCGTAGACCATCGTCACGACTTCCAGCATCGGGCCGTCGGTAATACGGCGGCCGTCAACCATCTTGGTCTCGATGCCCAGTTCGGCAGCCACCTTCGTGGCGCGACGGCCACCGCCGTGCACTAGCACCTTGGGGCCTTCGATGGAGCAGAATCTCTCCAACATTTGGGCAAGCTGCTGCTCGTCCTCGACGACGGCTCCGCCCACTTTCACAACTGTCAGTTTCTCTTTCATTGTTCAGAATCTTATACCGAGGTTAAGTGCGGCTGTCTTTACCGTGCGTTCATCTATATGTGCTTGTGTGGTGTGGTATCCCAAGGAGAGAGTAATGAGGTCGCTGTATACAACTCCCAACTGTGGTTCTGCCAGAACGTTAAAGGAGCGATACATCTCCTCTTCGCCATCAACACGCATCTTGACTCCAAGGTCGAGTCTGATGAAAGGTCTCAACTTCGGCACCACCTCGCCGAAAGTGTAGCTTGTGCGCCAGAAAGGGTCAAGGAATGATTCCGAATACGAATCTCCGTCGCCAGTGATATAATACTTGCGGAACCCGATGCCGGGGCCTGTGGTCCAATGCTTCCCGAGAGCCATGTTCCACGTGAGATTGTCTCCAATCATATTACCCAATTTGGTGTCGTTGAAATAAGATTTAGATTTGGTCAGGCCAAGTCCAAAGTTCACCTCATCCTCAAAGAAAGAAGCCTTAAAGAAGGCATTGACCTTCGCCTTCCTTCTCTGTGAAGCTTCCCATCGTGCCTGCTGGCGTGCCTTTTCCTCTGGTGTCAGGTTCTTCTTGCCGCCTCGTCCCAGTTCATAGGTCAGGAACAGCTGAGGAGTGAATTGCCATTTCGTGTTTTCTTCAGCCTTCTTTTTTTTAACCTTCACCTCTGTTGCCTTTTGTCCCACGACAGAGATGCCCACGTTAAATTTCTTGCTGATGTTCACTCCCAGATCTCCGCCCAGAAAGAAGTCGCCGTCCTTGGCATCCAGATTATACATGTAGCCTCCACGCAGGTCAATCATAGGCTTGACGTTTCCGCTGACGGGAAAGATGTAACTCAGTTTTCCTGCACCTCCCACATTCACAAAGTTTCCTCCGTCGCCAAATCCCACGCTGACAGCGGGGCCGGCGCCGAGGTACAGCGAATTATTGAACCTATAGCCCAAGTCGTAGTCAAGTTCTACCGATGCGACTTTGCTTTTATATCCCAGGCGGACATCAATATTTTGTCCGAAGCCTTTGTCATTTTCCAGATACTCGTCGGGCATCGGCTTGACCGTTGTGGCGGACTCATTCTCTTGCTTTTTCGACTCTCGCTGCTGGCTCTTCTGAACAGATGTTCCGCCTGTGGCGTTTTGTTGTGACTTGCTGTCGCTCTTGCCTTCAACTTTGGTCAAGTAGCTGGCCTTGACATAGCAGGTGGTGCCATTGAACGATATGGCTGCCCAACCGTTGGTAATGCTTTTTACTGTCACAGTATTGCCTGCTGTCAGCGAGCTCACAACCTTTGAGCCCTGACTATTGGGTGCCGAGCGTACGTTAAGTTTTTGTACATTCACCTTGTACTGTCCCGACTGCGCCATCACCATGGAGGTAATCATGGTGAGGAAAAAAATAAGAAAGGATCTTTTCATGATGTCTGAAAAATGTGTCACTATTACTTTATTATTCCAGATAGGTATATCCGTAGAGGCCGCTGCGATAGGTGGAGAGGAACTCCTTGCCCTCCTCGAGGGTGATGCGGCCTTCCTTGACGCTCTTCGTCACCCATATCTCGAGCTGGCGAACCAGCTTTTTGGGGTCGTACTGCACGTAGTCGAGCACCTCGGCCACGGTCTCGCCGTCGATGACTTGGTCAATGTGGTATTTCCCGTCCTTGACGGAGATGTGGACGGCGGTGGTGTCGCCGAAGAGGTTGTGCATGTCGCCCAATATCTCCTGATAGGCTCCAACGAGGAAGACGCCGAGGTAGTAGTCCTCGGTCTTCTTCAGCGTGTGGACGGGCAGGGAGTGGGAGTTGTGGCGGTTGGTGACGAACGAGGCTATCTTGCCGTCGGAGTCGCAGGTGATGTCCTGCAGCGTGGCGTTGCGCGTAGGCCGTTCGTTCAGCCGCTGGATGGGCATGATGGGGAACATCTGGTCGATGGCCCACGAGTCGGGCAGCGACTGGAAGAGCGAGAAGTTGCAGAAGTACTTGTCGGCCAGCAGTTTGTCGATGTTCATCAGCTCCTCGGGGACGTGCTTCAGCGACTTCGTCAGGGCGTTGATCTCATGGCAGACGCTCCAGTACATGGCCTCAATCTCGGCACGCGTCTTCAGGTCTACGATGCCGTGGCTGAAGAGGTCGAGCACCTCCTCGCGTATCTGCTCGGCGTCGTGCCAGTCCTCCAGCACGTTGCGTGGGCTCAGGTTGTCCCATATCTCATAGAGATCCTTCACCAGCTGGTGCGAGTTCTCGTCGGGCTCGAACTCCTCGGGCATCTCGGGCAGCGAGGCCGTCTCCAGCACGTTGATGACGAGCACAGAGTGGTGGGCAGCCAGCGAGCGTCCGCTCTCGGTGATGATGTTGGGGTGGGGCAGGCCGTTCTTGTTGGCTGCATCGACAAAGGTGTAGATACAGTCGTTCACATACTCCTGGATGGAGTAGTTCACCGACGACTCGCTGCTGGGCGAGCGTGTGCCGTCGTAGTCGACGCCCAGACCGCCTCCGCAGTCGACGAACTCCACCTCGTAGCCCATGCGATGTAGCTGGATATAGAACTGCGATGCCTCGCGCAGAGCCGTCTGGATGCGGCGTATCTTGGTAATCTGTGAACCGATGTGGAAATGAATCAGCTTCAGGCAGTCGCGCATGCCCTTCTTGTCGAGCATGTCGAGGGCCTCCAGCAGCTCGGCACTCGTCAGTCCGAACTTCGAGGCGTCGCCGCCGCTCTCCTCCCACTTGCCGCTGCCGCTGGAGGCCAGCTTGATGCGGATGCCGAGGTTGGGCCTCACGTCCAGCTTCTTGGCAATGCGGGCGATGATGTCGAGCTCGTTCAGCTTCTCCACCACGATGAAGATGCGCTTACCCATCTTCTGCGCCAGCAGCGCTAGCTCAATGTACGACTGGTCCTTATAGCCGTTGCAGACGATGACGGAGTCGCTCTGGCACTGCACCGCCAGCACGGCGTGCAGCTCAGGCTTCGAGCCAGCCTCCAAGCCGAGGTTGAACTTCCGTCCGTGGGAGATGATCTCCTCGACCACAGGCTGCATCTGGTTCACCTTGATGGGGTAGATCACGTAGTTCTCGCCCTGATATTCATACTCCTTGGCCGCCTTCTTGAAGCAGCTCCATGTCTTCTCGATGCGGTTGTCCAGAATGTCGGGGAAGCGCAGCAGTACCGGCGCCGTCACGTCGCGCAGCGCCAACTCGTCCATCACCTCGCGCAGGTCAATCTGTGTGGAGTCCTTACAAGGAGTAACAAACACGTTGCCGGCATCGTTAATGCCAAAGTAGCTTGTGCCCCAGCCGTTAATGTTATACAGCTCGCGGGCGTCGTCGATGGTCCATTTCTTCATATCGGCTGCGAAGATACGCAAAAATCTCAAATCCGCCAAATAAAACAAACAAAACCTCGCGCACGCGCGCTAAAAAAGTGGTGTTACTCGGAAAACGTGAAAGTGGTGATGCTGCGTGGCGGCAACGAGGAGGTGACGGGTACGGGGCGGAGGGTCTCGCCCTCGACGTCGCTGGTGCGGTAGGCGCGGAGTTGGTGAATCGTGGAGGGTGGAAGGTGGAGGGTGGAAGGTGATGGGTGATGGGGGGTGGGAGATGGGTGGCGGGAGGTGGCTGAAAGGTGGAGGGAGATGGGTTGTTCCTCCTCACTATAATTGATGGCGACAACGGCCCACGAGCCGTCAGTGTTACGGTAGGCGCTGACCATGAGACCGTATGGGTCTTCTGGGCCCTCCACGTCGTAGCGTACGGCACCGGGACGCACGAAGCGGCTATAGTTGCCAAGAGCCCAGAGCAGACGGGAGTCGCGGGCAGACGGTTTTTCTGAAACGTTGTCGTCTCCACGTCGTCCCTGCCGTTCGTAGACGCGGATGAGGCCGTCCTTATAGTCGCCACCGCAGGCACGCCACCACGACCAGCTCTCAGCGTCGGCATAGCAGAGGTCGTGATGGATGACACGGGCCACGTAGAGAGCCGTCTTCATCGTGAAGTCGTAACCGTTGCCACCGCCAATCTCTTCATCGTTCGACATGATGCAGAGCTCCGACTGCCAGAACGAGATGCCATAGTGGCGGCAGGTGTCGCGCAGCCGCTGGCGTATGTGTTTCATATAAGGTACGGGCGTGTTTGTCCAGTAGCTGTGACCAAGGATGATACGGGGCACCTGCGGTGTGTCGCCAAGGTAGGTCTGTGTGCTGTCCTTGGAGAAGAGCGTACGGATGGTGTTGCCACGCTGCCAGTCGGTCTTGTAGATGCCCAACAGACAGCGCAGGTCGCTGGACTCAGGGACGAGAATCTGGGTGGTGGGAGATGGGTGTTGGGTGGTGGGAGATGGGTGTTGGAGAGCAGCGCTGGTGGCTCGTGCCAGCCGCGCTATCTCGCGGTTGGTGGCGGGCGAGCCCTCCTGCTTGGGTCCCTGCCAGTTCCAGTGGCCGTCGGGCTCGTTGACGGGGCAGAGGTAGTCGAAGTGGATGCCGTCGTGCTCCTCCAGTCCCTTCAGCGCCGTTGCCATGAAGGTGGCAAAGCGGTCGTAGCAGTCGTCGCGGAGGTTCAGTGTGCCGTCGCGCCCGGTGTTGGTGGCCAGCCCGTTCTGGGTGAAGTAGACGGGCGGTGAGTTGAGGAAGGCGAGGAAGTGGGGCACGCCGCGCTCCTTGGCCAGTTGAAGAAAGCGGCGCTGACCGGCCTGTCGCGACCAGTCGTAGGTGCCATCCTGTTGGAGGAAGCACTCGGTACGGGTAGAGCGGTTTATCTGCGCCTCCCTACCTTGCTCGGCGCTACCGGCTCCGAGGTTGAAGCGCCACAGCGAGAGGCCGATGCCGCGGGGCTGTCCCATAGCATCAGTATCCATAGAGAAGAGCCAGTCGGCAATCTTTGCCTGCTCCGTGGTGTCGGTCCACAAGCCAATGGTCTGCATGGACCACGCATCGGAGGCGCCGAAATGGCGGATGGTCTGGCGCGGGGAGTCAGTGCGGATGACGTGGGTAGCCGCAGAACCAACACTGCCGGCGCACAGCCATAATGACAGTGCGGCGGCAGTGGCCAGTTGGATTGTATGTCTCATAAGTCGTTAGTTTTGTGTGGGTTGCTGGTGTTACTTCAGCAGGAAGATGCGGAAGTTCTTGACGCTGCCGGGAGCACCCTGTTCGGCACGAGGCAGGTACTCGAGGGCGGTAACGGTCTGCTCAGAGCCGAGGTCGATGACGAGGAGGTGAGGCGCCGAAGCACCCTTCTCTGTCTGCCAGTAGGTGGACTCTTGGAGGTCGAAGACCTTGTCGCCGGTGTGGTTGCCGTTCTCCTCTTCAGAGTTGGCATACTTTGTGGTCCACGGCTCACGCGAGAGACGCTTGCCGTCGGTGCCCTGCAGGTAGAGCTCGGCGATGGCTACGCGGTCGCCGTCCTTCTGGGTAGAGAGACACTCGATGGCGAGGTAACGGCCCTTCTGTGGGGCAGCGAAGCGGAAGGTCTGCCAGCCGTTGCCGGCCTTGGCGGTGACGGTTCCGGCGGCAGAACCGCCGGACACACTGACAGGCGTGGCGCTGTTCAGGTCGGGCTTGTCGCCGATGTTGTTGTGCTTGTTGCTCTTCTCCAGCTGCAGCTTGTTCAGTTCAGGCTCGGCCTGGCCCCAGACGACGGCCTCACGAGGCCCTACGACATCGAGGACGATGATTTCGTTCCGTCCCTTCTTCAGCCAGCAGCCGGGCACGTAGAGCGTCTGTTGCGGGCCAATGCTCCAGATGCGGCCCATAGCATGACCATTCACCCATACCTGACCCTTGC
>CAMVPA010000022.1 GCA_947169245.1 uncultured Prevotellaceae bacterium
GTTCGGCAAACTGGCAGAGATAGTCGGCAACCTTCTCTTCGTGATGAGAAGGACGCGGAATCTGGTTCAATTCCTTGAATATACTAAAAACTCGTTCTGTTCCGTTCATTTTATTCTTTAGGGTCTTTGGCGTGGAAGAGGTTCCGGAAGTTATTCAGGCAGGAACTCGGCCATGGTTTCCATGTAGACAGAGCCATACTGCTGCTGGTTGTAGATGCTGACGTGCGAGCCGCGCGTGGTCTTGAACAGCTCGCGATAGAGGTCGTAGATGGTGATGTCATGCTTTGTCTCAATCTGCCGGCGGAAGGTGCGGGCGAAGGCGTTGCTGAGGTAGACACCGAGGTCGCGGTCGTGGACATCGGCCTTCGACGACTCCTGTGCGTTGGCGGCAGTGAGCACGAGCACGTCCTGCATACCCTCCAAGGCCTCGCCCCAGCGTCCGCTGTAGCAGGTCTCGATGGCAAACATCATTCGGCGATACAGGCGCTGGCCGCTGTCCTCTTCCCTGAAGATGCTGAAGGTGACGTTGCCACCCATCTGCTCCACGATGTCGCGTATGCGCTTTGTGCCGAAATACTGCTGGGCGTCCTCGTTGCCCCACAACGGTCCCTCGCGATTACCGCCGTGTCCGCTCCAGAAGAAGAACACGTCGCTCGAACGCGACGGGTGGATGACGTGTGGCAGGCGGTCGGAGCTGCGGCCCGTCATGATGTCAGCCAGATCCTCGGGGCGTAGGTCGCTGAAGTGGTAGTCCACCACAGCGTTCTTCCTCACATTGTCGTTCATGAAGATGTCGGTAGCAGCAGCGGGGTCGCTGCTACGCTCCACGAAGATTTCGCCGGGGTATTTGTTGCGACCGTCGTCGGCAAGGTTGTCCTCGACGATGAGCACGATGTGGTCATCGTCGTAGCCGTGATGGAGCAGTGTCTGGTACATGGCAAAGGCATCGGCCTGATGGCGGTAGTTGCTCCATGAGGTGGAGGGGCTGATGACAACAGCCCAGCGGTCGGTGACATCGGGCAAATGATGGTCGACGCTGACATCGACGAACGAAGGGTTCCACCTCTTGTCGAGTTCCCACAACGACGTGGTGGAAGCCTGTGTGCTGCTGCCCTCGGTACTGATATGGAACACGGGCACCACCTCACGGCCACTGCCCCTGTCCTCCACACGCCAAAGCATGTAGTTAGTGCCCAGCACCTTGGTGTAGGTCTCGCTGTCGAAGGTGAGGCTGCCGCTCGCACCCGTCATGATGAAGTCACGTCCAGCGGCCACCTCACTGAAGGCACGCGCCAGTCCAGCAGCGTCCCAGCCACAGGTGGTGCCTTTCTTAGAGGCCACGACACTACGGATATGGTCGGTGAGCACAGGCCCGTAGGGTTTCTCGTAGTACACCACCTGTCGGTCTGCCACGGTGCAGTCTGTGCCATGCACCCGCTGGTGGGCAGCTCCCATAGCCAGCATCGTCAGTGCGTCGTACACCTGTGCGAAACCTATCTCTACGTCTGAGCCATAGCGTGCCTCGTAGATCTGCGGAAAACCGTAGTTGGGCGATGCCGTGGGGCTGATGCCGTATTCGAACCACAGACCATCGTTCTGCACTACCTCGTCCTCCAGCGCGGTGTCTGAGAGGATGACACTGACCATGATGGACTTCCCACTGTCATTCCTGTCTAAGGTCCACTGCCTGACCTGCTCAGTGACGGTTTCATAGTCGGCAGCATCGCCCAGGGCAATGCACATCACTAATCGGCCGCTCTCGCAGTCATCACCCACGCCGTCAAGAAACGCCTTCAGGCTGGTGCCCTTGGCGTAGGCTGTGATGCCCTGCCCGGCCATGTGTACCTGCTGCTCGGTGGCGTAGTAGCCGAACCAGTCGCGGAACGACTGGCCGTAGGTGTCGTCGCTATAGATGAGTGCCACGTCGGCACCACCCAACCTGCCGGCTCCCGCCACCATGATCTCACACTGTGTGACGTCGCTCTCGGTGAGGAACCAGGCGTAGGTGTTGCGGGCGTTGCTGCGCTGCAGTTCCGAACTGGTACACGTAGGCATGATGACGGGCAGACGGTCCTTGCCCGCGTAGCGCAGGACGTCGTTAGCGTTCGAGGAGTGGTAGGGACCGATGATGGCATGACACGTGTCCTCGCCCTCTGCGGGATGCGTCAGCCGGTAGGCCAGCGCGTCGAGGTCCTCGGTGTCCTCGTCGTGGTAGCGCAGGTTCAGGCTCACGCGCTGGGTCAGCGTCTGTTGCGCTACTTCGATGTTCCGCAGTGCCCAGTCGATGCTTGGCTGCCATTGTGTGCGGATGTCCGCAGGCAGTATCACGTCCACGTTCAGTGTCATCACCTCGGCCTTCGGCATGTCTATGGTATTGTCATCGTCATCCTTACAGGAAGCGAAGAGCAAGCATAGAAGCATAACCACCAGACAATACTTCTTCCAATACATACTTTTACAATATCTTTTCATATTCAGCTTATTATCTATTTACTCCCCCTCTCCCTTAAAGTCCCCCTCGCCATTCGGAGAGGGGTCGGGGGTGAGGCCGGGGTTAGGGGGTGAGGCTTTTAAACAAACGCCCAGGGGTCAATGTCGTCGGTGCAGTAGCCGTCCCATCCGCCGTGCAGTTCCATCAGGGGCATGGTGCCTAAGGGTTGGCGCAGCCACTGCTGCGTCCAGCCATCAAGGGCACGGTCGAAGTCGCGGATGATGGCAAAGCGGTGCAGGGCAGTGTTCGACTCGCCGTCGAGCATGACCATGATGACACGCATATCCTCGTTGCTGCCCATCAGGAAGAACTCCGCGCCGCTGTTGGCCGAGCCGAAATCGACAATGGTAAAGAGGCGGCTGCTGGCTAGAGTGGCAATCGCCCTCATGAGCCCACACAGCGAATAAGCCAACTCGAAGGCCGTTTCCTGGAATTCGTTGCTGTAGACTAAGCCCCCCTGGTCGATGATATGAAAGCCTGGGACATAGTCAATGTCGGGCGACATCTCCATAATGGTCTCACAGACGCTGTCGCGGTAGTTCACGACGCTGTCAGTGTAAAGGCGCATCATATTGGTTTGTATTTCACTTCCACCTATCATTTCATAGTACGCCTTGCGAGCCTCCTCGAAGTGCCTGACGGCACTGGCCGCCGAGATGTTCAGCCCGTGTACGCGGCCCTCCATGCCCAGCGTCTGGGCGGCAGCCTCAACGTCGTCGTCGCTGACCTTCAGCAGCAGCACCTCGTCGTTGGCGGTCAATTGGTTCTTCATGTCGGCGAGCCACTTCACCATGAACGGCTCGGTCAGCACCAGCAGGCGGCGGCTGTTGGGTGCCCCGTCGAGCACGCTGGCTCGCCGGCCCACCCAGTCGGCCAGCATCGTACAGGTCGTCTCCACGTCATACGAGGCGATGAAGTTCACCTCCACACTGTCTATGCCGGCATCAGCCTTCATCAGCGTGTTCACGCCCTTCATCACACGGTCGGCATAGCCCTGGTCGCCCAACTGGCCAGGAGCAAACACCGCCATGACCTGCACGCGGGCAACTGGCTGCACGACTTCGGGTTCGTCGTCATCACTGCTGCATGCCGCCATCATGCCGAGGCCGAGCAGCAGAATCAGAATCTTCGTGTACTTCATTTCTTCTATCTTGTTTTTATTATAGTTATCAATCTTCTTTACCTATAATCTCCCTGGCCAAGGAGTTCAATGCATCGGTGTCAATGGGTTCTAATACAATTTCTTCTGGTTCCAAATCCAACAGGAACTGCATATATGTCGGAAGGGTGAGCAGGTCACCATCGCGGCCGATATTGTAGTCACCGAACTTAATGAAATGCTTCACTCCATATTTCTCCGGATGCTTCCTGACAGTGGAGATACTTTTGGCCTGTGCTGTACGAGCTTTTACCTCCACAGGGACACACTCGCCCTTGTAGCGGATGAGGAAATCCAATTCCATACCGGAATCCTTTTGGAGGTAGTACAGGCTTTGACCTTTTTTGATGAGTGTGTCGGCCATTAGGTTCTCGAAAATAGCGCCTTTGTAACCACTCAAATTACCCTGAAGGATATCCGCTCTTGTAGAACCGCCAAGCATGGCAACCAGAATTCCAATATCAGCTGTATAGACCTTGAAGACATTATCTATGGCATTGCCTTCCAACGGCAGGCCTGTTATGTTGGAATTATAGCACCGGCGGATGATGTTGGCATCTTCCAACCATTGCAATGAATCTTTATAGAACACACCACGACCTCCGCTCTCCACCTTGGACCACTGGTATTTCTTATTCTCCTTGGCCAGTTGCTTGGGAATAGCGTTGAAACATGCTCGGATATGGGGCTTGTCATTGTCGTCAGCATACTTCACCATGTCTGAACGGTATTCCTTGAGAACAGATTGCCACACACTTTTCACCTCATTCATGTTGCCGGTTTCAAGTAGGGCATTCACAGCAGCAGGAAGTCCACCCACGGCAACATAGCGGTACAACAGCGTTTTCATAGCCACATGTATACCTTCAGGAACGGGAGTCTCTTCTACTAAGCATCGTTTCAACACATCAATGATTTCCTCGCTCATGTTGTTTGCCCATAGGAATTCCTCAAAGTCGAGTGGGTACATCTCCACTATTTCTTCATAGCCTACAGGAATGGAATTGCTACCCTTCTCTTGCTTGACAGCCTCCCTTCTGCGTCTCTTCTTTTTCTCCTGTCCATATCCCTGAACACCCAATAGCGACCCCGTGGCAATGATGTCGTATCGGCCGTCCTCCTTAAAGAACTTGAGTGAAGTTCGTGCTTCCGGACAATCCTGTATTTCATCGAAGATAATACAAGTCTCGCCTGGGACGAACTTCGCGGTTCTCATCTGGGCTGACAGGAGCATGACGATGGTATCCGTATCCTTAGAGCCGTAAAAAGCAGTTTTCCTCTCCTCTTCTTTAAAGAAGTTGATATAGACTACGTGCTTGTAGTTTTCACTTGCAAACTTTTGCGCAATGAACGTCTTTCCGCATTGACGTATACCCATGATCACCAAAGGTTTGTGCCCAGCGGTATTTTTCCATTTCGCCAGCGTGTCTTCAATCTTCCTTTTCAGCATTTTTCACACAGGTTTTTCTGTAATGTTCTACACCTTATCCAATGAATATCTGCTGCAAAGATAAGGTTTTCCAACGAATCCGCCAAATAATTTGCTGTTTTTCTACCGACTTTTCATATTATCGATGTCATTTTTCAAGCGACTTTATGCTCTGATGATGCTGTTTTTCTACCGACTTTTCATATTATCGATGTCATTTTTCAAGCGACTTTGTGTCATCTGTCTTTTACCAGTCGGATGCACATCCTCCAATAAGTGACATTGAATGGATATTGTATCACAAATGCACCATTATCCGACCTGATACCCACATGCCATAAGTCCTTCGTAGCATATTCCATGTGGAGATTACCATTTGCCCAAGTGTTGAGGCCATAGTCATACCATCCGACGAAGTAGACTTCGAATCCCGTCACACCGCCGTTCAGCAGGGCGTATCCAGGCTGGCTGTGCCCGTTGTTCGCGAGTATATTGTACATATTCTGGAAGTCAGTTGCTGAGGCCACCGACCAGCCTTTGGGGAACATGCTCGCTCTTGTGAAGTTGGCAGAAGGGTAATACTCTCGGGCAACAGTGACGTTCTGTCCATCCATTGTCACCGTCACGCTCCTTCCATCATTATAGATATCGGCGAAAGCCTGGCAGTACTCCTCGCGCGTCCACACCCTGTTGAAGATCTTCACCAGCGGATAGTCGCTATTAGCGTTCGAACCACCGGGGCCATTGCATCGCAGTCCGTGCAGATACTCGTCCTTGATGGCCGTGGCCTCATAGGCCCACTCCGTTTCCGGCAGTTCAGTCACGATCTTGTCGGCACTGACATAGAGCGACGACACCTGGCCTACACTCAGTTCTTCGCATGTCTTCACCGTCTCACCGTTGTCCGTCCATGAGACGTAGGCGGGCTTGTGGCTGTTGTCGCCGGGGAAGAAACCCTTGTCGTAGCGGGGATAGTCGTAGTAGACGGGATAGACCACGGTGATGCGCTCTTTGCGGTTAATCTTCGGGACATATTCCTGGCATACCTGGGCTATCCATTTGTCTTCAACATAGACGTCTTTGATGAGCGTGCTGTTCCACTTGGCACCCTCGAACGAGGGCACATCAAACTGGTAATAAGTATAGTCCGATGGCGGGGTGTCCTTAGTATACAGCGGGTCGTTCAGTGCGCTGTATTCGAGCGTGATGCCAGGGATGACGCCGTCGATGTGGATGGCGTTCATATAATAGTACTGATGGCTGGGCTTCCAATCGTTGTCATAGACGTATTTCCCTTTTTCAAATCTCACGCTGCTTCCGGAACTGCAGCTGTTAGGAACGACGGCGTAATACGGGTGGCGGTAGTCGTAGGGAGGGACTCCGGCATAATCACCGTATTCGGCATCATAGTAAATGCTGCCGCCGTCGAGATCGCCCCAGGTATTGACGTAGGCCACGCCCAGGTCGTTGTTGAAGCCCTCGGGGAAGATGTGCCACAGTTCACCCTCGGTGGAGGGCTTCATGTTGACGGCCTGACCGTTCATGAAGGTCTTGATGTTAGCCACCTTGCCCTGGTTCTCCAGAATGTAGTAGATGTAGTCCTTGATGTCCTGTGCCGTTGTCTTGTCGTTCTTCTTCACGCCGTTCCAAGGCACGGAGCATCCTTTGTCATCACCGTCGAAGTTCACGATATTGTAGCCGCCCCCGCCATCGCCCAGACACAGGTGTACCAGCGTACTGTTATGTCCGTTGGTTTCCACGCAGAGGTAGTAGCCCGGGCAGTAGCCGGTAGCATAGTAGTTCACATTCACGACATCGCCCTTCTGGTAAGGGCAGTTGGCATTGTCGGGGAAGGCATCGGGACCGAGGTAGTCGATGCGCTCCAAATGTGGGATGCACGGGATGTCGACATCCACCCAGCCGTAGCGGCGCGGGCCACCGTCGCGGTGGAAGGTCAGCGTGCCCAGCGAGAACTTCTTGCCGTCCGCCAGGATGGGCAGGTCCTTCAGGCTGAGTGCGTAGCCGTCGGCCGTGGGCGTCAGCAGGCGGGCAGTGCCTATGCTGTCGAGACTGGAGATGATGCGGAACGACTGCTCGGCATCCGCCGTACTCCGGCATTTCATGACGCGCACCGTCGTGCTCTCGCCGTCGAGCGTCATGCCGTAGGCGGGCTCGTAGGTCGTGCTTGTCACCTCAGCAAGATTCACGCGGTCCATGTCCGTCAGGTTGCGCATGACGCTTGACACCGCACTCTGGCAGGCCAGCTGGTAGCGCTCCTCGTCGGTGAGCAGCTCCTCGGGCACGCCCGTCTTGCCGTCCTCCGTCACAATGCGCTCGTCTATTTTCTCCTCGTCATCGTCCTTGCAGGAGGTGACGCTCAAGCCGAGGCCGCACACCAGCGCGACCAGGAGCCAGAGATGGAAGATGTTGTTGGTCTTCTTCATTGTCGTTGTGTTTGTTAGTAATATTATTTGTTTTGTTGTTTCGTTCTGCTGATTGTCAGAAGGCGAGGAAGGGGCGGAGATAGACGTTGTTATTCGAAGAGAGTGCGCTCGTGCTTTTAAAGAATGCGTCGCCATAAAACATTACGATCACCACGCCTTCGCCTGCTCCTCTGGCCGAGCTCGTCCAGTACCAACCACCTAAGGAAGTCTTGCCATCACGATCATATATATACCTGTTGATTGTCTCATACGGCCTGCCTGAGAAGGATGAAGTCCAGTTGTCGTAGGCACTGGGCCACGGAGCCTTGCCCAGGCCGTCGGTGCAGAGCGCGGCTCCCCACTGTGCCGTGGTGGGAATGAACCAGCCAGAGCTCTCCATAGGGGCTTCTGGTTTCCATTCACTAACCAAGCTGGCGGCTTTCAAACCTGCGTATTCCAGAGCCTGCGTCTTGTCGTAGCCGCTGAAGTCGTTCCAGGCGCTTTCGTGGGTATTGCCTATGTAGCCGTTGTCCTCGGAATAGGGTTCATCGGGAACCTCCCAGTTGGGAAAGTATTTACCTTCCTCTTTGTATGACATCACCAGTCCGTGGCCGCCGTTGTTGTTTGTCTCCACTACGTTCTTGCTCCACTCTGAGCCATAGTTCACAAAGACCACGATGCCCAGTGGCGTATGTCCGTACTCCTGTGCCTGCAGGGCGTTTTCGTAGAGGTAACCGTCGTCAGCATAGCACTTGCCCACGTCGTTCTTGGTGGCTTTCTCGGCTTTGACACCCAGCTCCAGCTTGTCGTTCAGCGCACTGTAATCCAGCGTAGCACCGGGCACTAAGACGTCAGTATCGATGATGTTCATGGTGAACATGGCGCAACCAGACCAATCGTTGTTCCAATCGCTGTCGTACACATATTTATAATAGGTGCTATACACTTGGTCTCTGCTGGTACAGCCATCGAGTATTCCGGCATAGTACTGGATGCGGTAGTTCCAGCCCGAAGCAATCCAGCCATGTATCCAGTAGTACTCACCCCAACCGCAATCGTAGAGGATGTAAGCTCTGCTACCAGAGTAAACGACGCCCTTGTCGTTGTTGAAGCCCCTGGGGAAGATGTGGTTCAGGCGGCCGGCGTACGAGGGTTTCTTGTTGTTGGCCTTGCCGTTGAGGAAGGCCTTGATGTTGGCCACCATCCCCTTGTTATCCATCATGAAAGTGACGAAGTCCTTGATGTGACTGAAGGTTGTTGGACTTTTTTCCCCGCTGTTCTTGGGCTTCCAGGCGCCTTGATTGTCACCGTCGAGGTTGATGCCACAGGAGCTGTCAAACCTCGGTGTTTCATACACTTGGGCCAGCGTGCTGTGGTAGCCGTTGGTGGCAATGCAGACGTAGTAGCCATAGACATAATTGCTGTAATTTGGCACCCACACCACGTCGCCCACCTGATAGGGGCAGTTGCCGCCGGCGTTGTCAGGGAAAGCATCGGGGCTGAGGTAGTCGATGCGTTCCAAGTGGGGGATGCAGGGGATGTCCACATCCACCCAGCCGTAGCGGCGCGGGCCGCCGTCGCGGTGGAAGGTCAGCGTGCCCAGCGTGAACTTCTTGCCATTCTCCAGGATGGGCAGATCCTTGAGGCTGAGCACATAGCCGTCGGCCGTCGGGGTCAGCAGGCGCACGGCGTCAGCGCTGTCGAGGCTGGCAATGGCGCGGAACGACTGTTCGGCCTCCGTCGTACTCTCGCACTTCACGGCTCGCACCGTCGAGCCTTCGCCGTCGAGCGTCTCGCCGTAGGTAGGCTCGTAGTTCGTATTCGTCACGTCTCCGTCTATACGCTCCAAGCCCGTCAGCGTGCGCAGAGTGTTGATGACTGCAAACTGGCAGGCCAGCTGATAGCGCTCCTGGTCGGTGAGCAGCGAGTCGGGCACGCCCGTCTTGCCGTCCTCCGTCACAATGCGCTCGTCTATTTTCTCCTCGTCATCGCTGCATGCCGCCGTCGTGCCGAGGACGAGCAGCAGAATCAGAATCTTCGTGTACTTCATTTCTTCTATCTTGTTTTTACATTATACATTTGCTGTTTTTCTACCGACAAGGTTTCGAGCGCCATGCTTCCTCGTCAGAAGGCAAGGAAGGGGCGGAGATAGACGTAGTCGTATGGCTCGATATTGCTGGCGCTCCTGAAGAATGCCCAGCCGGTTTCCCATTCTAGTTTGACAAACACACCTTTATTTGCACTCGCACCTTGAGCCGAGCTGGTCCAATAGGTTCCAGCCAGATTTATCTTACTGCCGTAAGTGTTAGTGTAGGTATTTATTGTGAATAGAGGCGTGCCAGAGAAAGGCTTCGTCCAATAGTCGTTCTCGTTGGGCCATGAAGCACCGCCCAGTCCGGGAGAGCAGAGCGCGGCTCCCCATTGTGCCGTTGTGGGAATGAACCAGCCAGAGCTCTCCATAGGGGCTTCTGGTTTCCAGTCACTGACCAAACTGGCGGCTTTCAAATCTGCGTATTCAAGAGCCTGCGTCTTGTCGTAGCCGCTGAAGTCGTTCCAGGCGCTTTCGTGGGTATTGCCTATGTAGCCGTTGTCCTCGGAATAGGGTTCATCGGGAACCTCCCAGTTGGGAAAGTATTTACCTTCCTCTTTGTATGACATCACCAGTCCGTGGCCGCCGTTGTTGTTTGTCTCCACTACGTTCTTGCTCCACTCTGAGCCATAGTTCACAAAGACCACGATGCCCAGTGGCGTATGTCCGTACTCCTGTGCCTGCAGGGCGTTTTCGTAGAGGTAACCGTCGTCAGCATAGCACTTGCCCACGTCGTTCTTGGTGGCTTTCTCGGCTTTGACACCCAGCTCCAGCTTGTCGTTCAGCGGGCTGTATTCGAGCTTGGAGTTAGGGATGGGGTCTGACCTGAAGCGGATGGCGTTCATGGTGTAGTTCCACCTCTTGTAGAAGGTGTTGTTCCAATCACTGTCCTTCACATACTTATAGCTGGCATTCTTCCAATACCTCACATTGTAGCTCACCCAGCAAAAAAATCCTTGCCGATAGTAATAGGCGGGCACATAGGCATAATCGTCGGTAACATAGCCGTCGTACCAGATGGCGGCATCGCGCTTGTCCCAGCTGACGAAGGGCACGCCTTTGTCGTTGTTGAAGCCTTCGGGGAAGATATGGTGCAGGCAGTTCGACAGGGTGGGCTTCATGTTCACTGCCTTACCTTCGAGAAACGCCTTGATGTTGGCCACCTTCGCCTGGTGGTCGCAGATGAAGTTGCAGTAGGCATTGGTCATGTCATAGGTGGTGGTCTCTTTTGTTTCCGGGATGCAGGAATCTTTGGTCTTGTTGTAGGGATACCAGCAGCCCTCGTTGTCGCCGTCGGCGTTCACCGTCTGGTCGCCACCCGGCGCGTTGATGCATAGGTGTACCAGCCAGCCGTCGTTGTAGGCGTATGGCTGTACGCAGAGGTAGTAGCCCGTGCTGTAGCCGCTATATACGCGCACGATGTCGCCTATCTGATAGGCTGAGTTGCCGGCGTTGTCGGGGAAGGCGTCGGGGCTGAGATAGTCGATGCGCTCTAAGTGGGGTATGCAGGGTATGTCCACCTCTACGTAGCCATGGCGGCGCGGGCCGCCGTCGCGGTGGAAGGTGAGCGTGCCGAGGGTGAGCGTCTTTCCGTCCGGGAGGATGGGCATGTTGCGCAGGTCGAGCTGGTAGCCGTCAGCCGTCGGGGTGTACATACGCACGGCGTCGGCGCTGTCGAGGCCGGCGATGGCTCGGAACGACAGCTCGGCTGCCGCCGTACTCTCGCATTTCATGACACGCACCGTCGCGCCCGCGTCGTCGAGCGTCATGCCGTAGGTGGGCTCGTGGGTCTCGTTCACTACGTCGGGCGTCACGCTCTCTAAGCCCGCCAGGTTGCGCATGGTGCTGATGACCGCACTCTGGCACGCCAGCTGGTAGCGCTCGAGGTCGGTGAGCAGCGAGTCGGGGACGTACGTCTTGCCGTCCTCCGTCACAATGCGCTCGTCGACTTTCTCCTCGTCATCGTCCTTGCAGGCGGTGACGCTCAGGCCGAGGCCGCACACCAGCGCGCCCATCAGCAAAAAACGGGAAATCTTATTCATGGTTCTCATTCTTTCACTTCGTTGACATTATATATATACACATAGTTGTCGTTGCGCTGGTAGCGGCCATTGTCTTTTTCGGTGAAGCCCACAATGTCCTTCAGCCCGGTGGGGGCGGTCAGCTCGAAGGTGCTGCCGTTCTTGCGAACGTTGTAGACCCCCGCCGCCGCGTAGCCACCGCCGACGGTGACGCCGCCGCTCAGCTCTACGTATGGCAGGGTCGTGGCGTCGGCGTAGTTGATGCCCGCCTGCTCCGTGACGCTCACCGCGCCGCCGTTGATGTAGAAGGTGCCATTGGCTTTCTCACTGCGCTTGGTACTCTTCACGGCGCCGTTGATCCAGAGCACGTCGTAGGTAGAGTTGTCGTCGGCCACGCCGAAGCCGCAGGCCAGCTTCACCTTGCCCTCGTAGATGGGGTAGCACACCCACAACCACTGGTTGCCTATCTTCTCGTGGCAGATGGTGGCCACATAGTGACCGCCGCTCATGACGTTGGCCACCATGGGTTCCGACGTGCTGTCGGTGCGCTTGTGCTCCCGCCAGTCACCGGTTTCCTTGCGCCAGTGGCACGTAGCCGACGTGGGACGTATGGGGAACTTCGTACTGAAGAAGTTGCGGTCGCCCAGCATCTCCTGATAGAGGGCGGCATCTTGCAGGATGGCGGCCTGCAGCCACCGCTTCACGTGGGGATACTGCTCGGGCACGAAGTTCCAGATGGGTTCCACCTCCATGTAGATCATCTCGCAGTTGGAGGCCGCCTCGTTTTTGGGGTCGAAGGTGACTGACTCTCGCCACTTGGTCACGTCGCTCATCTCGAAGTCGCGTGTGCCGTCGTACTTTGCCTCGCCTATCATGGTGCCCATGTAACTCATCTCGCCGCCCCTGCACTCAATGTAGAGGCTCGACTGCTCGGTCCAGTGATATTCCTCCTTTTGGCGGTTCGACTTGCGGTCCCGATAGGCCGTCAGCAACTGCTCGGAGGTGAACGACTGCTCGCTGACGTTGTCGTGGTAGCGCCACATGTCGTTCTTCAGCGTCAGCTGCATTGAGGCACCCAGGAAGGCACGTGTGATGACGTGCGTGCCCCAAACGTTGATAAACGAGTCCACCAGGGCGTAGTTCGTCGCATCATAGTTCCATGCCAGATGCTCTATGGCATCCTGGAAGCTGCGCGTCAGCAGTTTGGTCTGCTGGCCTGCAAACCACTCCTTGTTGATGGTATTCTGCACCTCAGCGGGCGTGATATACTGCTCGCCCTTCAGGATGTTGTCCTGCACCATGTAGTAGAAGCAGTCCTGCAGTCCATCCTCCAGCACGTACTGTCGCGTGCGCTTCGTTCTACTGTAAAGGCCAAGGTCTATCTCTTGCTTGGTTTGTAGGTCCATCGAGGCTACATAGTCGCGCTGTGAGTAGCGCACGGTCTGTTGCGAATTGAAGCCACTCTTCACCTGCGACACCAGCATGACTTTCCCTTGCTTGTTGCGGGCTTCCAGTTCCTGGCGGTTCAGCACCTGGCAGCGTATGTCCTGCCAGTCGCAGTACTTGCCGCGCACGGCATCGTACGAATAGCCTACGCCGAAGTTGCGCAGGAACTGGGCGCGTGACTCCACGTCCTCGGCGCGTGTCCACTGGAAGGGGGCCGCCTCGTTGGTCTCGACGACGAGATCGTCGAGCACGTCGTCCTCGCTGGTGCAGGAGGCTATCATGGCGCCCATCGCCACGATCAGGGCCAGAAGGCCAAATCTATTCCATTTCATCTTATACCTTATTTATTATATATTATTCTTACCTCTCACCTCTCACTTATACGTTCCCGATTTGGTGGTGAAGTTTTTGCTGATGTCGGCAATGGTGGGATAGTTGAACATGTAGCCACGCACGGGGCGCACGGGGTAGAAGTTGGCGCGCCACTGAGCGTTGTAGGTCTTGTTGTTGATGACCTTCATGCTGTAGTCGGGGTACAGCACGAGCAGACAGGCATCCGTATAGCTGTTGGAGTTCTTCGAGCTGATGCAGTTCAGATTGCCCTGCTCATGCAGCGCACGATTGGAACCCAGTCTCTTGTTCTTGTCCAGTATGTCGTACTGGCCGTAGTAGCCGTTGAACTCCGCATCCCAGCCGGTGAGCTGATTCTTGAAGAGCGCCTTGGGGTTGAAGCCTATGTAGGTATAGAGGTCCTGAATGTCGGCAGGCGTAGGCAGGAACCACTTCTGGTTCGGGTTCTTGGGATAGAAGGTGTTGGGCGAGTAGCCCCATATCCAGCCGTTGTAGGCGGTAAACTCATAGTTGTTATGCTCCCACATGAACTGCGTGTAGCACACGTTGTTCTGCATATAGTCCACGCCAGCGTAGTCTTCCTTCTCGGCGAAGAGCAGGCGGTGGTCTATGTCGTGGCGCGTCCAGAACTTCGAGCCCACCTTCACTAACGGGTGGCGGTGCTTGATGGAGTTTCCGTCGTCGTCGGTGTAGAGCGGCAGGTAGTCCTCCTGAATGACGAGATTCTTACCCGCGAGTCCATTCACTCGCGTGGGGTTCTTCAGGAGGAGGTTGCCGTTGACGTACCAGAACTTGTCGATGACTGTGCCTGTGGGCAGGGTATCGATGGGGTTCACGTAGCAGTCGCCGTTGGAGAAGCACACGTAGGCGGGCTGGTGGATGCCGTCGCCAAGGAAGAGACCCTGGTTCATGCGTATGTGCTGGCGGTAGATGGGATAGGCAATGGTGACGCGCTGGTCGGTGCGGATCTTCGGCACGTACTCCGAGCACACCTCCATCACCGGCGTCTTCTCGAAGTAAAGCAGACGGCAGAGCGAGCCGGTCATGGGTGTCAGTTTCAAGGAGAAGTCGAACAGCTTGCGGTATTTCGCTGTGTTGGGACCTATTTCATAGATGTCGGTGCTCAGGATGCTGGCGGGCAGCTGACAGTCGCTGCGGCTGGACAGCCGCAGGGTGGCTTCAAGGAAGTCAAGGCGCAGGTCCTGCGGCACGAGGTCCCAGACGGGCATCAGTTCGAAGTGTACCACGTCGAGCTTCTTATCCATAGCCATCTGGTCGCTATACTTGATGCTGGCCAGCCATTCCTGTATGTGTCCCGGCGGCAGTTGTCCCTGTGCGTCGAGCTTGGCAATGTCGGCCTTGAGCTGCTTGCTGGTCTGGTCGCTGCCGCCCCAAATCTTGATGGCACCGCTGATGCTCTTGCTCGACGACACCTCGGTGACACCCGTGGTGCGGTCGCCCTTGCTCAGCTGGCCCATGGTGTAGCGCGCCTCCTCGTTGGCATCGGTCTTGGCGTTATAGCTGGCCGCCTTGTCGATGGTGAATGAATAGTCGAGCTTGCCGCCCAGGTCGGCCTGCAGTACGATGTGCGTACCAAAGTCGAGGAGCACCTGCTCCACGGCTGCTTCACGGGCAGCGCCGCTCTGGTTGCGTATTTTGCTGAGAGCCGTCAGGAACTCCTGACTCAGGCTCATGAGGTTCTTCTTCGAGCCGCTCTCGTTGTCAAGCTTTCTCAGGTATTGCATCGCGCCCCTGTCCAGGGTACGCGAGGCCACGGTCTTGGTCATCACGCCGTAGCCCACATTCTGCTCGTGGATGCTGACGTTAGGCGCAGCGTCCATGAGCTGCTTGCAGGTGTTGATGCAGCCCTGTATGTCGATGGCTGCCGAGTTGGAACACGACGCGGTCATATCGTAGGCCAGTTCCTGCAGGGTGGTGGCTGCATAGACGTCGATGTTGAACTGTTGCAGACGGCAGTCGTGGATGGCATCCAGCTCGTAGGTTTTGGCGTTGGACCTAAGGGTCTTCAGGTCGATGATGGGCCGCTTGGTCTTCACGCTCATGGGATTCTGGAGCTCGGCGTAGATGTCGTAGCCGTAGCCCACGAACAGTTCGGCGCGGGCGTCTTCGCCGTTGCCGTCGTCGTCGCTCGCCGAGAGCTGTGTCACGGTGAGCGTTCCGCTGCGCGACGGGTCGCTGACGGATGTAAACACCAGCGTAGCCGTGCGGCGCATGCCGGTGTCGTTAGTCTGCGAGGCCAGCACCATCTGACCGTCGGTGGCCAGCGTGTCGCTAGTCACCGACAGCCATTCGTCGGCCTCTGACGTTGATACGGCGACTGTCACCGCACTGTCGCGCTCGGCATCGTAGCCGTCGATGCTCACCGTCAGCCGCTCGTAGGCGGCCAGGCGGGTCAGGGTCACCAGGCCCTCGTCGTCCACACAACTGCCGCCCGTGGCAGTCACGGTCCAGGGACCCGACGGGTCGGGCCCTATTACGTCATCATCATCATGGCAGCTGCTCAGCAGTGGCAGCAGGGCTGCACTCAGCAACAGTGCGGATAATAGTCGTCGTGTCATATCAGTTTTTTCTGTTTGTTATTGTTTGTCGTTAGTCCACGGTGGCGCCCAGATACTTGCTCAGCAGCGGATGTTTCTTGTACATATACTCGCGCACGTACTTGGCCGTTTCCACATCCTCAAAGAGCGTCCAAATACCTGTGAGTTGTGCGTGCTGCATGCAGGGTATGGGTCCCTCAGTGTTGCCGCTCTCGTCAACGCCCTCCATCAGCGAGTTGCCCCACTCTTCCAGAATATCGAGCAGCTCAGTACGGTCGGTCATGGTCTCGCTGTTGAAGTGAGCCGCCAGTTTGTTACCGCATCTCACGGCCTCGCCGCCATAGACCTGGATTAAAAGGTCACCATTGTGGACAATGCGCTTGGCCTGCTCAGAATATTTAATTTTGCCTTCGATGCTGAACAAGTTCTCCATTTCGGCTCTAATTTCACCATAGAAATGGCCATAGGTGTCAAGATAGGTCGTATCGACGAGGGCACGCATCAGGATGTTGCCGCCGTACCAGCCACGACTCACGAACAAGGGGCCAAACTTGGCATCGAGGTCTTCGACGGTGGCCTCGGCACGCTTTGTGTCGCCGCTCTGCAAGAAGCGGGTCAGTTGGTAGTAGATCTTTCCGAAACTCTCAGTGAAGATGCCGCCGTAGTCGGGCACGTCCAATGCGTCAAGGGCTTTGGTAATCACCTCAATCTGCCAGTCTTCCAGGTATTCTCCCGTCAGTTTATCTTCAGAAACAGATCTGCCTAATTTCTTGAGCTTCGAATATTTACTCAGGTTTTGCGACTTGAAGTTCTTCTCCTGTTGCTCAATGCGTTTATACTGCTCTTCCAGCCCCTCGTCATCCAATACGCCGCCAATTTTGTTTGCCACAGTACTCAACTCGGAAGGCGAAACGAAGGCGTCGTAGACCGTGGCCGAGCGGTTGAACAGGTAGTTCAACTTGGCAGCACCCTTGGCTTCGTAGGCATCATATTGACCGTGACCCTCGAACTCCATGAAACCAAAGGCCATGCTCAAATCTAATTTCACACTAAGCGTATCAGAAGCAAAAACCGAGCTGTCGCGGGGAACGTCATGGTAATCAATGGTCTGTCGGGTGTTCTCAACGTAGGCACTCTTGCTCAATACGTAGTCTGCCTTGATGGAATCATACGTTTGCTGCAGTTCCTCGATCTTGGCCCAGTTGAAGATGGGGTTAGGCATGCACATGGCATCGGGGCTGAATTTCTGCTGGTGCTTCACTACGGTGTCGCCCTCGAACACGTAAACGAAGTTGTAGCCACGTCCCAGACCGTTGTTGCCGAACCACTGTGAGTATGCGTTCGTCGCGTCATGACCGCGATACTTCTGCGTCTGGCGCACGGGTACCAAGGTTTCGTCGCCATTGTAGGTCACAATCTTCAACGTCGTGGTGCGGTCGGCACCGGTGCGGTTCTCGTCGAAGCGCAGGCTCAGTGTCTGGTTGCCCTCAAAGAGCACCTGACTACCCTCCATGGCCACCCAGTCGGGATCGTCGGTGAGATAGGCAGCCCAGCCGCCGTCGCACTTCACGGGCACCTTCACGATGGCGCTCTCCACTTCGGTCTCCACGCCATAGGTCGTCAGGTCTTTGTCGATGGTGAGGTTGATGGGTGTCACCTCATAATCACCGCCATTGTCGTCATCATCCTTACAGGAAGTGACGCTGAGGCTCAGGCCGCACACCAGCGCGGCCACGAGCCATGAGTTCATTCTTCTGTTCATTGTTGTTGTCATTTTAATGAGTTATTATAATATTTGTTATTTACTTATCACTTAGTCCTCTGTGGCTCCGCCGTTATACTTGAAGGCCATGAAGGGGATGGCCTTGGCCATTCCGAAGACAAGGTCGGCATCATCCGACGTATCGTAGCACGGCCAGTAGTAGAAACTGAACATCAAGACACTACCTTCATTGTTTTGCGTGGTCGTCCAATAATAATCCCTGTAACCCAAGGAACTGAACATATCAGGCACATCAACGCCTGCCGCTGAGAAGATACTCCTGATTTTCGCGGCCTCCGATGTCATGTCGTAAGCCTGACCAGTCCAGTCGTAGCCGAAGCCCTTATAGGCTAGCACCCACTGTCCGCTGCTGGGCAGGAACCAGTCGCTGAAGTTGCCCGTGGCCATGGCTTCATAATTGAGTTTAGTGCTCAAACGGTAGCATTCGGTTGCTGCAGGATGGTTATGAGCGTGGTCAACGACACATCCATACAGTTTCTTGGTAGCTGCAATGCCGTTGAGTGGGCCGCTCATCTCGGCGATGCTGTTCACCGCAGGTGTGGTGCATGGCTCATGTAATTCAGCCCAAGAATAGTCATAAGCAACCCACTTCACTAATTTTGTAGGCTCGAGCGCCATAGCCAGTCCGTTCCACGCTTCGTCTTTCTCTACACGCTTCTTGCCGTTCAGTGCGCAGACTATGGCGATAGCCTCGGTGCCATTGTCCTCGGCAGATTCCTTATCTATGTAGAACTTGCCGTCGGCACCTATCAAGCAGCCCACCATGGGCTCTTCTATAGGCGGATAGGAAACCGGAGCCTCGGTTATCTCGGGTTCTGTAAGCAGTTCGGTGGTGGGCAGGACGTCATGATAGTAGCGATAGACCTCCTTGGTACCTGGGATGTTCGTGTATTTATCGCATTTGCCCGTGCTCGACAGTTGCTTGCCCTTGAGCACGCGGAATGCCCACGCAGAATAGACTTCGGATTGGGCGAAAAATACGGGGTATTTAGAACTTGGTATATTGTATCCTGTCATCGTGAAGTCTAAGCCCTGTTCGAAATCGCGCATATCACGCTTTATATCTATAAAGGTAGCCTTGTGCATGTTCAGCTCCTTGCCTGTGCCGTTCTCGTAATTGGCGGTATAGAGCGTACAGTTCCATCCTGTCATCCAACTATAGCCTTTGTAGAGCATGGAAATTCCAAAATTATTAGGTGTTAAATAAGTCTTCAAGGTTCTCTTGGGTGAATTCAGGGCCAGTGTCCAGATATCATTCGCGTCCCAAGCCTTACAGACGTTCTTCCAGAAGTACTGGTTGTGGTATTTCAGGTTGGCGGCCTTGAAGTCGTAGAAGATTTTCAGGCCCTTGGTGCCCGACGTGGCATTCTTCTCCCATTCCTCGGGATAGAGTATGGCGTAGAGCATCTCTGCAAAGTTCTGCATGTTTTCCTTGTCGGTGCCCAGTTTGGTGGGCAGACGCCACGTCTTGCCGTCTTTCGAGTACTCGTAGATGTTCGCTTGGGGCAGGACGTTGAGGCACGCCCAGTGGCTGTCTTCCTTGCCCTCGGGGCCGAAGGCGGGGCGCACGCAAATCCAGTACTCGGTGACTGTGGAGCCATCCTTGTTGGTCACCTCACGGCTCACCACGTCGCCGAAGCGGTAGTAGGCGCGTCCGTCGAACTTGCTGTTGTCGTTGGCCTGCTCGGGCGAGCGATAGACAATCTTCTGCAGGTGTGGCACCTGCTTGATGTCTACGTCGACGGTGGCCCACGACGAGCCGTCGTTGGTGCGGGTGTAGGTCATCGTGCCCAGGTTGTCGTCGCGCCAGGTGTAGGTCTGGGTGTTCTCGTCAATGCTGGCGTCGGCCAGGTTGGCGAAGCGCTCGGCGGCGGCCTCCATCGTGTTGGTGTTCACGATGCGCGTGTTGGCGTCGCGGTCGTCCTCCTTGCCGATGGTGGGCTCGTAGGTCTTCGAGAGGAAGTCGTCGTCGGCAGCGCTGACGTCGGCCAGCAGGCTCAGCACGCTGTAGGCGTTGTTCTGCTGCTCCAGGCGCTCGAGCTCCTGCTGTTCCTTCTCCTCTTCAGAGAGTTTGTCGTCATCGTCTTTACAGGAAGTGACACCCAGGCTGAGGCCGCACACCAGCGCGACCAGGAGCCAGAGGTGGAAGATGTTGTTGGTCTTCTTCATTGTCGTTGTGTTTGTTAGTAATATTATTTGTTTTGTTGTTTCGTTCTGCTGATTGTCAGAAGGCGAAGAAGGGGCGGAGGTAGACATAGTCGGATGGCTCGATATTGCTGGCGCTCCTGAAGAATGCCCAGCCGGTTTTCCATTCTAGTTTGACAAACACACCTTTATTTGCACTCGCACCTTGAGCCGAGCTGGTCCAATAGGTTCCAGCCAGATTTATCTTACTGCCGTAAGTGTTAGTGTAGGTATTTATTGTGAATAGAGGCGTGCCAGAGAAAGGCTTCGTCCAATAGTCGTTCTCGTTGGGCCATGAAGCACCGCCCAGTCCGGGAGAGCAGAGCGCGGCTCCCCATTGTGCCGTTGTGGGAATGAACCAGCCAGAGCTCTCCATAGGGGCTTCTGGTTTCCAGTCACTGACCAAACTGGCGGCTTTCAAATCTGCGTATTCAAGAGCCTGCGTCTTGTCGTAGCCGCTGAAGTCGTTCCAGGCGCTTTCGTGGGTATTGCCTATGTAGCCGTTGTCCTCGGAATAGGGTTCATCGGGAACCTCCCAGTTGGGAAAGTATTTACCTTCCTCTTTGTATGACATCACCAGTCCGTGGCCGCCGTTGTTGTTTGTCTCCACTACGTTCTTGCTCCACTCTGAGCCATAGTTCACAAAGACCACGATGCCCAGTGGCGTATGTCCGTACTCCTGTGCCTGCAGGGCGTTTTCGTAGAGGTAGCCGTCGTCGGCGTAGCACTTGCCCACGTCGTCCTTGGTGGCGTTCACAGCTTTGACGCCCAGCTCCAGCTTGTCGTTCAGCGCACTGTATTCGAGCTCGGAGCCTGACACCGTTTTGGAGGTGTGGATGACGTTCATCGTGTAGTCGTTGCCGCCGAGCCAGTCTCTCCACTCACTGTCTTTGACATATTTCTTTTCGCCGCAAGACACTTGGTCACTGCTGGTGCAGTTGTTTGGTACTAAAGCATACTTGGCCTTGCGATAGTAGTAGGCGGGCACATAGGCATAATCGTCGGTAATAATGGCATCGTAATAGATGTAGGCGCTTTTCGAGTCGTTCAGGTTGAACACCACGCCCTTGTCGTTGTTGAAGCCGTCGGGGAAGAGGTGCCACAGCTTGCCCGACCTGCTGGGCTTCCTGTTGGCGGCTTTGCCCTCTATGAAGGCCTTGATGTTGGCCACCTTGGCCTTGTTCTTCGCCATGAAATCGACGTAGTCCTTGATATCCTCAACGGTTGTCGAATGCTCATGGGCGTTGTTGTAGGGATACCAGCAGCCCTCATCGTCACCATCGACGTTGATGCTCTCGTCACCTCCCGGATTGGGGTCTTTGTTCATGTGGACCAGTGTGCTGCGGTAGCCATTGTCGGCCACGCAAACATAGTAGCCCGAACACAAGCCGCTGCTGGCGGGCACCCACACCACGTCGCCCAGCTGGTAGGCGCTGTTGCCATTGTCGGGGAAGGCGTCGGGGCTGAGGTAGTCGATGCGCTCCAAGTGGGGAATGCACGGGATGTCCACCTCCACGTAGCCGTAGCGGCGCGGGCCGCCGTCGCGGTGGAAGGTGAGCGTGCCGAGGGTGAACGTCTTGCCGTCAGGCAGGATAGGCAGGTTGCGCAAGTCGAGCAGGTAGCCGTCAGCCGTCGGGGTGTACATACGCACGGCATCGGCGCTGTCGAGGCCGGCGATGGAGCGGAACAACAGTTCGGCCTCCGCTGTACTCCCGCTCTTCACGACACGCACCGTCGCGCCCGCGTCGTCGAGCGTCATGCCATAGGTGGGCTCGTGGGTCTCGTTCACTACGTCGGGCGTTATGTTCTCTAAGCCAGCCAAGCTGCGCATGGTGCTGATGACCGCACTCTGGCAGGCCATCTGGTAGCGCTCCTGCTCGGTGAGCAGCGAGTCGGGGACGTACGTCTTGCCGTCCTCCGTCACGATGCGCTCGTCTATTTTCTCATCGTCGTCGTCCTTACAGGACGTGACGCTCAGGCCGAGGCCGCACACCAGCGCGCCCATCAGCAAAAAACGGGAAAACATGTTCTTCATTTTGATTGCTTATTTTGCTCATTATAGTATAACCGGTCGTTAGTAATCTGATTGTTTCGACTGCAAAGATACGAAAAATTGGTTAAAGCCCACCGCCCTCCCCCCTTAAACAATGTTAAAAGGGGCGTTGCGTCAAAACTCTTATACTAATTGCTGTTCTTCATGTACCCCTTCCGTGTCCCCTCTCCAATTGGCGAGGGGACACGGAGGGGGAAGCGCGGGTCTCGGCGGTATTACTTTATGCGATGTCTTTAGATGAACTCCAAAAGACGTTTGGCATACTCATTAACATCGGTTAAAGCATTTCTGTTGTTTGCTTCCATAATACTCCTTGTTTAGATGTTTCTTGGGGGACAAAGATACAACTATTTCCCCAGATATCCAAGGATATTCGAGTTCTTTTATCCGTTTCATTTACCCAATTGCTTCACGGGGAATGTGAAATAGGTATTGGGGAAGGGTTCGTCCTTCAGCGTGAAGTGCCACCATTCCGAGTCTAAGGGCTTGAAGCCGTGGGCGAGCATGGCGCGGCGGAGAATCATGCGGTTCTGGAACTGCTCAGGGGTGATAGCCCCTCTCCCCGCTCCCACCGTAGGGAGGAGAGCCGCTGACGCTAAGGAATCCCCCTCCCTTGGGGAGGGGTTAGGGGTAGGCTTTCCCGTGTATTCACCCGTCTCGGGATTGCCGCAGAAGTCGGGATGGCTCTCGGGGCCGAACCAGTCGAAGGTGCCGCCCATGTCGAGTTCCTTCTCCGTCGCCATGTCGAACAGCGTCAGGTCAACGGTGCTGCCACGCGTGTGACCGCTCTTCTCCATGATGTACTCTTGTTCGAAGAGCACGCTCTTGTCGAGGTCGGGATAGAAGTAGGGCTTCATCTTTGTGTCCGAGAGGTCGGCAGCCCAGCGCACAAAATGGTCAACGGCCTTCTGCGGACGGTAGGCATCGTAGACCTTCAGGCGATAGCCCTGCGACATCACGTCGTCGCTCACTTCCTTCAGGGCTTTTGCGGCCTGTTTCGTGAGCAGTGCCGTCGGCTCCTCGTAGCCGTCGATGCGGGCACCCACGAAATTGTAAGTGCTGTAGTAGCGAATCTCCAGGATGGCGTCGGGCACGGCTTCGCTGAGGATCACGAACTGGCTGCTGTCATCAGTCGGACTGACCACAGGATTATCCTCGTCGCTGTTGCAACAGGTTATCACACATGCGCCGCTGATTATCAGGATGGCGGCTATCATCCAGTGCATCATCTTTTTCATTGTCGTTCAGCTTTTTATTGTTATACATTATTAATTTCTATTGTCCGTCTGCAGCCTTGTCTTCTTATCCGTCGTCTCCGGCTGCCTTCACAAACGGAATCCGCCGGGAACACCTGCAGTAGTCTCGGCGGATAGAATCTCGTGGGGGAAGTGTGGGGGTTATTCGTGCATGTTCTGCGCGTGGCAGGCATCGCGGATGATGCAATTGTTTTTATAATCGCTGCAAAGATACGACTATTTCCCCTAATATCCAAAGATATTCGAGATTATTTATCCGTTTGTGTCAGTAAGTCAAAGAACGTATGTGAAAAGTCAGGAACGGAGAGGGGGCGTCTAACCCTTCACTGGCGCCATTTGGCACTGTAATCCAGCGGGTTAGCGTGAAGAGTACAGGGGAGCGGAGGTGAGGAGCCTCACGTTCCGGTCTTACGATAGACCCACATGTTGCCCTGACGGGTGCGGTAGTACTTGGGAAAGGGCGGGGCCACCAGCTCGCTGAGGAGGCGGTCGGCCTTGTCCTTGACCTTACATGTGCCCAGCCTCAGCGAGAAGCGGCCCAGACCGTCGATGTGTACTGAGTAGCCTGCCAGGAGCTGCTCGGCAATCTCCTTCTCAACGTAGTCGATGACCATCTCGAAGAGTCCCGGCGTGACGAGACTGTAGTCGCTGATGTGCTCTCTGAATTCCTGGGAGTGAATGACACGCCGTATGTTCTGACGGACGTGGTAGGTCTGGCCTTCCTCGCCCGTATGCTTGGGAATCGGGTGTACGCTGAAGTGAATGGTTAGTCCTTTACTCATAGTTGCAACAAATATTATAAGGTATGCGCGGCCCTTGTTCACGGAGGCCGCATTTACGACGGCAAAGTTACGGTTTATTTCCGACATGGCCAAACTTTTTCGCGAAAAACTGCGGAATGAGTATTGCTGACGTACGTCGGCAATGTTGCTGACACGTGTCGGTAGTATTGCTGACGTACGTCAGCAATGCAAAAGTCAGCCCCTGACGACGGAAAACCGTGGTCTGTCGGCGGCGGGGACAGGCGTGAGACAAACGAACGCAAATCGCTGATTTTCAGCGCATATACTCTTGCAAGCAGTGAAAAAAGTTCGTATCTTTGCAGCGTCGAAAGGATCCTTAACCGACGGTAATCTGATTGTCAAACCATCAAAAACGTAAAAAAATGATTGAGATTTTTAATCTTACCAAGAAGCTGGCTGAGTGCAACACTTACATCCAGCAGTTAGAAACCAAGAACGAGCTGCTGGAGCAGCACATTGAGCTGGCCGAGCAGCAGCACGAGGCTGAGGAGGCCCGTCGCGAAAAGGCCGTCAGGCAACAGGAGGCCAGTGCCGCCAGCCGTTACGAACAGCGCAAGGAGGCCTGCCTGCGCCCCATCCAGGAGATGGCCGAGTTCATCAACCGCGAATACGAGTTCCGCCACAACGTGGTGCTTGACAGCTACGAGTACCGTCGCCGCAAGCTGCCTGTAGACGACGGGGCCGACGGCGCGGCTGCGGAGGACGCGGCCGACGGCGCTGGAACCGCAAATGCGGCCGACGGCGCTGGAAGCGCAAATGCGGCCGACGGCGCTGGAAGCGCAAACACGGCCGACGGCGGGTGGCTGCCCGTCGACGAGCGCCAGATGAACACCATCATGAACCACGTGCAGGACGACGGGCGCGTGCTGTGTCTGAAGAGTCTGGTGCAGCAGCGCGTGCGCTCGGAGCTGGCCAAGGACTACCACCCCGTGGCCGAGTGGCTCGACAGCGTGCGCGGCACGTGGGACGGCGAGGACCGCGTCAGCGACCTGGCCCGCCGCATCAGCCCAAGCGACTACTGCCGCCGCATGGTGCCCGTCTGGCTGCGCGCAGTGGTAGCCCAGTGGCTGGGCGTCGACGAGCGTCACGCCAACGCCGTAATGCTGATGCTGGTCAGCGATCAGCAGGGCCTGCACAAGAGCACCTTCTTCCACGAGCTGCTGCCCGAGGAGCTGGAGTCGTACTACACCGACGACTTCTCGATGGCGTCGAAGGGCAACGCCGAGCGCAAGCTGGTGGAGTTTGCGCTGGTCAACATCGACGAGTTCGACAAGCTGAACCCGCGTAAGCAGCCCGACCTGAAGACGCTGATGCAGACGCTGCGCCCGTCGTTCATCAAGGCCTATAAGACCCACTTCAACCAGCTGCCGCGCATCGCCTCGTTCGTGGGCACCAGCAACAGCCGCCAGCTGCTGACCGACCGCACGGGGTCGCGCCGCTTCCTGATTCTGGAGCCCGACGGCATCATCGACGTCGACGGCATCGACCACCGCCAGCTCTATGCCCAGCTGCTGGCGGAGGTGGAGAGGGGCGAGCGCTACTACTTCACGAAGGAGGAGGAAGCCGAGATGCAGCGCACGAACGAGCGCTACTACCGCCTGACGCCGCTGGAGCAGCTCTTCTGCCAGTTCTTCCGTGCACCCGCCGAGGGCGAGGAGGGCCAGCTGCTCAGCGCCTCGCAGCTGATGACACAGCTGTCGCCCCACGCCCCGTCGCTGCTGCGCAGTGTCTCGGAGACCACCTTCGGCAAGATGCTCCGCCGACTGGGATTTCAGAAGGATCACCTGCACGACGGCAACTTCTACACCGTCGTGCGACTCTGAGGTGTCGGCCTTCGGCCAGCAGAGCCTCCACAAACCAAACCCTTCACCGTAACTGCCTCATTATAAGAGTACAAGACAGTCGGTGAAGGGTTTCGTGATTCCATATAAGCACAAGTATCCCGTGTGTCTTATTAGAAGCCTCCGGCAGAGGTGGAGCTACACGCCCGTGACGATGCCCTGGATGTAGGTCTTCAGGATGTGGATGCCGGTCTTGTTGTCGCCACCCCAGGGGATGATGAGGTCGGCATACTGCTTGGTGGGCTCGATGAACTGCTCGTGCATGGGCTTGAGCACCTTCTCGTAGCGGTCGAGCACCATGTCGACGGTGCGTCCGCGCTCCACGACGTCGCGGCGGATGTTGCGGATGAGGCGCACGTCGTCGTCGGTATCGACGAATATCTTGAGGTCCATCATGTCGCGCAGCTTCTTGTAGTGCAGGGCCATGATGCCCTCGATGATGATGACGGGCTTGGGATCGACGTGTACGGTCTCCTTCTGGCGGTTGCTCTCTATATAAGAATAGGTGGGCTGCTCGACGGCCTTGCCCTCCTTGAGCATCTTGATGTGCTCGGTGAGCAGCTTCCAGTCGAAGGCGTCGGGGTGGTCGAAGTTGATTTGCTTACGCTCTTCAGGGGTCAGGTCCGTGGTGTCGTTATAATACGAGTCCAGGGGTATGACTGCCGCGTAGTGGGGCGGCAGTGCCTTGGCGATGCGCCTGACGACGGTGGTCTTGCCTGAGCCGGTACCACCGGCAATTCCGATGATGGTCATATCTCCTCTTTTTTCTTTTTACTTACTCCCCTCCCGTTCGGGAGGGGTTGGGGGTGGGTATTTACTCTCTCCCCTCCCGTTCGGGAGGGGTTGGGGGTGGGTATTTACTTCTGCTCCTTAATGAGATAAACAACTGTTGGCAGGTGGTCGCTATAGCCGTCGAGCCAGACGCCGCCGGCATGTGTGCGCAGGGTGTTGCCCTTGTACTTGCCCTCCTTCTGGAAGAGGTAGTCGCGGGTGAAGATGTGGTAGTTCCAGAGTTTCAGCGACGAGTAGTCCTTACGCCCGTCGATGTCGAGCAGCGAGTGCGACAGGATGATTTGGTCGAAGAGGTTCCAGGCTCCCTGATACTGCAGGGTTCCTGTGCCCGACGCCAGCACGTCCCACCAGGGGTTCCAGAGTCCGGCGGGTGCCTCGACGTCCTTCATCTTACGCTTGGCGCCCAGCTGCACGGCCATCGACTTGTCCTGCGGGTCGTCGTTCATATCGCCCATGATGAGCAGCTTGACGTTGGGGTCTTCGGCAATGAGCGAGTCCTTGAGGATGCGCAGCTGGCGTCCACCCTCCTCACGATAGAAGGACACGGCGCCACGCGACGGCAGGTGGTTGACGATGATGGTGACATGCTCGCCGGCCATCGTACCGCTGACGGTCAGGAAGCCACGGGTGGCACGCAGCGAGTCCTCGGGCTTTATATATATATAAGGTACGAGCTTGACGTCGCGCACCTGGAACAGCTTGGGGTTGTAGAGCAGTGCGCAGTCGACGCCGCGCTGGTCGGGACCCTCGATGTGGACGAACTGGAAGTTCTTGGCCTTGAGCGGCTCCTGGTTGCAGAGGTCGGTGAGGCACTTGGCATTCTCGACCTCGGAGACGCCGATGGCTGCACAGCCGACGCCGGGCAGCTTGTCGGTGCCCATCTCGGAGAGCACGCGGGCCATGTTCTTCAGTTTGTGACTATACTTCAGTCCTGTCCACTTGTTGGTGCCTTCGGGCAGATACTCGTAGTCGTTGTGGCCTTCGTCGTGACAAGTGTCGAACAGATTCTCGAGGTTGTAGAACCCTACGCCATACACCGAATACTTCTTCTGTGCATGGGCTGCGCCAGTGCCCAGAATGAGGGCAAGCGCCATGAAAGCAATGTATTTTTTCATAGTCGGTCAGTATTATCTGCGGCAAAGATACGGAATAATTTTGGAATAAATGGCATTTTTCCCGAAAAATCTTTTGTCGTCTCGCACTTTTTGCCTATCTTTGCAGCAAAACACGGATATTACATAACTCTAAAACTACCAACTATGGGAAAAACGCTGAAATTTACGGTGTTGGCTTTATGTTGCTCGTCGGCAGTCTACGCACAGGAACCGATAGACTCCACTGCCACTGACTTGCAGGACGAGACGGCGTTCACCTTCACCGAGACGCAGTTGGGAGATGACGAGGCGGCATCGCAGATCATCACCATCATCTCGTCCAACCGCAACGTTTATGCGAACGAGGTGGGCTACCGTTTCTCGCCCGTCCGTTTCAAGTACCGTGCCCTGGGTGCCAGGTACAACGACATGTACATCAACGGCAACCCGGTGAACGACGTAGAGCGCGGACAGTTCGGCTACTCCTTCGTGGGCGGTCTGAACAACCAGACCCGACTGCGCGAGGCATCGTTGCCCTTCGAGGACAACAACTACGGAGTGAGCGGACTGGCAGGGTCGGGCAACTACGACTTCCGTCCCAGCAGGTTTGCCACGGGACAAAGGGCGTCGATAGCCTTTGCCAACCGCAGTTACAACACACGAGCCATGTACACCTACAACTCGGGTGTCATGGAGAACGGCTGGGCCGTGACGGGTAGCCTGACCTACCGCTGGGGCGACGGCATCGGAACCATCGAGGGTACGAGCTACAACTCGCTGAGCTACTTCTTCGGTGCCGAGAAGCTGGTGAACGACAAGCACTCGGTGAGCCTCGTCACATGGGGAAACCCGACGCAGCGCGGCGCACAGCGCGGCGCCACCGACGAGATGTACTGGATTGCCGGCACCCACAACTACAACCCCAACTGGGGCTATCAGGACGGCAAGAAGCGCAACTCGCGCATCGTCAAGGACTTTTCTCCTGCTGCGCTTTTAACGTGGGACTGGAAGATGGACGAAAAGACGAAGCTCGTCACCACCCTGCTGGGCCGCTACCAGATGTACAGCAACAGCCGTCTGGCCTACAACGGCGGTACGAACCCCGACCCTGACTACTACTCGCTGATGCCGAGCTTCAGCTTCAACGTGTGGAACCCCGACGCAACGCTCTTCCACGACCAGGCAGCACTGGACAACTGGCAGGCAGCCTACGACTACCTGAGCGCCAGGGAGGAGAATCGCCAGGTGAACTGGGACCGCATGTACTACGCCAACAGCATCATGGCTGCCGAGGGGCAGGACGCCATGTACTACGTACAGCGTGCCCACGACGACCAGCTGATGCTGAGCCTGGCCACGAACCTGCAGAAGCAGCTCACGAAGAACTCGTCGCTGAACGGCGGTCTGCAGCTGGCCACGAACAAGGGCATGCACTACCAGACGATGGACGACCTGCTGGGCAACGCCAAGTTCCACAACGTGAACACCTACGCCCTGAAGGACTACGGCTCGCTCTCGTCCACCGTCTACTACGACATGAACGACGGCGCTGAACCCAAGGAAGTAAAGGTAGGCGACAAGTTCGGCTACGACTACAACCTGCTGGTGAACAAGGCCCAGCTGTGGGGCTCGTATGCCACCGACCTGCAGAAGGCCCACCTGTTTGTGGCCGGACGCGTGGCCGGCACGACGATGCAGCGCGACGGTAAGATGCGTAACGGTATGGCTCCCGACAACTCCTACGGCAAGAGCGGCACAGCGAAGTTCCTGGACGGCGGCGGCAAGGCCGGTGCCCACATAACGCTGGGTAAGGGACACGCCATGATGCTTGGTGCCGGCTACGAGTGGAAGACTCCCGCACCGCGCACCGCCTTCGCAGCAGCACAGATCAACAACGACTTCGTGAAGGACCTGAAACAGGAGAAGATACTGTCGGGCGAGCTGGGATACCAGTGGCAGAGCTCACGCGTGAAGGTGAACCTCAACGGCTACTACGCCAAGATGAAGGACGTCACCGAGCAGAGCCTCTTCTACAGCGACATCGAGAGCTCGTTCGTCTACGTGTCGCTGTCGAATATCGAGAAGGAGTACTACGGCGTGGAGCTGGGCATGAACATCAAGGCCACCGACTGGCTCGACCTGAAACTGCTGGGCACCGTCAGCGAGGCTAAGTACACCAGCGACGCCGACATGCGCATGCTGCTCAGCAACTCGGGCAGCTACGTCGACGAGAAGTGTATTATTAATGGTATGCGCGAGGGCGGCACGCCGCTCAACGCCTTCAGCATCGACCTGAGCTACCACAAGAACTTCTGGTATATCGACCTCATTGGCAACTACTACGACAACATCTACCTGTTCTATGCTCCCATCTCGCGTCGCGAGACAGAGCTGACACGCGACATCGTCAACGGACAGAAGGTCTACAACAGTCCCGAACAGGCCACCGGCAAGGGCGGTTTCATGCTCGACGCCTCTATCGGCAAGACATTCCGTCTGAAGCAGGGACGCCGCATAGGCTTCAACCTGATGCTGACGAACATTCTGAACAACATCAACATCTGCACCGGCGGCATGGAGCAGAACCGTCTGGACACCAAGCAGCAGCAGGAACGTACGAACAACGCCTACCGCTTCGAGCAGAGTCCGCGTAAGTTCTACGCCAACGGCACCAACGGCATGCTGCTGGTTAACTATCAATTCTAAAGAAAGGAGGAGAACGTATGAAAGCATTAAGATATTTCACCATCGCTGCAGCCTGCCTACTGAGCGTGGCCTGCCAGAAGACAGAGTGGGACGTCTACACGCCCAACGGCGCTGAGCTCTACGGCAACAGCAGCATCACTGACAACGGCATCGTCAGCATAGCCGAGCTGAAACAGATGTATCCCAACGTCTTTGCCAGCACCGACCAGAACGCCCTCGTCGAGCAGGACGTCAAAATCAAGGGTCGCGTCACCGGCAACGACATCCGCGGCAACATCTACAAGCAGTTCATGATACAGGACGAGACAGGCGCCATCATCATCGCCGTCAACGAGAGCGGCATGGCCGGCTACCTGGCTGAGGGACAGGAGATCGTCATGGACCTGAAGGGTCTGTACGTCGGCGGCTACCGCAAGCAGCCAGAGGTTGGCGCACCCTACAACGGCACCAGCATCGGACGCATGAGCCGCGACGTGTTCCAGAAGCACTTCAAGTTCACTGGCAGCGAGCTCAAGCCCGTAGAGCCCATCGAGTTCGACGTTAACATGGACATGGACGACAACTGCGCCAAGCTGGTAACGCTGAAGAACGTCACCTTCATGGATGCCAACGGCAAGAACACCTTTGCCCCCGGCGACAGCAGCGTCACCATCCAGGGCGGATGCGTCAACCGTGCTCTGCGCGAGTACAGCTCAGGAAAGGTGGTGGTGCGTACCAGCACCTACGCCAAGTTTGCTGCCAACAAGCTGCCCTACGACGACGTGAACAAGAAACCACGTGCGGTGAACATCACCGGCATCGCCACCCGCTACAACAGCACTTGGCAGATCCTGATCCGCAAGGAAGAGGACATCGTGGAAGTTGAGAATTAAGAGTTAAGAGTCAAGAATTGAAATAATAAAACATACAACTATGAAGAAGATACTTTACAGCGTCATGGCTCTGGCCATCGCAGCCATGACATTCACCGCTTGTGAGGACGTACCCGAACCGTACCCCACGCCAACGCCCACTGACGGCAGCAAGGCCATTGAGGGTGCCGAGGGCGACGGCACACTGGCCAATCCGTTCAACGCCATTGCAGCCACCAACGCCGCCAAGGAGCTGGGCAGCGGCAACGTCAGCGAACAGATGTATTACATCAAAGGCAAGGTGGTTTCTATAGCTATCGACAGCAAGACCGGCAATGTGCTGAACTACGACCAGGGAACGTACGGCAACGCCACGTTCTACATCTCCGACGACGGCACATCGACCAACCAGTTCTACTGCTACCGTGTGCTCTATCTGGGCAACAAGAAGTGGACACAGGGCGCCGGCGACATCCTGAAGGTGGGCGACGACGTCATCGTCTGCGCCAAGATTACGATGTATAACACAACACCCGAGACCCAGCAGAACGAGGGATTCCTCTACTCGCTCAACGGCAAGAGCGAGGGCGGTGCACCTCAGGAGGATACTGGCACACCCGCCGGCGACGGCTCGCAGCAGAACCCATTCAACATTGCTGCCGCCATTGCCAAGTGTAAGGAGATCGGCGAATCGCCCTCGACAGAGAAGTACTACGTCAAGGGTATTGCCGTGAGCGAAGGTGTTCCCGATGCCAGCTTCGGCAACGCCACGTTCGACATGGCCGACACAGCCGACGGCACCAGCAAGTTCAAGGCCTTCCAGGTGCTGGGTACCAACGGCGTGAAGATGCCGACAACCTGCAAGATTCCTGTAGGCGCAGAAGTCATCGTCTACGGTCCCATCTACAACTACAAGAACAACACGCCGGAAACCGAAGGCAAGGGCGCTGCTTACATCGTGTCTGTAAACGGTAAGAGCACCGAGGAGCTGAACGGCGGCGGCAATACGCCCGACACGCCGACAGGCGAAGCCAAGGGCAGTGGTACAGAGGCCGACCCATACAACGCCATTGCAGCCATCCAGTTTGCTCAGACGTTGGGTGCCGACCAGGAATCAGAGAACGACATCTACGTCACTGGCATCATCTCGTCCATCAAGTACACCTACAGCAGCCAGTACGGCACAGCTACTTACAACATCTCGGTTGACGGTAAGGCCAACAACGAGTTTATCGTTTATGGCAGCTACTACCTGAACAACCAGCCGTGGAAGGATGGTGACACACAGATACAGGTCGGCGACGAAGTGGTGGTTTGCGGAAAGGTTGTCAACTACAAAGGCGATACGCCTGAATTCGCCAATAAGAAGAACTGGCTCATCTCCATCAAGAGCAATGGCGGCAGTGATGGCGGTCAAGGCGATGGCGGCCAAGGTGGCAGTGGCGGCGACGTCAGCGGCAACACCATCTCTGTCGACTTCTCAAGTCTGGGATTGGCTAATCAAGAGAAGCCTTCATCGCTGACACTGGCCGACGGCACCACGCTGGCCTTCGACGGTGGCGGCAACACCAATGCTCCGGCTTACTACAACACGGGCACAGCTCTCCGCATGTATCCCAAGAACACCATGGCCATCAACGCCGGCAGCAAGAAGATCGTAGCTATTGAGATTGTCTGCGACGAATACCAAGGCACCCTGTATAACGCCAGTGGCGACATCACCGCGAATGACACGAAGATGACTATCGACGGAACGAGCCTGAAATACACAGGTCCCAATGCGTCGACAGCAACCATCGCAAACACGTCGTCAACGACGGGAGCAGCCAGTCAGTTGCGCATGAAGACACTGAAAATAACCTACGCCGAATAAAAAACGGCTGAAATATTTGGCGGGCTGCAAAATTATTCGTAACTTTGCAGCCCGAAATTTATACAAACATTAATAGTAACAAGTAAAATGAAGAAAGGTATCCATCCCGAAAACTATCGCCCCGTCGTGTTTAAGGACATGTCCAACGGCGATATGTTCCTTACGAAGTCTACAGCAAAGACCAACGACACAGTGGAATTCGAAGGCGAAACTTACCCCGTGGTAAAAGTAGAAATCTCCAGCACCTCTCACCCGTTCTACACTGGTAAGAGCAAGCTCGTCGACACCGCTGGTCGCGTCGACAAGTTCATGAGCCGCTACGGTAAGGCTGCTAAGAAGTAATAGCAGATCGCCCATAAAATATAAGCGAAACACCTGAGAGTGCGTCCTGGTAGTTGCATATGCCCGGTTGCACTCTCTTTGTTTTCCTTCATCCTTCCCTCACCTTTCACCCTCATCTCTAACCAACATGAAAAAAATCCTCACCCTACTCCTCGCCGCCACGCTCGTGGTAGCCTGTAGCGACGACGAGAAACCCGACACCGGCAACGGCATCGTCAACATCAACCGCAACGACACCTCTGTAGAGCCCGCCCTGCAACGGCTGGAATTCCCGCATGTGAAAGGCGGCAACAGCCGCGTCATCATTCATACCTGCAACGACGACTTCGGCATCAACTACAGTGTGGAGTGGGACTGCGACAAACGGTCGCAACGCTGGTCGTGCTACCAGATGTATGCTGCCAACCGCGTGGCAAAGACCAGCCGCTACACCTCCGACTACAACCAGTATCCCTTCGACCCTGAGCTGTCGGCAGGCGAATACTTCGACAGCGACCCTTACTGGCGCAGCGGCTACGACCACGGCCACATCTGTCCGTCGGCCGACCGTCTCTACTCCAAGGACGCCAACTACCAGACATTCTACCTGACCAACATGCAGCCACAGCGCAATGCCTTCAATGCCGGCATCTGGGAGGTGATGGAGGCGAAGCTGCGCTCGTGGATTCACCAGAGCTCCAACATCAAGGACACGCTCTTCGTCTGCAAGGGCGGCACCATAGACGCCGTGGAGACTGCCGGCGGCATCAAAGACCCCATCCTGACGACACTCAGCAACGGCCTCATCGTACCCAAATACTTCTTCATGGCACTGCTCTACAAGACCAAGACAGGCAGCTACAGAGCCATGGCCTTTTGGGCAGAGCACCTGAACGAAGACCACTCCAACGACCCGCTCGGCAACTACGTCATCAACATCGACGAGCTGGAGCGCCGCACAGGCATCGACTTCTTCTGCAACTTGCCCGATGACATCGAGAACGAGGTGGAGGCGACATCCATCGATGACATCAAATGGCTGTGGACGCTATAGCAGCGCAGCCCCGCAAGAGCCAGCAGAGTCAGCCCAAGACTTGAAAGCGAGCCGGCAGATCCACCGAAAAACTTAATTTTCTGTAAATCGTTTGGCCGTCCCGTCAGAAATGTGTATATTTGTGGCTGGTTTACACTAACAACAACAAAACAACACAATGAAAACTGTTTATGATTTCTCTGTCAAGGACAGAAAAGGTAAGGATGTATCGCTGAAAGAGTATGCTAACGAGGTACTGCTGATTGTCAATACCGCCACCAAGTGCGGCTTCACACCACAGTACGACGAACTGGAAGCTCTCTACAAGAAGTATCACTCGCAGGGTTTCGAGATTCTCGACTTCCCATGCAACCAGTTTGGCCAGCAGGCTCCCGGCACCGATGAGTCGATACACGAATTCTGCAAGCTGAACTTCGGCACTGACTTCCCCCGCTTCAAGAAGATCAAGGTCAACGGCGACGACGCTGAACCGCTCTATAAATTCCTGACGGAGCAGAAGGGTTTTGCCGGTTGGGATATGGACCACCCCATTGCCCCGATTCTCGACGACATGCTGTCGAAGATCGACCCCGACTACAAGACGAAGTCCGACATCAAGTGGAACTTCACCAAGTTCCTCATCAACAAGAAAGGCCAGGTCGTTGCCCGTTTCGAGCCGACGGAGAAGATTGAGAACATCGAAACTCAGATCAAGGAGTTACTATAAGACTGATATTTAATCAAGAATTAGAGAATTAGAGAATTCCTCTATCACAGTACACCAGAGCACAAGAATTCTCCAATTCTCTAATTCTTCTATTATATATATAAGGTATATGGAAAGAGTAAAGTGTTTAATCATAGGTAGCGGCCCCGCAGGGTACACCGCTGCCATTTACGCCTCACGCGCTAACCTCAATCCCATTGAGTACTGCGGCATGCAGCCTGGCGGTCAGCTGACACAGACGACCGAAGTAGAAAACTTCCCCGGCTATCCGCAGGGCGTCGACGGCAACCAGATGATGATGGACCTGCGCGAGCAGGCCGAACGCTTCGGCACCGACATCCGCGACGGCGAGATTGTGAAGGTAGACTTCTCGAAGGCCCCCTACGTCTGCACAGCCGAGGACGGCACCGAGATAGCTGCCGATACCGTCATCATCGCCACGGGCGCCTCGGCCAAGTACCTGGGACTCGACGACGAACGCAAGTACAACGGGCAGGGCGTCTCGGCATGTGCCACGTGCGACGGTTTCTTCTACCGCAAGAAGACGGTAGCCGTCGTCGGAGGCGGCGACACGGCCTGCGAGGATGCGCTCTACCTCTCGGGACTGGCCAAGAAGGTCTATCTCATCGTCCGCAAGCCTTTCCTGCGTGCCTCAAAGGTCATGCAGCAACGTGTCAATGAGCGCGAGAACATCGAGATTCTATTCGAGCACAACACGCTGGGACTATTCGGCGAGAACGGCGTAGAGGGCGCACACCTCGTCAAACGCAAGGGTGAGCCCGACGAGGAACTGGTCGACATCCAGATCGACGGATTCTTCCTCGCCATCGGTCATAAGCCTAACACCGACATCTTCCGCGAATGGCTCGACACCGACGAGACCGGCTACCTGAAGAAGATTGACGGCACGCCACGCACCAAGCTTCCGGGAATCTTCGTGGCCGGCGACTGTGCCGACCCCGTCTACCGCCAAGCCATCAGCGCAGCCGGCTCAGGCTGCCAGGCCGCCATCGAGGCCGAGCGCTACCTCCTGAACAGGTGAGAACGCCCCATAAGACCCATGAGACCCATACGGCCCATGAGTCCCATAAGCTTATAGCCCCACGAGGCCCAGCCACCAAGAAACGAAAAAGCCCCGCTTCACAGCGAGGCTTTTCCAATACTTTAAAAACTAAATTAATCAACCATAAACCTTAACCATTAAAAATCTTTTCTGGTGCAAAGATAGTACTTTCTCCACAATTACAGGTCGAATCAGCGTTAAATTAGGTCGAAAAAGCGATTAATTACGCATTTTTACCGCATTTTCACATATTTCCAACCCACTTTCGCGATTTTTCAACCCATTTTTGCGTTGCGGCAACATTTTCTGAGGCAAAAAGAATAGTATTTGAAAAAAATTGCATATCTTTGTAGCGTGAATCAAACCCTAACCTAAGATGCTTACACTGATCATCATCCTGTCGACCGTCGTGCTCATCGTCCTGTTCCTCACAGGACGGGAGCTCTACCTGCGCAGTGTACGCATCCGTCAGCGTCTGCAGATGAGTCGTGTATACACCAATATCACCCACGAACTGCTGACGCCGCTGACCGTCATCTCGGCATCCGTCGAAAGGCTTCGCGACAAAGACCCGTCACAGGCAGCCGACTACGACCTGATGCAGCTGAACATCGAGCGCATGGTGCGCCTGCTCCAACAGATTCTGGAGACCAGCAAGTCGCAGTCGGGCGAGCTCCGCCTGCGCGTGGCTCAGGGCGACGTCATGCAGTATATTCAGCAGACAGCCCTCTGCATAGAGCCGCTGATGGCCAAGAACAAGCTCGACTTTACCGTCGACTGTCAGCCAGAGAGCATGATGGGCTGGATTGACACTGACAAGCTGGACAAGATTATCTACAACCTGCTGTCGAACGCGGCCAAATACACACCCGATGATGGGAAGGTGCAGCTCGAGGTGCGCACCAACCGCCGCTTCGACCGTATTATTATTAAGGTACGCGATAACGGCATCGGCATACCCAAAGAGAAGCAGACACACCTGTTCCGCCGCTTCTACGACGGCGACTACCGTCAAATGCAGACCTTCGGCACGGGACTCGGCCTATCGCTCGTGCACGACCTTGTCTTCCTGCATGGCGGCGAAATCAGCTGCAACAGCGAAGAAGGCCATGGCACCACATTCACCGTCGTACTGCCCATCAACAAGGAGTCGTTTAACTCGTCGCAGATTGACGAAGACAACAAGTTCGACATCAACAATGCCCATAGCACTGTCCTCGACCTGGCCACTCGCATGAAAAAGCCTGAGAATCTTGAGAGCACCAATACTGAAACCATGAGGGCCGACGACGACAGCTACAAGCTGCTCATCGTCGAAGACAACGTCGAACTGCTCATGCTCATGCAACAGCTGTTCAGTCGCGACTATCGTGTGCTGACCGCCACCAACGGCGAGGAGGCCCTCCGTGTTATCGGCAGCAACGAGCTCGACCTCGTCATCTCCGATGTCATGATGCCCATCATGGATGGTTATGAACTGACACGCCGTCTGAAGAATGACCCCAACACACGCCACCTGCCCGTCATCCTGCTGACAGCGAAGACACAGGAGGAAGACCGTGAGGAGGCTCTCACCATCGGTGCCGACGACTATGTGACCAAACCGTTCAAGTTACACGACTTGGAGCTGCGTATCAACAACATCATCGAGAATCGCAAGCGTCTGCAGACAGAGTTCCGCCAGCAGACTGCCGAAGAGACCGAGCAGGCAGTCATTATTGCGCAGCCCTCGGCCGAACAGGAGTTCCTGAGCCGTGCCATCGACTGTGTCCACGACCATCTGGACGATGCCGACTACGACCGCGAGGCCTTTGCCGCCGACATGGGTGCCAGCGCCTCGACCCTATACAACAAACTAAGATCGCTGACGGGGATGAACGTCAGTAGCTTCATCCGAGACATACGCATGAAAGAAGCTCAGCGTATAGCCCGTCAGCAACCCGACATCCGCGTCAGCGACCTTGCCTATCGTGTAGGCTTCCAGGATCCCAAGTATTTCGCCACTACTTTCAAGAAGCAGTTCGGCGTCACACCTACCGAGTTCCTGGAAGCCCTCAAGAAATAGTTACTTCACCAGGTATTTCTTACCGGCAATGATGTTGATGCCCTTCTTGGGAGCTGCCAACAGCTGGCCAGACAAGTTGTAGACCTTACCCTGCTGGGCTTCCATACGTGCATCGGTGATGCCGCTGTCCTGTCCGTTGATAGAGATAATCTTACCTCCCTGTGCCAGCTCGGGTGTTGTCACACCGTTCTTGACATACTTCTGCAAAAGACCTTCAACAACGACCTCGTCACCAACCTTGAGAAGGTTTTCGTTGGTGATGCTCTCGCCATTGAAGCCCTTAATGCGGAATACGGTGAGTACATTCTGTCCGCCTTTTTCATCGGCAATCGTGAAAGTGGCGTTGCCATACTCTGTCGATATTTCGGTCACAGCTACAACAAAGCCCTTCACCAGGTATTTATCAGAAGACTTGGCGCCATCAGCGAGAGCGGCAATCAGCTCCAGAGCCTTGGCTACTGTAATGGTCTCCACTTCCTCCTGGCCTCCCTGGCCTTCCTTCACCGTCATCTCGATGCTGACGCTCTCAGCCTCATATTCGTCGTTGCCCTCGAACGATGCGGTGAGCGTGGTCTTACCAGCTGCCACAAGCGTGATGGTGCCATCCTGAGCGATGGTAGCCACTGAAGTTTCAGAGCTGGCAAAGGTGACAGGCAGGTTGTTGGAGTTCTGCAGCACGGGCAGATTGTCGGTACTACCCAGCGTGACCGTCGTAGAGGCTTTGCCCCAGCTCAGTCCGGCAGGTTTCTTTGCCGTTCCCTGAAACAGTCTGATGTTGTCGATACGGGCATTGGCATTGCTGCTCATGGTGAAGGTAATAGTAATCTCCGACGTGCCGGCAGCGATAGTGATAGGATAGCTATAGTCGTTGCCCGCATTGGTAGCCTCGCCAATGGAAGCACCACTGACCGTCACATCCAATTTCTTGTTACACTTGAAAGCCAGCGTGGTCTCGCCGCTAACACCACTAACAGCCACTTTCGCAGCAAACGAACCGCCATTCTTGGCAATCAGCAACTCAGGAGCCGTGCCACCAGCCAAGTTCTCATTGTAGAACGTTGTGCCGCTCTTGAACGAGCCATCTTCGTTAAGCACCGTACCAGTGAATGAATAGTTGGCATTGAAATCCTGGGGGTTGACCTTGAACTCCGTCACCGAGCTCCAGTCTTCTTGCCAGATAATGTTCTCAGCCATGACGCTACTGCTATAAAGCAGTGCGCAAATGGCCATCATCACAAAACGTAAAGTTTTCTTCATAGACAATTGGTTTTATAGGGTTAGTTATCATTAGCGTCACGCCGATGCCCATCTCGGACATCGGCGCAAAGTTAAGCATTATTTATGAAAGTTCCAAAGAAATGACGAAGAAAATGTTTCGCTGGTTGTCAACTCTATTCCGTTACTGCCTTCACCACGTTGTTCAGCCACTGCCTCAGCTTGTCCAACGCCGTTGGCCCCGCCGGTTCCTCAGGCGTCTCGTCGACTGGCTCCTGTTCCTTGACAGGTTCCGGTTCTTGGGCTGGTTCGGGCTCCTCGGCCTGTTCCACCTCAAACGGCAGTTCCTGATTGATGACCTCAGCCACAGTCTTCGTTTTCAACGGCTTGTACAGCTTGGGAATCAGGCTTTCGTAGTAGTCGTCGGTCTTCTCCTCCTCCGACAGGTCATCCTTCCTCAGGTCGTCCTCCAACCCTGTCGCCAGGATGGTCACCTTGGCGTCCTCACCCAACGAGTCGTCCGTCGCCGTACCCCATATCACATCGATGTTCGGATCCAGCTGGTCGAAGAAGTCGTCAATCTGCAACATCTCGTTAACGAATATCGGGTGCTCGTCGCTGGAATAGATGTTGAAGAGAATACGTTTTGCCTTGCCAATGTCGTTGCCGTAGAGCAGCGGCGAGTCCAAGGCATTCAGGATGGCCTTCTGTACACGGTTCTCGCCGCTGGCCCGTCCCATGGCCATGATGGCGCCGCCGCCATCCTTCATCGTCGCCTCCACGTCGCGGAAGTCACTCTTGATGCCACCGTCGCTGGGCAGGATAATCAGTTCCGAGATGCCCTTCACAGCGTCCATCAAGATGCCGTCGGCCCGCCGGAAGGCCTCCTTCATCGGTATCTCCGAGTCGGCATAGACGTCGCACAGCCGCTCGTTGTTCACTATCAGCAGGGCGTCAACGTTCTTGCGCAACCGTTCCACGCCTTTCAGAGCCTTCACAATCTTGCGTTTACGCTCAAAGTAGAATGGTATCGTCACCACACCCACCGTCAGCATGCCCATCTGCTTTGCCACACTGGCAACGACAGGCGCTGCACCCGTTCCCGTGCCACCGCCCATGCCTGCCGTCACAAACACCATCTTCGTGCCGTCCGACAGCAGCCGCTCTATGTCCTGGACATTGGTCTCGGCCTCCACGCGACCCTGCTCAGGGTTGCCGCCGGCGCCAAGGCCCGACTCCCCCAGAAGAATCTTCACCGGCACCGGCGAACGCGACAGCGACTGGCTGTCCGTATTACAGACGGCGTAAGTCACGCCCTCCACCTTCTCGTTCCACATATTACGCACGGCATTACAACCGCCGCCACCCACGCCGATCACCTTGATGATGCCCTGCATCTTGTCCTCTACCTGACCAAAGTCCAGCAGCACGTTATTCTCTTCTCCCATATCTCAATTCCCTTCTTAATTCCAAATTCTTGAAAACTTCAATCTTTCAATTCTTCAATTTTTCGCTCTACCAGCCCTCTGGGCAGTGTAATAACCTTCAGCCGCTCATACCACACGCGTCCGCCAATATGCTTCTTCGTGTGACTACCTATTATATAATAGCTCGCCCTATACTCGTCCATCATGTCAAGAAACACCTTCTTGATGCGCGAGCATTTCTCGTTGATGGCGTTGTCCAACGGGTTCACCAACTTGTCTACGCTCTCCACGATCTTCTCGCGGTCCATCCACCGTGCCGTCCTCATGTAGTATTCCATCAGCTCCTGCCGATAGTCCGCCAGACGCTTGAACTCAATACCCTCCGGGTGGGCTAAGAAGAGCAGATAGACTGCCTTGTGCACAGGCTGCAGTTCCACCTCCTGATGATAGTCTTCCAACACGAAACGGTAGTCTTCCGTAATCACCAGCCGCGACAGTTCACCTCGCGCTGCCTCAATGCGCAGTTCTTCAAGCAAAGGCACACCGATAGCCCGCAGCAGCAGTTCCTTTCTGCCTGCCGCTGCCAGCTGCTCTACCAGCCGCTTCACTTCTATAGCCATCTCCTCAGCCGTCATACTGTTCTCGTCGTAATGCGTCTGCAAAGATAATAAACATTTTCGAGATACAAAAACCTCCGCAAGCCTTGCGGAGAACTTTTTATTCCCAAATCACCAAGTCGCGCGGCAGCGCAATCTTCTTTATTCCTCCGCGCATACCTTTTATTATATATGTTTCAGCAGTTTTACTGCCCATTGCATTTACAAAGGCTTTGCGAATTCTTGCACACTTCTCGTTGATAGAGTTCAGTAGCGGATTCGTCACATCCTCTATACTTTGTATCGCTCTGTCCGTTAGTCCCCAAGGTCTAAGCTTGTCATAGATATGGGTTAGTTCCTTGCGATAGTCTGGCAAACATTTGAACATGATACCCTCCGGATGCTTCAAGAACAGCAGGTACACCGCCTTCACCAGCGGCTCCATGGGAATCTCTTTGCGTTCATCACTAAGGTATATCCTAAAGTTTTTACTCACAATCAGTTTAACCAAAGGCTGCTCAGTATGTAGGAGAGTGGCCATTTCTTTTTCTGTCATACCAAGTTCCTTCAATTTTTGCACCTTCTCTCTTACCTCTTCTACAAGAGTGTTGTAAAGTTCCGGCTTTTCGCTGTTGATGTCTGTGTTAGTCATAGTAGTTTAGTTTTGTGGTTCTATAAAAAGTGTCGTGATCCTTTATCCTTGTTGCCAAACGCTTCACTCGTCAGTGAACACCTGCTTCTTTATCAGTCGAAGCAGGTATTCAACTGCCTTTGGCGCCTTTTCTCGTGCTGTCGCCAACTTCTGAGCAAATTCATCATTAGCAATGTCTGAGTTGAAGTCATCCACCAGTTCACGAGGTTCATCTGATGTCTTCACCAGCGACAATCCCTTTCGTTTCATCAGGAAGCGGAGCGACATAAAACCCTTGTCATACTTGGGTCTTGCCTTAATCAGTTCCTGCATCAAGTTCAGTCCTAGATCGCCAATATACATCTCATTGAGCATGGCTATCATGTAAAGAACCTTCGCATCAGGTGTTGACATATCAAACACGTCGCCCATCAGCACGTTCACAGCATCCGCCTCTTGGTAACGTTCCAACTTCGTCAGACAGCGCGACTTCACATAGAGCGCCTCCTGACACTGATGCTGCGCCAGCACGCTGTCTACATATTGCAAGGCCTGCTCGTACCGTCCTGCATAGAGGCTCAGCAGTGCCACCAAGAAACGCGGTGCCCAGTGGCCAGCCTTCGTCAACGAAGCCGGCACCTCACTGATGCAGCCAAACAAGTCCTCGTCGCAGATGACGGTATCGAGAAACCGCTTCGTCTGCTGCATGGCTTCCTTGATGTCGCCATCCTCCGCCTTCTTCTGCACCAGCAGCAGATACTGCCGCGCAGCCTCATCGTAGTCGTGATGGCTCAGCAACTGATACACCGCCTTGCCGCTCTCTATCTCGCTGTTAATCACCTGCTCGTCGTTATAGCCGTTGGCATACGACAGCACCTCACGGCTGGTATGAGCATACTGTGGGATGATGGGACGAGACAAATACAGTCCTTCCAACGAGCGAACACGGCTTAGAGCCACGTAGAGTTGTCCTGCTGCAAACATACCCCTACTCAAATCAAGGTAGAGCTTGTCGAAGGTCATACCCTGGCTCTTGTGTACAGTGATAGCCCATGCTAAGCGAAGCGGATACTGAGTGAACGTGCCCATTAGCTCCTTCTTCATCTTCCGAGACTCCTTGTCGTACTCGTAGCTGTACGACTCCCATGAGCAATTCGGCACCACGTAGGTCTCTCCACCATCAGTAGTCACCTGTATCTCGTCCTTTGCCAACTTCGTCACCGTTCCAATAGTTCCATTCACCCAACGCTTATGCTGGTCGTTACGGGTGAACATCACCTGAGCACCCACCTTCAGTTTCAACGTCATATCCACAGGGAAACGTTTCTCCTCGAACTTTCCCGTCACCGTCCCTTCGTAGGTGTACTCTTCTGCCTCAATCTCTGCCAACCGCTTCTGATTGAGGGCATCAGCCGTCTTGTTGAGAGAGGCCAGCGTAATCACCGTGCCATCCTCCTTCGTAGGCTGACAAACTCGTTCGTTCAAGTGCATCAGAATCTCTGGAGTCGTTTTGTTCAGACGAATGCTCTCAAGGATTTTGAGGAAAGCCTCATCTTCCTGACGATACACCCTCTGAAACTCAATTTTCACCATTCGCATGCGCTTTATGACGTCTGCTTTGTAAAAGAAGCAATCGTCCGCATGATAGAGGTCGTGCATCAAGTCACTTTCAGCACCCCTCTTCAGCACTGGTGGCAACTGGAACATATCGCCTACGAAAATCACCTGCTTGCCACCAAATGGCAGTGATGAGCGTAGTGTCTTACGCATCGTATAGTCGATGGCATCAATGATGTCGCAACGAACCATCGAGACCTCATCTATAATAATGGTGTCCGTATGGATTAGCGTCAGGATTCTTGCTTCGTTCATCTTGCCCATCGTGCCTGGCGTGCAGACATCCATAGGCAGTCCGAAGAACGAGTGGATTGTGTCGCCACCTGCCAGAATGGCTGCCACGCAGGTAGGAGCCAGTGTAATAAACTGTTTATCCACCATCTTCTGCACATTGCGGAGGAATGTGGTTTTACCTGTTCCTGCACGTCCTGTGAGGAAGAAACTACTGTTTGTGTTGGCTATCAGCTCGAAAGCCATCACCTGCTGCTTGTTCTCTGTGTCGATCATGTTCTCCATTGTCTTTGTGTTCTCCATCATGTTAGTGCTGTTCAAGTTTGGGTAGTATTTGGGTTAAACGTGTGTTGAAATCCGGGTCGAGGAAGCTCTTGTAGCATCCGCTAATCAGTTCTTGAGCCTGCACGCCAATCTGTTCTACAGGCACACAAGTGCGCTGAGTTTTCATCACACCCGTCAGATAGTCCTTCACCATCTGCTCCGACTCCTGACGGATGAAATCCTCGTTGCGGAACACCTTGTCGTAGTCGCGCTTCTGGATGAGCTCCATCTTCTGCCCGTTGAAGGCATAGAGTTCAATGCTGTCGATATACGTCCAACTGTGATACAGGCCAACTTTTTCCAGAATGACGATACGGTCGCAGAAGCGGATGCCTCGATAGTAGCGATGTCCGTTACCACTCTCGTACTCGTCGCAAATGAACATCTTCTGACTATCATCCCAGACGGGAATATGAACACGCGGATTGCCAAAGGATGGCAGGATGCTGTCAAACAGGTTCTTGTTGATTGCTTTCGTCAGTGTTGCCATTGTCTTGTTGTTTTTGGTTTGGTTGAACTATGTGTTATCCTTTCTCATGCAAGCAGTTGCCCTTAGGCTAACTGCTTGCGCTGGGTCTCCTCTACCATGCCTCTTGCGAAGCTCGTCAGTTCTTGGTTGCTGACCCGTGCCCCCTGCAACTTCAGCTGCCCCTCAAGGAATCCCCTAAGCATGAGGATACTCTGCTCCTTAGCGAACTGCTCGTTGAAGATGCGATAATCGCAGCCACCCCAGTACTTCTGTGCTATGAGGTTGGCCTTCTGCCCATCAAAGCAGTATAGTTTGATGCCATTCAGAAAGGTGTACGCATACCCCTGCCCGAGGTCGTAGTAGACCATCAGCCTGTTCGACAGGCGAATGGCCTTGTAGTACATGTTCCCTGCTGCACTGGTATACCCTTGCGACAAGAACACATTCTTGGCAGCATTGTAGGTTAATGACTCACTTGAGAGTGCTGGAAGGTTCTTCGCTACGATGGTCTGGAGAGCTGTGTTAGTCATAGTCTTCGATTTTTACGTTCCCACCACTAAGCTTTTGCAGCATCAATCTCGAGGTGGTTTCGATGATTGACGCTGCAAAGTTAAGGCAATTTCTGCAACCTTGCAAGAAATACAACCTTGCGAACAGTTCCGTTCTACTTGGAACCGTTTTTAGGTTCTTCTATCAGTTCAAAATCTTGTTCACGAACGAAATAAGGGTATTGTTTTGTCTTGGTATTGGTATTATCTACATAATGGTTTATTCTTATTTTCTTACCAAGCCACTCCTTATGTTTTAATAATACGGAGAAGTTTGCTCCCATGTGACAGATTCCTTCATGCTCTTCCAGTAGTCCAACAACTACACTATCGTCTAGCACTTCTTTTATCTCCGCTTTTTCTTCACTTTCCAATGGAATTGGAGTGCACTTCTTTAAGTTATCTGCTTTGTTAGGATGTTCTTTTATATAGCGGTTCATCCAAAACGCGATTTCACATAATTGTAATGCCATGCTAAAAACAAGATATTTGGAACTCATTCCATCCTTTATAATCTTGTCCTCTGCTGTTTGAATTTCTGATTCTGTCAATTTGGAATGTGAATTCGCATTACCAAGATTAACAATCAGGCTCATCATGTTTTGAATATGATAAGGAGCAATACGTTCACTACATTTTACTCCCACATTTTTTGCCTCATTACCAATTAGATACATAAAGCATTGATTGATATTCACCCTATCGTCAACAAAAAACAAATCTGGAATAATACTAACTTTTTTTGCTGCTTTAAAAACAGATTCTAAAGCCTGCCTTAATGGGTTAAAATGTAATTTGGGAGTAAATGAAATCTCAGGATGATGCATTGCTTCAAGTATGTCTATTACATCCTCACAGGCTTCAATACTAATGTCACTCAATTGTTCTACTGCATCATGATAGATAGATTTTATCTGAAACCTCTTCGATTTTGACACTTCTTCCTTTAAGTCAGAAATAAGCTTATTAACATCTTCACGTTTTTTCTTGTTATAAAACTTGCCAACCGCCTTTTCAAATGATCTATCATCCATTAGTCCTGGCTGTCCTGTAAGAATGAAGCAAGGAATATACCGTTGCTGTCTTAACTCAATTAATCTTTCACGCGCTGCATACATACCATCCAAATCTGTAGCCTCATTATCTTCAGAATTGTTATAAGCGATGGCATCAAGAATTACAGCATCCCAGTGTTTCAAATTACTTTCTAATGCAGCAATCCCTTCTTTCCTTGTCTTATAGGGCGATATATAAATCTGATGTCTTAATTTACACGTTTGAATGAATGAGGTACCTCTGGTATCCCATTCATCATCTATCCAAATTACATTATATCCCATATTTGTATCATTTTATTGGTAAACATATTCGTACGACCGTCCAACCTTCTTCCATAAATATGTCATAATCACCTCCATAGTGTTCTACGAAAGATTTGACATAACTACCCCCCAATCCTGTACCAGCAGTTTTTCCAGCTTTTTCACCTTTAATGCCATAACGCATTTTGTTCATGCCATCAGGAAGAGGATTACCATTGTTACGGAAATCTATCTGGAACATATCATCTTCATTAATGGATAGGCGGATACGAACTATATAGTTCGTTTTACTCGCATCCGTAAAACCATGTTTCCTTGCATTTTCAATAATATTATTGACAGCCCTATGCAAATCATTGGGAGAAATATACAAAGTTGGAACGTAATATTTTGAATTAGCAAAATCATTGTATAATATATCCACATTATTTGTTTCATCAGCGACTGAATCGTCTTGATCGTTAAAATGCTCATCAATACTCACGTAGGTGTCTTCCTGACAGGAATTATCTATAATAACAATTGATTCTTCTTGGCATTCCATATTTATGACAACACCAGATTCTTCGTCGCAGTTCGCATCAATGACAACACCGGATTCTTCGTCGCAGTTCGCATCAATAACAACACCGGATTCTTCGTCGCAGTTCGCATCAAAGGCTACGCTATTATCCTCTTGACAGTTTGTATTAATGACTATATCAGGAACTTCTTGGCAGACTCTGTCAACAAACACATTTGTAGCATTTTTTTTGTATAGATACTTTTTTATTGACTGTTTGTCACATTCATATACTATTTTGAAATTCTCTGCCTTATAACGGGATTTCAACAGTGACAAATAATTATCCACAGAAGTATCCTCGGGATTTCCGAATTGTTCCTCTTTACTCAAATTGTCAAGCAACATTGACAACTCTCCGAGAGAAGATTGGAAATTATCAAGCAAACTCTCAATTTGCAGACAGAAATCTTTCTCTGTTTCCCTGTTCTCTAAATAATACCGCATCAAATCTTCGATATTCATCAACTCAAAGATATATTGACCCATATCATGCTTACGCATTCTGACTTCGTTGATATACTCAGTCTTCATTGCAGAGAACTTCTCTTTTTGGGTGTCATTGATAGTCTTCTCCGTATTCATCCGGTGTAATTCATCATAGATGATACGCTTGTCTGTGGGCACAAGAATATTACTCAGGTGGCTATTTGGGCCATAAAGTCCAAACTTCTCAATTGTTTGTAATTGCCTGTATACGATGGGCTGTCTCAATATGGCAAGCAGTGACAAAGCATCGATTCCGTCTTTGGGATAAAACACATGGATATCTTTACTCACGGCAATTGCTCTTCCCGTAGCTCGGATTACGGCAAACAAAACCTCACCATATGACTGATAGAGAAGGACAGCATCCTTTCTACCATCAATATATCTACAATTTCGATAGCGAGAAATCCTCGCCACTTCAGCTGAAGGTTTATTCTCACCAATAGCCCCCATCACTATACGACTAATATCCATCGTCCCATACTTCCAATCCTTAGGATTATTGGGACAATTTGCAGTTTGCAAGCCCTCTACGTCGAGTTCGCCTTTGTAATTGAAAGACAAGTCTCCCTTTTTGACCCAAGGTGTATCTTCTGGGAGGTCACAGTTCACATTGTAAATAAAGATATCACTTAATGAACATATTTCACAAAGGGAAACGGGATGCTCCTTCTCTGCTGGTTTCTCAAGAACGAAAAATTCAGGAAGCAGAAAGTCTGCTTTTAAATCAGATATTGGAACACGCACAAATTTGCGAAGACCTGTTTCCAGTACACAGCCATGATTCAAATGAGTCTTCTTCAACGCATCTAAATCAAGTGCGTTATCAAACTCGCTTTTGTAGGAATTCCGAGATGCGAAACGAGCATCCACAAAGATGACATCTTGGCTGTCGTATCCTTTTTCTACAATTACGATACAATGTTCGTTGCCATAGAAGCTCTTACCCATAACAGAAGGGAGTTGGATAATCTCAACAAGAGAATTATCGGCAATCAGTTGCTTCCAAAGAGCCTCTAATTCTAATGCGTATTTCATTCCTCTTTCTGAGGTGATGACTTTCTTTTCCCAGAAGTATTCTGTCGGGATAATGAGAATCATTTTTCCACCATCAGCTAAATTTTGATATGCAGAGATTATCTTGTTAATCATATCAGGATCAGATGGTTCGTCACTCATTCTTCCCTGTGTTTTATTTGGTATTGCACTTGGTATATATGGAATATATGACACTACTGCATTGTAATCCTGTGGTATTGAACTATCCTCAATTATTTTGGCATTTATTTTGTTAGCGTAAAGCGCTACTCTCATCCAAGCGTACAATCTGTTCTCATCAACCTTGTTTTCAACGTATCCTGTCTCGCGAAGCTTATCACAAAACATATTCCATCTTTTAAAATAGGACATGTAGCTCTCTTCGCAGAAGAAAGAGCAATCTTTGTAAAGACATGCTAACTGAGCAAAGCCCGTAAACGGATTGTAAACCTTTGAACCAGCGGGGATGGCGACTCGTTCTTTTACAAGCTCTAATACTTCTTGGGGTAATAGTTCAATATCGTTTCTATCATCCTCCTCAACAGCTTGGAGATTGTTATTAGGGGTCTGAATGATATAATTTACCATATCAGAAAAATGGCTTTTCAGAAAAACAGTTTCTTCCGCAGTAAGAATAGAAGAATCGTATTTATCAGCCAGGAAATAAGACAAGACATCCAAATCTGCTTCTTCCTTAGCAACCTCTTTATAGAAGTAGCCAAGAAGCTGTTCATTCACTCTAATTGCGTCCACTGCCTCTTTGGGAATATTTATATCTAGCACATACCCCCCTATACCTTGCTCATGAAGGCTACAAGCAAAGTCAACCTCGTTCTCATACTGACTCTTATAATTTTCTGCAAGTTCTTTTGCTGCCAAGCTCTCCTTACCAACCTTAGTGCGGTAAAGCTCTACGAGGTTAATCACTCTCTGCTGGATCTCTGCTGCGTTCTGTACGTTCTGCATATCTCTTGTGTTTTTGTTGGTTAGTACTCTATGTCCTGCACTTGTGTCTCAAATGCGCTGCAAAGGTACAACCGATTTCCGAATGCTCCAAACATTCCTGCCTCGCGAACGGTTCCTTCCTTCGTGGAACCGTTTCTCATCCCTGTCAACATGTTGATAAGTTAAATTGGGACATGTTAAAGTCATCACTGATTCCATCTTCTTTGGCACAGAAATAAATGTTGCCATACCATGTGATCTTCAGATAATAATCATCATGTGCCAGAAGTTTGTCCAGACTTATAGAGTATTCAGTATCTGGAAGGACTTCAATTTCTTCCAGATTGTCCTTTATCTGCCGCTCAACATTGATTTGTGGTCGATTATCGGTAAAGGCTTCCATAATGGAAATACACCCAGCAGGCATCATCATCCTTATCTTTGACTCATTCTTGAAAGTTATAGTATTGCCGATTCTTTTCAAAAGATGATATTGTCCATCGCCAATTTTATGACAGAAGATGTCGCCATGTTCCAAAGCGTGGTATCCTAATAGCCTTAATGTCAGACGATAGGAATCAAGATACGGATTCCGCTCATACACCTCTGTGTTTGCAGGAAGCGTTGCGAGACTATGCCATTTCACGCGGTGGGAGTTGAAAATTCCATACCATAGGTTTCGGACAAAGGAGAAAGTCTGCCCGTTTTTGCTGTTTTGCCAATAGCCATGACTTCGCGCATAGCCATTGATACACTTGTCGCCTCCACATGCTTTACCAGGTACCGCGCTGGGCAGACAGCAATTGAAGTAACGCGTCTTGCCGCTTATCTTACCATCACATTCTGATTTTTGAAAAGCCTGTATGCAACACTCAAAATGCTGAAGAAGATACATCTCAAAACATCTGCTGGTGAATGCAAGGTTGAGATGATTGTTTATAGCCCTTTCTCTGCGAACTTTTTCAAATGCCTGTTGGTGATGGGGGTGGTCGTCTTTATCAAAGACTACCCAAACCTCGGAGAAATTCTTCAGTTGTGCTATTCCTGAATCTACCCAACATTCAGGCATCGGCCCTCGCATGATAACCTCATCAGTAGATGAAGACATGTTTTCCAATTGGCGTCTCGCAGACCTTCGCCCTTGAGTATCGCTATCGGCATTGCTGCGCTTAGTAGGCACTGGGTAAACCCGATATTGGTAATCCAAGGGCCAACGCTGGCGTTCCATCCACGCTATGAGGTCGCTAAAGAAATAAGGCTCAGTTTTCTCACCTTCACAAATGATGCAGATGGAGTAGTCTGGCTGGAGATGTTCACTCTGTCTCATCGCGGAACAGATTTTCTATTGATTCTATCTTGGGAAGGCCGCCAAAACGCTTGGCCATATACCACTCTTTGATGTTCGTATCCTCGTCGATGCCATCAAAATCTGCCAACGAATATAGCTCGGAAGAACCGTCAGCCTTCTTTTGCATCAGCCATATCTGATCCAAGCGGAGACTCTTCTCATCCATCAGGTTAATATCGTGAGTGGTCAGTATCAACTGTGCATGATGTTTGTTGATTCTCTCATTTTGGAACATCTTAATGATAAATTCTGTAATGTATGTATGGAGTGAGGCATCAAGTTCGTCGACAAACAATGTATAGCCCTTGTCCAGTGCTTCAATAATCTTCAAACCGAGCAAGAAAAGATGTTGGGTCCCTAATGATTCGATAAACGAGAAGAACTCTACAGGTTTAATAGTTCCGTCAATCATCACCATGTCGTGGATAAACATAAGGTCCTTAAACTCTGAGTTTTCATTAGGAATCCGAAAGTCTTTGAAACCTGTATCAAGATGCTTCAAGAATTGTATTAGTTTTTCTCTGTAGCCATTATCCTTGGAAAGCAGCATCTTGGCATTAATCCAAAGTGCCTGGGTCATGCCAAGATTATAACTGTTAGTCATCTGAATCGATAGCAGTTCGTATGCTATTTCAGAAACTACAGGAACATTTACAGCTTGAAGATAAGTAATAGCAATCTGGTTCTTTCGTACTTTGTCTTGTTGGAGTGCAAAATCTTTAATTCCGTCATCCAATACAATAGTATGCTTATTGCTCTCAGCATAGATGCGTCTAAAAAGAATGATATCCTCTCCTTCAACAAACTTTGAGAGAGACTCATCAAGCACTTCTTTTGCATTAATCTTTAGTTTGTATGTATAAAGAAAACCATCACGATGATACAAGCGAATCTTAAAACTCGTCGGTGCTTTCATTGTAGTTTCAGTCAACCCAAAAGGAGCCAATCCCAATCCATTAAATCCATCTTCTTCCTTTAAGATAGCATTAACAATTAAGAGATCGTGAAGCCAACTCAAGCAACGTATCAAGTTTGTCTTGCCAGAGGCATTAGCACCATAGATGACACCAACCTTTAGGCATTTCCCAGAATCATTGATACGATAATAATTCTGGTTCTTTGCATTAGTCTCTGTACCTTCCATAGAAAAGACGACTTTCTCTTTGAAGGAATACATATTTTCAAACTCAATATCGTATATCATGACTACATTTTTAATTTGAGGACAAAGATACAAAAAAAATCAGAAATTTATATAGAATTCTCTATTTTTTCATCAAAATGACCATCATATTGCACAATTTGACACTTTAGAATATACTTTATCTGCTCTCTTAGTCGCAGCGGCTGCATCACCTCGAGATTCTCACCGTACATCAAGATCCTGCCTCGCAGTTCGCGATTGGGTTCTATCGTCAGCGTCACTTCTCCATACCATTGACCATCATGTTCTCCAAAGGGAATAGTCTCTTTCTGGCTATGGTGCAAGGGTTTGGTCAGTAGCAAGCCATGCTGATACTCTGTCTTTGTTCGAATGACGACTTCCTCAACCTTGGCATCCTTCTCATGGGTGACACCAACGATATTATTAAAATACTCCTGATAGAATCCTTTGGGAGCTGGGATGTATTCCATACCGTTCACCTCGCAAACCTCACCAACAATTCTGTCCAAAGGCACATTGTATGCTTGATAGGGTTCACGATCGGCATCGCCAAACACGAACCAACGACCATTATATTCTTTCAAGAACTGAGGATGAAAAATGAGTTCGAAAGCATCCTGCCCGAAAGGCTGATAGGAGAACTGCAAAACCTGCCTGTCCGTAATGGCTTTGTTGAACACTGGTAAGAGATCGATATTCGTTAGATTCTGCTCCAAACTGGAACGGATATGGCTGGCACCGCTCTCTGCCTCCCTGTTGGTGTCAAGAAGCAACTGAGTGTTCTCGAAATAAGATGAAAACCAACTGTATGGCAGGATGCCTGCTGATGCCTTGCAGAAGGCGACATAATCCTCAATCCGTTTCTGTTCGATGGCCTGCCGTTCCGCTGCTAGCGGGTCGTCACTCTTGCCAATATATTTAAACGCCTTACCCTTGCCCGTCTTACCATTGTCCTCAATACCTCCGGGACTAACCTGTTCCAGGGCTCTGACCACTTCTGAAGAAGCCTTCTTCAAGTCGCCATAGAACATCTCTTTAGAAAGTGTCGCCTTTGGATTATTATCGTAGAAGCCTTTTGGAAGCCTCCGCTTGATACACATAATGTCAGCGAGCGTCACAAACTCACGCTTCATCAACTCGTCGTAAAAGATATTCACGAACGTTGTCCTGACACCCACTCCAGCAAAGATATTCTTGGTAGTCATATTCATCATGTTTTAGGACACTGCAAAGATACAACAAATCTCTGATATATCAATGCATATTCTGCAAAAATCGTAATTCCACAAGGCTTGTTATCGGTTTTTGCTTGCTTGATAGCGGGGAAAAAAAATTTCTTTTCCTAAAAAAACACTCTGTATCTGTTTTGCGCCTGCTCATAATAATCTAGTGGTCTGTCCGGCCCGTAGCAAACAGCACTTGGGAGATTTGTGCCATTTTTAATGGCACAATCATCATAACGTTTCTTATTTTTATTCTTTTGTTGTCGTGAACTATGCCCCCAATTTTACACCTCGTTTTTAAGATATAACTTCGTTGGGACATCCGACAGAGGATATGCCAGATTTGTCGTGGAATAGAGAACGAACAACTTATGCATAGTACGGGTCATAGCCACATATAGGGCTTTTCTTGATTCATTATCTGATGCGCCATTATACATTGGCAGGATTACAATGTCAAATTGCAAGCCTTTTGCACTGTGATAGGTCATGATTTTCGGTATAAATGTTACCCACCTTATCAATAATTCACTATTTGTCATTATTTGGGCACAATTGCTCCCAATACGGCTGCAATTGAGTTCGGATAAGAGCACCAACATCAGTAAAGGACAATTGCTTGCTGTACTTGATTCGTTTGAGAAATCCTTTCCAATAAAGTGAGCGATTACTATCAGTGAAGAAGTCCTCACTGAATAGTGGGTGGTTCTCTTTATAATCAGTACCACGATTGGCAAATGTAGCCTTGATGGCTTCTGAAAGGATAGCAGAATCTAATGTCTGCTTTGACAGAATCTGGTACACATCGAAGAAGTCCTTCATACGACTGTTTCCAAGCGATAGTGAAATCATGGCCTGAAACTTCTCAGCAACAACAGTCTCCAACGAGTAGGCCAAGATATTTGCCCCTGGGGCAGTGCCAATCAAAGCAGGAAATGCCAACTGTTGAGGAGATGGGGTAATGACATCACCAAAGCCTATATCCATGGAGATATTCTGCTGGGCTGTGTCAAGATGTGCTAAAAGAGAAAGACGCACTCCATGATACTCCTTGGAAATGGCTATCTCACTGGTTTCTATCGTATCGATGTCAAACACAACACCATCCTCCTTACATTCTATTTGGCAGATCACTTGGAATATCTTCTTGATATTCGCCATATCGTTGCTGACATTCTTTGCCATGAAATCAATATCCAATGTAGGACGTGCCTGAAAACCATCGTGAGCATAGAGCAATGCACCACCCTTCAAAATAAACTTGTCCTTATAATCGCTGAGAGAAAGTCTGTACAATAGTCGCTCTTGTAAATAGCGTGAGATAAGCAACTGCGAACTGTATTTCTCTGCACGAGAGATATTAAGCAGACGCTCCTTTACTGACCTTCCGTAGTTTTTGATCGTTTTTGCCATACTATTAGATCATATATTTTACGAGTTCGTCCATACGCTTGCCCAACCGCATGGCATTAGCGTAGGCATAAAGGCGTGTGATATCACTATCTTTTCGTGAAAGATAGTTGCGAAGAACCTCGGAACTGACATCTATTCCAATCCTGTTACGATATTTGACGGCATCGCACACGGATTTTTCCATATCGTATATCTTAACCTGAAAGCCCTCGATAACGGTTTCTGAAACTCCAAGTTCGAAAACATTCTTACTCAAAAAGAAAAGTTCTATGGGTGGGTATTCAGGCAAGGTAACCTTTCGGCTTCGCTCAATAGCGATACAATAAGAAAGGGGAATCTGGGTAGTCAGTCCATAGTGTGACCATGCAGAATACGCACACAATACGCCACCAGGAACAAGTCGTTCCACGTCAACCATTGGTTTCGCCAATCCTTCATTGAGCGCATAGATGCCTTGGCGCACGCGAACAATAGTTCCCTTTTCAACCTCATACAAAAGTTGGTTGTAAAGGGATTTCTCCTTTGCTTCTGCTGAGGATATATATCCTCCGTTCTGGCTGATGTACTCCTTGATATTCATCTTTCATTAGAAATAATGCTGCAAATATACTGCATTTTTTTGAAAGTGCAGTAGTTTTGAAGGAAAATCTGCTATTTATTCTCAGGATAATGCTGCATTTGCCTTCTAAGAATCTCCTTAATCTGCTCCCGTAATGACAATGGGCTAATGACTTCGAGGTTCTCACCATAAAGGAGGATTCGGCCTCGTAATTCACGTTTGGGTTCTATAGTCAGACGGACTTCACCATAACAGCCGTCTTCGTGTTCACCAAATGGCATTGTTTCTTCCTGACTATGGTGAAGGGGCTTCGTAAGCAGCAAACCGTGTTGATAATCTGTCTTCGTACGGACGATAACTACTTCTACTTTGGCTCCTTTCTCATGGGTGACACCTATTATATTCTTAAAGAACTCCAGATAGAATCCTTTGGGGGCAGGAATGTATTCCACATCGTTCACTTCGCAGACTTCACCAACGATTCTGTCCAATGGTACATTGTAAGCCTTATAAGGTTCTCTATCTGCATCGCCAAACACGAACCAGCGACCATTATACTCTTTAAGGTACTGAGGATGGAATGTTAGGAGGAACGGTTCCTGCCCAAATCTCTGATAGGAGAATTGCAGAACTTGCTTATCAGTAATTGCCTTGTAGAAAACAGGAAGGAGATGAATGTTTGTTAGGTTTTGCTCTAAACTGGAGCGAATAAGTCCATCACCACTTTCCTCCTCTCGATTTGTGTCTAACAAGAGTTGAGTGTTCTCGAAGAAAGAGGAAAACCAGCTTGTCGGCATGATGCCAGCTGACGCTTTGCAGAATGCAACATAGTCTTCTAGAGACTTCTGCACTACAGCTTTACGTTCTTCTGAAAGTGGGTCATCTTTCTTGCCAATAT